>CANEFX010000001.1 GCA_947426945.1 uncultured Bacillota bacterium
CTTGTCTGCGTGAAACTCCCGGTTAAGCAGGTTTTCATATTTGCGGACCTGCTGCTCCCGAAGAACCCGCCCCAGCTCTGCATCCCGCTCTGGCCGGCCCAGACAGCGGACAAAATCGTAGTACCCACTCCGCGATACCCCGAAAAACTGACACATGACTGTTATGGCATAGTTTTTCCGGTGAAGATAGATCACATGATACTTTACTCTCGCTCGCACCCCCTTTCGGAAAGTTTTAGAAAATCCCGCAGCAACTGGTTCTCCATCCGCAGCCTCTTAAGCTCTACGGCCTCGCTTTGATGCGGCGGCTGGCCATCCTTGCGGGGACGACCCTTGGGCTTCGGCTGTATTCCCACCGCCTGCTTTCTCTGCCTGCAGCGGAATCTCTCCAAACATTTTTTGACCTGGCTGCGCTCTAACCCAAAATATTCTGCTATCTCTCTGTGCGTTTTTCCTGCCCTATGCATTGATACGATCTCTGTTTCCAGTACTTGTATCTTTGTGTATTTTCGCTTCTCCATATTACGACCCCCTGTGTAGTCTTATTTTCCTACACAGGGGGCCTTTTGTCTATTGTCCGTTTTTACTGGCGCGGTTCAAATTAAACTGCCGGACAACCGATTTTGGGAGGAGCTGTTAAAGGTAAGCACAAGACTGCCCAGCAAGAGGAAAATCAGCACCCAAAAGAAAGGCGTTTTGACTACGGTTTCCACCTGCCTCCCCAGTGCTTCCGAGATTGCCTTATAGTGCTCAAACATTGACATATCAACTCACCCTCCCTATTAATATCGCTTTTTTCCATTGCAGCAATGCCCTTTCCTTTTTGGGGATACCGGCCACCGCTTTATTTATATATAATACGATGGAAAAGGACATTTTTGGACAAATAAATCAGACGGAATTAACTGATGTTATCCCGCCCGAAAAGGTCCATGGATATAGAAGGAGCGGGGATTAAGACCCCGCCCTGGTTTTTGAACAGTATTTCTTTTTTTGCAGGAGATACAACTTCGGGGTATCCCTGGAGATGTCGGGATTTCTCCTCGTAGCTGATAAAAACAAGTGCGACACTGCGCCGCACTGTTCAAGGTCCCCGTATCCATAGATGCCCATTTAGCAGGTCGTGCTGCTAGAGGGCAGCTCGTCCGCAGCAGGGTCGTGAAGCCCTTTAATCCGCTGGAGGACCAGTATCCAGTGAAGCGGCCAGGATCGCCAGAAGCTGCGCATTTCTTGGTTTCTGCTCCAGGTGCCTGTGTGCCAGTTCTTCCAGCAGGGGCCGGTTTTCCCGCCAGATAATATTGCCTGTTGCCCGGATATTTCTCTCCACGGCTTTCCAATTTGTCTTGTACTGTTCCGCCACCTCCGGGTATAGCCACTTCGTCACCAGCAGCAGCCGGTTAGGCCGTTCCACGCAAAGCGCTATCGCATAGGCAGTATGAAAAAAACCGGTGTAATTTGCGGTCACCCCCAGTTGATAAAGCAAGTCGTAAATAGCTGTCATACCATCCCCGCCAATTCCTTTTCCCGCTCCTTTTGAAGCGCCTTGTCCTTATGGTAGGCATTGAAATATTTTTTTAGGAAATTTATGTTCTCGTCCTCGCTGAATTCAAGTGCCTGCATAATGTCAAATATCGTCTCTGCTCTCGGAAGATGCTCATGGCATTCCATCTGTTGAATGCAGTTTCGGGTGACGCCCACTTTATCCGCCAGGACATATTGAGACATGCCCATGCTTCTTCTTTTATCATAAATTTCGCTTTCCAGCAGCTGAGTCATATTGGGATGATCTCTGCATCTATTGTTTGATTTCAGCAATTTTAACACCCCCTCTAGAAAGGAAGAATATCGTAATTGCTAAAAACTATCAGCCAACTGCAATTGGCATTGTGAAAAATGTCGAATTTTGTATCAGCTGGCCTGTTGCAATAAAAAAAGTCCCAAATGTTGTGCGTCAGGGCACACAGCAGAGGGATATTACTTTGTTTTATCAGCGGCGGAGTTATGAGGTCTCAATCAACATGTTTTTTTAAATAATACGATAAAAATGAGCGGATTTGGACGAGTCCGTAAAATCAAGTCCGCCATATAAAGCTGTCTTTAATACAGCAGCCTCCTTTTTTGTACGTTATTGTGTGCTTTCGATCTCTATTTTTGCGGGAAGTCTCGACATTTTTCGTTGCATATCATATAATAATGCATAGCAAGTGAAACCTGTGGGGTGGTGGAGAACGCTATGCTCATCTACTTACAAGTAATAGAAACGACCGAGGACAAATCAAAATTCGAAGAGATATACCGTGAATATCGGGGCCTGGCATATCATGTTGCCTATAAGCGGCTCAAGCATGTGCAGGATTCCGAGGATGTTGTCCAGCATGTTTTTATGAAAGTAGCGGAAAATATCAAAAAAATTGAGCCAGTTAGTCCAAAAACAAAGCAGTTCATCGTAACTATGGTAGAGAACAGAGTAACTGACCTGTTCCGGGTGAGAGGAAATCAACCTGTGACATTTCTTACCCAGGAAGCCCTTTCCCGCCTTTCAACACAGCCGGAGGGGGAAAATCTGCTGGTCGAGTGTATATTCAAGCTTCCGGAACAGCAGCGGCAGGTCATTTGGTTGAAATATCATCATGGATACAGCCTTCGAGAGATTTCTGCGATGCTGAGGATATCACTGACCTGGGCGCAGAAGATTGACCAGCGGGCCAAGAAAAAACTGGAACAGTTATATTTGGAAGGAGGCGGGAGCCTGTGATTACAGATGAGATGCTATGTATAGCCGCCGCAGAGTCAAGCGCGGCGTATATCAGATATCTTGAACAGGACTTTGACCCGGAACACCAACACGAATTTTCACAACGATTTGAAAAGAAAATCAAACGGCTGTGCCGGCGGGCCAATCACCCTTTCCTCTACCGGTCCTTACAACGGGTCGCCTCGTTTTTTCTTGCGGCGCTGATTGGAGGCGCAGTCTGGCTGTCTGTCGACATTGAGGCCAGAGCGGCGTTCTTTGAGTGGGTTAAGGAGCTCTATGAAAATTATATTGTATATAAGTTTGAAACCGACTCAAGTTACAATGCTTCTGTAGAGGAATATCGGCCCACATGGCTGCCTGAAGGGTACAAAGAAACTGGCAACGATGTTTTCAGAGACACAGTCACGGTATTGTATATCAATAATAAAGGCCAAGGGATGATATTTAGTTACTCAAACGGCCAAAAGAAATCGGATTGGTTTATAGACCAATCCAGTACTGTAACAAAGTATAGTCAAGTTAATCAAATGCCGGCTGATTTATACATTAATGAAGGATCTGGAACTGCAAATTCAATTGTCTGGCTCTCTGCTGATAATACTGCATTTTATATATCTGCATTCTTAAATGAAAGCGACTTAATTAAAATGGCCGAAAGTGTTAAGTGTTCTTCATAAAATAAAAATTTTTTTGTCTTGTCCAAAATCGCCCTGCTCCATCGTATGATCGTATGTAAATACGTTGAGAAGGGAGGTGAAATCATTGAAGAAAAAATTCTTAGGCCTAATTGTTATAATAAGTATTCTTCTTATGATTCCTGCACATGCCGCGTCTGCAAGGACAATATGGGCCAGTCCGTCTATTATATTTAATGGGACAACGGCATCCTGTGGCGTGAAGATTACTGCTGACAACCCCACAGACAAAATCTCTGCCAGTATGGAGTTGTGGCAAGGGAATACCTTGATCGACAATTGGAGTGGAAATGGAACCTGGGTTTTTACCTTGGAGGGCACCGCAACTGTATCCAAAAATAAAACCTATGATCTAGTGGTCAACTACTCTGTTAACGGAGTGGAAAAAACCCCAATCAGCATTTCGAGGACAAACAGCTAAAATAAAGCGCCAGTAATTCATAAATATTGAACGCATACAAAATAAAGCGATTGGCTTTTATAGAAGCCAGTCGCTTTTCATTTTCGATATTTTATCAAAGTGCTGTGGAACGAACCGTTCGTCAGACAGGGTGCTGATCCACTGCATCACAATAAGAACGCTTCCCTGATGGAAAAAAGAAAAGGCCCCGAGTAATGGTGAATTACTCAGGACCTTTGATGGGTCAGGATTTTTGGGATACTCGATCGGTTTTGAACGGAGCAACAACAAGCGGTGTGCCGGTTACTTCAGCTCCACCTTGCCGCCGACCTCTTCCAGCTTCTTCTTCAGCTCCTCGGCCTCATCCTTGGACACGGCCTCCTTCAGAGTCTTGGGAGCGCCCTCAACGGCAGCCTTGGCCTCGGCCAGGCCCAGACCGGTGATCTCGCGGACGGCCTTGATGACCTTGATCTTGGCGGCGGCGTCGAAACCGGCCAGAACCACGTCAAACTCGGTCTTCTCGGCGGCGGCCTCAGCGGGGCCGGCGGCGGCGGGAGCGGCCATGGCGGCGGCGGATACGCCGAACTCCTCCTCCAGAGCCTTCACCAGCTCGGACAGCTCCAGAACGGTCAGAGCCTTAACTTCCTCAATCAGAGCAGTAATCTTCTCACTAGCCATGATAAATGAACCTCCTAATAGTGTAATTTTAAATTTGTTGTCTCCCCTTGGGGAGCGGTATGTGCCGCTTACTCGGCGGCGGGGGCCTCAGGAGCGGCCTCCTCAGCGACGGGCTCGCCGTCCTTCTCGGCGATGGCCTTCAGCACGATGGCCAGGCTGGTAATGGGAGCCAGCATCATGCCCAGGGCCTGAGCCTGGAGCACGTCCTTGGGGGGCAGCTCAGCCAGGGCCATAATCTCCTCCAGGGAGAGCACCTTGCCGTCCATAAAGCCGCCCTTGATGTTGAACTTGCCCTCGCCCAGCTTCTTGGCGTGCTTGTTCACCACGCGCATGGGGGCGATGGGGTCGCCGGCGCTGGTGGCCAGGGAAGTGGTGCCGTTGAGCACGCCGTCCAACTCTTTCAGACCGGCGTCGTCCAGGGCAAAGCGGACCAGAGTGTTCTTTACCACGCTGTACTGTACGTCGTTCTGACGCAGCTCGGCGCGCAGGGCGGTATCCTCGGCCACGGTGATGCCCTTGTAGTCCACCAGCACGCCGCTGGCGGCGTCCTTCAGCTGCTCCTCCAGAGCGGCCACAACGGCCTTCTTCTCGGAAAGGACCTTTGCGTTAGGCATTTTTGGTTTCACCTCCAGAAAATTGTTGACGCGCAGCAAAAAACCTTCCGCCGTAAAAGACAGAAGGCCAGTACCATCAAAGAATATTCCTTTGAAAGCACTCTCGGCAGGAATTATGCCCTTGCGGACCCCTGCTGTCTTTGAACGCAAAGCGCATTATATCCCGGAGCCGGGAAATTGTCAAGGCGTTTTGCAAAAAAACTTGCAGCTTTTTCTGTTTTGGATTAAGATAGGGATACCCTGGCAAACTAACTTAACGCCTGCGCTCAGATGTTCCTGCCCTCCGGGCGGGAATAAAACTCCAAAATCGGGAGGGACTTTCTTTGAACTATGAACAGACACTGGCCCGTCTGTGCGCTCTGCCCGGGCCCAGCGGCTTTGAGGAAAACATGACAAAAGCGGCGGCAGAACTGCTCCGGCCCCTGGTGGATGAGGTCTATACCACCCGTCTGGGCAGCGTGGTGGGGGTGCGCCGGTGCGGGCGGGCCAACGCACCCAGGCTGCTGCTGGACGCCCATCTGGACGAGATCGGCTTTATTGTCACCGGCCATGAGGAGGGCTTTCTCCGCTTCGCCCCCCTGGGAGGGGTGGACCCCCGAATGCTCCCCGACCGGGAGATTGTCCTGCTGGCCGATCCGCCCGTCACCGGGGTGGTGATCTGCCTGCCTCCCCATGTCCAGGAGGATGGGGAGCAGGACCGCTCTCTGCCCATCAAGGAGCTGTGCATTGACGCGGGCCTGCCCCAGGAGGAGGCTCAAAGGAGGATTCCCGCCGGTACACCCGCCGTTTATCGGGGGGGCTGCGCCCCCCTGGGGGAGGACCTGCTGTGCGGCAAGGCCCTGGACGACCGGGCGGGCTTTGCCGTTTTGCTGGACGCGCTGGAGCAGATGAAGGGCAGGAAGCTGGACGTGGATCTGTATGTCCTGGGCTCTACCCAGGAGGAGACCCGCTCCGCCGGGGCCGTTACTGCCGCTTATGAGATTGCCCCCCAGATGTGCGTGGCGGTGGACGTGACCCACGGAGACAGCCCCGACGCCCCCAAGCACGAGACCTTTAAGCTGGGGGGCGGCCCGGTGATTGGGGTGGGGCCCAACTGCGCCCGAACCATGACCGGCCGGCTGAAAGAGCTGGCGAAGGAGTTGGACATGCCGGTCCAGGTCGAGGTTATGGCGGGCTCCAGCGGCACCAACGCCTGGCCCATCCAGGTCAGCCGGGAGGGGGTGGCTACCGCCGTGCTGTCCATACCGGAGCGGTATATGCACACTCCGGTGGAGGTGGTGAATAAAAAGGACCTGGAAGATACGGCCAAGCTGCTGGCCGCCCTTGCAGAGCGCATGGGAGAGGGGGAAACGACATGGTAAACGCCTTAAAGGAGCTGTGCCGCCTCAGCGGTGTGTCCGGAGAGGAGGACGAGGTGCGGGACTTTCTGACGGCCCGTATTGCCGGTATCCAGGGCGTGGAGTTTTGTTCCGATGCCCTGGGCAATCTGATTGCTTTTAAAAAGGGTAAAAAGTCCACAGGAAACAGGCTGATGCTCTGCGCCCATATGGACGAGGTGGGGGTCATTGTCACCCGCATTACCGACGAGGGCTTCCTTAAATTTGACTTTGTGGGCGGGGTGGACCGCCGGGTAGCCATCGGCAAGCCGGTGGTGATCGGGCACAGCAAAATTCCCGGGGTCATTGGCCTGAAGGCCGTCCACCTGGTGAGCCGGGAGGAGCGGAAGAAGGCCCCCAAGACCGAGTCCCTCTATATCGATATTGGGGCCAAAGATAGGGAATCTGCCGAAAAACTGGTGGAATTGGGGGACTATGGGTCATTTGTGTGCGAGCCCGAGGAGTTTGGGGACGGCCTCTTCAAGGCCCGGGCCATTGACGACCGGGTGGGCTGCGCCATCATGCTCAAGCTGCTGGAGGAGGACCTGCCCCTGGATGTGACCTTCGCCTTCACCGCCCAGGAGGAGGTGGGCACCCGGGGGGCCTTCGGGGCGGCCTTCTCAGTTACACCAGAGATTGCCCTGGTGCTGGAGACCACCACCGCCGCCGACCTGCCGGGGGTGGAGGCCCACCGCCGGGTGTGTTATCCCGGGAGAGGCCCGGTCATCTCCTATATGGACGGGGGTACCATCTACGACCGGGAACTTTTTGATACCCTGCGTCGTCTATCAGAAGAGAACGGCATTCCCTGGCAGACCAAGGAGTATATTGCCGGTGGAAACGACTCCCGAACCATTCAGCGTTCCAGGGCCGGGGTGCGGGTGGCGGCCCTGTCTGCTGCAGTGCGTTACCTCCACGCCCCCGCCAGCGTGGGCAGCATCGCCGATTTTGAAAACATGCTCAGCCTTACCCGGCTGTTTCTGGCCGAGATGGCGGGGCGGTGAGCGCGTCCGCCCGGCGGGAGCGTAAAAATCCCGCCCCGGGGGGCGGGATGGAATGACAGGAGCGCATCCCGGGCACAGGACTTTGCGCTTTCTCTGCCGGAGGCGGGAGAACACGTTAATGGATATTATCTGCGGGCGCGCCTGATTCCTGTACGGCGCGCAGAATCATGGAGGCTACCTCCTGACGGGAGGCCAGATCCTGGGGCCGCTTGCCGTCGGTAAAGCCCAGGGCCTTGGCCTGCTCCAGTTCCTCCTGTCCCCATTCGGGGGCGGAGCGCTGGCCCAGCTCCCGTCGGTAGCGGTCCATAAACTGCTTCCACTGCTCATAGGTCACTTCGCCGTCACCTCCCTCCGGCTCTTCAGGCTCGCCGGGGTCCTGGGCGTCTTTCAGCAGACGGGCCACGTCGGCGCGGAAGTCGTCCATGGATTTTCCCATCTTGGGAAACCAGTGGAGCACGTCACCGTGGTTGGAGGCGATGTCCCGGGCATGGCCCTCCGCGTGGCACAGGACCACCCCGTCGGCCAGGGGGTTCAGGCCGTAAGTTTGGCACAGCATGGCGGTGAACTCCGCCGCCTCCTGATAGACTTTTCCAAAGTAGTCCGGATCGTCCAGACCGTCCTCGCAGATCTCGAAACCGATATGGGTATTGTTGGCCGCGCCTCCCGCGTGCCAGCCCCGGTGCTCCCAGGGCAGGGTCTGGACGGTCCCGATCCCCCCGTCGGCAAATTTGCCCACGAAGGCGTGGACGCACTTGGTCAGGCCGGGGCGGTCCCAGTGGTTGCCCGCCGTATTGCGGCCCAATTCCTCGTCTCCGGGCACATACCGGCAGACTCGGGGGTTATCCGCCCCGGTGGAGTGGACCATAACCCCCCGGACCCGGATGGTCCGGCCGGTCTGATAGCAGTCGTTTTGGGTGAGATACTGCCTGCGCAGTCTCATTTGTGTTCCTCCTCTCGGATATCCCGGTCTTCCTGGCTTTGAGTGCCGAAGTAGAAAGAGATGATGACCGCGTAGATGGTCATAAAGTCCTGCTCGATCTTTCCACGGAAGGCCAGGATGGCGAATACACAGGTGAGAATCAGGGTGACGATGCTCTTGACGGTCAGAAGCCGGGAGAGCCGCTTGTGAAAGAGATTCATATACATTCTCCTTTCGCTGGTCCCCTGAGCCATTTTACGGCGTCCGAGCGGCCGCGGTTACTCCAGCCTGTCCGGTCGGCGGCGGGAAGGCGGACCGGTATGGCGGGAGAGGAAAACCCTCCGGGCCCCGATTCATTAAATTTGGATACTTTTCCCGTTTTAAGTCTTGCAAAAAAAAGCGCTATCTGGTACAATAATAAATTGTCTGGATATCGGAATGTCCCGGTCAGCTGAAATTGGACCGCAGCGGTCCGCGGTAAGGAGAATGAGCACGCATGGATAAGAAACAGAGAGAAGAGCGCCGCCGTCAGGAAGATATCGCGCTGCAGCGGGGACTGCTGTGGGTGGCGGGGGCGGTCGTATTAGAGGCTCTGCTGGTGCTTGTCAATCGCTTTTATATCAATTTTAACCTCAGCGACGCGGGGGTCGCGGTATACCTGGGACTGAATCAGTGGATGCCCGTCGCCCGCTATGTGACCCTAGCCGGGGCCGCGCTGGCCCTGGCGTGGGCGGTGTGGAGGCTGATGCAGAGTAAAAAGTTCGGCCGGCCGCTGATCGGCTCCATCGCTCTGGCCGCCCTCACCATATGCCTCCACGTGGCGGTAAAGTATCAGGAGCCCGGCGTGTCCATGCTGTTCTGGCTGGTTGCGGCCTGGGCCGTGCTGGCGCTGGTGTACTATATCTATCAGAGGGAATTTTTCCTGGCCGCCGCCGCCTGCGGCATGTCAGTGCTGGGGCTGTGGTTTGCCCGCTACGGCGCCGCCGGTCGGCTGGAGGTCATTGTGATTCTGATTGCCATCGCGGCAGTGGGCGTTGCCGCCCTGTGGCTGAAAAAGCACGACGGGGCCATCCCCGTCTCCAAGCCGGTGCAGTTCCTCCCCAAGGGTGGAAACTATAGCGTGCTACTGGCCACCTGTCTGGCCAGCCTGGCCGCCGCGACGGCCGGACTGCTGATGGAGAGCCTGGCCTACTACCTGATTTTCGCAATGGCCGCATGGCTGTTCGCCCTGTTTGTCTATTATACGGTCAAGTTGATGTAAGCCGACCACCAAGGCCTCCCCGCTGAACCGGCTGGGAGGCCTTTCTGCATGAGGAGGCGAAAGACATGGAGGAGCAGAGGACGGCGGAGAGGACGGCGGTGGTGCTGCCCTCCCTGAATCCCACAGACAGGCTGACCAGTACCGTTGACGGCCTTTTAAAGGCGGGCTTTGCTCAAATCGTCCTGGTGGACGACGGCAGCCGGGACGACACCCGGCGGTATTTTGAGGCGGCAGCGGTCCGGCCGGAAGTGACTCTGCTGCGCCATGAGGTTAACCGGGGCAAGGGAGCGGCCATGAAAACGGCCTTCGCCTGGCTGCTGGAGCACCGGCCGGACTGCGCCGGGGTGGTGACGGTGGACGGCGACGGTCAGCACCACCCGGAGGATGCCCTGGCCTGCGCCCGGAAGATGCTGGAGGAGAACCGGCTGATCCTGGGGTGCCGGGATTTTTCCCTGCCTGAGGTCCCGCCCAAGTCCCGAATGGGGAACCGCCTCACCCGTACCGTGCTCCGAATCTTCTGCGGCCTTGCCGTCTCGGATACCCAGACCGGCCTGCGGGCTATTCCCATGGAGTATCTGCCGAAACTGGCTGCCGTGTCCGGGGACCGTTATGAATATGAGACCAATATGCTGCTGTCCCTGAGAGATCTGGAGATCCCCTGGGGCGAGGTAAAGATACGCACCATCTATCTGGAGGGAAACCAGGAATCCCATTTTTACCCGGTACGGGACTCCTGGAGGATCTACAGGCTGATTCTGGCCCGCTTTTTCCGCTATACCCTCAGCTCACTGGTCAGCGCGGCGGCGGACGCTGGTCTGTTTGCTCTGCTGTCTGCCCTGCTGGCCGGAAGGGTGGCCGGGACGGCACTCACCGCCGCCGCCGCCATGGGGGCGCGGACCTTGTCCTCCCTGCTGAACTTTACGCTGAACCGGCGGCTGGTCTTTCCCGGCGGCGCCCCCCTGGACCGGGCTCTGGGAAGGTACTATGCCCTGGCCCTGCCCCTGCTGCTGGCTCAGTTTCTGCTGACCGAGGGGGCGTTCCGGGCCGCCCATATTGGCGACAGGCAGACCCTTCTGCGAACAGTTGTCTACGCCGGGGTGATGGCGGCCCTGTTTGTGGGCAGCTATGTGATTCAGCGCCGGTGGGTTTTTTCACGGAAAGAGAGAGAAAGGAAGCATTGACATGAGCGACGAACGCGCGGCGCAGGGCAGGCGGGAGGCCTCCCGGACTCGGAAAGGCCCGGGACGAATCCTGCGGTATCTCCTGCGGGGAGTGATTGCCCTCCTGGCAGTGGCGGCCACCCTGGCGCTGGGGCTGTGGATGATAATGGACGAGGTGTTCAACGGGCCCTCCGAGACCGCACGGAACCGGTTGACCATGTCCCTGCTGGAGGCCAGCGCCACCAAGTGGGTGCCGGCGGTGTTTGTGGGAGAGGAGACGGTGGAGCAGATCAGGGCCAAGGTGGCCTCCGACCTGCCCGACGAGTTGTCCGACCCCTCCCAGGTTATCATCCGTACGGACAGCGTGGCGGAGGATGACGAGTGGGCGGAGTATCCCGACGGATTGCGGGTGGAGGAGGTCAGCGGCGACACCTACAACGCCTATGTGATGCTGATCAGGGACCCGTCCAGGATTTATTTGTCCCCCTCTTCCCCCAAGTACTCCAAAAGCGTTCCCGGGAAGCGGATTAATCGTCATATTGAGACTGAGGGGGCGGCGGCAGCCATTAACGGCGGCGCCTTTTTTGACAACGGCACCATCAGCCCAGAGGTGGGCAGCGTCCCCTGCGGGCTGGTGGTGTCCGGGGGGAAAATCCTCTGGGACGACGGCAGCTCCTACTATGGCTTTGCCGGCTTCAATGAGGACGATATCCTGGTGGTGGCCAAGACCATGTCCGCCGCCGACGCCCGGCAGGCTCGCATCCGGGACGGCTGCTGCTACGGCCCGGTGCTGATTTTGAACGGCGCAGTCAACGAGGAGGCCTACAACACCAACTCCGGCTTTAATCCACGGACGGCCATCGGCCAGCGGGCCGACGGCACAGCCATCCTGCTGTGCATCGATGGCCGGCAGGCCGGCAGCCTGGGGGCCACCTATGGCGACATCATCGACGTGATGGTGGAGTTCGGCGCGGTGAACGCCTGCAATCTGGACGGCGGCTCCTCCACGGTGATGCTGCTCCGGGACGAGGAGGGGCAGGTCCAATATGTGAACAACGTGTCCCTGCTCCAGGAGGAGCCCCGACGGATGCCCACCTTTTTCATGGTGCGCCCCGGGACGGGAAGTGAGGCGGGCAGAGGATGAAAACAAGAAAAATCAGCCTGTTTTATAAGGTGCTGCTGGGGATCGTCCTGACGCTGGTGGCGGGATTCTGTTATCTGCGGTTCGGGGTGCTGCGGCCTTGGCTGGCCCGCTTTGAGGCTGCCCAGCCCAGGCACGCCAGCCAGGAGGTTTTTGCGGAGCTCTTTGCTCCGGCGGACTGGGGCAGGGTCTACGATCTGGCCGGGCTGGAGGAGGGCTTCTACGGGGACCGGGAGGGGTTCGCCCGGTCCATGGAGGAGCTGACGGCTGGCCGGGAGATGACCTTGGTAGAGACGTCCGCGGGCCTGTCGGGCAACCGGCGGTATATCGTCAAGGCGGGGAGCGACAGCGTGGCCGCGTTCACCCTGGCCGACGGCGGGGAGGACGAGGCCCTCTGGAAGCTGGACAGGGTGGAACTGCTGCTGGGCCAGGCGGGCACAGTGAGCGTCCGCGCCCCTGAGGGCTGGAGCGTGCTGGTCAACGGTGCTGTTCTGGGGGAGGAGTGCCGGGTACAGACCGTGGAGACTGCGGCGGAACGGTACCTCCCCGAGGGAGTCCACGGCCGACGGGGCGTTCTATGGCAGACCAGGACCAGCGCCATCCGGCAGGCAGAGGTGACCGTTCTGGACAGAGAGGGACAGACCGCCTCCCTGCGCTATGAGGAGGGCTGCTTTACGGCGGAAGAGCCGTCAGAGGAGCCGGGAGAGGTGGAGCGCGCCGCTCTGCTGGGCGCGGCGGAGAGCTATGCCAGATATATGATCCGAGAGGCCTCCGACCATCAGCTGCGGCGGTATTTTGACAGCGAGAGCCAGATCTACCGAACCATCCGCTCCAGCGAGATATGGATCAACAGCACCGCCGGACACAGCATTGAGAACGAGAGCGTCAGCCAGTTCCGGCGCTATGGAGACGATCTGTTTTCGGCCAGAGTGGGGATGGACATGAACGTCCGGCGGAAAAACGGCACCCTCAAAGGTTACCGGGTGGACAGTACCTTTTTCTTCCACCGGACGGCGGAGGGCTGGCGGGCCTATGAGATGACCAATGTGGACGTGCAGCGAGAGATTACCCGTACCCGTTTGGTATTTATGGACGGACAAGAGGAGCTGGGGAGGTTGTTTGTCTCCTCTGAGGAGCGCAGCTTTACGCCTCCCGCAGCGGCGGTCCCGGAGGGCCGGCGCTTTGCAGGATGGGCCGTTCGGGATGGGTCGGGGAACAGCGTTACCATGACGGTCCGGTTCCGGCCGGGGGAGGACGGAACAGTCTCACTTCCGGCGGGCTGCGTTCTGGAGCCCATGACGCTGTACGCCGTCTTTGAGGCGGAATAACGGGGCAAAAGAGCGGGCGGTCCTTTCCGGACCGCCCGCTTTTGCGTGGGAAACAGGATTTCCACCATTTTCTCCCATACCAATTGTTGACGGCAGGGAAAAAATCTGATAAAATCAATACCCGCGGGAGGCGCGGCTTCCCTTTGATAAAACAAAACAGGAGGCACTGTTATGACGGAATATTCCCCTGAGTACAACAAGGAGCAGCTGACCGAAATGATTGCCGGCAAGCTCCAACGCAACTTTGGCTGTACGGTGGAGACCGCCAACAGCAACCATATGTTCAAGGCCTGTGCCCTGGTTCTTCGGGATATCATGTCCCGACGCAGGATGGAGACCAGCAACCAGATCTGGGAAAAGCAGCAGCGGCAGGTCCATTACCTGTCTCTGGAGTTCCTTATGGGTCGTTCTCTGGAGAAGAACGCCTATAACCTGGGGCTGCTGGATACTCTGAAGCAGGCCCTGGAGGATATGGGCTTTTCCCCGGCCGACCTCTTCGAGTCCGAGCCGGACGCCGGCCTGGGCAACGGCGGCCTGGGCCGTCTGGCAGCCTGCTATCTGGACTCCATGACCACTTTGGAGATTCCCGCCACCGGCTACTCCATCTGCTATGAGCTGGGCATCTTCAAGCAGAAAATCATCGACGGCAAGCAGGAGGAGCTGGCCGACAGCTGGCTTGGCCTGGGCGACGCCTGGCTGATTCCCAAGATGGAGGAGGCGGAGGAGGTCCGCTTCGGCGGTCAGATCATCGACCGCTGGGAGAACGGAGCTAACCACCCCGAGCACGTGGGCTACACCGCTGTGCTGGCCATCCCCCGGGATATGAAGATCGCCGGCTACCAGACCAAGCACACAAATACCCTGCGCCTCTGGGATGCCAAGAGCCCTCTGCCTGTGGACATGTCCCTCTACTCCCGGGGTGAGTATCTCAAGGCGGTGGAACAGCAGGCCATGGCTGAGGTCATTGCCAAGGTACTTTACCCTGACGACAACCACGCCGAGGGTAAGTCTCTGCGCCTGAAGCAGCAGTACTTCTTTGTGTCCGCCACCGTCCAGTCCATCGTCCGCCAGCACAAGGCCCAGTACGGTACCCTGCGCAACTTTGCCAGGAAGCATGTCATCCAGATTAACGACACCCACCCCACCCTGGTTATTCCTGAGCTGATGCGCATCTTCCTGGACCAGGAGGGCTATGGCTGGGACGAGGCTTGGCACATCGTCACCGACGCGGTGTGCTACACCAACCACACCGTTCTGGCCGAAGCGCTGGAGCGCTGGCCCCAGACGCTGATTGAAAACCTTCTGCCCCGCATCTGGCAGATCCTGAAGGAGATTGCCTCCCGCTATCAGACCGAGCTGGAGCGCCGCTACGGCGGCGACACCGGGAAGATCGCCCACATGGCCATCATCTGGGGAGGCGAGGTGCGCATGGCCAACCTGTGTGTCTGCGCCTGCCAGGCCATCAACGGCGTGTCTGCCCTCCACTCCGAAATTTTGAAGCGGGACGTGTTCCGGGACGCCTATCAGGCAGAGCCGGGCAAATTTAAGAATGTGACCAACGGCATTGATCACCGCCGCTGGCTGTCTCAGATCAACCCCAGCCTGGATGCCCTTATCCGGGACTGCACTGGCGGAGACCGATACCTCCTCCACCCCGAGGCCCTGCGAGACTTTGAAAAAGCGGCGGACGACAGGACTGTGCTCCAGCGGCTGGAGGACATCAAGCGGGAGAACAAGCGCCGCTTTGCCGAGTGGGTCAAGCGGGAGTCCGGCGTTGTGCTGAACACCGGCGCCATCTTTGACGTGCAGGTGAAGCGCCTGCACGAGTATAAGCGCCAGCTGCTCAACGTGCTGCACATCATTCACCTGTACAACCAGCTGCGGGATAACCCCAATATGGACTTTACCCCCCAGACCTATCTCTTCGGCGCGAAGGCGGCCCCGGGCTACCACGTGGCCAAGCAGATTATCCAGCTGATCAACTCCCTGGCCGCCCAGATCAACGCCGACCCCGTATGCAGGGATAAGCTCCAGGTGGTCTTTTTGGAGAACTACCGGGTGTCCCTGGCTGAGAAGCTGATGCCTGCCTCCGAGATCTCTGAGCAGATCTCCACCGCCGGCAAGGAGGCCAGCGGCACCGGAAACATGAAGTTCATGATGAACGGCGCGCTCACCATCGGCACGCTGGACGGGGCCAACGTGGAGATGCATCAGCAGCTGGGGGACGAGAATATCTTCCTCTTCGGACTGACCACCGAGCAGGTGAACCAGCGCAAGCGGGAGGGCTACCGCCCCCACGAGATATATCTCCACAACCAGCCCATCAAGCGGGTGCTGGACCAGATTTCCGCCGGCTTCAATGACAAGGTGGCCTACTCCGACCTGACCCAGCGGCTGCTCTTCGGGGCGGGAGGAAGCCAGGCCGACGAGTATATGCTGCTGGCCGATTTTGACAGCTACCGCGACGCCCACCAGCGGGCCATTGAGACCTATGCCAACCGGGACCGCTGGAATCGGATGTCCCTGATCAACATCGCCCGCTCCGGCATTTTCGCCGCCGACCGGTCCATCCGGGATTACGCCCGGGATATCTGGCATGTGCCCACCAGAAAGTAAAAAAATTCCGGACCCTTCAGGGTCCGGAATTTTTAAAAAGATGGTTTTCTTTGCGTATTGCCCCGCCCTTCAGGTGGGGCAATACGTGTATTTTTTAACGGAAAACCGGCAATCAGGGGAGAGATACAACCTCCACGGCATAGCCCAGGTCCTTCAGCCCCTGGACCACACCGGTATTGCCGATCATGTGGCCCGCGCCCACCGTCATCAGCCCGGTGTGAGAGCCCTCCTGCTTCAGCCAGCGGTCCGCCCAGGCAATCATGTTGGGGTCCCGGCCCTCAAAGAGCTTGGAATTGAGCTCATCGGAGGGGTTGGCGCTGAGCTCGTCCTTGGGGTAGGCCTTGGCGAAGCCCTCGGTGTCTCGTGTCTTCCACTGCTCCATCCAGCTGTCTACGATGGCGTCCTGCTCCTTGAGAGCGGCCTCATAGGCCGCCTTTTCCTCCTCGGTCAGGTCCTGGGCGGCGTCCATACCCTGGAACATGGCCAGGGTCATGGCCAGGTAGTTCTCCTGGTACTCGTCGGACAGGTCGTCGAAGATTTTACCCTGGAAGGCGTAGGTCTCCACCCCCTCCACGGGAATGCCCGCGTTGGAGGCCCTGGCGTTGACGTACAGGTCGATGGCCATGGCGTTATCGCTGGCGGTTTCGTCCAGCATGGACAGGGCGGTGAAGGAGTTGGACAGCGCCCAGGGCTTGAACTGGGCCACCTGGGCCTCGTCCATGCCCAGAGGGGCCAGGGCGTTTACAACCTCCTGGTACAGCTCGGGGTCAATGTGGTCCTTCAGGGTGGTGCCGTCGGAGTAGGTCTGCATGGCGGTGAACTCGTCGATCCCCTCCTGGCTGTTAAAGTCCAGCTCAAAGGCGGCCAGCTCCGCGCCGGTGATGATATCCCGGAGCTGCCTGTGGAAGGGGTAGAGGTTGTTCCGGTCGGTGTGGATGGAGCCCAGAAGATACAGGGTATTGCCATTGCCCTCCGCCTTCCACAGCAGGCCCAGGGAGCCGGCGTTCTGCCCGTCGTACAGATTCAGGATCAGCCGGTTGGCAAAAGCGGCGGCCTCCAGCAGAGTGCAGGGGCGGTCCAGCGCCAGGCCGGTGCCGTCCCCCCGAATTACCTTCATGGAGCGCATGAAGTCCACCGGGCCGGCTTCGATTCCGGGGAAAGCATAGGCCGCCGCCTCCTGGTACAAGGCGTTGAGAACTCCGCCGCGGGTGGTGTCGATCACCAGGGCCTCGCCCTTATCCGGGTTGGCGGGCACCTCCAGCAGGGCCAGCTTGCCGGCTACCACACCGGTCAGCTTGTCCAGCTGGACCTGGGTAACGGGCTGGCTGTGATGGGTTTGGATCTCGTCGCCGAACAGCCCCATGGCGTAGCCGTCGGCCAGCTCGCGGTAGGCCCAGGCGGGGAGCGGAGTGGGCTCCGCCACGGTGACGGTGAGCTCTGCGCCCTCCGGCACTCCGTCAGGGGCGGCGGAGGCCCCTGCGGCCATAGCGGGGGTGCTGCTCAGCAGCCCCAGAGCCAGCAGCAGGGTAAGTAATCGTTTCATCGGGAATCATCCTTTCTTGGGGTACAGCCCAATTTCTCTATTTTATTGTAGCACTGCACAGAGATAAGTCAAATTAAAATTTTCTTAAAGCCCCAGCCACTTTGCCAGATCCCACAGGTCGGGGGAGATATGGTCGACGGGGAAGGGGACGAAGTCCCCGGCCGGGGTAGTGCCGTTGAGCACGGCGGTGAAATGGCAGCCGGCGTTTTGGGCCGCGCCCGCATCCAGCACGGTATCGCCGCAGAACAGAGTCTCCTCCGGGGAGACCTCCAGCCGGTCCATGGCGGCCAGCAGCCCCTCCGGGTCGGGCTTATGGCGCTTCACGTCGGCGCTGCCGATGACCAGCTCCAGGATATCTCCCAAGCCGTGATTTTCCATGACGATCTGGATGGTATCCGCCCGCTTGGTGCTGACAATGGCCGTCTTTACCCCACGTGCTTTCAATCCCCGGAGCAGCTCCGACGCGCCGGGGAAGAGGGTGGTCTCCTTCCGCTGGCGCTCCACCGCCGCCTCGGAGAACAGCAGGCGGAATTGGGCCCGGCGGACTGGGTCTGCGTCGCCGGTGAGCATGGTGTAGGCGTCCTCCAGCAGATAGCCGATGGTGCCCCGCACCGTCTCGCGCTCCGGCGCAGGCCAGCCAAGGCCGGTGAGTCCGTGGGTAAAGCCGGCGACAATGGAGTCGGTGGAGTCCCCCAGGGTGTAGTCAAAATCGAAGCATACCGCTTTAAACATGGCGTTTCCTCCCTGCACTGTCCCCGCAGGCGGCGGGGACCTCGGATGGCACTATCATACCACAGGAAAGTATTTGCCGCAACCGTTTGACCCCGGGCGGATTTTCCGGTATAATGGAGGCAAAGCTTCGGGAGAAGACAAGGAGGGGCACGATGGAAAAGTCTAATGAAAAATATGGCGCCTATATTCAGATTTTGGAGGAGGAACTGGCACCCGCCATGGGCTGCACCGAACCTATCGCCATCGCCTACGGCGCGGCCAGGGGGCGGGAGGTGCTGGGCGCGCTGCCAGATGAGATCGTGGTGGAGGCCAGCGGCAACATTATCAAAAATGTGAAGAGCGTGGTGGTGCCAAACACCGGCGGCCTCCACGGCATTGAAGCCGCCGCCGCCGCCGGGGCGGTGGCCGGGCGGGCGGATCTGCTGCTGGAGGTCATCTCTCAGGTGACCCCCGAACAGCAGAAGGAGATGCGCCGATATTTGGAGGAGCACCCCGTCCGGGTGGAGTTTCTGGACGGAGAGCTGGTCTTTGATATCCGGATTACCCTGCGCAAAGGGGAGGACGCCGCCCAGGTGCGCATCGCCAACTATCATACCAACATCGTCCATATCCGGCGCAACGGGGAGGTCCTGCTGGATCTGCCTGTGGAGGCGGATGATGAGAGCGGCCTGACTGACCGGTCCCTGCTGTCCATGGCGGAGATCTATGACTTTGCCAGGACGGTGGACCTGGAGGACGTGCGGGAGGTCATCGGCCGCCAGATCGCATGCAATATGGCCATCGCCCGGGAGGGGCTTACAAATAGTTACGGGGCCAACATCGGCCAGGTCATACGGGCCACCTCCCGGCCGGACGATCCCATCGCCAAGGCCAAGTCCGCCGCCGCCGCCGGGTCGGACGCCCGGATGGGGGGCTGCGAACTGCCCGTCATCATCAATTCGGGCAGCGGCAACCAGGGAATCACCGCCTCTGTGCCGGTGATCGTCTACGCCCGGGAGATCGGAGCGGAGGAGGAGGCGCTGTACCGGGCGCTGGTGCTGTCCAACCTGATCACTATCCACCAGAAGACCCGCATCGGCCGGCTGTCCGCCTACTGCGGCGCAGTGAGCGCCGGGGCGGCGGCGGGGGCTGGCATCGCCTATCTGGACGGGGGCGGCTATGAGGAGATCATCCACACCGTGGTCAACGCCCTGGCCATCGTTTCCGGCATGATCTGTGACGGGGCCAAGGCCTCCTGTGCCGGCAAGATCGCCGCCGCCATCGACGCGGGGGTGCTGGGCTACCGGATGTATCAGCAGGGCCAGCAGTTCTACGGCGGGGACGGCATTCTCTCCCACGGGGTGGAGCAGACCCTGGACAACGTGGGCCGGCTGGGCAAGATCGGAATGCGGTCCACGGATAAAGAAATTTTGCAGATTATGCTGCAGACATAAGCAAAAATTGGCCCCCGGCTCACGCCGGGGGCCAATCTGTCACTCAAACCAGGCTACCGCCCGGATGGGGGAGCCGTCGCAGTTTTCCAGCTTCAGGGGGAAGCAGCTGAACCAGAACAGGCCGTCGCCGCACAGCTCCAGATTTTTCAGATTTTCGATGTTGACGATCTCCGTGTCCCGGAACAGCTCCTTGTGCCGGGTTAGATCAATATCGGCGATGGGGTCCAGGCCGATCACGTCGAAACCGATCCCCTTGTAGTTCCCCGCCTTGATGTAGGTCAGCACCTCATTGTCGATGCAGGGGTAGTCGCCGAAGTAGGCGTCTGTCCCCCATTTTTTGTCCCAGCCCAGGCGGAACAGGAGAAAGTCTGCCCGGGCCGCCTTGTCCCCGTACCGCCGGATATGGTCCATGGTGACGGCCGCTCCCTCGGCCAGCTCCGCGCAGTCGATGACCAGGGCCCTGCCAATGAACTGCTCCGGAGGGAACATGTCCAGAGTAGTCCGGCCGGGGAACAGGTGGGCGGGCGGGTCCATGTGGGTGCCCGTGTGGGTATACATGGTGAGGCGGGTCTCCTTGAAGCCGTCCCTCTCGTAGCTGTTGGCCGGCTCAAATTGAGGGGGCTCCGTGCCGGGGTACACCGGCATGTCCGCCCGGATCGTGTGGGTCAGATCAATTACCTTCATGATATAACTCCTCCAATCCGTCAGTGGTTGGCCATCTGGTAAATGTTCAAAAAGTCCGCCTCATAGAGTACCTTGGCGGCCCCTTTTCGTCCCCCGGAAGCGATGTGGAGCTTATGGGCCATGTCCTCCAACTGTTCCCGGGTGGGAGAGATGCCCAGCTCGGAGAAGCAGGTGGGCATGGCAATGGAGCGATAAAAGTCCTCCATGGCTTCAATGCCCTTCAGGGCGGTTTCCTCTGGGGAGCTGGAGTTGTCCACCCCCATAACATTCACGGCGAACCGGACAAACCGGGGCAGGCAGTCCCGATAGACATACCGGGCCCAGCTGCCCCACACCGCGGCCAGGCCGGCCCCGTGGGTCACGTCGAACATGCCGCCCATTTCATGCTCCAGGCCGTGGCAAGCAAAGTCGCCGCCGTCGTTTCCGCAGCCGGTGAGTCCGTTATGGGACAGGCTTCCCGCCCACATGATCTCTGCCCGGGCCTCGTAGCTGTCGGGGGCGTCCCGGAGGATGACGGCGTTCTTCAGAACGGTGCGCATCAGGCCCTCGGCCAGGCTGTCGGTGAGTTCCATGGTGCCGTTAGGGGTGAAGTAGCGCTCCATAGTGTGCATCAGGATGTCCACGCAGCCGCTGGCCGTCTGCCAGGGGGGCAGGGTAACGGTAAGTTCAGGATTCATAACGGCGAACCTGGGGCGGCAGATATCGTCGTTATACCCCCGCTTGATCCCTCCCTCATCCTTGGTGATGACCGAGCTGTTGCTCATCTCACTGCCGGCGGCGGCGATGGTGAGCACTACGCCCACAGGCAGGCAGGCCTTGGCTGTCCTGGCCCGGTCGTAGAGTTCCCACACATCGGCCTCCTCCGCCAGGCCATAAGCGATGGCCTTGGCGGAATCAATAACGCTGCCGCCCCCTACCGCCAGGATGAAATCCACCCCCTCCCGGCGGGAGAGTGCGATGCCCTGATATACCAGAGACAGACGGGGGTTAGGCACCACGCCGCCCAGCTCGGCATAGGCTATGCCCTCCCGGGCCAGCGAGGCCTTGATTCGATCCAGCAGGCCGGAGCGGATTACGCTGCCGCCGCCGTAGTGGAGCAGCGCTTTTTTGCAGCCCTGGGCTTTGACCAGGGCTCCGGTGTGTTCCTCCACATCCCGGCCGAATACTACCTGGGTGGGGGTGCAGTAAGTAAAGTTGAACATAGCTTGTCCTCCCGTGTGCTTGATAGGTCCAGTATAGCACCAAAGCCGCCTGTCCACAAGAATTTTTCCGGGGAGGAGCCGCAGGGTACAGAGATTTTATCTGTGGTTTCCCCGCCTCCGACGGGAAAATACAGCAACAGATCTTTTCTGCGGACACTTCTTTTTTCCAACGCTGCATTGCCAAAGCGGGGAAGGTCTGATATAATCAAAACACAATTATAGAGAGACGGAGGAGAACTATGGAAACGATTTTGATTTTGGATTTCGGCGGCCAGTATAACCAGCTCATTGCCCGCAGGGTGCGGGAGTGCAGCGTTTACTGTGAGGTCAAGCCCTACAGCACGCCCCTGGAGGAGCTGCGGGCCATAAAACCCGTCGGCATCATCTTCACCGGTGGGCCCGACTCCGTCTATCTGGACAGCGCGCCCCACGTTGACCCGGACATCTTTACCTGGGGTGTGCCCATTCTGGGCATTTGCTACGGCTGCCAGCACATGGCATACTCCCTGGGCGGCCAGGTTACTCCTGCTCAGGACGACTCCGCCCGGGAGTATGGCAAGACCCTCACCCGCTACGACACTGGGTGCAGGCTGTTCAAGGGCCTGCCCGAGGAGGGGGTGTCCTGGATGAGCCATGGGGACTATATGGCAAAGGTGCCCGAGGGCTTTGCTCTTACCGCCCGGTCCGACGCCTGTCCCAATGTAGCTATTGCCGACGAGAACCGGGGATTTTATGGCGTACAGTTTCACCCGGAGGTCAACCATACCCAGCATGGGGTTGACATGATCCGCAACTTCCTCTTCGAGGTCTGCCATGCCAAGGGAGACTGGACTATGGGGGACTATAAGAATGCCGCAATCTCCCATCTGCGGGAGAAGGTTGGTTCAGGCCGGGTACTGCTGGCCCTGTCTGGCGGAGTGGATTCCTCTGTGGCCGCCGCCCTGCTGGCCGAGGCGGTGGGCGCTCAGCTCACCTGCGTGTTTGTGGACCACGGCCTGATGCGCCTGAACGAGGGGGACGAGGTGGAGGAGGCCTTTGCCAAGTGGGATCTGAACTTCGTTCGGGTGGACGCCGAGAGGCGCTTCCTGGACAAGCTGGCCGGGGTGGAGGAGCCGGAGTGCAAGCGGAAGATCATTGGCGAGGAGTTCATCCGGGTCTTTGAGGAGGAAGCTAAAAAGGTAGGCGCCGTGGACTTTTTGGCTCAGGGCACCATCTACCCGGATGTGATCGAGTCGGGCGCGGGGGACGCCGCCGTCATCAAGAGCCACCACAATGTGGGCGGCCTGCCCGATTATGTGGACTTTAAGGAGATTGTGGAGCCTCTGCGGATGCTTTTCAAGGATGAGGTGCGGCAACTGGGCCGGGAGCTGGGTCTGCCTGAGTATCTGGTCAGCCGCCAACCTTTCCCGGGGCCCGGCCTGGCTATCCGCATCATTGGGGATATTACCAAGGAGCGGGCGGACATTCTGCGTCAGGCCGATTTTATCTTCCGGGAGGAGATGGCCAGATACGGCGAGGACCGAAATGTGAACCAGTACTTTGCTGTGCTTACCAACTCCCGTTCCGTAGGCGTGATGGGAGACGGGCGCACCTATGACTATACCCTGGCCCTTCGGGCAGTGACAACTTCCGACTTTATGACCGCCGACTGGGCTCGCCTGCCCTATGAGCTGCTGGACAAGGTGTCCACCCGGATCGTCAACGAGGTGAAGGGGATTAACCGCATTGTGTACGACATCACCAGCAAGCCCCCGGCCACAATAGAGTGGGAATGACCGCTGTGGAATGTGGGCAGGATAATAGTGATATTGTTGAGATAATCACGGAGAAGGGCGGCGAATAAGATGGCCGAAAGCAAATTCTTTGACTACGCAACGGGCAAAGAAGTTCGGAGCAATCCCGAGGAAGAATATCGGCAGTTGTTTGAACACATCCTTATTGATGATTTAGGCTATCCGAAAGAGAATATTGATATTGAAGTTGTTTTGCAACGTGGTGCAGCCCGAAATGCTGAAAGGGCTGATATTGTTGTTTATAACGACAGTATACATAAACAAGAAAATGCATACATTGTCATTGAAATTGAAACACCAAAAAAGAAATATGACCTTCAGGCCTTTTCATATGTTACAGCAACGACCGCACCTTATTGTGTTTGGTTTGCAGGTTTTGAAAAAAACAGCGAAGGACCATATTACCATTATAGGGATTTAAAAACGGCCCCCACAAAATTCAATCTTATTCCAACTTTGCCACGTTACGGTGAGAGTCAAGAAACAATTGGATTATATCGTAAACAAGACTTAAAGCCTGCAAAAGCCCTTAAACTTCTGTTTACAAGGATGTATTATCATCTTTACGGAAATGGGCCCATAAAGCGCGAAGAAAACATAGCAATAGAAGTTATCAAACTTCTGTTCTGCAAAATTATGGATGAAATAAACCCGGATGAACTTTGTGAATTCCGAGCAACGCCTTCTGAATTAAATTCTGATGGGGGTAAAAAAGCTATTAGGCAGCGCATCAACAAACTTTATGCGATGCTTCTGAAAGACCCGGATTTTGGAACGATGTTTAAGGGTGAAACAATCGAATATGATAATAACTGGGTAGCATACATTGTTTCTGAATTGCAAGGTGTGGCTTTGATGCATGAAGATACGAATACAGATGCTTTGGGTGATGCATATGAGATATTACTTCCGTCTACTTTGAAAGGTGAAAGCGGACAATTCTTTACCCCACGTGAAATTGTTCGTTTCGCTATAGATGTCATCAACCCACAGTATAAGAGCGGTGAGTTGATATTAGATACAGCATGCGGCTCTGGAGGATTTCTTTCTATCGCAATAGAGAAGTTGCGCAAGCAGATTGATGTACTGTATAGATCAAGAAACTTTTCAAAAGATAAATTAAATTCCCTACTTAAAGATTACGCTGACAAATATATTTTTGGGTGTGATATTGATCCGCTTTTGTATAGAATATCAAAATCATACATGGCTATAGTTGGGGATGGGAAGAGCAATATATATAACTTTGATTCATTAGAGCCGTATCCTGAATTGAATGAGCGTTTCAAGAAAAGAATCAAACCTGGTTCGGTGGATGTTATTACTACGAATCCACCTTTTGGCACACATATAAAGGACACAAGAAAAGAGGTTCTTGAGCAATATGAATTAGGGCATAAACTTTCTAATGGTTTACCTACTGCAGAATTGTTGGATGGTCAAGATCCCGATAAACTATTTGTAGAAAGAGATATTCTGTATCTTAAGGAGGCTATTGACGAAAAAGAGGGCGGCAGAATGGTTATTGTTCTGCCTAAACAGAACCTTTCCGGTGCGCAAGAAGAATCAGTAGAATTTAGAAACTGGTTAATGCGGAAGGTTCAAATAATAGCTATTGTTGATTTGCCTCGAGAAGCATTTCAACCGCACACCGGAACAAAAACTTCACTTGTATTTCTAAAGAAAGTAAAAGTTATACCTGAGAACTATCCTATTTTTATGGCAGTATCAGAGGCAGTTGGACACGACAGGCGGGGCAATCCTTTATATAAAAAAGATGCAAGTGGAATGAATCTTCTTGACGAAGATAAAAACCCTGTGATATGGAATGATTTGCCCGAAATTTTAGAGCAATGGAACCGTTATGTTTTAAGACAGACTGTGAAGCAGGCAGATGAAAGCGACGGACATGCGCCAAGTTGCTTTGTTATAGAGTCAAAGCAAATTCTTGACGATCCATCAAGGCGTATTGATGCATGGTATTGGGATCCAAATAAGAACACCCTTGCAAAACAGATTGAAGAGTCTGTGGGTGGTGATATTCAAGAAATCGTGCGTTTAGGGGATTTAGTTGTAGAACATGGTATTTTCTATCCAGGCCGTCATAAGCGGAACTATATTGATCCCGGAAAAGACAGCATTCCATTTTATTCGGGAACACAGATTCTTCAAATTCGTCCGTTTGATTTGCAATATCAACCGAGAGATTACTCGCCTGCGGCAAAGCACTTTGTTGAGAAGAATTGGATTCTAATAACTCGTTCCGGCTCAACAGGGCGCGTTGTTATGGTTACTGACAGTATGTCCGGAGCAATGGTGACAGAACATGTTATCCGAGTCATTTGTGATGAAACAATAGTTGACCCATACTATGTGTATGCTTATTTGGCGACAGATAACATAGGAAAAGTGTTGCTTGAAAAAGGAATATATGCTTCAGTAGTTGACCACATCACACCTGACTTTGTCGCAACCATTCCTATTCCACGCCTGTCCCCTGAGAGAGAAAAGGCAATAGCAGATAAAGTTCGAGAATCTGAACGCAAAAGAGATGAGGCAAACAAAGCCTTTCTTGAAGAACGGGCAGCGATCGAAAGCATAATGTTTTCCAATATGAAAACGGATTAAAGATCGTGTCATCATCTTGGAAGAATTTTTCACAATTCACAGGAAAAGAGCTAACTGATTTTGATCGGGCCAGTTAGCTCTTTTTTGCTGCTTTAGTTGTTGCTGAAGAGGGCTGCCAGTGTGCCGAATCAACTCATTTCCCGCCGCAGCCTGTCCAGCGCCCGGCGCTCCAGCCGAGACACCTGAACCTGGGATACCCCCAAAACCCTTGCGGTGTTCATCTGAGTCATCCCCCGGTAGTACCGCAGAAGGAGGACCTGCTGTTCCCGCTCCGGCAGGGCAGAAATAGCGGAGCGGAGGGTGAGTCGCTCGACCATCCCATCCTCCTCGTTTCCCGTGGTGAGCATCCCCTCCAGGGTGAGGCCGTCTGTTCCGGTCTCTGTTTGAAGAGAGATTACCGGCTCCACCGCCGTCTCGGCGGCAGCAATCTCCTCGGGGGAGAGACCAATATCCTCCGCCAGCTCGGACAAGGTGGGCTCTCGGCCCATCCGGGAGGCCAGCTGTGCCCGGGTCGCCCGGATGGCAGCGCCCCGCTCCTTCAGCCCCCGGCTCACCTTCACCGGTCCATCGTCCCGGAGAAAGCGTCGGATTTCGCCGGCAATTTTGGGGACAGCGTAGGTGGAAAACTGGGTACCATACTGTGGGTCGAAGCCCCGCACCGCCTTAAGGAAGCCCAGACAGCCCAGCTGATACAGGTCGTCGGGATCCACCCCCCGGCCGTAGTACCGGCGGACCACACTCCAGATCAGTCCATTGTTTTCCAGCAGCACCTGCTCACAGGCGGTGCTGTCGCCCCCCCGGGCGGCCTCCAGAAGGTCGGAGCCGGCGAGCGGTCCGCTCACCGCCCGGCCCGGCGGGAGATCTTCCGGGCCATAGTGACGGTGGTGCCCTTCCCGAGGGCGGAACGGACCCGCAGGGTATCCATAAAGCTCTCCATGATGGTAAAGCCCATGCCGGAGCGCTCCTCGCTGCCTGTGGTGAACAGGGGGGTCCGGGCCTGGTCTATGTCAGCGATGCCCACCCCCCAGTCCTTTACCACGATTTCCAGAACGTGTTCCTTCCGGATGCGCAGTTTGAGGGACACCTTGCCCAGAGCGTCCGGGTAGGCGTGAACAATGGCGTTGGTTACCGCTTCGCTGACGGCAGTCTTGATGTCGTTGACTTCCTCCAGAGTTGGGTCCAGCTGAGCGGCGAAGCAGGCCGCCGCCGTTCGGGCAAAGGCTTCGTTGGCCGAACGACTGGGGAACTCCAGAGTGACTTGGTTTTCAATTTTCATATGTACCGGTCCTTTCCTGGCCGCAGCTCTCAAATTTTGTCCTCCAAGGGACGTTTTTCACTCAAACCGGATGATCCGATCCAGGCCGGCGGCCCGGAACACCTTTCCCGCCTGGTCCGGGGTGTTGACTACCCGCATGGCTCCATTCACCTGGCCCATCCTCCGGTGGGCCCGGAGGAGTACCGCGATGCCTGAGCTGTCGGCAAAGGTGAGCCCGCTCAAATCCAGGGTGAGTTCTCTGGGCTGGGCCAGGTCGATCCGGCGGTCCAGCTCCTTCATCACTGTCTTGGCCTCGTGGTGGTCCAGCTCCCCCGCCACCAGGGCGGTAAGCCGGCGCTTGTCCTCTGTGCAGGTTAACGGCATGTCAGACCCGCTCCTCTCTTTAAAATATCCAATAATTTCCAATTAATTATAGGGCAAGCTCCCTGTCGGATTTGCGGGCTTTCCGTCGTAGAGTAATAAAAAAACAGACCGTCTCAATCAGGTGAGACCGGCCGTAAATTTTTTTTGCGTTCCCTATTGACAAACGGGAAAAAAGCGTTATACTGTACATATAGTATATATACACTAAATCTGATATCGGTGGAGGGGAGACGGCGCTGGACCAGCGCGCGGCCGGCAGCCAGGACCCCGCCCGCTGTTGAAAGGCAGGCCAAATGGATATCATATTGAGTAACGCCAGCGGAAAGCCCATCTATGAGCAGATTGCCGACCAGGTGAAGGAGCAGATCATGTCCGGCGCGCTGTCGGCGGGGGACGCCCTGCCCTCCATGCGGTTGCTGGCCAAGGAACTGCGCATTTCGGTCATTACCACTAAGCGGGCCTATGAGGAGCTGGAGCGGGACGGCTTTTTGGAAAACGTCCCCGGCAAGGGCTGCTTTGTGGCTCCCCAGAACCGGGAGCTGCTGCGGGAGGCCCAGCTGCGGAAGGTGGAGGAAAAGCTGTCTCAGGCGGTGGAGGAGGCCCGGAAGGGGGCTTTTCCCCTGGAGGAGCTCCACGAAATACTAGACTTATTGTATAAAGGTGAGGAACTATGACAAATTGTATTGAAATCAAGGGCCTCTGCAAGTCCTACGGGGACTTCGCCCTGAAAAATATTGACTTGACGCTCCCCGGCGGCTCTATCCTGGGGCTCATTGGGGAAAATGGCGCGGGCAAGACCACCACCATCAAGTGTATCCTGAACCTGATCCGCCGGGACGCGGGGGAAATCACCCTACTGGGCTATGACAACATCCGGGAGGAGCGGCTGGCCAAGGCCGATGTGGGCCTGGTGCTGGACGAGTGTTTCTTCCATGACACCCTCCGCGCCAAGGACGTGGGCAAAATTCTGGCCCCCGCCTACAAAAACTGGGACGGGGCACTGTTCCGGTCCTATCTGGACAAGTTCGGACTGCCGGAGAAGAAGCTCATCAAGGAGTTTTCCCGGGGCATGAAGATGAAGCTGTCCCTGTCCGCCGCCCTGGCCCACCACCCGAAACTGCTCATTCTGGACGAGGCCACCGCCGGGCTGGACCCGGTGGTCCGGGACGAGATTCTGGACGAGTTCCTGGGCTTCATCCAGGATGAGGACCACGCCATTCTCATGTCCAGCCACATCACCTCCGACCTGGAGAAGGTGGCCGACTACATCGCTTACATCCACCAGGGGGAAGTGGTGCTGTCCGACGCCAAGGACAACATCCTGGACTCCTACGGCCGGGTGGGGTGTACCGCCGCCCAGCTGGAGGCCATCGACCCCCATGACGTGCTCCGCACCCGGCGGGGGACCTTCGGCTGTGAAGCACTGGTGCGTGACCGGGCCGCTTTCGCCCGCAAGTACCCCATGCTGATGGTGGAGCGAACCACGTTGGAGGACATCATGCTCTTTGTGGGGAAAGGAGAAACAAAATGACCGGACTGATTTGGAAAGATTTGATGGTGAGCAAACGCTCTCTGAAAGCCTATCTGGGCGTTATGATCTTCTACGCCATCCTGACCATCATAGATGTGTTCAATGTCGCTTTTGTCACCGCCTTCATCTCTATCATGCTGATCATGCTCCCCATCGCCGCCTTCTCCTACGACGAGCAGGCCAAGTGGGATCGGTACGCCATGGCCCTGCCCGTGGGCCGGAACAAGGTGGTGGGGGCCCGGTATCTGTTCACCCTGCTGATCGTCCTGGGCGCTCTGGCCTTCTCCCTGGTGGTGGGGGTCATTGTATCGGTCACAGGCAAGGGGGATCTGCTGGAGGTTCTGGTCTCCTCCCTGAGCACCCTGGCGATTGGCCTGCTGATCGCCGACATCCTGCTCCCCCTCTGCTATAAGATGGGCCCCGAGCGGGCCCGGCCCTACCTGTACGCCCTGGTTCTTCTCCCTGTACTGGGCCTCTTCCTGGCCAACCGCATGGGGGTGCATATCGACACCTCCTGGCTGGACCGGCTGGCCCAGTCCAGCCCCGCCGCCTTGCTGGGCCTGTGCGCCCTGCCCCTGCTGGCCGCGCTGGGCCTGATGCTGGTTTCCTATCTGATCTCCTGCCGCATCACGGCGGGCAAGGAGTACTGATATGCGGACCGCGGTGCTCCTCCTCTGGGCCGGCTGCCTGTACGTCCTTGCCCGAGGCGTCCTCTGCCTGATCTGGGCGGCCAGCCCCTGGCGGCGTATCCTGACGCTGGCCGTGCTGACCCTGGCCCTCGCCTGCTGCCGCACCCCGGAGGAAATGAGCAAAAACCACCAATAAACCCCTTGCATTCCGCCCCTGTTCTGTGGTAAAATAACAACAGTAAAGGAGCGTGAGTGCTATGCGTTTGAAAGATATGACCACCAAGGAGGCCATCCGCCAGCTTCAGGACATGAAGCAGTACTGTACCGCCAAATCCATCCCCGCTCTGGACTACGCCATCAAGGCGCTCAAGGAAAAGGCGGCTGCCGAAGAAACAGCGACATAAGGCAAGGCCCCCGGCTCAGCCGGGGGCCTTGCATATCTGTACCAGATTTCGGGTAATCCGTCCGGTGAGGCCCCAGATGGCCCGCCCCTGCCAGGGGTAGACAGGGACATTCTCCCATCCGTGCTGCCATTGGTAGTCCCGGGGGATGCCGATGACCTCGTAGGGGAAGTTGACCGCCGGGGTGGGGATCAGCTCGTACTCATACTCGATGGGGTCTGTCTCCAGCAGATGGGACAGGGGGACGAAAAACACCTCGTCCACCTCCGCCGGACTGGGGACCATCCGGTCCAATGCTTTGCTGTCCACCAGACCCAGGACGGGCTGCATGAGGAAGCTGGCCCGGTGGGCGATAAAGTCCAGGCGGCCCAGCAGCTGAATCTGCCCGCCGGGAATAGCCAGCTCCTCCCAGGTCTCCCGCAGGGCGCACTCCTCCGGAGTTTCCCCCGGTTCCATCCGGCCCCCGGGGAAGCAGATCTCCCCCGGCTGGCGGCGCAGGGTCTGCGCCCGGACCTCATAGAGCAGGCAAAGCTCTCCCTCCCGCTTTATCAGGGGCACCAGCACGGCATAGGAGCGCTGGGAGTCCATCAAACCGGGGGCGCGGGTTTTCATCGTTTGTTCCAGGGCGGTCAGGTTAAATTCCATCTTCGTCTCTCCGTCCTCCGTCCCCCGCAGCGAGGCCCCTTTGCCAAAAGAGGCTTTTTTCGCCGCGGCGGGACGCGGGGATTACATTTTCTCCGGGGCAGTGACGCCCAGAAGGCCCAGGCCGTTAGCCAGGACGGAACGCACCGTGTCTGCCAGCTTGAGGCGGGCGGCCAGGACGGCCTCCTCCTCCCCCTTCAGGCGGCAGGCGTTGTAGAAGCGGTGGAAATCCCCGGCCAGAGCGGTGAGATAGCGGTTGATGCGGCTGGGGTCATAGTCCCGGGCGGCCAGGTGGAGCTCCTCGGGGTATTGGGCCAGGGATTTGACCAGAGCCAGCTCCTCCGGCGCGGCAAGCACAGCGGCGTCCACGGTATCGGCGGAAGGAACCCTGGCTCCGTCCTCCTCAGTCAGCCGGGCGATGAGGGAGCAGATGCGGGCGTGGGCGTATTGGACATAGTACACCGGGTTTTCACTGTCCTGACGGACGGCCAGGTCCAGGTCGAAGTCCAGGGGGCTGGTGGCAGCCCGGTTGTTGAAATAATATCGGGCGGCGTCCACTGAAATCTCGTCCAGGAGGTCGTGGAGGGCGATGGCCTTGCCTGTCCGCTTGGACATGCGCACCGGCTTGCCGTCCTGGAGCAGGTTGACCAGCTGCATGAGGACAATCACCAGCCGGTGGGAGCCGTCCAGGCCCAGGCCGTCCAAGGCGGCCTGGAGTCGGGCCACATGGCCGTGGTGATCGGCCCCCCAGATGTTGATGACCAGGTCGAAGCCCCGCACGTCCAGCTTGTTCCGGTGGTAGGCGATGTCGGCGGCAAAGTAGGTGTAGAAGCCGTTGGCCCGGCGGAGCACGTCGTCCTTCAGATCCAGCTTGTCCGCCTGTTCCCGGGTTCTGCCATCAGCCATGTATTTTTTCTTCAGCAGCTCGGTGGTGTTCAGCCACAGGGCCCCGTCCTTCTCATAGGTCCAGCCCTTCTCGGTGAGCAGAGCCACCGTCTCGGCCACATAGCCCGACTCATGGAGGGAGGACTCCAGAAACCACTGGTCGTACGCAATGCCGTACTTTTTCAGATCGGATTCCATCCTGGGGATGTTGCGCTCCAGGCCGAATTTGGCCATTTTATCCAGCCAGTCTGCCTCGGCGCCGCCGTCGGGAAACGCAATTCCGTCCTGAGCCAGAAAGCCCTGGGCCAGCTCCCGGATGTCGTCGCCGTGGTAGCCGTCCTCGGGGAAGGGGTAATTGTCCTCCCCCAGAGTGAGCTGCATGCATCGGGCGTAGATGGATCGGGCGAACTTGTTGATCTGGTTGCCCGCGTCGTTGACGTAGAATTCCTTCCACACGCTCCAGCCGTCCCGGGAGAGCACGTTGGCCAGGGTGTCCCCCAGCACGCCGCCCCGGGCGTTGCCCATATGCATGGGGCCTGTGGGATTGGCGGAGACAAATTCCACCATCACTTTTCGGCCGGCCCCCTCATTCCCGGAGCCATAGTCCATCCCCTCGCGCTCAATGGTGCGCAATACCTCGCCGTACCACCGGGGACCCAGGGTAAAGTTGAGGAAGCCTGGACCGGCAATCTCCGCGTTCTGAAAGTAGCTGCCCTCCAGCTCCAGGTTGTCCAAAATAGCCTGGGCGATGGCCCGGGGGGCCATGTGCAGCGCCTTGGCGCCAGCCATGGCAAAGGTGGAAGCGTAGTCCCCGTGGGCTGTATCCTTGGGAATCTCAACGGAGGCCTTCACCGCCTCCCCGCCCGAAGGCAAGCCCCCCGCGACGGAAGCCCGCTCATAGGCCGCCCTGGCCAGGGCGGCCGCTTGGTCTTTGGCGGCCTGAATCATGTTTATCATCTTTTGCACCTCGTTTTTATGTGTGCAGGGGCGGCCTGTGGCCGCCCCTGCCAACAGCTTACTGCTTCAGGCTTCCCAGTCCGCCCTCCGCCTCTTTCACGTTGATGCGGAATACGCTGCGGCCGGCCAGGGCATGGTCCACCTCAATGGAGTAATCCACTTCGATGTCGCCTCCCTGGTCATTCAGGTCGGCCAGCAGGTGGCGGGTATGCACGCCGATGGCCATAGCGCCATAGGGTGTATTGTACATGGACAGATGCCGGCGTCCCTCCTGGAACACCATCTGAGAGTTGAACTCCCCCATCCGCAGGAGGGTGACCTGTTCCCCATCCACCTGGATGGTGGTCAGAGTGCCCCCCAGGCCGGTGAGCTCGCTCTCCTGGTAAGACAGAGTATAGCTCTCTCCTTCCCGGCTCAGGCGGCCGGCGGTGACCAGCTCCACCACGTCGGGGAGCGCTCCCTCATATTTCTGCATCCCCTTGATGGAGATGACCACGTCCTTGTCCATAGGGGGACCTCCAGTCGCTGAAATAATTTGTGTCCGGCGGGCCGGGGCCCGTCAGTCTGAGGTATTATACACAGTTTGGAGGCGGCTGTAAAGTATCTCTTTTATTGTATGTCATTTTGCCTGAAAAAACAAGGCGTTTTGCCGGGTTTCTCCATTTGACAAATTTCATTTGGGCGCTATAATATCTGTAGACCGTATGCTCTCATCTCCCGGATGGGAGTGTATCATCATCTTCCGCCCTCAGAGGAGGCCTTTCCATGAATCTGGAATTGAGTAAAAAGCAGTTTCGCCGGCTGCTGGATCTGGTGTACATCGGAAACTGGATTTTAAACTCCACCCGCGGAGACGACCGCTTTGCCGATTACGACCAGGTGGAGAGCCTGCTCTTCGGCCGAGCCGCCCTGGAGGGGATGCCCCAGCTGGCAGAGCTGTACCAGGGGGAGATTGTTCCCTCCCGCGCCTTTGTGGAGGGAGGCATCCATGAGGCCATTGTGGAGTATGAGAACAATGTGTTCTTTGAGATCCTCGCCGAGGATCTGGCCCGCCGGGATATGGACGACGCTCCCATCGATGAGCACAACTACGCGGAGCTCACCAGCCGCATCGACGCCTATATCGCCGAGTTTGAGGAACACGGAACGGACAATATACTGGTGGATATTGAGAATTGAAACAGCCCCCTCGTGCAGGACAGCGGGTCCGCACGAGGGGGCGTTTATCGTTGAGCGGAGATGGTCAGCCCTGATTCTGCGCCTCCACCAGGCGCACGCCGCAGTATTTTTCCCGCAGCTTGGGCTTTTCGATCTTGCCGGTGGGGTTGCGGGGGACGTCGGCAAAGATAATCTTCCGAGGGCGCTTGTACCGGGGCAGATCCATGCAGAACTGGTTAATCTCGCTCTCGGTGCAGTGCATGCCCTCCTTCACCTGGATGATAGCGGCGGCGATCTCTCCCAAGCGCTTGTCGGGCAGGCCGATTACGGCCACGTCGTGGACCTTGGGATAGGCGGACAGGAAGTCCTCAATTTGTACGGGGTACAGGTTCTCACCGCCGGAGATGATGACGTCCTTTTTCCGGTCCACCAGAAAGATAAAGCCGTCCTCGTCCTGGCGGGCCATGTCGCCGGTATGAAGCCAGCCGTTTTCCAGCACCTCGGCGGTGGCCTCCGGGTTGTGGTAGTAGCACACCATGACGCCGGGGCCTTTTACGCACAGCTCTCCCACGTCTCCCTGCCTGACCGGGGTATTCTGCTCGTCCACGATTTTGATCTTCCAGCCGTAGCCGGGGACCCCGATGGCCCCAACTTTGCGGACGTTGTCCACCCCCAGGTGGACGCAGCCCGGACCGGTGGACTCGGACAGGCCGTAGTTGGTGTCGTACTTGTGGTGGGGGAAATACTCCAGCCAGTGCCGGATCAGGGAGGGGGGCACCGGCTGGGCGCCGATGTGCATCAGCCGCCACTGGGAGAGCCGATAGTCATCAAGTTTCAAATCGCCCCGATCCAGGGCGGCGAGGATATCCTGGGCCCAGGGTACCAGCAGCCAGACGATGGTGCACTTTTCCTGGCTGGCCGCCTCAAAGATGGCGGCGGGAGAACTGCCCTTGAGGAGTACTGCCTTGCTGCCAGTGAACAGGGAGCCGAACCAATGCATCTTGGCCCCGGTGTGATAAAGGGGCGGGATGCAGAGAAACACATCCTCATGGGTGGTCTCGTGGTGGATGGCCTCCATCCGGGCGGACTGCATCAGCGCGGTGTGCTTGAGCAGGATGGCCTTGGGGAAGCCGGTGGTGCCCGAGGAGTAGTAGATAGCGCCCTCGTCCTCGTCGTCCACCAGCACCTTGGGGGGGCGGCTGGAGCAGTTGACCGTGGCGCGGAGGTGGTCCTCCGCAAAGGAGGGGCAGTGCTCCCCCACGAAAAACAGCAGCATCTGCTTTTTGATCTTGGGGACGATGGGCTCCATCCGGGAGATGAACTCCGGGCCGAAGAAGAGCACGTCGGCGTCCGCCAGCTTCAGGCAGTAGTCGATCTCGTCGGAGGTATAGCGGAAGTTCAGGGGGACGGCGATGGCTCCGGTCTTTAAAATGCCGAAATAGATGGGCAGCCATTCCAGGCAGTTCATCAGCAGGATGGCCACCTTCTGCCCCTTCTTGAGCCCGCGGCCCAGCAGCATGTTGGCCACCCGGTTGGCCTTTTCATCAAAGACCGACCAGGTAATTTCCCGGCGGTAAGGGGCGTCGCCGGTGGGCTGGATCAGCTCGTACTCCTGCCAGGAGACCCGCTGTTCCTCCCGGACCTCAGGGTTGATCTCTACCAGGGCGGCTTCGTCCCCGTACAGCTTGCTGTTGCGCTCCAGCAGATCAGTGATAGGCATGTTGACTCGTTCCTTTCCAAACGGATATATCCGCAATACTTTATTGATTTTAACCATTAAAGTGTTGTGAGTATTGTACCGGAAAGTTTGTTCCGTGTCAAGAGCAAAGAAGCGTTTTCAATCTTTTTTCAAAAATAAAAATTTCCTCTTGACAAAGTGGCTGGACGAGTTTATAATGCAGTGCAATAAAGCGTTGACGAAGACAAAGTAGAACGCAGGAACAGCTGGACAGAGAGTTCCCGGTTGGTGCGAGGGGCGTGGCTGTGCGGTTTGAAATTTCATCTTCTGAGCTTTCCGAGGAAAGGCTGCGAGCTGAGTAGAGCGGAACGGGTCCTCCCGTTACAGGGGTGGGGCGTTGGTGGACGCTCCGTGAGGCCGCCCCCGTGAGGGAACGGCAAATAGAGGTGGTACCGCGGGAAGGTTTATTCCCGTCCTCTGGTCAGTCGAAAGACGCCAGGGGTTTTTTCTTTTTCAAGAAACTGGATGGAGAAAATAACGGCCTATTCTTTACTTTTTCGCTTTTTCGTGCTACACTTTACACAAGTAAATTCCTTGAAATGAAACTTGAAAAGGAGTGTAGTTACCATGGCAAGAGCGGAAAAACGGGAGCGCAGCATGGCGCTGTATGAGACCATTCTGAAGCTGAAGGATTTGGACGAGTGCTGCCGGTTCTTCGATGACCTGTGCACCCCCACCGAGCTGCGCTCGCTGGAGCAGAGGTTCGACGTTGCAGTGTACTTACAGCAGGGCCTGGTCTATCTGGATATCCTGGACAAGACCGGAGCCTCCAGTGCCACCATCAGCCGGGTAAGGCGGTCTATGCTGGACAACGGAGCGGGGGGAGTCATGCGGGAGGTAATCCAACGACACGGGCTCCACGAAAAAGAGGGACAGTAGGAGCCGGTCCCCTGGCCGGTTTGCCGTTTCTCAATGAAGGCGGACTGCCGGGAGCGGCAGCCACTACAGGAATTAAACCTAATTTAAAGAAAGCAGGAAAAAACATGAAACAACTGATGCTGGGCAACGCCGCCGTTGCCCGGGGATTGTATGAGGCGGGGTGCTGCGTGATTTCCAGCTACCCCGGCACCCCCAGCACCGAGATTACCGAGGAGGCTGTGAAATATCCGGAGATTTACTGCGAGTGGGCTCCCAACGAGAAGGTGGCCATGGAGACCGCCTTCGGGGCGTGCCTGGCGGGGAAGCGGGCATTCTGCGCCATGAAGCACGTGGGATTGAACGTGGCCGCTGACCCCTTGTACACCATGTCCTATACCGGAGTCAACGCCGGGCTGGTCGTCGGTGTGGCCGACGATCCGGGGATGCACTCCTCCCAGAATGAGCAGGACTCCCGCCACCACGCCATTGCCGCCAAGGTGCCTATGCTGGAGCCCTCCGACTCCGCCGAGGCCCTGGAGTTCGCCAAGCTGGCCTTTGAGCTGTCCGAGCAGTTCGATACCCCGGTGCTGCTGAAGATGTGCACCCGGGTGGCCCACTCCCAGTCCATTGTGGAGACGGCCGACCGGGCGGAGCCCGAGAGAAGGCCCTATGAGAAGAACATTCAAAAATACGTGATGATGCCCGCCAACGCTATCCGCCGCCACCCCTTTGTGGAGGAGCGCACCCGCAGGCTCCAGGCGTGGGCCGAGACCGCTCCCGTCAATCGGGTGGAGATGGGAGGAACCGAGCTGGGGATTATTACCTCCTCCACCAGTTATCAGTATGTGAGAGAGGTCTTTGGAGATACCGTCTCCGTCCTCAAGTTAGGGCTTGCCAATCCCCTGCCCGTAAAGCTCATCCGGGATTTTGCCGGTAAAGTGGAAAAGCTGGTGGTGGTGGAGGAGATGGACCCCATCATTGAGAACCACTGTAAAGCGCTGGGGCTCACCGTCTCCGGCAAGGATGCGCTCCCCATGGAGGGGGAGTTCTCCCAGAACCTGATCGCCGAAAAGCTGGGCGGGACGGTACATACCGGCAGGACCATCGACGATCCCATTCCGCCCCGGCCCCCCGTCATGTGCGCCGGCTGCCCCCACCGGGGACTGTTCTATATCCTAAGCAGGAACAAGTGCACCGTGCTGGGGGACATCGGCTGCTATACCCTGGGAGCGGTGGCTCCCCTGGCCGCCATGGATATGACGTTGTGTATGGGGGCCTCTATCTCAGCCGTCCACGGCTTCAACAAGGCCGGGGGGGCGGAAGCCGAGGGGAAAACCGTGGCTGTCATCGGCGACTCCACCTTTATACACTCCGGTATGACCGGCCTTGCCAATATTGCCTACAACCGGTCCAATTCCACCGTAATTATTCTGGACAACTCCATCACCGGCATGACCGGCCACCAGCAGAACCCCACCACCGGCTACAACATCAAGGGCGACCCCGCCGGGAAGATCGACCTGGAAGGGCTGTGCAGGGCCATGGGCTTCAGCCGGGTCCGGGTAGTGGACCCCTACGACCTGAAGGCCTGCGATACTGTTCTTAAAGAGGAGCTGGCTGCCGCCGAGCCCTCCGTCATCATCAGCCGCCGGCCCTGCGCCCTGCTGAAGTACGTCAAGCATGAGGCTCCGCTGACGGTGGATCCGGTGAAGTGCGTGGGCTGCCGCAGCTGCATGAAGATCGGCTGCCCCGCCATCTCCATCCGGGCGGGCAAGGCCCATGTGGACGCCACCCTGTGCGTGGGCTGCGGTGTGTGTGAGCAGCTGTGTCCCGTTCAGGCGTTTAAGAGTACCGGGAAGGAGGGCTGAAGGATGGAGACCAAAAATATTATGATTGTTGGCGTGGGGGGACAGGGTTCCCTCCTGGCCTCCAAGCTGCTGGGCCACCTGCTGATGGAGCAGGGCTACGACGTAAAGGTGTCTGAGGTCCACGGCATGTCCCAGCGGGGCGGCAGCGTGGTCACCTATGTGCGCTGCGGCGACAAGGTGAACTCCCCCGTTATCGACAGGGGGGAGGCGGACTACATCGTCTCCTTTGAGCTGCTGGAGGCCGCCCGATGGCTGAGCTACTTAAAGCCAGACGGCCAGATTGTCACCTCCACCCAGCAGATCGATCCCATGCCCGTCATCACCGGCGCGGCCTCCTACCCGGAAAATCTGGTGGAGAAGATGCGCGCCGCCGGGGCCAGGGTGGACGCCCTTGACTGTCTGGCGCTGGCCGAGGAGGCCGGTTCGGCCAAGGCGGTGAACATCGTCCTCATGGGCCGGCTGTCCCACTACTTCGACCTGCCCGACGAGGCTTGGCAGAAGTCCCTGGAGGCCATGGTCCCCCCGAAATTCCTGGAGCTGAACAAGAGAGCCTTTGAGCTGGGGAAGAGGGCATGAAAAAATTCTGAAAATATGGGATTGGTTCTGCCTAGGCGTTTCCATCGTATCCGCTGAGAGGGACTTCGGCTCCAGGAACAAGATCGCGGCGGACAAGGGCCGGACCCTGGGAAAACAGTTATTCGTCGGTGGGAGCCTTTTTCAGTAATTTTTGGTAGGTGCGGTCCATCCCCAGTGCCCCGAGGGGTGCGGTAATCAGAATCGCCGCCACGGCTACAGACAGCACCAGTTTTCCGCAGGGCAGGCCCATTGCCAGAGGCACCGAGCCGATGGCCGCCTGAACGGTAGCCTTGGGCAAATAGGCGATGATGCAGAACAGCCGCTCTTTTCGATTGAGAACTGTTCCCGCTGTTGCCAGCAGGACCCCCAGGGCCCGGACGGCCAGGGCGGCAAAGATGATGATCACCGCTTTCCCTCCGGCTTCCAGGGTATAGCGGATATCCACTGCGGCCCCCACTAAAACGAAGAGAACTACCTCCGCTGCCAGCCACAGCTTGCCAAATTTCTGGGACAGCCGGGCAGACACCGGGGCAGGGCATTTGAGACGCAGTCCGCAGGCCATAGCTGTTACCGCCAGGATGCCGGAGAAGGGAACCTGTTCTTTCATCCAGCCCTCCACCGCCAGCAGGAGGAAGGCGGTCCCCAGAATTGAAATGACCTTTATGCTGTTTCGGATATGGGCCTGACGGGCAAAGCGGGCCTCGAAGAACCGGGCCATTAACCGCCCGGCGGTCAGCCCAAAGGCAATTCCCAACAGAATCGACACAGGGATCCCGGCAAAATCGGAGATTTTGGGTCTGCCCCCCTGAGCCATGCTGGAAAAGGTGGAAAACAGAACTATTACGTATATGTCGTCCATAGAGGCTCCGGCCAGGATCATCTGCGGAATGCTTTTTTCGGTTCCCCAGCCCGTCTCGATCAAATTGACCATCCGGGGAACTACCACCGCCGGGGATACTGCCCCCAGCACCGCGCCCATAACGGCTCCCTCGATCCAATTTACGCCGAAAATGGCGGGAGCCAGCAGGGTATAGGACAGGATTTCAAAGGTGGCAGGCAGGCATGTCATCAGCAGGGCGGGCCTGCCCACCTTCTTCAAATCTCCCAGGTTCAGGGATAGTCCCGCCTTGATCAGGATGATCACGAGTGCCAGTTGCCGCAGATCCGGGGAAACAGAGAGGATTTTTGGATCCAGCCAGTTGAGCGCGTAAGGCCCGATCAGGATGCCCGCCAAAAGCATCCCTACGATACGGGGCAGTCCCGCCGCTTGACACAGTGCGGCGGCGGCCAGTCCGATCAAAAACACAAAAGCCAGAGAAGTCAGCATATCCATTCTCCTTTTCAGCAGAACCGCAACAAAAAAGCCGACAACTCCGCGATAAATCGCAGAAGTCATCAGCTCTTGCAAGCGGTTTCGGTTTCCCGAGGGAGCACTTCATTCCCTTGAAACCATATTATAGCCGGAGCCTCGGAAAAGTCAAGTCCTTTTTGAAGTTCACACTTCTGAAAGCATACATTGAAACCGAAAGGAATGATACCCATGGAAAGATACTACCAGCCCGAGATCGAATGCGCGTCCCGGGAACAAATCAAGGCCTGGCAGGACGAGCGGCTTGTGAAGCAGGTGCGCCACGTCTGGGACAACGTGCCCTACTACCGCAAAAAGATGGAGGAGAAGGGCCTTACCCCTGACGACATCCGGTCCAGCGACGATCTGCACAAGCTGCCCTTTATCACCAAGGCCGACCTGCGGGAGGCATACCCCTACGGGCTGGTAGCCAAGCCCCTGAAGGAGTGCGTGCGCATCCAGTCCACCTCCGGCACCACGGGCAAGCGGGTGGTGGCCTTCTACACCCAGCACGACATCGACCTGTGGGAGGACTGCTGCGCCCGGGCCATCATGGCCGCCGGAGGAACCGACGAGGACGTGTGCCAGGTGTCCTATGGCTACGGCCTGTTTACCGGCGGCCCCGGCCTGAACGGCGGCTCCCATAAGGTAGGCTGCCTTACCATCCCCACCTCCTCGGGCAACACCGAACGGCAGATCATGTTTATCCGGGATCTGAACGCCACCATCCTGTGCTGCACCCCCTCCTATGCCGCCTACATCGGCGAGACCATGAAGGAGATGGGCCTCACCCCCGACCAGATCCCCCTGAAGGCGGGCATTTTCGGCGCGGAGTCCTGGAGCGAGGAGATGCGCCAGGACATCCAGAATACCCTGGGCATCAAGGCCTATGACATTTACGGCCTGACCGAGCTGTCCGGCCCCGGCGTGTCCTTCGAGTGTTCCGCTCAGACTGGCATGCACATTAACGAGGACCACTTCATCGCTGAGATCATTGACCCCGAGACGGGCGAGGTTCTCCCCGAGGGCTCCCAGGGCGAGCTGGTGTTCACCTCCATCACCAAGGAGGCCTTCCCCCTCCTGCGCTACCGCACCCGGGATATCTGCACCCTTACCAGGGAGCCATGCCCCTGCGGCCGCACCCATGTAAAGATGACCAAGCCCCAGGGCCGTACCGACGACATGCTCATCATCCGGGGGGTCAACGTGTTCCCGTCCCAGATCGAGACCGTTCTCCTCAACCATGGTTACCCCGCCAACTACCAGATCATTGTGGACCGGGTGCGCTCTACCGACACCCTGGACGTCCAGGTGGAGATGACCCCGGAGATGTTTACCGACAACATGGGCGAGATCGCCAGGCGGCAGAAGGAGCTGGTGGACGGTCTGCGGTCCATGCTGGGTCTGGCTGCCAAGGTCTCTCTGGTGGCGCCCAAGTCCATCGTCCGCAGCGAGGGTAAGGCGGTCCGGGTTATTGACAGGCGGAAGATTTGAGTGGAAACCATGCAGGGATCAGCCCGCCGTTTCTGTAGATTCGTTTAAATGTAAGACGGGCCGCCGAGGGCGGCGGCCCCTGCTTTTGTGATTGGAGGAAACTACTATGAGCATCAAGCAGATTTCTGTTTTTCTGGAAAACAAGCCCGGGATGCTGTGCGCCATGACTGACGTGCTGGCCCGGCACAAGGTGGATATGCGGGCCTTTACCCTGGCCGAGACCAGCGATTTCGGCATTGCCCGTATCATCGTGGACGACAGCCAGAGGACCTCCGCGGTGCTGAAGGAGGAGGGCTATGTTCACTCCGTCAGCGACGTGCTGTGCGTGGTTATTCCCGACGAGCCAGGGGGATTGAACCGGGTTCTCCAGGTGCTGGCCGCCGCCCAGGTCAACGTAGAATATATGTATGTGTTCCTCGGCCGCGAGAAGAGCGCCTACATGATTTTTAAGGTGGCGGACAATACCGCCGCCTCCGCCGCCCTGTCTGCTCAAGGCATTCAGACGGTGGAGCAGGAGGGAATTGACAAGCTGTAAAGCCGCCTGCGGACAGAAGAATCCCCGGCCCTGTACGAATGTATACGGGGCCGGGGATTTTTACCGTTTCCTCCGTCTGACAATAAAAAACAGGCTTATGCACGCCGCCAGCAGAGCGCCGGCAAGGACGGATATCTGTATCAGGAGCTGAACACGGTTGGCATTGGCGGTTCTCCGGGCCTCTGCCAGGGCTTTCTCCTCGACCCGGGCGGCTGCCTCTGCCTGGGCGCGGGCCGCCGCTTCCTCCTCCGCCCGGAGGCGGGCGGCCTCCTCGGCCTCTCTGGCTGCCTGGGCCTCCGCCTCCAGCCGTGTCCGCCGGGCGGCGTAGGTCTCTACGTGCTCGAACAGGTCGTTTCCCTCCTCGTCGGGGCCGACTCTGGTGCTGTACAGCCCGTACAGGCAGGGGGAGTAGGTCTTGATATCGGCCGCCCGGGTGACGGGCCGGGCCTTCGTTCCGCAGAGCCACTTGGAAAACCAGGTCCAGTGCTGGCTCTTGTGGCAGGCGAAACCGTCCTGGGTTATCTGGAAGGGGGTCTTGCCTCCCAGACGGTCGGAGGGGATGTCCAGATCCAGGGTGACGGGGTTTTCCTCATACAGGTGGAGGTAGAGCTTGTCCGCCGCCCAGGGCGCGCCGGCGTCGGGAAACTGCTCCGGGTCGGCGGCGGCGGCAAAGGCCTGGGTGAGAACGTCGGCGCACAGCACATGGGCGCCGTGGCCGTATTCCCCGTTCAGGTCGTGACCTACCACCACGAGGGGCCTGCATCGGCGGATGCAGCCTGTCAGGTAGGAGAGGAAATCCTCATATTCCTTCCCCGCCTCGCGGTAGACGGACAGGGCGCTGTTCAGGGCGGTCTGCCGGTCTTTGGATTCGGAATACAGGTCGGGGAAATCAGAGATGATGGGGTAATTGCGGACGCCCACCGTCCAAAGGCCATTCAGCTGCTCATGGGGCCGGGTGTGGTTCTGGTCGCCGTTGACCTCAAAGTGCTGAACAAAATAGACCACCTGCACGGCCAGTTCCCGCTCCGCAGCATAGTAGGGCAGCAGGCCGGCAAAGAATAGCTGCTCGTCGTCGGAGTGGGTGGAGACCAGCATCAGGTCGGCCTCCTCTAAAGAGGGGGCCCACACCTGGACCCAGTCGGGCAGCTCACCGGGCGAGAAGGCGTAGATTTCAGACAGGGCGGTCCCCGCCGGGAAGGAGAGGGTCAGCGTCTCGGGCGTGTCCTCCAGCAGGGCGGACACGTCCACGTACTGGTGGAGGAAGCCATTTTCCCCGCAGGTAACCTCTCCGTTCAGCGTCCATGGCTGGGGGAGGCGGTCGAAGAGGAGGTACAGCCCCGCGATCCCGCCGGGGCGGGAGGCTGTCACTGTCCCGCCCTCTCCGGCGGCGCTCCAGGTGGTCTGGCTGCCGTCCCACAGCCGTTTGGAATTGGAAAATCCCTCCGCCGAAAAGGCGGCTCCCGTATATACCGCCTCCTCCGCGCCGGCAGGGACGGCGAGCGCGGCGCACAGGAGCAGAAAGAACGCAAAGGCCCGCAGATTTTTCATGCATCTTCCCCCTTTGGCACCAATATACCACAGGACGGGAAGAAAGGCAACGCTAAGAGAAGGTGGGGAAAGTGACCGCGGCGGTGAACAAGTCGGCCTCGGTGGAGATGGTCAGCTCTCCGCCGCAGGCCCGGGTGAAGGAATCGGCGATGGACAGCCCCAGACCGGAGCCGCCGTCGGTGCGGCTCTCGTCCCCCCGGACAAAGCGGGCGGTGTAGTCCGCCCCCGGCTTCAGCTCGGCGGCGGAGGTGTTCCGCACACTGGCGGCGGCAGTCCTGCCCTCCACCGTCAGGGACAGGTAGACCCGGGAGCCGGGCAGGGAGTACTTCAGCGCGTTGCCGATGAGGTTCTGGAATACCCGGTACATCCGGTCGCTGTCGGCGGTGATGGGCACCTCCCCCTCGGGGATGGAGGCGCGCAGGGTCAGGCCGCTGTCCTCTATGGCCTGAGCCATGTCGGCCAGGGTCTGACGCAATAACCGAGCGTAATCAAGCCGCTCTAATTTTACAGGAAGTTGTCCCGAGGCCGCCTTGCTCACCTCAAACACGTCCTGTACCATGGACTTGAGCCGCTGTGCCTTCTCCCCCATAATCCTCACGTACTCGCTGGCCGGGGGCTCCAGGGGCTCCTGGGAGAGCAGCTCGGTGTAGCTGATGATGGAGGTCAGCGGTGTTTTCAGGTCGTGGGACACGTTGGTCACCAGCTCCACCTTCATCCGTTCGCTGCGGGTGCGCTCCTCCACCGCCTGATGGAGGCCCTGCTGAACGTGGTTCAGGTCGTCCGCCATCTGGTACAGGTCGCTGCTCTCCTGTAAGGTCAGCTCCCTTTCCAGCTCGCCCGCCCGAATGGCTGCAGCCTGATCCGCTACCGCCCCGAAGTCGGTCCACAGCCGCCTCAGCCGCCAGAGAAATGCCACAGCCACCAGAAGCAGCAGAGCGGCGGGAGTAACGATGGTCCAGACGGCCTCCAGAGGGACATTGCTCTGAAAGCTGGAAAAGTAGACCAGGAAATCCAGGTTGACCGCCCCCAGCAGGAGCACCGTCAACGCGGTAAGACCACACGCCCGGCTCAGCCGCCTCTGGATGGGCCGCTCCAGTCCCCAGGCGGCCAGCATGGCGATGACCCCCCGTTTCCAGGGCCGCTTGTTATACCGCCAGTCATTGACGATCAGCAGATACAGCCCCCACAGGGCGGCCAGCAGGCCAGGCGTGTGGTCGGCCAGCTCCCGCAGGTACTCCCGCAGCAGCCAGCCGCCGTTCTCCCGGAGGACGGTCACCGCCGTATTGAAGTCGCTGGCCTGCTCAACAGCGGTTATTTGGGCGTAGCCGTACTCCTGAAGAACGGCGTCCCGCTCCTCGCCGGACAGCTGGTCCAGCCACTCCCAATCCACAGAGACGTCACCGGGAACGGCCATGGCGCTGGAGGAGCCCTGGCTGAGCTGGGGTGTGTAGGCGTAGGTCAGTTCCTGCCACACGTCCCCCAGGTACTCCGTCCGGGGCAGGAAGAAAAACACAAGCAGCAGGGCGGCCAACACCTTGACCTCGAACCAGATTTTGTCCGTACACCGGGCTACGGCCCGATCCGCCCGCCTCTTGTCCTTCCGCAGGAGGAGGTACGCCAGGAACAGGGCCAGGCCAACCCCCGTGCGGACGGCGTGACCGGTGATGTTCTCCCGGTAGGTGCTCAGATTTTGCTTTAAATAGTATAACTCGTTATACTGATTGGAGCCGGAGCTGCCATAGCTACCCTTAATGAAAATCTGCGGCTCGTCGATGACGGCCATGGTCACCTTGACCTTGCTGCCCGCCTCGTCCACGGTAAAGTTCTTATACCCGGGGACATACCACTGACAGGACTCGTCGATGCTCTCGAAGCGGTAATAGCCGTCGCCGTAGACGTCTAGCTCCTGGTTGTCCTTCCAGATACGGACCTTCTCCCCGTCGAAAAGGAGGAAGAAGCCGTAGCCCTCGGGAGGCTTGGAGTTGCTTTTGGTCGCCGCGAGAGCATCCGAGTTGCCGTAAAGGACTTTCCCTTCCTTCTCCACGCGGTAGAGGATATTTTTGTCCTCCTTCATGGACTGATGAACTGCCTGATTGCGCAGGTCGTTGATTCGGTTGCCGTCGGCGGAGTTGTCCGCGTCGCTGTAATAGCTGCCATAATACTGATATGCCCGGCCCCCGGCTCCCATAACGATGAGCCGCTCCAGCCGGCTGGAGACAAAGCCCCGAAATTCCGCAGTGTCCCGCCAGTCGGAGGCGAAGCTGTCGGAGATCCACCGCCGGCTCCCGGAGGAGGTGAGCGCCGTGCCGAAGAACAGCGCCCCCTCCAGAAGCAGAGAGACGCCCAGCAGAAAGGCCAGAAAGCCGATAATTGCCTTACTTTTTTTCCATTTTGTATCCAATGCCCCACACCACCTTTAAATAGTCTGGCTCACGAGGGTTGAGCTCAATCTTCTCCCGGATGCGCCGGATGTGGACCATCACCGTATTTTCGGAGGACCAGGCCTCCTCCCCCCACACCCGGCGGTAGATCTCCTCCGCAGGGAACACCCGGCCCAGATTGCGCATGAGCAGGTCCACAATGCCTGTCTCGATGTTGGTGAGCTTTACCGGCTCGCCGTCGGCGGTGAGCTCCCGCCTGGCCGGGTCATAGGCCAGGCGGCCGTTGACGATTACCCCGTCCGGGACGGCGTTCACGTCCCCCAGCCGGGTGTACCGCCGCAACTGGCTACGCACCCGGGCCACCAGTTCCTGTATGCCGAAGGGCTTGGTCACATAGTCGTCCGCCCCCATGCTGAGACCCAGCACCTTGTCGCTCTCCTCGCTCTTGGCCGACAGAACGATGATGGGCAGATTCCGCCGCTCCCGGATGCGCAGCACGGCGGACAGCCCGTCCAGACGGGGCATCATCACGTCCATAAGGATCAGCCTCAGATCTGGATCCAGTGCCAGATCTACGGCCTCCATGCCGTCATGGGCCTGAAGAACCCGCCAGCCCTCCTTCTCCAGCGCCGCGGCGACGGCCCCCGCGATCTCCCGGTCGTCGTCCACCACCAGAATGGTCTCTGTGCTCATCAGGTTCGCTCCCTCCTCGATTGCTGGTGTCAGAATAACAGAACTTTCTTACAAAGCCAGTAGGATTTCTCTTACAGATTTCTTACATTTTACGCCCCAGAGAGAAGAAGCGCAAGCGTGTTTCGGTCCGCCGCCCGTCTATAGAAAGGATGCTTTTGCAAGTTTGAACAAAGAATTATGCAAAACGTAAAAATCGAGACTCAACTTTTGTTAAATAAAACGAACAAAAAACCTTGACAGGATTGCGTTAGTGTGGTAAATTATAAACAGAACAAGGAAGGGTGAGTCCAATGTACAGGTAAACACCCCAGCAGTTGAAACCAGACGTCCGGTCATATTTTGTGGTAAAACGGTATCGGCCTTGAGAGGGAGCTAAGGAGAAATAAGCAGGCTTCAGGATTCTGACAGAACAGCAGATCTCCGAAGATAACGACCGGGAAGGGCGGAAGGTTTCAGCCGGCGCAGAGCGGCAGACCCAAGCGGCAAGCAGGAAGGGAATCCGACCAAAGGGCCTCACATATGAGGAGTTAGGCCGTAATAACGGTAACAAAAAGGATGGTCGTAGAAGAACCGGAGGATTGTCGAGGGGTGTGTGGCTGAGCGTATCCAATAGAAACGGAGGTAGCCATATGATGTTAGATAATAAGACAGAACAGGAATGACCCTTGACTGTAACGGATTACGAAACGGACAGTCAAGGGTCATTTCTTTTTGTGTGTGAACGGCGGCAGGCCGTTTTTTCTTTTGTCTAATATTAGCACTCGAATATATAGAGTGCTAATATTTACAGTTTAGACATATTGTTTGCAAGAATTGTTCATAAGTGGGTACTATACTAAAGTCAAATTTAAGGAGGACCCCCAAAGAGGTCCGAAAGGAGTTTTGACTTATGTATATGATCCCCTATTCCAACCGCAGTTCCTCCAGCCTGATGGACCTGTTCGATGAGTTTGAGCGCAGCGTCTTTGGAGAAAACGGCCGGCGCACCCCGGCCTTCTCCACCGATATCAGGGACGAGGGCGACCACTACCTGCTGGAGGCCGAGCTGCCCGGCTTTCAGAAGGAGGATATTGACCTGGATGTGAAGGACGGCTTCCTCACCATCTCCGCCACCCACCAGGAGTCCAGCGAAACCAGGCAGAACAATTACCTGTGCAAGGAGCGCCGCAGCGGCAGCTTCAGCCGTTCCTTCAACCTGGACGGCATTCAGGAGGAGGGAATTACCGCCTCCTACAGCAACGGCGTGCTGGAGCTGGTCCTGCCCAAGCGGCAGGAGGTTCTGCCTCAGAGCCGGAAGATTGCCATTCAGTAAGAGGCACTGTACAGGGCGGGCCAGAAGGCCCGCCTTTTTTGTGGCCAAGAATTAGCACTTATAATATTTGAGTGCTAAAAATTCATAATTTATTCATCCTTTTTTTCCGGCTTCGCTTATACTGAAAGCATACCGTAGGCTTATTCCTGAAAGGAGTGTTATCTATGAACATGAACCAGTTTACTCAGAAGTCCCTGGCTGCTATCCAGGGGGCTCAGGACATCGCCCTGGAACACGGAAACCAGCAGATTGAGCAGCCCCATCTGCTGCTGGCTCTGGTGGGGGACGGGGAGGGATTTATCCCCCAGTTGCTTACCGCCATGGGAATGACCGTCCCCAGCTTTGAGGCGGCGGTGAGAGCCGAGGTGGACAAGCTGCCCAAGGTGTCCGGCTCCGGCAGAGAAAGTGGGAGGGTGTATGTCTCCCAGGATGTGGACCGGGCTCTCCAGGCCGCCGAGCAGGAGGCCCAGGCCATGCGGGACGAGTATATCTCCGTGGAGCACATTCTGCTGGGCCTGCTGGCCCACCCCAGCGCCGCCCTGAGAGAGCTGTTCCGCACCTACCGCCTGGAAAAGGAGAAGGTGATGCAGGCCCTGGCCCAGGTGCGGGGGAGCCAGCGGGTGACCTCCGACAACCCGGAGGAGACCTACGACGCCCTGAAAAAGTATGGCTCCGACCTGGTAGAGCGGGCCCGGCAGAATAAGCTGGATCCGGTGATCGGCCGGGACGACGAGATTCGGAACGCCATCCGAATTCTGAGCCGCAAGACCAAGAACAACCCTGTCCTGATCGGCGAGCCCGGCGTGGGCAAGACGGCTATTGCCGAGGGGCTGGCCCAGCGGATCGTCAAAGGGGATGTGCCCGCCTCTTTAAAGGATAAGACCATCTTTTCCCTGGATATGGGAGCCCTCATCGCAGGGGCCAAGTACCGGGGCGAGTTCGAGGAGCGGCTGAAGGCCGTTCTCAACGAGGTGAAGAAGTCAGAGGGGAAAATCATCCTCTTCATCGACGAGCTGCACACCATCGTGGGGGCGGGCAAAACTGAGGGCTCCATGGATGCGGGCAACCTGCTCAAGCCTCTGCTGGCCCGGGGGGAGCTGCACTGCATCGGGGCTACCACCCTCAACGAGTACCGGCAGTATATCGAAAAGGACGCCGCCCTGGAGCGGCGCTTCCAGCCCGTCATGGTCAACGAGCCCAATGTGGAGGATGCAATTGCCATTCTCCGGGGGCTCAAGGAGCGCTACGAGGTGTATCACGGGGTAAAAATTACTGATGGAGCCATCATTGCCGCCGCTACCCTGTCCAACCGGTATATCTCCGACCGCTTTTTGCCTGATAAGGCAATCGACCTGGTGGACGAGGCCTGTGCCATGATCCGCACCGAGATGGACTCCATGCCTACCGAACTGGATGTGATCCAGCGGAAGATTATCCAGCACGAGATCGAGGAGGCCGCTCTGAAAAAGGAGACGGACAAGCTGTCTCAGGAGCATCTGGCGGAGATACAGAAGGAACTGTCCGACATGCGGGACGACTTCAACGCCAAGAAGGCCCAGTGGGATAATGAGAAGGGGGCCATCGGCAAGGTCCAGAAGCTGCGCTCCGATTTGGAGGCCGCCAGCGCTGCCCTGGAGAAGGCCCAGCGGGAGTATGACCTGGAGAAGGCCGCCGAGCTGCAGTACGGCCGCATCCCGGAGCTGAAAAAGGCCCTGGAGGCGGAGGAACAGGCCGCCAGCGAGGGCAGGCAGCGCTCCCTCCTCCGGGACAAGGTGACCGAGGAGGAGATTGCCCGGATTATCGAGCGGTGGACCGGCATTCCCGTGGCCCGGCTCATGGAGGGGGAGCGGGAGAAGCTGCTCCACCTGGAGGACATCCTCCACCGCCGTGTGGTGGGCCAGGACGAGGCCGTCCGGCTGGTGAGCGAGGCCATTTTGAGAAGCCGGGCCGGCATCGCCGACCCGGACAAGCCCATCGGCTCCTTCCTGTTCCTGGGGCCCACCGGCGTGGGCAAAACCGAGCTGGCCAAGACCCTGGCCGAGGCCCTGTTCGACAGTGAGAAGAATCTGGTGCGCATCGACATGTCCGAGTATATGGAGAAGTTCTCCGTCTCCCGGCTCATCGGGGCCCCTCCGGGCTATGTGGGCTATGAGGAGGGGGGACAGCTCACCGAGGCGGTGCGGCGCAAGCCCTACTCCGTGGTCCTCTTCGACGAGGTGGAAAAGGCCCACCCGGACGTGTTCAACGTCCTGCTCCAGGTGCTGGACGACGGCCGGATCACCGACAGCCAGGGCCGGACGGTGGACTTTAAAAACACCATCCTGATTCTGACCTCCAATCTGGGCAGCCAGGCCCTGCTGGATGGCATCACCGAGGACGGAGAGGTCAGCGAGGTTGCCCGGGAACAGGTGGGCGAGCTGCTGAAGCGCTCCTTCCGGCCGGAGTTCCTCAACCGGCTGGACGAGATCGTATTTTACAAGCCGCTGACCAAGGAGAATATCACCCGCATCATCGACCTGCTGGTGGAGGGCCTGAACCGGCGGCTGGCGGACAAGCAGCTGACGGTGGAGCTCACCCCCGCGGCCAAGCGCGCGGTCATCGAGGCGGCCTACGACCCCGTGTACGGGGCCCGGCCCCTGCGCCGCTACCTTCAGCATACCGTGGAGACCCTCATCGGCCGAAAGATTGTCGCCGACCAGGTGGAGCCCGGCTCCGCCCTCACGGTGGACGCGGAGGACGGAGAGCTGACGGTCCGGTAAGAACCGGCCCAAAAATGAGACAGACAGGGGCCCGCCCCGGGCAGGCGGGCCCCTGTCTGTTCTGTGTCCGCCTGCCCGGGGCAGGTTGCGGGAACGGTCCAATATCAATGCGTTTTCCCCGCCGGAGGCGGGCGCCTGGACAAATCTGATAAGATTCGGTATAATGTGCAAAACAACTGCTGCGACAGGAGGACATTCTATGATGTACCGGCTGATCTGGATCTTTTTTATCTATGCCTTTCTGGGCTGGTGTACGGAGGTGAGCTACGCCGCGCTGGTGACCGGGAAATTCGTCAACCGGGGCTTTCTCAACGGCCCGGTGTGCCCGGTCTACGGTTTCGGAGTAGTGATAGTTCTAACCTGCCTTACCCCTTTGGAGGAAAACCTGCTTCTGCTGTTTCTGGGCTCGGTGGTGCTGACCTCCGCACTGGAGTGGCTCACCGGATTTGTGCTGGAGAAGCTGTTCCACCAGCGGTGGTGGGACTACTCCGACCAGCCCTTTAACCTCAGCGGCTATATCTGCCTGCGGTTCTCCGTCGCCTGGGGCTTTGCCTGTATGTTTGTGGTCAAGCTGCTGCACCCCACGGTGCTGCTGCTGATCCGACTGATTCCAAAGACGGTGGGGATCGTTCTGCTGGTGCTGCTGGGGGCGGTGATGGCCGTTGACTTGGCCGCCACCGTGTCCACCATTGTCAAGCTGAACCGCCGCCTGGCCCAGATCGACGAGCTGGCCGCCAGAATCAAGGAGGCGTCCAATGAGTTTGGGGAGAACCTGGCTGACAAGGTGCTGGACGCTGCAGAGCGGAGTGCCGGCTGGAAAGAGGACATTGACGAGCTGGCCTTCCGTCTGGCGGAGCGCAGGGCGGAGCTGGCGGATGAGATGGAGGACTGGGAGCAGCGCCGGGAGGAGCGGGGCGCGCAGGTCCGCCGTCAGTTGGAGGAGTGGCGGGAGTCCGTCCGGGAATTGCTGGACGGCGAATCTTTTGGCCGCCGCCGGTTGCTGAAAGCCTTTCCACGCCTGCGTTCCGTGGACCACGCCGGTGCGCTGGAGCGGCTGCACCGGTGGACGGAGAGCCAACGCGGCAGGCGGTAAAAAGGACTCTTTACAATGCCCGAAACCCTGTGATATAATCATGGACACTACGTCAAAGAAAGAAGGTCTGGTCTGTGGACGAGCTGCAAAACCTGAAAGACCGCATGGAGCGGGAACGGCCTGCCCCCTGGGAGGACCTGCCCGATATCGCTCTGTATATGGATCAGCTTATTTCCTATATGCCCCGGCAGCTGATTCGGTTTGACGAGGGCCCCGCCCTTACATCCGCCATGGTGAACAACTATATCAAGGACGGACTGGTTCCCCGGGCGGAGGGAAAGCGTTATGGCCCCGTCCACCTGGGCTACCTCACCGCTGTGGTGGCCCTGAAGCAGGTGTTGTCCGTCCGGGATATCGGTGCGCTGATGGAGGCAGGGCGGGCCCTGGAAAAAACCCCGCCCCAGCAGTACGGATATTTCCGCAGTGCCCTGGACCAGGCGCTTGCCGATACGGCCCAGGCCATCGACCCGGAAGCGGACCGCTCCGACTTGGCCAAGATGGCCCTGGATTTTGCCGTGCGCAGCTACGCCAACCAGTTGGCCTGCCAGCGCGTCCTCAGCATCCTCCAGCCCCAGGAGGAGAAGAAACGCAGATAAGAGATTGTACTACCGACTGGAAATACAGTCCCTAAAAAACAGAAGGAGTGTTATCAATGCCTGATTTTGTCATTCTTACCGATTCTTCTGCGGACCTGTCCGCCGAGATGGCGCAGAAGCTGAATGTTGAGATTCTCCCCTTGGGCTTTGTGATGGATAACCAGACCTATCGCAACTATCCCGACAATCGGGAGATGGACCCCCATGTGTTCTACGACCGCCTGCGCAGCGGCGACGCGGCAACCACCAACGCCGTCAACGTGGCCCAGTATGTGGAGGCTCTGGAGCCCATGCTCCAGGCCGGGAAGGATGTGCTTATCCTGGCTTTCTCCTCCGGGCTGTCCACTACCTACAACTCCTCTCGACTGGCAGTGGAGGAACTGAGCTCCAAATATCCGGAGCGGAAGCTGTACACCGTGGATACCCTGTGCGCCTCCCTGGGACAGGGCCTGCTGGTGTGGTACGCCGCCCGGGAGCGAGACCGGGGCCACTCCATTGAGGAGGTCCGGGACTGGGTGGAAGACCGCAAGCTGAATCTGTGCCACCAGTTTACTGTGGACGACCTCTATTTCCTCAAGCGGGGCGGCCGGATTTCTGCCGCCACCGCCGTGGTGGGCTCCATGCTTCACATCAAGCCCGTTCTCCATGTGGATGACGAGGGACACCTGATCAATATCGGTAAGGTGAGGGGCCGACAGGCCGCGCTGAAGGCCCTGGTAGACCGGATGGAGGAGACCGCCATCGACTCGGGCAGCCTTACTGTCTTTATCAGTCACGGCGACTGCCTGGAGGATGCCCAGACCGTGGCGGAGATGGTGAAGAAGCGCTTCGGAGTGGAGGAAATCTATATCAACTATGTGGGTCCCGTCATCGGCGCCCACTCTGGTCCGGGTACCGTGGCCCTGTTCTACATCGGGACCAACCGGTGAGGAAGCGGGAAGAGGATTGGTTGGCGGGAGAAGCCCGGACAAAGTCTCTGTGTTTGGGACGCCCCGGGAGGAGGCCGCGCCTCGGACAGGTGGGATGCGGCAGGGAGGAATTGTATGGACGAGATCAAATGGCTGGAGGTTGCGGTCGATACTACGCCGGATGAGCTGGACCGGGTATGCGCCAGGCTGGCCGCCGCCGGAATGGACAGTCTGGTTATTGAGGACGAACAGGATTTTTTAAGCTTTTTAGAGCAAAACCGGCAGTATTGGGATTATGTGGACCAGGATCTGCTGGAGCGGATGCGCGGCGTCACCCGGGTGAAGTTCTATGTTACCGACGACGATGGCGGCAGGGAACAGCTGGAACGGTACACCAGGGGTCTGGGCTGCGAGTACGCCGCCGTCCCCCTTGCCGACAACGACTGGGCCTACAGCTGGCAGAAGTACTACAAGCCTCTGAAAGTCGGCCGGCGGCTTTACGTGGTGCCTGAGTGGATGCGGGAGGAGCCCGTCCCGGAGGGGCGGGTGCCATTCTACCTCAACCCGGGCCTTACCTTTGGCACCGGTTCCCACGCCTCTACCCAGCTGTGCCTGGAGGGGGTGGAGGAGCACACTCTCCCCGGCCGGGAGGTGCTGGATCTGGGCTGCGGCAGCGGGATATTGTCCATTGCCGCCCTGTGTCTGGGAGCCGGAAGCGCCGCAGCGGTGGACATCGACCCCAAAGCGGTGGACGTTGCCTATGAAAATGCCGCCCTCAACGGGATTGGAAGAGACAGGTACACCGTTCGGGCGGGGAATGTGCTCTCTGATGCCGCCCTGGCGGCAGAGCTGGCGCAGAAAAAGTATCACCTGGTGCTGGCCAATATTGTGGCCGACGTTATTATTCCCCTGGCCCCCCAGATACCGGGCCTGCTGGAGGAGAACGGGGTGTTCCTGTGCTCCGGCATCATTGATACCCGGGCCCATGAGGTAGAGAGCGCCCTGAAAAGGGCAGGCCTCACCCTGACCCGGCGGCGGGAAAAGAGCGGCTGGGTGGCACTGGAGTGCAGACGGACAGTCTGTGGATAAAACCTTTCTTATGAGCAGATACCCCCTGATGCAGTATTTCTGCATCAGGGGGGTTTTTGTCTATTGTCTGTCTTTACGGGTTGGATTTATTTTCAGGGAAACAGTTTTTTATCGCAGAAACAGCCGCAGAAGCTTCTTTTTTGCCGGAGTGTAAGGGGCATATCGGACGGGCAGGTCGAAGAGGGCAGATTTGCTCACAATGCCCTTGCGATGGGAGAAGGTATTGAAGCTGTCTTTTCCGTGGTAGCTGCCCATGCCGCTGCTGCCTACACCGCCGAAGGCCATACGGCTGGTGGCAAGATGAATAATGGTGTCATTGATACACCCTCCGCCGAAGAGGGCACGGCGGAGGAACAGCCGCTGGACCCTTTTGTCCTGGGAGAACAGGTACAGAGCCAGGGGATGGGGCCGGCTGTTGACGAATTCCAGCGCCTCCTCCACCCGGTCGAAGGTAAGAACGGGGAGGACCGGCCCAAAAATTTCCTCCCTCATCACCGGGTCATCGGGAGACACGCCGTCCAGAACGGTGGGCTGTATTTTCAGAGTGCCCGGATCACCTTTGCCCCCAAAGACCACCTTGGACTGGTCGATCAGGCCCATCACACGGTCGAAGTGCTTCCGGTTGACCATGCGGACATAGCCCTGGTTGTCCAGCGCCTCAGAGCCGTACATGGCGACAGTCCATTTCCTCAAATAGGCCAGAAAGCGGTCCTTTACCCGGCGGTCGATGAGCAGATAATCCGGGGCCACGCAGGTCTGGCCGCAGTTGAGCAGTTTGCCGAAGACCAGTCGCTTGGCGGCCAGGTCCAGCTGGGCGGTGGCGTCCACGATACAGGGACTCTTCCCTCCCAGCTCCAGAGTGACGGGGGTGAGGTGCCTGGCCGCCCTGGCCATAACCTCCCTGCCCACCGCCACCCCGCCGGTGAAGAAGATATAGTCGAATTTTTGGTCCAGCAGAGCCTGGTTTTCCGCCCGGCCCCCCTCTACTACGGCCACGAATTCAGGGGGGAAGCAGTCGGCCAGCATCTCCCGGATGACCGCCGAGACTGCGGGGGAGTAGGCCGAGGGTTTTACTACGGCGCAGTTTCCCGCGGCGATGGCCCCGATCAGGGGCTCTATGGTGAGCAGGAAGGGGTAATTCCAGGGGGACATGATGAGCGCAACCCCATAGGGCTCCTGAACCGTGAAGCTCCTGGCGGGAAATTGGGCCAGGGGGGTGAGATGGGGTCTGTCCCGCATCCAGCGCCCAAGCCGCCGATCCACAAAGGACAGCTCAGACAGGGTAAGTCCTGTCTCGCACATATAGCTCTCGGTGGGAGATTTGTTCAGGTCGGTCTGCAGAGCGGCACTGATATCAGCCTCTCGGGCCTTGATGGCCTCTCTTAGACGTTTCAAGGCTGCTTTGCGGGCGGAGAGAGACAGGGTGGCTCCGGTATTAAAATAGGCTCGCTGAGCCGTCACAAGCGATTGAATGTCCATAGGTTACCTCCCAAAAGCCTCCTTTGGCAAAGAAGGTTTTTTCCAGCATATCATAAAAATTTCCTGCCGTCAAAAATTTCTCTTGACAAGTCCGCCGCGGGACGGTATTATAATATTAATAGTAGTATATTTTGTATAGTACCAAATTTTTAATAATAGCAAGGAGGATGCTGAGATGAACAAATTAAAGACGGCGGAGCCCCTGACCCGTGAGCAGTACCTGAAAAAATTCAGCCAGGCGGTGCGGTGGCGGCTGCCGCCCCAGGAGTCAGAGGAGGCCATTGCCGACTACCGGGAGCTGATCTATCAGCCGGAGCGGGACAGAGGAAAGCTGGTGGAGGAGCTGGGTGAACCCGTCCAGGCGGCCCACCTGCTCACCGACGTAAAAACCTACCGCCGGTGGCTGAAGGTTTTCGCTGTGCTCGCTTTCGGTTTGTTCCTGTTGGCGAAGTGGAACTGGATGGGCTGGAGTGACGTTCATTTGAGTTTTGCTGAGCAGTGGTGGTACCCCGTGTGGGTGATGGCGGTGGGGCTGGCGCTGTCCCTGTACTGGTTCCGGCGGCACGGGCAGAAGAATGGCCCCATGTCTAAATGGCTGATGCTGTCGCTGGTGGTCGTGCTGGCCCTTGGGGCAGGCGTCTTGGCGTGGGAGTGGCGCGTGATGGACGCTGAATTTTTGGAGTGCGTCGCTGCGGAGCCCTTTCGCGGCCCGCTCCATAAACAGATATGGGTGCTGGGGGATTTACTGATGTACGGCGGAGCGGCATGTGCTCTGGCCGCTTTAGCCGGGCTGGTGCTGGCCAAATGCTATGACCGGCGCTGGCTGGCCCTGTATATCCTTGGGCTCACTGTGGCGGCGCTGTGCGGCTTTGTGACGTTCCAGCTGAAGGGCATGAGTTTGGAGTATCTCGAGGCAAATATGATTCAAGCCTACCTGTTTTCCCGGCTGATTCCTATCGGGGCGGCGGGCCTCATCGGAACGGGGGTGGCCCTGTGCTGAAAAAGGATCTGTTGGAGCTGTGTCTGCTCCAGCTGCTTTCCAGGGGGGACAAGTACGGCTACGAGGTGCTCACACCTCTGCGCGCCGCCTTCCCGGACACTCAGGAGAGCGCCATATACGCCTTGCTCCGGGGGCTGGGCAAGGAGAAGCTGACCGAGTGGTACATGGCCCCCGGCGGCGGCGGCCCGGACCGGAAGTATTACAGGCTTACCCCTGCCGGAAAGGACCGGCTGGAGGAGCTGTGCTCAGACTGGCGCAACATGCGGGACGCTATTGCCTCCTTCGGAGTGGAGTAAACGCTTTGCCGCATTAATTTGTCAAAAAATATTTACAAGCCCGGGGAATCGTGATATCATACGTAGTTGTGGGATTTTCCCCCGCAAATGATATGAAAACGAGGAGTGTTCCTTTATGAGCCGTATGGTCGGTACAGTTTCCCGGGGTATCCGCACCCCCATCATCCGCAGCGGAGACGACCTGGTGGAGATCGTCACCAGTTCCCTGCTGGAGGCCGCCGGGGAGGACGGCTTTGCCATTCGGGACCGGGACGTGGTGGCCATGACCGAGGCCATTGTGGCCCGAGCCCAGGGCAACTATGCTTCTGTGGACGATATCGCCGCCGATGTGAAGGCCAAGCTGGGGGGCGGTACGGTGGGCGTTATTTTCCCCATTCTCAGCCGCAACCGCTTCGCTATCTGTCTGCGGGGCATCGCCAAGGGGGCGAAGAAGATCGTCCTTATGCTCAGCTATCCCTCCGACGAGGTGGGCAACCACCTGATCAGCCTGGATGCGGTAGACGAGAAGGGGGTGGACCCCTATAAGGATGTTCTTACTCTGGAGCAGTACCGGACGCTCTTCGGCTATGAGAAGCACCCCTTCACCGGCGTGGACTATGTGGAGTACTATCAGGAGCTGATCCAGGGCTGCGGGGCCGAGGCGGAGATTATCTTCGCCAACGATCCCCGGGCCATTCTCCCCTATACTAAGGACGTGCTGTGCTGCGACATCCACACCCGCGCCCGCACCAAGCGGCTGCTGAGGGCCGCAGGGGCAGAGCGGGTCTTTGGCCTGGACGAGATCCTGAATGCGCCGGTGAACGGCAGCGGCTGCAACGAGAAATACGGCCTGCTGGGCTCCAACAAGTCCACCGAGGAGCGGGTAAAGCTCTTTCCCCGGGATTGTCAGGGGTTGGTGGAGGCCATCCAGAAGCGGCTGCTGGAGGAGACCGGTAAGCGCGTGGAAGTCATGGTCTACGGTGACGGGGCCTTTAAGGATCCGGTTGGAAAGATATGGGAGCTGGCCGACCCGGTGGTCTCTCCGGCTTATACCGCCGGGCTGGAGGGAACGCCCAATGAGCTGAAGCTGAAGTACCTGGCCGACAACGATTTTGCCGACCTGTCCGGCGAGGCCTTGAAGGAGGCCATCAAGGACCGTATCCACAAGAAAGACGGGGATCTGGTGGGTCAGATGGTGTCGGAGGGAACCACTCCCCGCCGCCTCACCGATCTCATCGGCTCACTGTGCGACCTGACCTCCGGCTCAGGAGATAAGGGCACTCCGGTGGTCTTTATCCAAGGCTATTTTGACAACTACACCACAGAGTAAAATGATGCGGCGCGGCCCCTGGAGGCCGCGCCGTTTTCTGCAAAAAAGGAGCTGCGCTAAATAAGGTGCTCCTCGACAAAGGGGGAATATTTGCCGAACTCCTGGTCCAGGGCAGAGAATCCCATTACCTCAGAGAGGGTGTCGCTGCCGGAAAACAGATCTGTGCCGAAGCCCAGCTGGTCCCCCTCAAACGCAAAGCCCAGGGCGGACAGGACGGTAGGGAAGAGGTCCACTGTGGTAAACTCCCGGTTGACCATCCGGTCCGGAGGGGGAGCGTCACAGTTTAAAAAGCAGTTGTAAACTGTCCGATCGTAGTAGTCCAGCCCATCCACCAGGCGGTTGTCCATCCTGGGGTGGTCGCCGACAATGACAATGATGGAGTCTCTGTAGAACTCCTGCTCTGTGCACCACTGGATAAACTCTGCGATCTGGCGGTCTGCGCAGGAGACAACATTGGCGGTAATGGATTCGTAATCGCCGCGGCAGAGGGGACAGACGTATCCGTCCACATGGTGGGTGTCAGCGGTGAGCATGGTAAAGTTAAAGGGCTGATCGGACTGAGAGAGCATTGTCAGTTTGTCTTTGGCAATTTGATAGAGGATCTCGTCCTCATACCCCCACCACACCTTGTAGCCCTCAGGGATATAGCCCTCCTCCTGGGCGGTAAAGAGGTCGCAGATGTCATAATTGCCGTGCTGCTGGTAATACAGCCTCCGGCCGCCGAAGGTGGCGTCGGAGCCGCAGAGGAACATGTTGCGGTAACCGTTTTCCTCCAGAATATCTCCCATGGTGGTGCAGCCGGATGCAAATTCCGCGTGCCGGTTCATAGCGTTGGAACCCACGGGGAAGGAGAAGGGGAGGCCGGAGGTGGTGGCGAAGATGGAACCCATGGTCCAGGTTGTTCCGTTGGAGGTATGAAAGCCGCCCAGCTGCTCTGAATTGGAAAAGGAGAGGTTTTGCTCTGCCAGAGCGGTCAGATTGGGGATATAGTTGTGCTCCGGCTGACGTCCGCCCACTTCCGCCGACGCGTAGGAGGTCTCCATGCTCTCCAGATAAATATAAATCAGATTCTTCTTCTGCTCCGGGGCTGTAATGGCTGCGCCGGCGGGGTCAACATAGAGGTCCTCGTAGATGGTGGTGGGGTCGCGTATGAGTTTGATATACTGGCCGACGTTCAGGTGAACGTAGAGGGAGCGGAACGCCCAGCACAGGGCGAGGATACTGACCGCGCCCATGGCCCGGCGGGCCAGACGGAACAGGTTGATCTGACGCCGCTTTCCCCGGAACTGAAAGGACAATGTGGCCCTGAACCGCCGTTGAAGGATGACAATGGTCACAGCCAGGAGGATGAACAGCGCCGACAGGCAGATGTGAGGAAGGCAGGAGCGCAGGCATTTAAACACAACGCCTGAATCAGTACCCACCAGGGGGGAGGTCATGGTGTATAAAATTTCCTGAAAATTGATGTTAAAGGTCATCTGCAGCCAGAAACTGACCCCCCAAAGGATGCTGGAGACGGAGAATATGACGCACGACGCCGCCAGCCCCGCCGGCATGCCGGCGCGCCGTTCAGGGTTCCCGCGTTTCATTTTGTTCATGCTCCTCCACCCCGCGTTTCCCGATCCTGGTTATCTCAAGCTCCGGCTTCATGCATTTGACGACCGCGTACGCCAGAAACAGAAGTCCTGCCGCAAACGTGGCGAGCAGCGTGTAGCGCGCGGAGTCCAGGGCATAGCCGCTCCCCGTCAACTGGAGGAGAAGAAGGGATATGACATGAGCGGTTATATGGTTGAGGGTAACGACAGCGCAGTATTGGAACAGAAGCTCCAGGCTGGGCGTAAGGGGCCGGCGGCGGATTTTATAGCCGAGATAGAGGGGGAGCACAGGGACAAAAAAGAGATTGATCAGAACGACAGGATAAATCAACGGGATTCCTCCTTTATTGACGGGACGCGCTGCGTCTGCCAGGGACAATAACACGACAGATGTGCCATAAGGATTTTGGTCCTTATGGCACATCTTTCAGGATGTGAGGAAATCAGCCCTTACCTGGGGTTGGCGATGGCAGCCTGGGCGGCAGCCAGCCGGGCGATAGGAACCCGGAAGGGAGAGCAGGACACATAGTCCAGTCCAATGTCATGGCAGAACATGACGGAGGAGGGGTCGCCGCCGTGTTCACCGCAAATGCCCAGATGCAGGGTGGGATTGGTGGAACGGCCCCAGCGGGAGGCGTTGTGGATCAGGCGGCCTACGCCGTGCTGGTCCAGCCGGGCGAAGGGATCGCTCTCGAAAATCTTCTTTTCGTAGTAGGCGTCCAGGAACTTGCCGGAGTCGTCGCGGCTGAAGCCAAAGACCAGCTGGGTCAGGTCGTTGGAGCCGAAGGAGAAGAAATCGGAGATTGGGGCGATATCGTCGGCAGTCATGGCGGCCCGGGGAATCTCGATCATATTGCCAACCTTATACTTCATGTTGGAGCCGGCTTCTTTGATGAGGGCATCGGCCACACTGGTGACAATGCTCTTCACATAAGCGAACTCCTTCAGCTCACCCACCAGAGGGATCATGATCTCGGGGACCATGTTCCAGTCGGGGTGGCGGGCCTGAACGGCCAGAGCGGCCTTGATAACAGCCCTGGTCTGCATCCTGGCAATTTCCGGGAAGGTGACGCTCAGACGGCAGCCGCGGTGGCCCATCATGGGATTGAACTCGTGCAGTCCGGCGATAATGGCCTTGATGTCGGTCACGGACTTGCCCATATCCTGAGCCATCTGCTCAATGTCCTCCTCCTCGGTGGGGACAAACTCGTGCAGCGGGGGGTCCAGGAAACGGACGGTCATGGGGCGGCCCTCCAGGGCCTCATACATAGCCTCAAAGTCGCCCTGCTGCATGGGTTCCAGCTTGGCGAGGGCCTTCTCACGCTGCTCCACGGTGTCGGAGCAAATCATCTCCCGGATGGCGGGGATGCGGTCGGCCTCAAAGAACATGTGCTCGGTGCGGCACAGGCCGATGCCCTCGGCGCCGAACTTGACGGCCTGAGCGGTGTCACGGGGGTTGTCGGCGTTGGTGCGGACCCCCATCTGGCGGTACTTGTCGGCCCAGGCCATGATCCGGCCGAACTCGCCGGAGATGGAGGCGTCCACGGTGGGAATGGCCTCGCCGTAAATATTGCCGGTGGAGCCGTCCAGGGAGATCCAGTCGCCCTCTTTATAGACCTTGCCGTCCAACTCGAACTGCTTGTTCTCCTCGTCCATCTTGATTGCGCCGCAGCCGGACACGCAGCAGGTGCCCATGCCCCGGGCCACCACGGCGGCGTGGGAGGTCATACCGCCCCGGACGGTGAGGATGCCCTGGGAGGCCACCATGCCTTCGATGTCCTCAGGGGAGGTCTCCAGCCGGACCAGGCAGACCTTCTCGCCCCGGGCAGCCCACTCCTTGGCGTCATCGGCGGTAAAGACGATCTTGCCGCAGGCGGCGCCGGGGGAGGCGGGCAGAGCGGTGGCCACGGGGGTGGCCTTCTTCAGGGCGGCGGGGTCAAACTGGGGATGGAGCAGGGTGTCCAAGTTGCGGGGGTCGATCATGGCCACGGCCTTCTTCTCGTCGATCATGCCCTCGTCCACCAGATCACAGGCGATCTTCAGAGCGGCGGCGGCGGTGCGCTTGCCGTTGCGGGTCTGGAGCATGTAGAGCTTGCCGTGCTCCACGGTGAACTCCATATCCTGCATGTCACGGTAGTGGTCCTCCAGCTTGGCGCACACGTCGGTGAACTGCTGGAAGGCCTCGGGGAACTTCTCAGCCATCTCCTGGATGGGCATGGGGGTGCGCACGCCGGCCACCACGTCCTCGCCCTGGGCGTTGGTGAGGAACTCGCCCATCAGCTTTTTCTCGCCGGTAGCGGGATTGCGGGTGAAGGCCACGCCGGTGCCGCAGTCGTCGCCCATATTGCCAAAGGCCATGGACTGCACGTTGACGGCGGTGCCCCAGGAACCGGGGATATCGTTCATGCGGCGGTAGACAATGGCGCGGGGGTTGTTCCAGGAGCGGAAAACGGCCTTAATGGCTCCCATCAGCTGCTCTTTGGGGTCGGAGGGGAAGTCGGCGCCAATCTTCTCCTTATATTCGGCCTTGAACTGGTTGGCCAGGGTTTTCAGGTCGTCGGCGTCCAGCTCCACGTCCTGGGTGACGCCCTTCTTCTCCTTCATCTCGTCGATGAGCTGCTCAAAGTACTTCTTGCCCACCTCCATGACGACGTCGGAGTACATCTGGATAAAGCGGCGGTAGCAGTCCCAGGCCCAGCGGGGATTGCCCGACTGCCTGGCGATGACCTCCACCACCTGCTCGTTTAACCCCAGGTTGAGGATGGTGTCCATCATGCCGGGCATGGAGGCCCGGGCGCCGGAGCGGACGGAAACCAGCAGAGGGTTCTCCAGATCACCGAACTTCTTGCCGGTGATCTTCTCCAGCTTGTCGATATACTCCATAATCTGGGCCTGAATTTCGTCGTTGATCTTCTCCCCGTCTTCGTAGTACTGGGTGCAGGCCTCAGTAGTGATGGTGAAGCCCTGGGGGACAGGCATGCCGATGTTGGTCATCTCGGCCAGATTGGCGCCCTTGCCGCCCAGCAGGTCGCGCATGTTGGCGTTGCCCTCGGAGAAGAGGTACAAAAATTTAGTGGCCATTGGTATCATTCCTTTCAGTAGTATGTGCGGCGTTCCAGCCGTCCAAATCCCGGCAGGAGCACCGTGCATCGTGGGTGATTCAGAAACAAAGATTAGAAATATTGTCCAGGTTTCTGGAATACCGTGCATAATATTATACAGACGCCTGGGAGAGATTTCAAGATAGTTTAAAAAATTTTCCATAGAAATTCCGGTGGAAATTTTGTTGAAAAAGGCGGTTAAAAGAGGTATTATTATAATAGGAAAAAATTTTATCTGGAAGAAGAGGCGGACGGTCCGGATGAGAAAAGAACTGTGGCAGCTGCTGACGGCATATATTCTGGCGGTTAATCTGGCCGCCTTTATACTGATGGGGGCGGACAAACGCCGGGCCCGGAACGGGGCGCGGCGGCTTTCCGAACGAACTTTATTTCTCCCGGCGGTGCTGGGCGGGGCGCTGGGCGGGACGTTTGGGATGCATATTTTTCATCACAAGACCCGGCACTGGTATTTCCGTTTCGGCTTTCCCCTTCTGCTTCTCGCACAGATATTGGGGATATGCCGGCTGGCCACAGGTATTTGACGCGCGGAGCAGAAGAAAGGCGCCGCGTGAGGGCACGCTGAGATTTTTGCGGGTGACAGAACGCCGTACCCAGGCGGGGGTGGGCAGTGGAATGGAAGCAGCTGGAGGTGACGAAGATGGGACGGCCGGACCGGCGGATTTGTTTGGGCCTGCTGGCCCACGTGGACGCGGGAAAAACAACCCTGTCCGAGGGGATTTTATACCTCAGCGGCGCGGTGCGCAGGCTGGGGAGGGTGGACCACCGGGACGCCTTTCTGGATACCGATATTCAGGAGCGGGAGCGGGGTATTACCATTTTTTCCAAGCAGGCGGAGCTTATCTGGGGAGATACCGCCTTCACCCTGCTGGACACCCCGGGGCATGTGGACTTCTCCGCCGAGATGGAGCGCACCCTTTCGGTGCTGGACTGCGCTGTGCTGGTAATCAGCGGCTCCGACGGTGTCCAGAGCCACACCCGCACCCTGTGGCGGCTGCTGGAGAGGCATGCTATCCCAACCTTCTTCTTTGTCAACAAGATGGATCTGGAGGGGACGGACCGCTCCGCCCTGCTGAATCAGCTGCGAGACAAACTGGACGGGGGCTGTCTGGATTTTACCGCCGGACTGCTCCCCCTTCAGGAGGATTTGGCCTCTCTGGACGAGGAGCTGATGGACCGGTATTTAGAGGGGGGCGGGGTCACGCCGGAGGATGCCGCCTCCCTGATTGCCCGGCGGATGGTTTTTCCCTGCTTCTTTGGCTCGGCGCTGAAGCTGGAGGGGGTGGAGGCGCTACTGGACGGCCTGTCCCAATACGCGCGCCCCTCTGGCCGTCTGCCGGAGTTTGGGGCCAGGGTATTCAAGATTGCCCGGGACGGAAACGACAGGCTCACCTATTTGAAGGTTACCGGCGGTGCGCTGAAGGTCCGGACTCTGCTGGGGGAAGAGAAGATCAACCAGATTCGAATTTACTCCGGGACCAAATACCAGACTGCGGACGAGGTTCCTGCCGGAACGGTGTGCGCGCTCACCGGCTTGACCAAGACCCGGCCGGGGGATGTGTTCGGGGCGGAGCCCCCCGCCCGGGAGCCCGAGCTGGAGCCGGTGCTGAACTATCAGGTGATCCTGCCCCCTGCCTGCGACGTCCACGCCATGCTGCGCAGTCTCCGCCAGCTGGAGGAGGAGGACCCCCAGCTCCGGGTGGTGTGGAACGAGGCTCTGGGGGAAATTCACCTTCAGCTTATGGGAGAGATCCAGTTGGAGGTGCTCACCCGGCTGATTCGGGAGCGCTTTGGGACGGAGGTCTCCTTCGGGGCGGGGAGCATTGTCTACCGGGAGACCATTGCCAGCGCCGTGGAGGGTGTGGGCCACTTTGAGCCCCTGCGGCATTACGCCGAGGTCCATCTTCTGCTGGAACCCGGCCCCCGGGGCAGCGGGCTGCGCATTGCCTCTGCCTGTCCTACCGACCAGCTGGACCTGAACTGGCAGCGGCTGATTTTTACTCACCTGATGGAAAAACGACACCGGGGAGTGCTCACCGGGTCGCCCATCACCGACATAAAGATCACGCTGGTAGCCGGCCGGGCCCATGTGAAGCACACCGAGGGGGGAGACTTCCGGCAGGCCACCTATCGGGCGGTGCGCCAGGGGCTGATGCAGGCCAAGAGCGTCCTGCTGGAGCCCCACTACAATTTTACGCTGGAGCTTTCCCCTGACTGCGTGGGACGGGCCATGAACGATCTCCAGTCCATGGGCGGCAGCGTGGAGGGGCCCGAGCAGGAGGGGGAGTTTGCTCTCCTCACCGGTCATGCCCCGGTGGCTGGCCTGCGGGACTACTGGAGGGAGGTCACCGCCTATACCCGGGGACGGGGACGGTTGTCCTGCGCCCTCCGGGGCTACGAGCCCTGTGCCAATCAGGAGGAGATCGCTGCCCGTTTTGCCTACGACCCGGAGCGGGATGTGGAAAACCCGCCCGACTCGGTGTTCTGCTCCCACGGGGCGGGAGTCGTTGTAAAGTGGGACCAGGTCAGGGAGCACATGCATGTGGACAGCGGTCTGCGGCTGGGACCGGCGCGCCCGAATGCGGAGCCGGCCGTCCCTGCCGGAGGACGACGCTCCTGTCAGGGCGGCAGCCTGGAACAGGATAAGGAGCTGCTGGCCGTCTTTGAGCGCACCTACGGCAGGGTGGACCGGGATACGGCCTTTCAGCCCCGGAAAAAACCCGCTCGCACCGGCCTGGACGAAGGGAAATACGCCATTCAAAATCAGAAAACCGGTTTAGAGTATCTGCTGGTGGACGGGTACAACATTATCTTTGCCTGGGACGAGCTGAAAGAGCTGGCCCGGCAGGATGTGTCCGCCGCCCGGGCGGCACTGGAGGATATTTTGTCCAACTACCAGGGATTTCGCAAGTGTGTGGTGATTTTGGTGTTCGACGCCTACAAGGTGAAGGGCAATCCCGGCTCGGTAGAGAAGAAAGACAACATCTATGTGGTCTACACCAGGGAGGCGGAGACGGCCGACGCTTATATTGAAAAGGCCACCTACGACCTGGGGCGGGACCACCGGGTCCGGGTGGTCACCTCCGACGGTTTGGAGCAGCTCATTATCCTGGGCCACGGAGCCCTGCGGCTATCCGCCCGGTCCTTCAAGGCGGAGGTGGAGCAGGCCCAGGGGGAGATTGCAGCATTGGTGGCCGGGCTTAACCGGCGGAATACCGGGGACCGGAAGCTGAAGAACACCGCGCGGATCATCAGGGAAGCATAGAAAAAGCAGACACGCATTCCGTGTCTGCTTTTTAAAAGCTGTCAGGTCCGGGCTGAAAATGGCGATATGTCCTGGAGCCGTTTTTTCCGCCGTGCCGCCGGGGTGCAGACCCTTGTATCCCCGGAAAAAGAATGGTATAATAAGCTGCTATAATCTGTTTTGGTACAATGCCGTGCCCACGGGGCGGGAGATAACAAAAAAGGAGTTTACTGCCATGACCTATAAAGAGGAATTCATCACTTTTATGGTGCGCTCCGGCGTGCTCACCTTCGGGGATTTCACCACCAAGTCGGGGCGGAAAACCCCCTATTTTGTCAACACGGGCAACTACAAGACCGGCGCGCAGGCTGCCCGTCTGGGGGATTACTACGCCGCCTGCATTCAGGAGAACCTGCCGGGGGGGATTGACTGCCTGTTCGGCCCGGCTTATAAGGGGATTCCCCTGGCCGTCTCCGCGGCCTCCTCCCTCTATCGCAGCTACGGCCGAGATCTGCCCTACTGCTTCAACCGCAAGGAGGCCAAGGACCACGGCGAGGGAGGTACTATGGTGGGGTACAAGCCTCAGGACGGAGACCGGGTGGCCGTCATTGAGGACGTGGTCACCGCCGGCACCGCAGTCCGGGAGACAATGGAGCTGTTCAAACATGTGGCCAGGGTGGAGGTAAAGGCCCTCTTTGTCTCGGTGGACCGGATGGAGCGGGGCACCCGGGACTGCTCCACGCTGGACGAACTGCGCCAGGACTTCGGCATCCAGGTGTTCCCCATCGTCACTGTGCGGGAGATCATCTCTTTCCTGTATAACAACCCGGTGGACGGGAAGGTCTGCATCGACGATGGGATAAGAGCCAGGATGGAGGACTATCTGGCCGAGTACGGGGCTGAGTAATTTTACGGACGAGCCCGCCGGGCGGGCCGGGAGGGGAAGCACTATGGCGGAGAAAAAGAAAGGCATTCACGCCGGGCATCGTGGGCGGGTGAAGGAGGAGTTCCGCACACGGGGCATCGAGGGCTGGTCCGATCATCGGGTACTGGAGCTGATGCTGTTTTACGCCATCCCCCAGGGGGACGTGAACCCGCTGGCCCACGAGCTGATCGACCGGTTCGGTTCCCTGTCCGGTGTGCTGGACGCCCTGCCTGAGGAGCTGATGAAGTCGAAGGGGGTGGGGGAACATGCAGCCAGTTATCTGAAGCTGTTCCCGGCGGTGACGGGCCGTTACCTGGGGGACCGTACCGGTCCGGGTGAGATCATCCACACGGCGGCGGAGGCGGGGCATGCGCTGGTGCCCCACCTTTACGGCGCCCGGAACGAGATGGTCTATGTGCTGTGCCTGGACGCCAAGGAGAAGCTTTTAGGGGTGCGGAAAATTTCCGAGGGCAGCAACAGCAGCTCCGACGTGACCATACGCCGGGTGGCGGAGGAATGTCTGGCCCTCGGGGCGTCCTTCTGCTACCTGGCCCACAATCATGTCAGCGGCATTGCCCTCCCTTCCCCAGAGGATGTAAATACCACCGAGGTAGTCCGCACGGCCCTGGCCCCTCTGGGGGTGCGTCTGGTGGACCACCTGGTCTTTGTGGACGGCGATCTGGTGTCGGTCCGGGAGAGCGCCGCCGCCGGCCGGGGCGGCTTTCGAATGGTCTATCCCGGCCAGTGGTGAAAAATTTGTTCGAGAAACCCCTTGATGTGGAACGTTAGTTCTGATATAATAGCGTGCATCTGAAAGAAAATCAACTGTTTTCCTGCAGGGCCAAAGCTCCTTTGGAAAAGAGGACCTTTTTCGGCCAACAAATCCGTCCGAGGTGACCTCCATGCCCAAATTTGAAGTGGTATCCGAATATACCCCCAGCGGCGATCAGCCGGAGGCCATTGAGGCCCTGGCCAATGGTATTGAGATGGGGCTGGATGAGCAGACCCTGCTGGGTGTCACCGGCTCGGGCAAGACCTTTACCATGGCTAAGATTATTGAGAAGGTCCAGCGGCCCACCTTGGTGCTGGCCCACAACAAGACCCTGGCCGCCCAGCTGTGCGCCGAGTTCAAGGAGTTTTTTCCTAACAACGCGGTGGAGTATTTTGTGTCCTACTACGACTACTACCAGCCCGAGGCCTATATCCCCCACACCGACACTTTCATTGAAAAGGACTCCTCCGTCAACGAGGAGATCGACCGGCTGCGCCTGTCCGCCACCGCCTCCCTGCTGGAGCGGCGGGATGTAATTGTGGTGTCGTCGGTGTCCTGCATCTACGGCCTGGGCGAGCCGGAGGATTTTGCCAAGATGATGGTCTCCCTTCGGGTGGGCGCCCAAATGGAACGGGACGAGATGCTGAAGAAGCTGGTGGCCATCCGCTATGAGCGCAACGACATCGCCTTTGAGCGCAACATGTTCCGGGTGCGGGGGGACACAGTGGAGGTCTGGCCTGCCTACTGGAAGGATACCGCCATCCGGGTGGAGTTCTTCGGGGATGAGATTGAGCGCATCTCCGAGATTAACGTGGTGACGGGCTCTCCTATCCGCCGTCTTCAGAATATCCCCATCTGGCCCGCCACTCACTACGTCACCCCCAAGGAGAAGATGGACGCCGCCATTCAGGAGATTTATCAGGAGATGGAGGAGCGGGTGGCCTTTTTCGAAGGGGAAAACAAGCTGATTGAGGCCCAGCGCATCAAGCAGCGCACCATGTACGACGTTGAGATGATGCAGGAGCTGGGGTACTGCTCCGGCATTGAGAATTACTCCCGGGTTATTGAAGGCCGGCCGGTAGGATCGCCCCCCAATACCCTGATGGACTATTTCCCCAGGGACTTTGTGCTGTTTATCGACGAGAGCCACGTCACCCTGCCCCAGGTTCGGGCCATGTACAACGGCGACCGGGCCCGAAAGACCACTCTAGTGGAGTATGGTTTCCGCCTGCCCTGCGCTTTCGATAACCGGCCCCTGAAGTTTGAGGAGTTTGAAAAGCGGGTCAACCAGATTGTCTACGTCTCCGCCACTCCGGGGGAGTATGAACGCACTCGGTCGGGGCAGATTGTGGAGCAGGTCATCCGACCCACCGGCCTGCTGGACCCGGTGATTGAGGTGAGGCCGGTGGAGGGGCAGATCGACGACCTGATCGGCGAGATCAACACCCGCACCGCCCGGAACGAGCGGGTATTGGTGACCACCCTCACCAAGCGGATGGCCGAGGACCTGACCACCTATCTCCAGGGGGCGGGGATCAAGGTGCGGTATATGCATCACGACATCGACGCCATGGAGCGGATGGAGATTATCCGGGACCTGCGGCTGGGCACTTTCCACGTGCTGGTGGGCATCAACCTGCTGCGGGAGGGCCTGGACCTGCCCGAGGTGTCCCTTGTCGCCATTCTGGACGCGGATAAGGAGGGCTTCCTGCGCAGTGAGACCTCTCTTATCCAGACCATCGGCCGGGCCGCCCGAAATGCCCAGGGCATGGTGGTCATGTACGCCGACACGGTGACCCCCTCCATGCGCCGGGCCATTGACGAGACCGAACGCCGCCGGGAGAAGCAGGACGCCTTCAACCGGGCCCACGGCATTGTGCCCAGGACGGTGATCAAATCGGTGCGTAACCTGCTGGACCTGGACGCCCAGGAGGACAAGAGCTCCGCTGAGCGCCGGGGCGAGGTCCAGGGTCTTACCAAGCAGCAGAAGGCCGAGCGCATCGCCCGGCTGGAAAAAGAGATGCGGGAGGCCGCCAAAATGCTGGAGTTCGAGCTGGCCGCCGCCCTGCGGGACCAGATTATCGAACTGCGGGGGAAACCGTGATGGCTGTGTGGATATTGTTCGCGTTTCTGTCTGCAGTGTTTGCGGCCCTCACCTCTATCTTGGCCAAGATAGGTATTGATGGGGTGAACTCCACGCTGGCCACCGCCGTCCGCACGGCAGTGGTGCTGGTGATGGCCTGGGGGATGGTCTTTCTCACGGGCAAGGCGGGGGATATTTCCCATATCGCCGGGCGGAGCTGGCTGTTTTTGATCCTGTCCGGCCTCGCCACCGGGGCCTCCTGGCTGTGCTATTACTACGCTCTCCAGCAAGGTCCGGCCAGTAAGGTGATTCCCATCGACAAGCTCAGCGTGGTGATCTCGCTGGCGCTGGCCTTCCTGGTGCTCCATGAAAAAGCAGACGTGAAAACGGTGATCGGCGGCCTGCTCATCACGGCGGGTACACTGGTGATGGTGCTGTGAGGGAATTGGATATGGCAAAAAAAGAGGAAAAGACCAACGTCATGCGGGTTTTGGAGCAGAAAAATATTTCCTATATCCCGCACGCCTACGACCCGGAGGCGGGTCTGGACGGGGTGAGCGTGGCGAAGCAATTGGGCCAGGACCCGGAGGCGGTGTTCAAGACGCTGGTGGCCCGGGGGGCCTCCGGAGAGCTGTATGTATTTGATATCCCGGTGGAGGACAACCTGGATTTAAAAAAAGCCGCCAAGGCGGTGGGGGAGAAGTCCGTCGCCATGATTCACCAGAAGGAGCTGCTGCCCCTGACGGGCTACGTCCACGGGGGCTGTTCTCCAGTGGGGATGAAGAAGCAGTATCCCACCGTCTTTCACGAGACGGCGGAAATCCTGGATACCATAATGGTGTCCGCGGGGAAAATTGGGTTTCAGGTGGAGCTGGAGCCCTCCGCCCTGATCGCGCTGGTGGGCGGGACAACCGCTGATTTAGCTGTTTAAGGAGGAAACAATATGGCGAGCAGCCCTGATTTTGTCAACTATATCTGCGAGCAGCTGGAGGGCCTGGGGGCGGTGCGCTCCCGAAAGATGTTCGGGGAGTATATGGTCTATCTCAACGACAAGCCGGTGATCATCATCTGCGACGACCGGCCTATGGTAAAGATGCTGCCCTGCCTGGAGGTGCTTTTGAAGGGCCGTCCCACCGAGCCGCCCTATGAGGGGGCCAAGGACCACTACCTGCTGGACCCGGACGACCGGGATACCCTCCGGGAGGCTGTCCGGCTGGCCGAGGAGGTTATCCCCCTGCCCAAGAAGAAGGCCCCGAAAAAGAAGGAGCCCGCCAAGGCGGAGGGCCCGGTTCCTTGGGACGTCGCCTGGCCCCAGCAGATGAGGCCGAGCCTGTCCGATATCGGGGCCTGGGTGAACAACCCCCTCCTGGAGGAGCTCGCGGACTGGATGAAGGAGACATATCAGGTGGAGCCCTCCATCGAGTTCAGCAAGTGCTCCCTGGATAAGGGGTGGAATATCAAATATAAGAAGGGGAGCAAGTCCCTGTGCGTGCTGTATGTCCGGTCCGGGTCCTTTGCCGCCATGGTGACCCTGGGGGCAAAACAGCTGCTGGAGCTGGAGCCTCTTTTGCCTACCTTCTCCGCAGCTTTCCGCAAAATGTATCAAAATACCTCCCTGTTCAACGGCGGCAAATGGCTGACAGTGGATGTGAAAAAGCCGAAGCAGCTGGAGGAGGTCCAGAGGCTGATTCTGATGAAGGCGAAGCCGGTGAAAAACAGGCCTTGACATTAAAAATTTATTCCGTTAGGCTGTAGGGGCGGCCTGTGGCCGCCCGTCTGGGAGGCGCAGCATTATGGCGTTCATGGCTCTGTTCGGCTGGATATTTCTCCTGATGATTCCGGCCTTTTATATCGGTATGGCCCTGGAGGCGGTCCTGGCCTGGGCCGCGGCCCACGTCCTTCTGGTCAATGTGATGCTGGTCCTTCTGCTGGCGCCGAATGGGCTGATCCTTTGGGTCCTGCTGAAAATCCGGGCAAAATGGAAGCGGGAAGGGAAGCTGAAGGCGTCCTATGCCAGGCGGGACCCGACTTTGAAAGGTTTTTTGGGACGTTTCACCCTGTTTTGCGGGCTGGCCTGGGAGTTTTTTGCCGTCATTGCCTTTCTGGCCCTTTTGATTTTTCAGCCTATCCCCCGTTTGGCGGGTATGCTGCTGTAAACTCGATATTTGCGTACAAGGAGAACAACTGTTATGCACACACACATTTCCGTCAAGGGTGCGCGGGTGAACAACCTGAAAAACATCGACGTGAAGATCCCACGGGACAAGCTGGTGGTGCTCACCGGACTGTCGGGGTCGGGGAAGTCCTCCCTGGCCTTCGACACCATCTACGCCGAGGGCCAGCGGCGGTATGTGGAGTCTCTGTCCTCCTACGCCCGGATGTTTTTGGGCCAGATGGAGAAGCCCGACGTGGACTACATCGACGGGCTGTCTCCGGCTATCTCCATCGACCAGAAAACCACGTCGAAAAACCCACGGTCCACCGTGGGGACCGTGACCGAGATTTACGACTATCTCCGCCTGCTCTGGGCCCGGGTGGGCACCCCCCACTGTCCCGTCTGCGGCAAGGAGATCAAGCAGCAGACCATCGACCAGATTATTGACCAGGTTCTTGCCCTGCCCGAGGCCACCCGAATCCAGATTATGGCCCCGGTGATCCGGGGAAAGAAGGGAGAGCATCAGAAGATTTTTGAGGACGCCCGGAAGTCGGGCTACGTCCGGGTGCGGGCAGACGGCTCTCTCTACGACCTGAGCGAGGAAATCAAGCTGGATAAGAATAAGAAACACCACATTGAAATTGTAGTGGACCGGCTGGTCATCCGGGAGGATGTGACTCGGCGGCTCACCGACAGCGTGGAGGTGGCCTCCAATCTGGCGGGGGGGCTGGTGGTGGTCAACATCGTGGGGGAGGACCGGGACATCATGTTCTCCCAAAATTACGCCTGTGAGGACTGCGGCGTATCCATCGAGGAGCTGTCCCCACGGATGTTCTCCTTCAACAACCCCTTCGGGGCCTGTCCCACCTGCACCGGCCTGGGCTCCCAGATGAAGATCGATCCGGAACTCATTATTCCCAACAGGAACCTGTCCATTGTGGAGGGAGCCATCACCGCCTCCGGGTGGAACAATATCAAGTCGGACGGCATTTCCCGGATGTACTTCGACGCCCTGGCGAAGCGGTACAAGTTCAAGCTGAACACCCCTGTGAAGGACCTGCCCCCCGAGGTGCTGGACGTGATTCTCCACGGCACCGACGGGGAGAAGCTCACCCTCCACTACGACCAGCCTCGGGGAAAAGGCACCCTGTACCAGCCCTTCGAGGGGATTATCAACAATCTGGAGCGCCGCTACCGGGAGACCCAGTCCGATGCCATGAAGCGGGAGCTGGAGGAGTGCATGTCCCAGTGCCCCTGCCCCACCTGTCAGGGGCGGCGGCTGAAAAAAGAGTCCCTGGCCGTCACCGTGGGCGGGCTGGACATCGACAGCTACTGCCGCAAGAGCGTCACCGAGGCCCTGGATTTTATGGAAAAGCTGGTTCTCAACGAGACCCAAACCATGATCGCCGCCCAGATCTTGAAGGAAATCAAAAACCGGCTGGGCTTCCTCCGGTCGGTGGGGCTGCAGTACCTTACCCTGTCCCGGGAGGCGGGCACTCTGTCCGGCGGGGAGAGCCAGCGTATTCGTCTGGCCACCCAGATCGGCTCCTCCCTGATGGGGGTGCTCTATATTCTGGACGAGCCCTCCATCGGCCTGCACCAGCGGGACAACGACAAGCTGCTCCAGACCCTGAAGGAGCTGCGGGACCTGGGCAATACCCTGCTTGTGGTGGAACACGACGAGGACACTATGCGAGAGGCCGACTATATTATCGACGTGGGCCCCGGCGCGGGGGTGAACGGTGGACAGATCGTGGCCTGCGGCACGCCGGAGGAGGTTATGAACAACCCCGCGTCCATCACCGGTGACTACCTCACCGGGCGAAAAAAAATCCCCGTCCCGTTGGAGCGGCGGAGGGGGAGCGGGCACTATCTGAAGGTGTTTGGCGCGGCGGAGCACAACCTGCGCCAGGTGGATGTGGCTTTCCCACTGGGCACCTTCACCTGTGTCACCGGCGTGTCGGGGTCGGGAAAGTCCTCCCTGGTGAACGAGATTTTGTTCAAAAAGCTGGGGGCCGACCTGAACCGCACCAAGACCCGGGCGGGAAAGCACGACCACATTGAGGGAGAGGAGTTTTTGGACAAGGTCATCAACATTGACCAGAGCCCCATCGGCCGGACCCCCCGGTCCAACCCGGCCACCTACACAAACCTCTTCAACGATATCCGGGAGCTCTTCGCCTCCACCCCCGACGCTAAAAGCCGGGGCTACGGCCCAGGCCGGTTCTCCTTCAACACCCGGGGGGGGCGGTGCGAGGCCTGCACCGGCGACGGCCTGCTCAAGATCGAGATGCACTTCCTGCCCGATATCTACGTCCCCTGCGAGGTGTGCAAGGGCAGGCGGTATAACCGTGAGACCCTGGAGGTGCGGTATAAGGGGAAAAATATCTACGAGATCCTGGAGATGACGGTGGACGAAGCCCTGCCCTTTTTTGAGAACATCCCCAAGATTTACAACCGTCTCAAGACTCTGGAGGAGGTAGGGCTGGGCTATGTAAAGCTGGGACAGCCCTCCACCGAGCTGTCCGGCGGCGAGGCCCAGCGGGTCAAGCTGGCTACCGAGCTGAGCAAGCGGTCCACCGGCAAGACCATCTATATCCTGGACGAGCCCACTACCGGTCTGCACTCCGCCGACGTGCACAAGCTCATTGAGGTGCTCCAGCGGCTGGTGGAGGGGGGCAACACGGTGGTGGTCATTGAGCACAATCTGGACGTCATCAAGACCTCCGATCACATCATCGACCTGGGCCCCGAGGGGGGCGACGGCGGCGGGCAGATTGTCTGCACCGGCACGCCGGAGGAGGTGGCCGCCTGTCCCGGCTCCTACACGGGGCAGTATTTGCGGAAAATGCTGGGATAAAACCCTTACCCCGCCCGCGCCCACCGGGCCAGCCTTATTCCAAGGCGAAAGCCGTGGGTGAAGGAGAGAAAATTGCTGGTTTCCAGCAGATGAAACACGGCGGCGGGCATATCGCCCCCTTCCCAAAGGGCCTCCGCCTGTGTATAATAGGCTCGGTACTCCGGGTCATTGTCGAAATCCAGGCCGGATTTGCCGATTTCCTGGAGGTAAAGCGCTTTGAGTTTTTCTTTCATGATAGCACCACACACGTTATTTAATGATGGGCTTATTATAGCACAAACTTTTATAACGTGTCAAGAGGAGAAGCGAAAAAAATGAGGATTGTTTTGCCTGGTTTTGCGGAGCGTGTCAAACCGCTGAGAAAAGCGAAAAAAGTCACGCAAAAGCAAATGGCCGAATTGCTGAACTGCACAGAGCAGCATTATCAAAAAATCGAGTACGGAAATGTAAATGTCCCCGCCACAACGGTGATTTTCCTGGCCGATTACTTCGGCGTGTCCGCAGACTATCTGCTGGGACGGACAGAGAAAGAGGGTTAGGAGACTGCTATGGAGCTTTTTCAATGGTTGACGGCCACGACGGCGGGCAAGTGCCTGTTTACCATGCTGGTGTCTATGATTCCGATCATCGAGCTGCGGGGCGGCCTGCCATTCGGAGTGGCTCTGGGGCTGCCCTACTACCTGGCCTTTCCGGCGGCAGTGATCGGAAACCTGATCCCTGCCCCCTTCATCATCGTGTACATCCGGCGTATTTTTGAGCTGATGCGGAAATATCTGCCCAGCCTTAACGGCCTGGTGGACAAGCTGGAGAGAAAGGCCCATCTCAAGGGCCAGAAGGTGCAGAAGTATCAGTATCTGGGCCTTTGGCTCTTTGTGGCTATCCCCCTGCCGGGGACAGGGGCCTGGACCGGCTCTCTGGCGGCGGCATTTTTGGGAATGCGGCTGAAAAAAGCCATGCCCGCCGTGGTGCTGGGGGTTCTCACCGCCGGGTGCATCATGCTGGGGCTGACCCACGTGGGAGTCAACCTGTTCTCAGGGGCAATTTGACCCTCAGCTGCATAGAATACCCCGGAGGTGTTGCCAAGTGGGTGCGTTCTGGGATATTCTGCTGGCTGCGGCCTGTGCGCTCGGTCTGGCCTTTGTGGGCTGGTGGCTGTTCGGACTGTTGCTGCGTCCCCTGCCGGGGCGGGAGGCCAGGGTGGTCGTTACCGGCCGGGGCGGGGGAGAGGAGCTGGAGCAGACGATCCGGTCCTTTCTCTGGCTGCGGGGGCTGGGACTGCTGCGCTGCCCTGTCGTCATTGCCGACGCGGGCCTTACCCCAGCCGGCTGGGAGCTGGCTCTGCGCCTCACCGCCCGCTGGCCCGAGGTGATCCTGTGGCCCGCGTCCGATTTAGGAGATTATATCGCGAGAGCATAATCGGGCGGCCGCAGGCCGCCCCCAAAGCGCGACCCAGCGCAGCGGCCGTGCTTTGGAGAGGAGGAGCAAGGGAGCGCAATAAGGAATGCCAGCTTGCGGGCGTTCCCAATGGAGCGGACTTTGCGACGATGAAAGGAGATGGTGCCCATGACAGAGCAGGAACTGGAGCTGCTGGAGGGCTCCGTCTCCACTGTTATTTTCCAGAACGAGGAGAACGGCTATGCCATTCTCAAGCTGGACGTCCGTGGGGAAGAGGTTACAGTGGTGGGGCCCATGGCCGGAGTGGCCCCGGGGGAGTATCTGTCTGTCCGGGGCCGCTGGACCCGGCACCCCACCTACGGCCCGCAGATGAAGGCGGAGGCGGTGGAGCGCCGCCTGCCCCAGAGTATGAAGGAGATTTTTCATTATTTATCCTCCGGGGCGGTCAAAGGGGTGGGCAAGACCACCGCCCGGCTGATTATCGAAGCGTTTGGCGAGGACTCCCTCACCGTTATCGAGGAGGACCCGGAGCAGCTGGTTAAAATCAAGGGGATCACCAGGAAGCGGGCCCGGCAGATCGGCGAGGTGTTCCGCCAGCAGATGGGCGCCCGGCGGCTGATGGAGTTCCTCACGGAGCACCAGCTGCCCCTGGAGCTGACGGCCCTCCTCCGACGGGCCTATGGAGACGTGGCCCTGGAGGTGGTGAAGGCAAATCCCTACCTGCTGGTAAACGAGGAGTTTGAGGTGGAGTTCTCCCGGGCGGACGCGCTGGCGCTGTCCCTGGGAGTGGGGCGGGAGGATCCACTGCGGCTGGAGGCGGGGCTGCTTTTTGAGCTGGCCCACAACAACTACAACAACGGCCATACCTTTCTCCCGCGGCGCAAGCTGGTGGAGGCCACATCCACCCTGCTGGAGGTCTCCGGGGAGCTGCTGGAGGAATGTATGGAGGCCCTGGTCCGCCGGGGGGAGGCGGAGTGCGAGCAGGTGGCGGGCCAGGAGGCGGTATACCTCCCCGCCCTCCACGAGGCGGAGGTCTGCATTGCCCAGCGGGTCTTGGAGATGAGCCGGGCAGAGTTGCTGCCCCCCCAGGGACTGGACAAGCTGATCCGCCGCATTGAACAGGAGCAGCACATCTCCTACGCGCCCCAGCAGCGCGCCGCGGTGGAGCTGGCCGCCGGCCGGCAGGTGATGCTTCTCACAGGAGGGCCGGGTACGGGCAAGACCACCTGTCTGCGGGGGGTGCTGGCCCTTTTTGAGATGATGGGGCTGGAGACCGCCCTGGCCGCCCCCACCGGCCGAGCGGCCAAGCGGCTGGGAGAGCTGTGCTCCACCGACGCTTCCACCATCCACCGCCTGCTGGAGACGGGATTCGACCCCCGCACCGGCAGGCTGGTATTTACCCGCAACTCCTACGACCCTCTCAAGGCGGACGCGGTGATCGTGGACGAGACCTCCATGGTGGATGTCCCACTTATGGCCGCTCTGCTGGACGCCCTCCGGGACGACTGCAGACTGGTGCTGGTGGGCGATCCAGACCAACTGCCCTCGGTGGGGCCGGGAACGCTGTTCGCCGACCTGATCCGCAGCAGGGCGGTGCCCACTGTACGGCTGACCGAAATCTTTCGCCAGGCCGCCCAGAGCGCCATTATACGAAGCGCCCACCTAATCAACCGGGGGGAAGTGCCTGACCTGCGGCGCAGCGAGGGGGACTTTTTCTGCCTGGTCCGACGGGAGCCGGAGGAGGTGCTAGACACCATTGTGGATTTGTGCCGCCGCCGCCTCCCTGAGCGGATGGGCATCCCCGCCGACCAGATCCAGGTGCTTTCCCCTACCCGGCGGCGGGGGACGGGTACCCGGGCTCTGAACCAGGTCCTCCAGACGGCGCTGAACCCGCCGCTGGAGGGAAAGGGGGAGCGGCGCTTTGGGGACTGGGTGTTCCGGGCAGGGGACCGGGTGATGCAGGTGCGCAACAACTACGACATCCTGTGGCGGGAGGAGGGAGGAACCGATTCTGGTATGGGGATGTTTAACGGGGATATCGGCGTTATCCGCTCCGTCGAGAGGGAGGTCATCACCGTGGACTTTGATGGCAAGGTGGTGGAGTATTCCCCCGACATGCTGGGGGAACTGGAGCCCGCCTTTGCCGTGACGGTACATAAGGCCCAAGGCAGCGAATATCGAGCGGTCATCCTGGCCGCTCTGGATGGGGGGGCCATGCTTATGACTCGGGGGGTGTTGTATACCGCTGTCACCCGGGCCCGGGAGCTGTTTATTGTGGTGGGCGACCCCGCCGCAGTGGCCGGGATGGTCCATAACAACCGCCAGACCCGCCGGTACTCAGGATTGCGGGCCAGGCTGGCAGAGGAATAAAAAAGACTTTCTCAATGAAAAGGAGAAAGTCTTTCAGAAAAGCGCCAAAAGCCTCCTTTTGAAAGGAGGTGCCCCAGTGCGCACACTGGGGCAGAGGATTGTGTTTTGGCGAAGCCAAAACGTGCGAAGCAAACAAGGTTTTGCAAGACTGCGTTTACTTCGTATGTTCGCTTCGCGAACGCAATCCTCAGTCAGCCTGCGGCTGACAGCTCCTTTCCAAAGGAGCCTTGCCCTGCGGGGGACGAAGGGGATTATACCCCCAGCCACGTGGACAGAGCCGGATCATCCCAGCGGGTGATGTAGCAGTCGGCCAGGACTTTCAGCTGTTCCTGCTCAGCGGCAGAGTTTTCGTCGTAAATAACGCCCAGGGAGAAGCCCGCCTGTTTGGCGGTCCGGGCGGCCACCAGGATATCCTCAAAGATGACGGTGTTTTCCGGCACGCCGCCCAGCCGCCGGGCGGCCTCCAGGTAGACAGTGGGCCGGTTTTTCCCCTCGCCCACCTCCTCGCAGGACAGGAGGAACTGAAAATAGTCTCGTATGCCCAAGCGCCGCAGGCAGATGTCGATAAGTGACGGAGCGGTGGAGGAGGCGATGCACATTTTGAAGCCCGCCGCTTTCATCCGCTCCAGGAAAACGGCGGCCCCCGGCTTCAGAGGGACGTCGGTGCGGTAGTGGGCCTCCATTAAACCGTTGACCTCGGCGCAGATCTGCTCCGGCGTGTCCGTCATGCGGTAGGTGCGGATAAACAGGTTGGCGGTACCCTCCATGGTCAGGGCGATGGACTCCTCCTGCAGCTCCGGCGGCAGCGGGGGAAAGCCCCGTCGGGCCAGAAATTCATCGGCCAGCCGGTTCCAGAAGCCCATGGAATCAATAAGGGTGCCGTCCATATCAAAAATCGCGAAAGCGTTTCTCATTTTCTATCCCGTCCTTGCGTGAAAGTGTCAAAAGCATTATAATGGAAGCGGGATTGATTCGCAAGTGTTTTGGATATACTTTTTAGAAGGAGGCGGTCCTATGACCGACCGGGAACTGGTAAAAAAAGCCTTTGAAATGCACGAGTTTTCCTACGTGCCATACTCCCGTTTTCCGGTGGGGGCGGCACTGCTCGCAGGAGACGGCCGGGTGTTCACCGGCTGCAACGTGGAAAATGCTGCGTACGGCTCCACCATCTGCGCTGAGCGTACAGCCATCGTAAAGGCGGTGAGCGAGGGCTGCCTGGAGGGCTGGACCGCCATTGCCATCGCCGGACAGGGAGCGGACTTCTGCTGGCCCTGCGGCGCCTGTCGGCAGATGCTCTATGAGTTTGCTCCCGGACTGCGGGTGTTGGCCGCCCGGGGGGACGGGGAGTTTAAGGCGGTTCCGCTCTCTGAGCTGCTGCCTTATGGATTTGGGCCCAAATCCCTGCAATAAAAAATTTCCATCTGTATAAAACCACAGAAAACCGTATAAACTACCCCCGGAACCCGAGACAAGGAGGTGGTTTGACGTGATGATGGACAAAATCGCACTGACACTGCTGATCATCGGCGGCCTGAACTGGGGCAGTGTGGGCCTGTTTCAATTTGACCTGGTGGCCTTTGCCTGCGGCGGTTCCGGCAGCATGATCAGCCGGGTGATCTACACCTTGGTGGGGTTGTCCGCCGTGTGGTGCGTCTCCCTGCTGTTCCGCGACCGGGACCCTGTGGAGGAGCGCCGCTGAATCCTGAATATGTTCCGTATCATGGTCGGAGGCCCGGAGCGCCTGCTCCGGGCCTCTCAGTTTTGAAACAGCAATCAATGGAATGCGGAAAAAATCAGCCCTTCACGCCGCCGGAGGCCAGACCGCTGACCAGGTTCTTCTCGATACACATGAACAGGATGACCACCGGGATAATGGCAAAGATGGAGGCGGCGAAGAGATACTGCCACTCGATAATGTTGTAGCCGTTGAAGATATTGATACCCACGGTAAGGGGCTTGAGGGTGTCGGTGGAGATGAGGCACAGGGCTACGGTGTACTCATTCCAGGCGTTGATGAAAATGAAGATCAGGGTGGTGACAATACCGGGGGCGGCCACCGGCAGGAGGACCTTCATCATGGACTGGATGCGGTTGCAGCCATCGATGGTGGCGGCCTGCTCCATATCCGCCGAGATGCCCATGAAGGTACCCCGAAGCAGCCAGATAGTAAAGGCCTGATTGAAGGCAGCGTTGATGAAGACCAGCCCCAGGATGCTGTCCGTCAGGTGCAGGACCTGCATCACCTGGTAGATGCCGATGAGCAGCACCACCGGGGCAAACATCTGAGAGACGATGACGAAGCCCAAAAAAGCGGTTTGGCCCTTGAACTTCATCCGGGCCAGGGCGTAGGCCGCCGGGATGCCGCACAGCATGGCGATAATGGTGGAGCCGCCGGCGATGAGGATGGAGTTAAGCATGTACTTGGCCATGGGGGCCCGGCTCCAGATGTCGATGAAGTTGGACCACAGGGCGGTGATGGGCAGGACGGTGCCGGCGGCGGAGAAGATCTCCTCCCGGCTCTTCAGGGCGGTGCACAGCATGGCGAAGTAGGGGTACAGGGTGATGATGCACACATCCAGCACCACGAAATAGAGCAACAGGCGCAGAACCGTTTTTTTCACGGAGACAGGTTTTTTCACAGTCTGGGTCACAGGTCCTCATCTCCTTTCCGCAGGGTGTAGATCATGTAGACGCTGGCGCACATCAGCAGGATAATGAAGCCAATGACGGATACGGCGGAGGCCTCGCCCTGCTTGCCGTTGTAGAAGGCCAGCTTGTACAGGTAGGTGACCAGGGTATCGGTGCGGTTGGCGGGGTCGCCCTTGGTCATGGTCCAGATGATGGGGAAGGAGTTGAACACGTAGATGATATTCAGTACAGTGGACACTGTTAGAGAGGATTTCACCAGAGGCAGGGTGATCTTGAACAGTTTTTGGAAGTAGCCCGCCCCGTCCACGGTGGCGGCCTCGTAGTAGGAGGCGTCGATGCTCTGCAGGCCGGACAGCACGCAGAAGCAGACGAAGGGTATAGTGACGAAGATGCCGCAGGCGATCTCCCAGCCGAACCAGGCGGCGGGGGTGGAGGTCCAGTTCATGGGGGCGCTGATGATGCCCATCCTCATGAGCAGGGTGTTCAGGGTGCCGTAGTCGGTGTTGACAATGAATTTCCAGGCGCTGGCCTGAATGACCAGGGTGGTGGCCCAGGGGAAGACCACGATGGCCCGGGCCACCTTCCGGCCCTTGAATTCATTGTTCAGGAAGAGGGCCAGAATAAAGCCCAGCAGGGTGGACAGAACTACCACGGCGACGGTCCAGAGGATGGTATTTTTCAGAACCAGGGCGAACGAGGGGTCCTTGATGACAGTGGTGAAGTTCTCAAAGTTGTTGAAGCCCTTCAACTTGCCCGCCCGGGTCACCTTGTTCATGGAGAGCTGAAAGACCTTGAAGATGGGGGTCACGATGAAGATAGCCATCAGGATGATGCTGGGGGCGATCCAAATGTAGGGCTCAATGGTGCGGAAGAACTTTCTGCTTCCGGGATTGGGCAGGCGGGGACTTGCTGTTTGAACCTGCCGGTCGGCGGGAGCCGCTGGGGTTTTTGTACTCACGGAGACACCTCCCATAATTTGATACATGAGCGCCTTCCGGCCGCTTTCCAAAGACGAAGAAGGGGCTTTGTCCTTGGAAAACGGCTGGAAGAGCCGGAGGGCCGGGCCGATATGGCCCGGCCCCCGCGGTTATAAGCTGTTTCAGCGAAAGAATCGGGGAGATCAGCCGGCGATCTTGGCCTGGAGACCGTCCAGCAGTTCCTTGACATTGCCGCCAAGGAGAGCCTGCTGCTCCACATCGATAACGCCCTGCTTCACATCGGCCCACTTGGCCTGAGCGGTGGGATAGAACTTGGCGGAGCCGACGATCTCGATCCAGCTGGCGGCGGCGGGGTCGGCGGCAGCCATGATCTCGCCGCCGGTGCTGGTGGCGGGCAGGAAGTTCTCCATGATGACCCAGTCGGAGTAGACCTTGTCCTCATAGAAGCAGTCAAAGAACTCCTTGATGGCGTCCACCTTGTCGTCGGTGTCCTCTTTGTCAAACACCATGAAACGGTCCATAACGCCCACGGAAGAGGTGCTCTTGCCCTCGTTGGCGGGGATGGAGGCGATGCCGAAGTTGATGGGGTTGTCCTTGCCTTCCACGTAGGAGGTGATCTGGTTGGGGCCGATCATCATGGCCAGCTTGCCGGCGGCGAACAGCTCCTGCAGGTCATAGCGGGTCTCGGTGGCGGGGTCGGAGTTGGTCAGACCGGCCTTGACCAGCCCAACGATGTACTCAACGGCCTCCACGTTCTCAGCGCTGTTCAAAGTCCAGTTGCCGGAGGCGTCCATGAAGTCGCCGCCGTTGGTCCAGGAGTAGTAGGCGAAGCAGGCCTGGCCCTCGTCGGTGGTCATATCCACGCCCCAGGGGTAGATGTTGGCGTCGTAGGCCTTGATCTTCTCGCAGGCGGTCTTCAGCTCGGCCCAGGTGGTGGGCACTTCGGCGCCGGCGGCCTCCAGAATGTCCGCGTTGTAGTACATGGCACGGGCGGAAGCCAGGTCAGGGATGGCCCAGATGGTGCCGTCGATATTGGACTGCTCCAGGAAGGCGGGGTAGAACTTGGCGTAGGTCTCGTCGGAGACAAAGTCCTTGATGGGCCGGAGCAGGTCGTCGGCCTGATAGTCGGCGAACACGTCGATATTCAGGATATCGGGGGCGGCGTTGTTGGAGATGCGGGTGTTGACCACGGTGTAGATGTCGTTCCAGGAGACGACCTCTACCTTCAGGTCGATGTTGTCATGGCTGCTGTTGAAGTCGCTCTCGAACTTGGCCCACCAGTCCTTGGTCAGATCGCCGTATTGGGCGGCGATGACGTTAAGGGAGGCCTTATCTCCGGAGGGAGCGGGGGCGGGGGAGGGAGTGCCGGAGCCGCCGGCGGGGGGCGTGTTGGACTGACCGCCGTTGCCACCGCCGCAGGCGGCGAGAGACAGGGTCATGGCTGCTGCAAGTAAGGCTGCAAGAATTTTCTTCATTTTCATTCTCCTTCTTTGATAATTTTGGCTGATGAAAAATTGACGCATAGGAAAAATCCACAAATGCGTCTTTTCATTTCTAATTATACTTGTTCATTGTGTAAATAATAGTGTTAAAAGTTCAGAATATAGAAAAATCGTACGAACCGATGAAAGTCCGTACGATTATATTCGTGTTTTTTAAGATGCAGGCCTCAGCCCCGCATCTGTTTGCGGAAGGCGCTGGGAGTGGTGCCGGTCATGGAGCGGAAAACCTTGGAAAAATAGTTGTAGTCGCTGATACCGACCTGTTCGGCCACGGCGGAGATAGGCAGGCTGCTCTGTACAAGCAGCCGCTTAGCGGCGCTGATGCGCCGCTGAGCGATGAGCTCAGACAGGGTCTGTCCGCCGGACAACTCCTTGGCCAGGGCGCACAGCTTGGTGCGGCCGATGTGCAGGTGCTGGGAAATGGAGGCCAGGGACAGTTTTTCCATATAATGCTCGTCCAGATACAGCTCCAGCTTCTGGAGATCGGTCTGTTCTGTGGCCAGAATCATGCCCTTGAGCTGAATATAGGCGGACAGGGCCTCCAGGGTCTCGGTATACGCCTGAATCTCCTGCTGGGAGCACTGGCGGAACTGAAAAAAGGCGTCCTTCAGGGCTTCCGCCCCGCCGGGATACCAGTCCAGCAGGGAGCGGGTATACTCCCACTGCGCCTCTATGGGGGAGTCGTCCAGATAGCAGCCCACAGCCAGATAGGCCAGGGGATGTTTTTTGTCATAGAGGGGCATAATGGCCTCGCAAATGCCGGCGTGGCAGCGGTAGAACTGAAAGCCTTTTTCTGCGGAGTAATGCTTGATTTTGCACATATCGCAGGCGACGCAGCGTTCGTGGCCCTCAGGCAGATCGTTGATTATCCGGCAGAAGGGGGGATGTCCCCGAAACAGGTTGATATCCCGGCCCTCCGGATCTAAAATATTGGCGGGCAGCCCGGTTAGTACGTTCAGGTTGGCGATCAGTCTGCGCAGCTGCTTTTCATCAAAGAGAATGTTCAATTCCGCCGCCTCCTTTGATATTCCTATTGTAGCCCCTTCCAGAGGAATTGTGAAGAGGAGATTTTTACTTAAAAATAGAAATATCGTTCGCACGTGACGGGATTTTCATGGGGGGAGGGGCACAATCTACCCCTTCGCCAGGCGGATGAAAGGAAAATAGTCCTGAGCGCAGAGCCGTTGTCCGCATTTCCCCGCCCCGGCAGAGAAATGCAGATTAATCTGCTTAGAATATTTCCGGTGGAAGGGAAAGAAGAAGTTGAAAAGCCGGGTGAAAAAGGTAATCCGGAATGTCCGGACTCGGGAGGACGAGACGCTGATTGCCTGCAACACGCGGTTTGACGGCAATCCCCGAATGATGCTTCGGGTGGCTGTCTGTGTCCCGACGGTGAAGGGGAGCGGCGCTATCCACTATAAGACGCCGGCCGCCGACATGCTGGCCCAGAGAAAAGTATAGCGGTTTACCCGTTCATTAAATATAAACGGGTAAACCGCTACTGCTATTGTACTAATATTGCGTAACTGCATAAATGTTATTGACATTACTTTTAATTTTGTGTATAATTATATCAAACAAATGATTGAAGGGTTCTATTATGTATAAACGTATCGTCAGCAATTTTCTATGTATTACGATCCTTTTTTCAGCATTGGTTGCTCCATCCTATGCAATCAATAACAATGATGCCCTTTACTCTAATAATGAAACTAGCTATTGTATAGAATTCAATGATGGCATCAACCTCTATTCCCCAGCAGTAGAATCCAATTTAGAATCAATTTCGCAAGAGCTTAAAGAAGTCGTTTTTAGTGTTGATGCGGGGGATGATGTTTTTACTATTGGTTATTATTTGGGCGATGAACCCTTTTCCATGGCGAAAATTACACAGGAACTTGAAAAGACTTTAGATAATATTCGTGACGATATAATAACCGATGAACGACTTTCTTCTAACAATCAGGTCAATGCAGAAAATATGGAATTGGAATATGTCGTGATTAATACTACAGATTCAATCTCAAAAATAGAATCGAAATTATCTGAAGTAACATCCACTAATCACTTGGTTGATACTATAGAAGGGAAATATCAAAATCATAATATAGCGAAAAGCAATGTAGCAAAATCAGCCACAATCAATGGAAGCTATCATGATAGAGACGTATTCAGAGAGCAACATGATATTGGCTGGTACAATCAAAACACCGGAAGATTTAGCGTGTGTACTACATCACCTACTGCTCCACATTCTGGTGATGGGAATAACCGTTATGAATCTGGATATCAGTGGTTTCCGGATTTAGTTGACGTCGATTTTTCTACCAATGTGACAGCAACCGAAAACAGAACAAAATTATGGTATTATTATTATCCAAACACCCTAAAAAACCTAAATGTTGACTCTAATGAAGCGTTAGAAATGGAAGTTGTGTTTTATAATTATACAAGCTCATCTACAGAGGCATCCCTCAAAGGAAGCGCATTTCAATACATAAAGAGCGGTTCTACATGGGCAACAAATCAGCCAAATAGCTATAGAGATACTTCTTTTGCCGATAGTAAAAATAAAGTTAGTTTTTGTGTTGGTGTAGATGACACCTCAGATTTGGTTGCCAACAAATGGTATTATTGGTATATTGATGGGACTAAGGGAACAACAGCAAATAATTACAGACATGATGGTCGTTTTGTTGTCACTGCTCAAAGAGGGTATCGTTTAATTGGTAGTGGTGCATGGAGTGTCTTTGCTGAAGAACACGAGGGAATCCGTCGCCTTGGAGTTAATGAGGATCAGAACTGGGTTCCAGAAGGAACCACCGCTTGGTCTCTTGCAGCATCTAATAGTACTTGGCATTTTAAATCATCAACTGATCCGGTAACATAGTATGGGGTGGATATTAAGTGCTATTGTCTATACGATTCAAATATTGGGAATAGTATTCTTTGCTAGTATCGCACCTACTCTGGTGTTTTTTATCAAAAAAAATAAAAAAGTCTTTTGTATGATATTTTGTCTTTGTCTAATGGTTGAGATGGTTGGAATATTCTTTTTAGCAAAACGACCGCTTTGGATATGTCCCTCCGAATATAATAAATATCTCTCACCAGAGGATAAGGATACTCTTATTGGTCTAAACTCAGGTATTTATAGTTACAGAATACCCATTATTGCAACTTGTGTCTTTGTTAAATATGCTGACCAAACCACTATTGAAGTCGAAACGTACTATTTGATGTTCGGGCGTACCGAGATGTCTCTCAGTGAAGATGGGATATATAGTACCGAGTTACGGTGAGCGATCCACAACTCAGCCTTGCGATATATAGTTGCAAGGCTGAGTTGTTGTAAACTTTTACTGTAAATATTTCTGAAGCCCCATCCTTAAAATCTCATTAACCACCTCTGTCAACTTCTTGTCCTCTTCCAGTCCCATCTTCCGTAAAGCCTTATCCAAATCACGATCTATGAAATAAGACCTCTGTACCCGGTCTTTGTTCTTCCCTTCAGTCGCTACCGGCTGTCTGGCAGCGCTCGGCTCCTGTGTTGACTGCCGATCCGCCCCAACAATGACCTTGAACGCTGCCTCCTGGTCAAACTTTGCTTTTCCTGCATTCCCGGTTAATCAGCGCCTTTTTGTAAGAGTTTCATACTCGACCAACTCTGATTCATGATCACCTCGATACTGCTCCAGTTGCTCTCCGATCAGATCACTCAGGCTCCGCCGCTGTACATAGGCAATTTTCTGGATATCCTCATAAAGACTTGGCAGCACCGACAAGCCGACCCGTTTCTTCGTCTCCCTGTCCTCTCTGGGCTGTCAGGAACCAACCGGCCTCTCTGGAGACGGCGGAGATCCGGCTGGAGCTGCTGTGACGCAGACTCAGCCGCTCTCCCGTTCCACCAGCTGCCAGGGAACGGTCTCGGACCGGCATGTCTCTCCCCGGAGCAGGCGAAGCATCAGATTGGCGGCCGCCGGTATGCCACCATCGCCGGAAAATACGGCGGGGGCGTATTCTGCAACCTGCCTGACGGCACCGTCTGCATGTGCAACTACTCCTACCAGCATGAGGGCTCCGACTTTATGGTGGGCGACACCGTGATCATCGTAGTCCAGCGGTTTGAGACGGAAAACGGCAGATGTACGGGAAAATCATGAGCAAGTGGTGACAAAACGACAGCCCGGACGATGCACCGCACGTCCGGGTTGTTTGCTCTGCTGATTAATCCATCATAAGGACATGATTTGGATAACACCAAATATCCCAGACAATAACACAGAAATCATCGAAAATCGCGTAACTCCTTTATTTATTTTTTTGTGAACGAGAAAAAAGGCCTATAACCGCAAGAATAATTCCAAGAATAGCAGCATAACAGGCTACATCTCGGTAAATTAATCCTCCAAGAACCACACCAATAAGGCCGAAATTTACACCGACCAGTTCAACCACAATACTAAAAAGCAATAACTTCATATATCATAAGGAAATTCTGTATAAATTGCGGTGGACTCTGTGTTACCAGAAATATTACCACTTACTGAAAATACACCGACATTAAATCCGACAGTTACTTCACCAGGGTCATCACAGTGAACATATTGCAAATTGACAGTTGTATTATGGGTCTCCCCATACGTACCCGCATAATACATAGGAGCTCTTGTCTTCAAATTAAAATGGGCATAACCAACACGCGATTCGACAGCTCCCCAGCCATAATGTAACTTTGCTAAATATCCTAATCCACCTTGAGTTAACTCTGTAGGTCTATTCCAAGAGTCGAGTTCCACATACCCTCCTTTTTCAAGGAATGCTCCTGATTCAGCTGAAAAACCTGTCGCATAAAAAAGAGAAGCATCCCAATTAATGGCTATTGTATCAGTCTTTTTAATTGATGGCCTTCCATTTGCCCATTCATAATTTATATATATCCCTACAGATTCAATTTTTGCAATACCATCGCTCGTTACAGCCATGTTGAACACATGTGTAATTCCCACGCCTAGATAGTCAATGTCTCCCTGCGCATATGGTATAATACTTCCAGTTCCACTCAATTTGCTAGTGGACGTTCCACCATAGAGAACAGTACCATCTTTTGCTCCAAGATAAAGTTCATCGAGATCTTCAGACCGAAGCGTTTCCAAAAATTCAATTGGAAATCCTCTGTCTTTCAGATAAGATATTTTATTCATATCATTTTCTGTCACAGCAAATGTGGGAACAGAAAGCAGGATACAAAGGACAAAACAAATTACTCCTTTAAAGCCATGTTTCATATAAAGTCCCTTCTGCAATGATGCTTTCATTTTGTTTTTCCTCCTTAGTAATTTTTACCACCCAACAAGGACTTCACTTCAACCGTTGGTGGTCTGCACATGCAGCCCATTAGCATTTACTCGCTGTCACCACTACTTCTGGCTGAACAGTTCCATTAACTGTCGCCTCCAAAATTAGTGTATATGTTCCCTTTGCCAAAACAGTCTTGCTTTCAGATATCGTAACAGATCCTTTTCCGGAATCACTCCAGGAATCAACGACTTCCGTTCCATACTTTAAAGTAAGCGTAACGGAAATATCGTTATCACGATTTCCAGAGCGGAAGATAGCCTCACAATACGCTGTATCTCCGCTGATCCGTAATGTTGGTCTGCCCGAAATCACTCGGCTGCTCACCGCCGACGCAGTCGGCACAGTGATGGCCATTACAAGTAAAACCACCATCAGGAAGGGTACAATACGTTTCTTCATAAAAACACCTCCTCTCTACGCTGTACAAAAGCACCATTTCGTGCCTTTGCACTATTAACGCAGCGAGGAGGCCATTTCTTACAAATTTTCAAAAATTTTTATTTTTCTGTCAATTTGCACAAAGACACACTGCCAGCCATCTTTAACAAATCTTCCTGGTCTACAAACCCATCAATCATAAATTGAATCTTTTCCTGTTCATTATACCAACACTATTACCAAAAGTATAGCGGTTTACCCGTTCATTAAATATAAACGGGTAAACCGCTATACAGCGTGCAAGAGTAAGAAAACTTAAAAATCTTGTCCTCTTGGTTATCTCTATTTTTTATTTTTCAATCCATTTTGAAAAAACTTAATAATGCCTCTTGTCCCAAGAAAAAACCCAAAAATCGCTATTGCAATATACATTGTCAACTGAAGATAATTAGTGTCGCTTACTTTTATTATCGTCCATAATGATAGCGCCCCTACTGTAAGTTGAATTAGCGAAAGTACCAAGGTATACGTTCTCTTATTAGCCATTCAATGTATCCTCCATCAATATGGATTCACACTAACTCCATTAGGATACCATCCATAGGTGTAGCGATCTTCTCTATGCCAGAAAATTCCCCTATACTCTAATTCAAGGTTAACTGCAATTCCCTTATTTCCGCAAAGCCCATTGACAAAGGCTGCTGCCCCCAAAAGCCACGAAGCGATATTTACTCCTGGAATAAAATTTGCTCCAAGCTTCTTAGTTATCGCATTCGCTACAATTGTTGCCGCCTTATTTGCTACTCCCAGTTTTAGCAAGGTATCTACCCCACCTACAATAAAACTCGGGGCTCCTATTGCTTCGTTTGAAATTCTAATTGTATACGTCTTCCTTGTTCCTAATTCTTCGGTAGGCGTCAAGCCTTGTACAGCAATGTTTCCGCTTGTTGAACTATAAATGTTTTCAATAATAGTAACATCTACAGTATTTCCTTCGCCATCATCAACTTGAATTGTTTCTTCATTTGTTTCAACGAGGTACATTGATGTTTCGCTTGCTTCCATACTTGGAATCTCACTTGCACATGCAAAAGTAGTACACAAGGACAGACAAACTGCAATTGTCAAAAACAGAGAAATTATCCTTTTCATAAAATATTTCACTCCCTAATTTTACTTTTTCTCCGCAGTAACCACCGCTTCTGGTTGGACTACACCATTAATTGTGGCCTTTAAAATAAGGGTATAGCTTCCCTTCACCGAAACCGCTTTGCTTTTAGATATTGTAACAGATCCTTTTCCAGATTCGCTCCAGGAATCAACGACTTCCGTTCCATACTTTAAAGTAAGCGTAACGGAAATATCGTTATCACGATTTCCAGAGCGGAAGATAGCCTCACAATACGCTGTATCTCCGCTGATCCGTAATGTTGGTCTGCCCGAAATCACTCGGCTGCTCACCGCCGACGCAGTCGGCACAGTGATGGCCATTACAAGTAAAACCACCATCAGGAAGGGTACAATACGTTTCTTCATAAAAACACCTCCTCTCTACGCTGTACAAAAGCACCATTTCGTGCCTTTGCACTATTAACGCAGCGAGGAGGCCATTTCTTACAAATTTTCAAAAATTTTTATTTTTCTGTCAATTTGCACAAAGACACACTGCCAGCCATCTTTAACAAATCTTCCTGGTCTACAAACCCATCAATCATAAATTGAATCTTTTCCTGTTCATCGTACCAAACTACAGCATTACTTTCTCCCAAATCCTTAGATAAATATAAATATCCAGCATGACCATTAACCTCAACCTTCGTCGATTCTACCTCTTCCGTTTTAATCATAAGTGCAGAACCGCTCTCTACGTGAACATATTCAAAATAAATCGTATCTCCAACGCTATTTCTATATGTAACCGCTCTGCCGTCAATTAGCTCCTGAACCTCACCTGGTGCAACATACCCAGATGGTAATTCTCTAATTTCATACTCAGGAACAATCTCTGCATCTGGTTTTCCCGAAAATCTGTAAATAATATGGGTATCATACCACTCTATGAACCATGCTACGACTGCCGCTCTAACAGTCGGACTTGCTACCATAATAGTTCCAAGGGTTAAGGAGCATACTAACAGAAAGACCGCAACACCTTGAATGCATCGTTGCCATAATGGCTTTTTGTTTCGCTCACCCCATTTCCTCGATTTCTTCAGCAATTTATCAATCTGATTTTGAAAGCGCAGAGAGGTAGCTATTTGTTCAGTAGATGCCAGTTCATCGGCATATTCTTCCGCCGCAGCATCCAAAAAGATATCCCGCAAGATATAGTCATCTATCATACTGCATACCCCTCCTCTTCCAGCTTCTTCATCAGCAATATCCGTCCACGGTGAATCCGTGTATTTACCGTACTCTCTGTTAAATTCAATTTCTTTGCAATCTCTCGGGTATTACATTCCTCTACAAATCGCATCTCTAAAACCGCCCGATAGAGTTCCGGCATCTTATGGATTATCTCTAAAATCGGTTGACTGCTATCCTCTATGTCAAATTCTTCACCAACTATAGCTTCATTCAGCGGAATCTCCTTTCTCCGCTTACGAATCATTGAAATAGCCTCATTCCTAACTATTATAACGAGGTAAGCACCTCTTTTCTTACACGGAACCGCTTGAATTTTGGAAAAATTTTCTACCACCCTTGTCCACGCATTCTGTACAGCATCCTCAGCCAACCCGTAATCTTGCCCGAAAAACTTTCTGGCAACCAAAAGCATCGCATTTCCGTATCGCTTATACAACTCTAAAAACTGTTGCCGCTCTATATCAGTCTCCAGCATAGATAAAAAAATCAGCAAATTTATTACCTCCAATTTTCTCTTTTTTACTGGAACAGCTGATATTCCTTCCTCCCTGCTGCAATTCTTATAATTCTTGCTTAATTTTATCGTACTCCAGCAATTCTGCCAAATGTTTTTTCGCTGTATTCACGCATAGCTGTACTTACCGGTTCACTTATGCTTCTTCTCTGAGCATAAGAAATCTTCTGAAGATCCTCATAGAGGCTGGGCAGCACCGACAAGCCGACCCGTTTCTTCGTCTCCCTGTCCTCTCTGGGCTGTCAGGAACCAACCGGCCTCTCTGGAGACGGCGGAGATCCGGCTGGAGCTGCTGTGACGCAGACTCAGCCGCTCTCCCGTTCCACCAGCTGCCAGGGAACGGTCTCGGACCGGCATGTCTCTCCCCGGAGCAGGCGAAGCATCAGATTGGCGGCCAGCTCTCCCAAATTTCGGGAACCGTGAGAGAGAGAGGTCAGGTGTACCGGAGCCAGCTCACTGTACTGGCTGTTGTCAAAGCTGACCACCGCCATTTCCTCCGGCACCCGGACGCCCCGCTTCTGCAGCCGGGCGACCACCCGAACGGCCACCTCGTCGTTGTAGCACACGATGGCGGAGCAGTCCCGGAAGCCCTCCAGAATGGAGTCCACAAAGGCCTCGGACAGGAAGGCCTTCCGTTGTTCGGTATTGTACCAGCAGATGTGCTCGTCCTCGAAGGGAAGGCCCAGGTCCCGCAGGGCCTCCGCATAGCCGGCGTAGCGCAGGGTGCCCTGCATGTCGTCGATTTTGAAGATGCCCGCGATGTTCTGGTGCCCGTGCCGGTACAGGTGCTCGGTCAGCAGCCGCCCGCCGCCGTAGTTGTCGGCCAGCACGGAGGGGATGTGGGCCAGCTCGGGATAGACGCCGTTGATAAAGACCAGACGGACCCCCCGGTCGATCAGCTTCTGATACAGGTCCAGGTTGGGGTTGGGCAGAGCGGTTTTGGTGCCCTCCACCAGTATGCCGTCCAGCTCCTTCATGGTCAGCAGGGTCTGGAGGATCTTCCGCTCCACCGACAGCTGATTCTGGGTGGCGAATAGGAGAGGGGCGCTGCTGTTGGCAGCCAGAACGGTTTCCGTACCCCGCAGGATGCTGGGGAAAATATAGTCGCTGATATAGGTTGTAACCACCGCAATGGAACAGTTCAGAAGAGCTTCCGGCTCTTTATGCTCCCGCAGGCGGGAGCCGCTGCCTTGGCGGCGGGTGATGAGACCCTCGCTTTCCAGCAGGGACAGGGCGCGGCGGACGGTCTGCCGGCTGATCTGAAAGCGCCGGCAAAGCAGCTGCTCGGTTGGAAGCAGCTGCTGATTGCTGTACTGGCCGTTTTCGATCTCCTGCCGCAGGGCGTCGGCGATAGATTGGTACTTGGGCGCCATGATCGGGGCCTCCTCGCTGAGTGCATTAATTTGTACTGATTATAGCATAGTGACAGAATTTGTACAACAAGAAAATGACCTGTCTATGTATTTTGTGCAGAACGACGGAGGGGTCTGGAAGCTCTTGGAATTTCCTGAACAAATGAACAGCCTGAAAAAGTGGTGATATTTTGCCACAAAAGGAGCAAAATCTCACTTTTCAACAGAAAAGTGAGATTTGTACTCAACATACTGGAAATGTCCTTTAAATTTGTATTGTTTAATTCTCAGAAAATCAAAAAATAGAGTACAAATTATTGACCGCAAACAATACAAGTGATATACTGTCATCAGGTTAAACCCCGGCGCAAAATTTTAGAAAGTGAGGAACCTAAAATGAAAATGAAGAAGATTCTTGGTCTTGCTCTGGCCGCAGCCCTGGCCCTGTCTCTGACCGCCTGCGGCGGCGGCGACAAGCCCTCCGACGCCAGCAAGAGCAACACCCCTGCCGGCGGCTCCACCAGCCAGCAGCCCTCCACCCCTGATCCCGCCCCCAGCGGCGAGCTGATCACCGTCGGCATCATCAACAACGACCCCAACGAGTCCGGCTACCGTACCGCCAACGACGCGGCCATGCGTGCCACCTTTACCGAGGACAATGGCTATAAGGCTACGTTCTATAACAACAACGACGCCGCCCAGCAGATTGCCACTGCTCAGCAGATGGTTCAGGACGAGGTGGACTTCCTGCTCCTCTCCCCCGCCTCCACCACCGGCTGGGACACCGTGCTGAAGGACGCCCAGGCTGCCGGCACCCAGGTCATCCTCTTTGACCGTATGCTGGAGGCCGACGAGAGCATGTACGTGGCCGCCGTCGTGTCCGACATGCCTGCCGAGGGCAAGACTGCTGTGGACTGGCTGGCCGCCCAGGGCCTGAGCGAGTATAACATCATCCACATCCAGGGCCACATGGGCTCCGATGCCCAGCTGGGCCGTACCGGCGCTCTGGACGAGAAGGTAAACGCTGAGGCCAGCTGGAACTATGTGACCCAGCAGACCGCCGACTGGGATGAGGCCACCGCCAAGACCATCGTCCAGTCCGTCATCGACTCCAAGAAGCCCTTCAACGTGATCTACGCCGAGAACAACGGTATGGCTCGGGGCGCCGCGGCTGCTCTGGACGCCGCCGGCATCACCCACGGCAAGGACGGCGATGTCATCGTCATGGGCTTCGACAGCGACAAGTGGGCCTTTGAAGAGGTCCTGGCCGGCCGTTGGAACTACATGGGCCTGTGCAACCCCCTCCAGGCCGACACCGTTGACGCCATCATCAAGGACCTGGCCGCCGGCAAGCAGCCTGCCCAGAAGATCATCTACACACCCGAGCAGGGCTTCGACTGCGCTACCCTCACCCAGGCCGATGTGGACAAGTACGGCACCTGATCTGAGGCAATCTGAATCATACATCACGTGACCGACACGCGGCGCGGCATGTCAGCCGCGCCGCGTGTTTTGAAATCTGAGAGAATGGAGGCGTATCCCTATGCAGGAAGGCGCGGTATTGGAAATGCGCGGCATCTGCAAATACTTCCCGGGCGTACGCGCCCTTCAGGATGTAGATTTTACCCTGCGGGAGGGGGAAATCCACGCTCTGATGGGTGAGAACGGCGCGGGCAAGTCCACCCTGATCAAAGTGCTCACCGGCGTATACCCCAAGGACGGCGGCGAGGTCCATATCAGGGGCATTGAGGGCGCGGCGGTCATCCGCTCCCCCCAGGATGCACAGAACGCCGGCATCAGCACCGTCTACCAGGAGATTACCCTGTGCCCCAACCTGACGGTGGCAGAGAACATGTACATCGGCCGTACCAAAGGGGCCGTGACCAACTGGAAAGCCATGAACAGCGGCGCGGGAAAGATCCTGGAGTCCCTGGGCATTCCCGCCAGCCCCAGGCAGCAGCTGGGCTCCTGCTCCATCGCGGTGCAGCAGATGGTGGCCATTGCCCGGGCGGTGGATATGGAGTGCAAGGTGCTCATCCTGGACGAGCCCACTTCCTCCCTGGATGAGCAGGAGGTACAGAAGCTTTTTGGCCTGATGCGGGACCTGCGGGCCAAGGGAGTAGGCATTATCTTCGTCACACACTTCCTGGAGCAGGTCTATGAGGTCTGCGACCGGATTACCGTTCTCCGGGACGGACAGCTGGTGGGAGAGTATGTTATCGAGGACCTGCCCCGGGTTCAGCTGGTAAGCAAGATGCTGGGCAAGGAGCTGGACGATATGGCCGACATCAAAGGAGAGTCAGGCGGTGCGGCTATCAGTCAGGAGGAGGCCCCTGTGCTGGAGGCTGAGGGCCTGTGCAGCAGCGCGGGCATCAAGCCCTTCGACTTCTCCATCCGTAAGGGTGAGGTCAACGGCTTTACCGGCCTGCTGGGCTCGGGGCGCAGCGAGTGTGTCCGGGCCATCTTCGGGGCGGACCACGTTACCAGCGGCAATGTGAAGATGGACGGCAGGTCCGTCAAAATCAAAAAGCCTCTGGATGCCATGAAGTGCGGTATCGGCTATCTGCCCGAGGACCGGAAGGGCGACGGCATCGTGGGCGACCTCAGCGTCCGAGAGAACATCATCCTGGCCTACCAGGTGATGAAGGGCTTTTTCCATCCCATCCCCCGGGCCCAGGCGGAGGCCTTTGCCGATAACTACATCGAGCTGCTGGAGATCAAGACCGCCTCCTCGGACACCCCTATCAAGTCCCTGTCCGGCGGCAACCAGCAGAAGTGCATCCTGGCCCGGTGGCTGCTCACCGACCCAAAGTACCTGATTCTGGACGAACCCACCCGGGGCATAGACATCGGCACCAAGATTGAAATCCAGAAGCTGGTTCTCAAGCTGGCGGAGAAGGGCAAGAGCGTTACCTTCATCTCTTCGGAGATCGACGAGATGCTGCGCACCTGTTCCCGCCTTCTCGTCATGCGGGACCGGAAGCTGGTGGGCCAGCTCAATGGAGAGGACCTGACCCAGAACAAGATCATGGCTACTATCGCAGGAGGTGATGAGAAATGACAACTCCCGTGAAAAATCCTGAGACCCGGGTGAAGCGTCCCGAGGAAAGCCTCTTCAAGCGCCTCACCCGTCAGCAGCTGTTTATCCCTGTGGCGGCTCTGGTACTGCTGGTGCTGTTCAACCTGGTGGCGGATTACAAATTTTTTGCAGTCACAATTACGGAGAACAGCCTGGGCAACACGGTGCTCAGCGGCAACATCATCTCGGTGCTGGACAACGCCTCCGAACTGGTCATCCTGGCCATCGGTATGACCTTGGTGACCGCCTCTTCCGGCGGACAGGACATCAGCGTGGGCGCCACCATGGCCATCGCCGGCAGCGTCATCCTCCGGATGGTCTGCGGCGGCCAGGTTACCGCAGACACCATGCAGATGAACCTGATCCTGGCTGTAATCATCGGCATTGCGGTAACTGCCCTCTTCGGCGCCTTTAACGGAACCCTGGTGGCCTATTTCAACATTCAGCCCATGGTGGCAACTCTCATCATGTACACTGCCGGCCGCTCCATCGCGGCCTGGATCAACAACAACCAGCTGCCCATCATCAACGATCTGGCCTTCAAGTACGCGGGCACCTTCCTCCCCGGCATCCCCGTGCCTACCCCTATTTTCATCACTATCCTGGTGATCGCGGTGTTCTGGCTGGTGCTGAAGTTTACCAACCTGGGCCTTTACACCCAGTCGGTGGGCATCAATCCCAACTCCTCCCGCCTCAACGGCATTAATCCCCAGATGATCAAGCTGCTCACCTATGTGATCCTGGGTGTGTGTGTGGCGGTGGCCGGCTTCATCCGGGTCAGCCGCAGCGGTTCCATCAATTACTCCCGCATTGCGGAGAATATCGAAATGGACGCCATTCTGGCCGTGGCCTTGGGAGGCAACGCCCTGTCCGGCGGCAAGTTCAATATCTACGGCTCTATCCTGGGCGCCTACGTGATTCAGTTCCTCACCACCACCCTCTACAAGTACGAGGTACCCTCCACGGCCCTGCCCGCTTATAAGGCGGTGGTGGTCATCCTGCTGGTGGTCCTCAGCGCCCCGGCGGTGCGGGAGAAGCTGGCCAGCATGAAGAAAGCACCCGCCAAAACCGTAAAGGAGGTGTCCTGACATGCCGAAAGGGATTGCAGTAGACAAACAGGGACGGCTCAAGGAACGGGTTGCTATGAGCGACACCAACCTGCTGCTCACTATCACGGTAGTGGTCTTTTTTATCCTGTATCTGTATGCAGTGTTTTTCCTGCAGGGCAGCTTCACCAAGCCCCAGAACTTCCTGAATATCCTGAACAACAACGCCTCTCTCATTGTTCTGTCCTGCGGCATGAGCATCGTCATGATTACCGGGGGCATCGACATCAGCGTGGGCGCCGTCACCTGCCTGGTGTGCATGACCAGTGCGGTGAACCTGGAGCGGCAGGGCGGCAATATCTTTACAGTTATCCTCATCGGCCTGGGAATCGGCCTGGCCTTCGGTGTGGTCCAGGGCTTTCTGGTGGCCCACCTGGGCATCCAGCCCTTTATTATCTCCCTGGCGGGCATGTTCTTCGCCAAGGGCATGACCACTATTGTCAGCAAGGAGCCTGTGCGGGTGACCGACGAGGCCTTCCTGGCGGTGAAGGATACCCGCATCACCGTGCCCGGTCTGGGTTCTCCCAACAAGCTTGGAGTGTATATCCCTGCCTATGTGGAGGTGGGCGTCGTCATTGCCCTGCTGGTGGTGGTCCTGCTGTTCTGCCTGCTGCGCTGGACCAAGCTGGGCCGTAATTTCTACGCTGTGGGCGGCAACAACCAGAGCGCCAACATGCTGGGCATCAACGTGCGCCGGACCAAGTTCCTGGCCCATGTGCTGTGCAGCCTGCTGGCCGGCCTGGGCGGTATCCTCTATTTCCTCCATGTGGGCAGCGGCGACGTAGCCAATGCAGCAGGGGATGAGATGAACGCCATCGCCTCCTCCATTATCGGCGGTACCCTGCTCACCGGCGGCGTGGGCAACGTAGTCGGCACCTTCTTCGGCGTGCTGAGCCTGAACACCATCAAGCGCATCGTCTCCTCCCTGGGCTTTGACGAGGCCTGGTGGTCCAACATCACCGTGGCAGCCATGCTCTGCCTGTTCCTGGTGGTTCAGAGCATTGTTCTGCTACGCAAGAACAAGAAGTAAGGGAGGATTGCCATGAAAACCTGTTTGGGCATTGAGCTGGGCTCCACCCGCATCAAGGCGGTGGCCATTGACGAGGGCTTCAGGCCCGTCTCCTCCGGGGACTACACCTGGGCCTCCCGGTATGAAAACGGTGTGTGGACCTATCCCCTGGAGGAGGTATGGACCGGTCTGAAGTCCGCCCTGTCTCAGGTGGAGGGTCGGCAGGGCATTGCCGCCGCCGGGGTGTCCGCCATGATGCACGGCTATCTGGCATTCGACAAGGACTGGAACCTGCTCACCCCCTTCCGCACCTGGCAGAACACCATCACAGGACAGGCTGCGGCGGAGTTGACCGGACTCTTCGGCTTCAATATTCCTCAGCGGTGGTCCGTAGCCCACCTGTATCAGGCGGTGCTGAGCGGCGAGAAGCACGTTTCTGAAATTGCGCACCTGACCACCCTGGCAGGGTATATTCACTACATGCTCACCGGCGTTCACGCTGTGGGAGTCGGCGAGGCCTCCGGTATGTTTCCCATTGACAGCGCGGCTCTGAATTACGATGCCGGGATGATGGCAAAGTTTAATGCCCTTCCGGCTGTCCGGGCTCTGCCCTGGAAGCTGGAGGACCTGCTTCCCAAGGTCCTGACGGCCGGCGAGAATGCGGGCGCGCTGACTGAGTCCGGTGCAGCTATGCTGGACGGCCTGCTTCCCGTGGGGATACCCTTTGCGCCCGCCGAGGGGGATGCGGGCACCGGTATGACCGCTACCAACGCCGTGGCTCCCCGTACCGGCAATGTGTCTGCCGGGACCTCTATTTTCTCCATGGTGGTGCTGGAACACCCCCTGGAGAAGGTCTACGAGGAGATTGACATGGTGACCACCCCAACTGGAGCGCCGGTGGCCATGGTCCACTGCAACAACTGTACCAACGATACCAACGCCTGGGTGGGCGTTCTGGGAGAGGCCGCCCGGCTCTTTGGGGCGGAGCCCTCCACAGGAGACCTGTACACCAGACTCTATGAAAAGAGCCTGGAGGGCGACCCGGACTGCGGCGGCGTCATGGTGTGCAACTATCTGGCTGGGGAGGGTGTCACCCACATGGACGCCGGCCGTCCCCTGGTGGTCCGCACTCCGGAGAGCAGCTTTACCCTGGCCAACTTTTTCCGGGCCCAGCTCTATTCCACCATGTCCACCCTGAAGATCGGCATGGATATTCTGGCGGCGGAGCATGTGGCCATCGACTCCCTTACCGGCCACGGCGGGCTGTTCAAGACCCCCGTGGTGGGCCAGAGCTATATGGCTGCGGCCTGCGGCGCTCCGGTCACCTGTATGGAGACCGCCGGCGAAGGCGGGCCTTACGGCATGGCCCTGCTGGCCTCCTTCCTGCTGAACAGGGAGGAAGGAGAACGGCTGGAGGATTTCCTGTCCCGGGAGGTCTTTTCCGGGGCTTCCGGCTCGACCATCCAGCCTGATCCCGCCTGGGTGGAGGGCTTCAACACCTATATCAAGCGGTACAAGGCCCTGCTTGAGGTGGAAAAAACCGCCGTGGAAAAACTGTAAGGAGGAATTTTTATGAATTATTCATTCTGGTTTGTAGTTGGCAGTCAGTTCCTGTACGGTCCCGAAGTGCTGGAGACGGTAGCTGCCCGTGCCCGGGAGATGGCGGACGAGCTCAGCAGGGTTCTGCCGTTCCCCCTGCTCTACAAGGTGACAGCCAAGACCAACAAGGAGATTGCCGATGTGGTCAAGGAGGCCAACTACGACGACTCCTGCGCCGGCGTCATCACCTGGTGCCACACCTTTTCCCCCAGCAAGATGTGGATTAACGGCCTGGCCAGTCTGCAGAAGCCCTGGTGCCACTTTGCCACCCAGTATAACCGGGAAATACCTAACGAGGAGATCGATATGGACTTCATGAACCTGAACCAGGCCGCCCATGGCGACCGGGAGCATGGCTTCATCGGAGCCCGCCTGCGCAGCCGGAGGAAGGTCATTGCCGGGTACTGGAAGGACGAAGTCGCTCAGAAGCGCATCGGCAGCTGGATGAAGGCCGCCGTGGGCGTGGCCGTCTCCAAAGATCTGAGGGTTATGCGCTTTGGCGACAATATGCGGGAAGTGGCCGTCACCGAGGGCGACAAAGTGGAGGTCCAGACCAAGCTGGGCTGGCAGGTGAACACCTGGGCCGTGGGAGACCTGGTGAAAGTGATGAACGCCGTCACCGACGCAGAGATAGACGCCCTGATGGATATCTATAAGGCCAATTACGACATCGCTACCGATAATATCGACGCTATTCGCTATCAGGCTCGGGAAGAGATTGCCATGAAAAAGATGCTGGACGAGCAGGGCTGCAAGGCCTTCTCCAACACTTTCCAGGATCTGTATGGCATGGAGCAGCTCCCCGGTCTGGCTTCTCAGCACCTGATGGCCCAGGGCTACGGCTATGGCGGCGAGGGCGACTGGAAGGTGTCCGCCATGACCGCCATTATGAAGGCTATGGGCGAGGGCGGCAACGGCTGCTCACTGTTTATGGAGGACTACACCTATAACCTGGCAGAGGGGGCTGAGTACTCTCTGGGAGCCCACATGCTGGAGGTCTGTCCCTGCTGCGCCGCCGGAAAGCCCCGGATCGAGACCCATCACTTGGGCATCGGTATGAATGAGAAGGATCCCGCCCGCCTGGTGTTTGAGGGCAAGGAGGGGGACGCCATTGTGGTTTCCCTCATTGACATGGGCGGCCGCCTGCGCCTGATCTGCCAGGACATCCACTGTGTCAAGCCAATCCTGCCTATGCCCAACCTGCCTGTGGCCCGGGTGATGTGGCAGGCCGAGCCCAGCCTGACCACCGGAGTGGAGTGCTGGATTACTGCCGGCGGCGCTCACCACACCGTCCTCAGCTACGACGTGACAGCGGAGCAGATGAAGGACTGGGCCAATATGATGGACATTGAGTTCGTCCACATCGGCAAGGACACCACCGTGGAGAGTCTGGAGCACGACCTGTTCCTGTCTGATTTGGCCTGGAAGCTGAAGTAATAAAATAATTCCTCCCCCGGATGGGGGAGGAATTATTAAAAAGGGGGAAATTACATGTTAGAGCAACTCAAGCAAGCGGTTTTGGAGGCCAATCTCCTTCTGCCCCGATACGGCCTGGTCACTTTCACCTGGGGCAACGTATCCGCCGTAGACCGGGACAAGGGGCTCATGGTCATCAAGCCCTCTGGGGTGGACTATGAGGGCATGACTGCCGGGGATATGGTAGTGGTGGAGCTGGAGACCGGCAAGGTGGCGGAGGGTAAATGGAAGCCCTCCAGCGACACCAAGACGCACCTGGAGCTGTACAAGGCCTTCCCCGGTGTGGGCGGCATCGTCCACACCCACAGCCCCCACGCGGTGGCCTGGGCCCAGGCCGGGGAGGATATCCCGTGCTTCGGCACCACCCACGCCGACTATTTCTACGGTTCCATCCCCTGTGCCCGGCACCTGACCCAGGGGGAACTGGAGGAGGACTATGAGAAAAACACCGGAAGGATCATCGTAGAGACGTTCCGGGAGCGATGCATTGAGCCCACTGCCGTCCCCGGGGTAATCTGCGCCAGCCATGGCCCCTTCACCTGGGGCAAGGATGCGGCACAGGCGGTATACCACGCGGTGGTGCTGGAGGAGGTGGCCAAAATGGCCATTCTCACCCGGCAGATCAAGCCATCTGCCGGCCCCGCCCCCCAGCGTATCCAGGATAAGCACTATTTCCGCAAGCACGGCCCCGGTGCCTACTACGGTCAGGGCTGACACACAGGCAAAGGGTCCCGGCCAGCCGGCCGGGACCCTTTGCCTGTGTGTTGTAAAAGGAGAGGGAGAAATGGGAGATACATGAAGTAGCTTATTGCTACAATGACAGCATAGAGGATAAATGCGGCAATTTCATGACATTCCCGTGAATTTTCTGTGAATTATAAAGGATTGTTTCCCACTCAGCCGGAAAGGGACGCCCCTGCGGGCGTCCCTTTGGTTAATGGTAAGCTTATTTCAGATCCAGGGCCTCTTTCACCTTGTTAATGATGTGGGCCCCGATATCCCGGGAGGCGTCGGTAGTCTGAGCGCCCAAGTGGGGGGTGACGATAAAGTTATCGCACTGGAAGAGGGGGGAGTCGAAGCCCGCGTCCTCGGTGAGACCGCCGCCGGCCAACTCATTCTCCATTACGTCGGAGGCGTATCCGCCGATCTTGCCGGCTTTCAACGCCTCATACATGTCCTTCTCGTTGACGATGCCGCCCCGGGCCATGTTCAGTACCACAGCGTCGTCCTTCATTTCCGCAATGGACTTGGCGTTGAACAGGTTGCGGGTCTCGTCGTTGAGGGGCATATGGATGGTGACAAAGTCGGAGACCTTGAGCACCTCGTCAATGGACATGCTCTTGGCGTGCTGCTGCTCAAAAACCTCGGCGGGAAGATAGGGATCGTAAGCCACCACGTCCATCAGGAAGGCCCGGGCCAGCTCGCCCACTCTCTGGCCGATGCGGCCGAAGCCCAGCACACCCAGGGTCTTGCCCCGGAGTTCACGGCCCACGAACTTATACTTGTCCCAGTTCTTGTTAATTTTTACGTCGTTGCAGGCGGGGATGGTATGGCGGGACATATCCAGCATCTTGGAGATGGTCAGCTCGGCCACGGCGTTGCCGTTAAGGCCGGGAGCGTTGAATACCTGAATTCCGTTGGCCTTGGCGGTGTCCATGTCGATGTGGTTCAGGCCCACGGAGCAAACGCCAATGACCTTCAGCTTCTTGGCGGCATCCAGGATGTCCTTGTTGATGGCAGGGTCCACCCGCATGATGAGAACCTCATAGTCGCCGATCATGCCGGCCAGTTCCTCCTGAGTGGGGAGAATCTTGGTGTCGACCTCCATGTACTTGCCCAGTTCCTCAGCGATAGCGGGGGATACGACGTCGATGATGAGACATTTCATAAGCCAACATTCCTTCCTTAATCAATTATTTTCGGGCCGCAGCCCGGGTTTCATACCGTTATCTATTGAATATTATGCCATATTTTCACCGATTTGGGAAGTATCTTTTTGTCGAGGGTTGCCACAATCTTTTGACTGTGGTATAATGACTTATACACCAAAAAAGGCGAGGTGTTTTTGTGAACTTTCAACATTTAAAGTACTTTCTGATGGTGGCGGAGGAGCTGAACATCACCCGGGCGGCGGAGCGGCTGTACATCTCTCAGCAGTCTCTCTCCAATCACATCGGCAACCTGGAGCGGGAGCTGGACGTGAAGCTGTTCACCCGGTCGCCCAAGCTGTCCCTCACCTACGCGGGGGGGCTGCTGGTGGATACGGCGTCCCAGATTCTGGATCTGCACAGCCAGTATCTGTCCAAGGTGGGGGATATCAACAAGCAGTACCTGGGGGTGCTGCGGGTGGGCATTTCCCATACCTGCGGGCTGGCCCTGCTGCCCGATATCCTGCCCCGGTTTCGAGCGGAATTTCCCCAGGTGGAGTTTTCCCTGTTCGAGGGTAACTCCACCCAGCTGGAGGATGAGCTGTCCCACGGCAGGACCGACCTGATCATCTGCTTCCAGCCGATCATCATGGAGGGCGTGGCCGCTATTCCCCTGACGGAGCAGCGGCTGGCGATGGTGGTGCCCCGGACCTTTACCGACGAACTTTTCGGACCTCAGGCAGAGGAAATCCGCCGTCAGTACGCCCAGGGGGCGGACATCCGCGTCTTTGAGCACCTGCCCTTTGTCCTGATTAAGCGGGGAAACCGCACCCGGAACATCGTGGACCAGTATTTCAGCCGGTATTACTTTAAGCCCCAGCTTATTTTGGAAACGGAGAATACCGTCACCACCCTGGCCATGGCCCAGGCGGGAGTGGGGATTACCATCTGCCCGGAGTTGTTCCTGCGGGCTATCCCTGCGCCCCCCCACGACTCGGCGGGGGTGGACCTCTTCCCCCTTACCGACCCTTCTACCTTCAGCAAGCTGGTGGCGGGATACCGAAAGAGCCGGTACTTGTCTCATTTCGGTCAGCGATTTATTGAGATTACACAGGATATTCTGGGGGAGTAACAGGTGCGGGGACCGGGCGTATCAGTCCGCTTTGTGTCCCAAAGCGTGGGCCTTGATTTTCTCAAAGGTCTCGTCGCTGAGATCGTGCTCCATCTTGCAGGCGTCAGCGGCGGCCACATCCTCGCTGACGCCCAGGGCCGTGAGAAACCGGGTGAGCAGCTTGTGGCGGCCGTATATGCGCTGGGCAATCTCCTCGCCGGGGGGGAGCAGGGTGATAAAGCCGTCAGCGTCCATCTCAATGTAGCCGTTCTCCCGGAACCGTTTCATGGCCACGCTGACGCTGGGCTTGGTCAGTTCCAGCTGGTGAACTACGTCGATGGACCGCACCGTCCCCTGGCGCTCCCGCAGGATTAGAATGGCCTCTAGATAATCCTCTGCAGATTCGTGAATATTCATAATTTTCATCCCCTTTGGGACTAAGATTATCATACATAAACGCAAAAATCAAGAAATTTCCTCCGGAGACTTGACAAGGAAGGTTAGTTATATTAAACTAAAGACGAAATGAGTTAGTAATAGCTAACCAAAAGGAGGGAGTATGGATGCCGCTGACAATGGCAAGAGCGGGAGAGACTGTCACCGTCCGCAGGGTGACGGGGAAGGAGGAGGCCCGCCGGCACCTGGCTGAGCTGGGGTTTGTGGCGGACAGCGCCGTCACGGTGGTCAGCAAGGTGGCGGGCAGTCTGATTGTCCAGGTGAAGGACAGCAGGGTAGCCCTGAACCAGAGCATGGCCAGCCGAATCATAATATAAAAGGAGAGGTAAGTATGAAAACACTGAAAGAAGTCAAGGTGGGGCAGACCGCCACGGTGACCCGTCTCTGCGGCGAGGGAGCGGTCAAGCGCCGGATCATGGATATGGGAATTACCAGAGGGACGGAGATTTTCATCCGCAAGGTGGCCCCTCTGGGAGACCCGATGGAACTGAGGGTCCGGGGCTATGAGCTGAGCATCCGGAAAGCTGACGCTGAAATGATTGAGGTCGACTGATTTTTAAGCAAAGGTTAGTTGTAACTAATTAAAAGAAAAGGAGAGAATCTGCAATGAGCATCAGAATTGCTCTGGCGGGCAACCCCAACTGCGGCAAGACAACTCTGTTCAACGCCTTGACGGGCTCCAGCCAGTACGTGGGCAACTGGCCGGGCGTTACGGTGGAGCGGAAGGAGGGCAGACTGAAGGGACGCAAGGATGTAGTGATTCAGGACCTGCCCGGCATTTACTCCCTGTCCCCCTATAGCCTGGAGGAGGTGGTGGCCCGGGACTACCTGGTAAAGGAGCGGCCCGACGCCATCCTGAACATTGTGGACGGTACCAACATTGAACGCAACTTGTATCTCACCACCCAGCTCATTGAACTGGGGCTGCCGGTAGTGGTGGCGGTGAACATGATGGACCTGGTGCGGAAGAACGGCGACCGGATCGACCTGAAAAAGCTGGGAGAGGGTCTGGGCTGCCGGGTGGTAGAGATATCCGCCCTGAGAAACGAGGGGGTTGAGGATGCTGCTGCCGCCGCTCTGGCCGCGGCCAGAGGGCCCGCGCCGGAACGCCGTCCCGCCTTTGCGGTGAACGAGGCGGATTTGGAGGAGGGCGACGACGCGGAGAGCGCCGCTGCCGCCGCCCGGTACGATTTTATCGGGGCGGTGGTATCCGGCTCGGTAAAGAAAAGGGCGGCCGCGGGAGCGCTGTCCGTCTCGGACCGGATTGACCGGGTCGTCACCAACCGCGTTCTGGCCCTGCCCATCTTCGCCGCCGTGATGTTCCTGGTGTATGCCGTTGCTATGGGGAGCTTTGCCATTGAGCTTTCGGAGGATTTCAGTATCCCCATCTCCATCGGAACCGCCGCCACCGACTGGGCCAACGATACCCTGTTCGGCGAGTGGGTTCCCGGCCTCTTTGACAGCCTCCTGGGCGCGCTGGGCGTGGGCGGGGAGAGTTGGGTCTACGGCCTGGTGCAGGACGGCGTTGTGGCCGGCGTGGGGGCTGTGCTGGGCTTCGTGCCCCAGATGCTGGTGCTGTTCCTGCTGCTGGCCGTTCTGGAGGACTGCGGCTATATGGCCCGGATCGCCTTCATCATGGACCGCATTTTCCGCCGCTTCGGCCTGAGCGGAAAGAGCTTTATCCCCATGCTGGTGGCCACCGGCTGCGGCGTGCCCGGCATCATGGCCTCCCGAACCATTGAGCAGGACCGTGACCGGAAGATGACCATCATGACCACCGGCTTTATCCCCTGCGGGGCCAAAATGCCCATCATTGGCCTGTTTGCCGGGGCGGTGTTCGGCGGCTCCCCCTGGGTGGCCACCTCCGCTTTCTTTATCGGCGTCGCCGCCGTGGTGATTTCCGGCATTATGCTCAAGAAGTTCAGAGCTTTCGCCGGGGAGCCCGCCCCCTTCGTCATGGAGCTGCCCGCCTACCACGCCCCTTCCGCCGGCAACGTGCTGCGGGCCACTTGGGAGCGGGGCTGGTCCTTCATCAAGCGGGCGGGAACCATCATCCTCCTGAGTTCCATCGTTCTCTGGTTCCTCATGGGGTACGGCGTTGTGGACGGTGTGTTCCGGGCGGTGGAGGACAACAATACCTCCTTGCTGGCCGCTATCGGCAGCGGTGTCGCTGTAATCTTTGTCCCGCTGGGCTGGGTTGGCGACATGGCCTGGAAGGCCACCACCGCCACTTTCACCGGCCTGATCGCCAAGGAGGAGGTCGTCAACTTCTTCGGTGTGGCCTACCACTACGCCGGCGAGGCCGATCTGATGGAGGACGCCAGTGGCATCTATGCTGCCGTAGGCGCGGACTTCGGCGCTATGGCCGCGTACTCCTTCATGATCTTTAACCTGCTGTGCGCCCCCTGCTTCGCCGCCATGGGCGCTATCCGCCGGGAGATGAACAACGCCAAATGGACCGCCGCCGCCATCGGCTATATGTGCGGGTTTGCCTATGTGGTCTCTATGATTGTCTATCAGCTGGGCGGGCTGATTACCGGAGAGGCGGCCTTCGGTCCCCTGACTGTGATTGCCGTCCTGCTGCTGGCCGGGCTGGTGTACATGCTGGTGCGCAGGGGCTGTCAGGGGGAGGAGAGAGCCCGGCTCCTGACCGGCCTCTCTGCGGCGGCGAATCGGTGAAAGGAGGAGAACCATGAACCCTGGAGAGATTGCCGTCATCCTGGCGCTGGCCTGCGCGGCGGGGCTGGCGGTCCGTTCCCTGTGGAGAAACCGCAAGGCGGGCGGACGTTGCGACGGCGATTGCAGCCGGTGCGGCGGCTGCAGTCATCACTAGGCCATAGAGAACCGGCCTCCTGAGCTTCTCGGAAGGCCGGTTTCCTCTGTGTCAGAACGGCGTTAAGAAGTCGGCGGCGCGGTTGACACAGACGGATAAATCTGGTAAAAGTAAAATGGGGGAAATCGGGAAAGATTTGAAAAAGGAGAAAAAGAGGAAATGAAGCTTTTGGAATTATTGGGCGTCTTTGGCGGTCTGGCGCTGTTTCTCCATGGGATGCAGATGATGAGCTCCGGCCTGGAGGCCGCCGCCGGCAGCCGGATGAAGGCCATTTTGGAAAAGCTGACCGCCAACCGCGTTATGGGGGTGCTGGTGGGTGCGCTGATTACCGCCGCCGTCCAGTCCTCCTCGGCTACCACTGTCATGGTGGTGGGCTTTGTCAACGCCGGAATGATGACCCTGAACCAGGCGGTCTGGCTTATTATGGGGGCCAACGTGGGCACCACCATCACCGGCCTGCTCATTGCCCTGGACGTGGGGGCACTGGCTCCTGTGGTCGCCTTTGCCGGCGTGTTTTTGATGGTCTTTGTCAAGCGGGCAAAATTACAGCATGTCGGCCAGATTCTGGCCGGCCTGGGCATTCTCTTTATCGGCATGGACACCATGAGCGCCGCCATGGCCCCCTTGCGGGAATTTCCGCTCTTTATCCGATTGATGTCCACCCTGTCCAATCCCCTGCTGGGTATCCTGTTCGGGGCGCTGTTCACCGCCCTGATCCAGTCTTCCTCCGCCTCGGTGGGCATTCTGCAAACCCTGGCTGCCGGCGGCGTTATCCAATTCTCCGGGGCTGTCTTTGTCCTTTTCGGCCAGAACATCGGCACCTGCATTACTGCCGTGCTGGCGTCTCTGGGCGCCAGCCGGAGCGCTAAGCGGACCACCTGCATCCACCTGCTGTTCAACGTAATCGGTACGGTGATGTTCACGGCCGCGGTGATGGTGTTTCCCATTATCCCCATGATTGAGGCAGCCGTGCCCAGTCCCAAGGCGGAAATTGCCGTGATGCACGTGGTGTTTAACCTGGTGACCACCATTCTGCTCCTGCCTCTGGGGAACTGGCTGGCCAGGCTGGCCACCCGGCTTCTGCCCGACCGGGAGGAGGCTCCTGGCGGGACGGAGATGCGTCTGGCCTATCTCACTCCTGTAACCGCAGGGGGGAAGGACGGCGGTCTGGGCGTCTCCGCAATTGTGGTGGACCAGCTGCGCAACGAGCTGCACCGGATGCTGGAGATGGCCCGGCAGAATGTGGAGACCAGCTTCCGGACGGTGCTGGACCGGGACGTGGAGCCCCTGGGCCGGGTAGAGCAGCGGGAGGAGTATATCGACTTTTTGAATCAGGAGATCTCCCGATATGTCTCCCGGCTTATCGCCATTGAGACCAACGAGCAGGGCTCCCGGACGGTGAGCAGCTTCTTTACCATTGCGGGGAATATCGAGCGAATCGGCGACCACGCCGACAATTTGGCCGGCTACACCCGCCTGCTGGCGGAAAAGGACATTTTCTTCTCTCAAAACGCTCAGGAGGAGATCCGGCAGATGCGGGATGTGACCCTTCGGACGGTGTCCGCCCTGTTCTCCGGCGAAGCGGGGAATAATGGCTGGCTGTCCCAGGTGGCCCGGCTGGAACAAAAAATTGACGACATGACCGCCGATTTCCGCCGGGAACAGCTGGGTCGGATGCGGGAAGGCGCCTGTTCGGCCGAGGCCTGCATCCTGTTCTCTGAGCTGCTCACCGACTTTGAGCGGATCGGTGACCATGTGCTCAATATCGCCCAGGAGCTGACCCGGGCGGGAACTACTCTGTAACGTTTTTTGAGCAAAACGGCCCGCTCCCTCCGGGGAGCGGGCCGCAGACTTTTATTTTGTTTTGTGGCAGGCCCGGATCAGCGCCCCAAAGCCGCAGCCGCCAATAATATTGCCGATGGTGACGGGGATCAGGTTGGCAAAGAATCCGGCCAAAGTCAGGGCGGACAGGTCCACTCCGGCCTCCACGGCCAGCCGGGCGTATTGGGGGACCCCTGCCGCCATCAGACCGGCGGGGATGTAATACATGTTGGCCACGCAGTGCTCAAAGCCGCCGATGACAAAGAAGCTCACCGGCACGAAGGCCCCGATAGCCCGCCCGGCCAGGCTCTTGCCGCACAGAGAGCACATTACCCCGGCGCACACCAGGATGTTGCACAGGATGCCCAGCACTGCCGCTTTCCCGAAGGGGAGGGCGCACTTGGCGGCAGCGGTGCGGATGGTGTGTACTGCCAACGCTCCGACCGACAGGTCCAGCTGCCCGCAGTATACAATAGCCCAGGCCAGCAGCAGGGCCCCCGACAGGTTTCCGGCGTAGACAATCACCAAATTCCGGGCCATCCCAGCCAGAGAGACCTTTTTCTCCAGCAGGGAGATGGTAATGAGGCAGTTGCCGGTAAACAGCTCCGCTCCGGTGATGATGACCATAATCAACCCAAAGGGAAACAGCAGACCGCACACTACCCGGGACAGTCCGGCGTTGGTGAGCAGGTGTCCCGCCGTGTTGGCTGCTACCGCTCCGGCGGCGATGAAAAATCCGGCCAGCACCGCCGACAGACACAGCTTCACGGCGCTGTTGGAGGCTTTTTTTACCCCAACCTGGGTGTAGAAATTGACAAATTCTCCCGGGCTCAGCATAAGCGTCCCGCCTTTCTCTTTCAATCAGCACAGGCCCAACAGGTGCCGTACTTCGCCAATCATATACAGCGACCCGCAGGCACACACCGCATCCTCCGGACCCGCCGCCGCCAGCGCCCTGTCCACGCCCTCCCGGGTGGAGCCGCAGGGGAACGCCTTCGCCCCCCGGTCCTCCAGCCAGACGGCCAGTTCAGCGGCGGACATGGCCCGGTCGCTGTCCGGGGTGATGGTGTAAAGCTCCTTCGCCAGGGGCAGAAGCTCTCCCATCATGGCGGGGTAGTCCTTATCGGCCAGCACGCCGGTGAGAAAAATCAGCTTCTTCTCCGGGTACAACTCCCGCAGCGCCCTCCCAAGGGCCTCCATACACTGGGGGTTGTGCCCACCGTCCAGAATCACATCCGGATTTCGCCGGACCAGTTCCATCCGGGCGGGCCACACCGTTTTGGACAATCCCCCAACGACGGCCTCCTCAGAAATCTCCCATCCCCGCCCGCGGAGGACGTATATCGTCTCCAGAGCGGCGGCGGCGTTGTAACGCTGGTGCTCCCCCAGCAGGGGAATGTGGTAGGGTCCTCTGCCCCGGTAGGTGAAGCGCTGTCCCTCCAGCCCGGAGGCCAGCGCCTTCAGCTCCTCGGGGGCTGTCTTGGTGAGGGGGACGTTCTGCTCCCGGCAGGTCGCCTCCACCACCTCCTCCACCTCACGGCTCTGGCCGTAAAGGACGGCGCTGCAGCCCGGCTTGATAATTCCCGCCTTCTCGGCGGCAATAAGAGCACGCGTGTTGCCCAGCTCGGCGGTGTGCTCCAGCCCGATGTTGGTGATGACCGCCGCCTCCGGGGCGGGAATCACGTTGGTGGAGTCCAGCCGGCCTCCCAGGCCCACCTCCAGCACCACGATATCGCAGTTTTCCTCCAGAAAGTACAGCATTCCGACAGCGGTCATCAGTTCAAACTCGGTGGCCGGGTCGTCCATGCCTTTACCCGCCGCAATCACCCGTTCCGCGATGCGGCCCAAGGCCTCGTCGGAAATGGGCCGGCCATTCACCTGGAACCGCTCGTGGAAGGTCCACAGGTGAGGAGAGGTGGACAGTCCGGTTTTCAGGCCCGCCTCCGCCAGCACAGAGGCGATCATGGCGGCGGTGGAACCCTTGCCGTTGGTTCCGGTGATGTGGACATATTTCAGCTTTTGATGGGGATTGCCCACTTTTTCCAGCAGTTCCAGAGTCCGGCTCAGACCGGGCTTGCGGCCCGTCCAGGCCTCCTGGTGGATAAGATCAACCGCCTCCTGTCCCGTCATCGGTCATACCTCCTTGACGGAGGCCAGCAGGACAAGCCCGGCCTCACAGACCAGTCTGACCGGCCCGCCTTCAAATCCCCGGCACAGCAGGGTCTGTCCGGCCCGGGTCTCCATGGCGAACTCAGGCAGGCGGACCGTTCCGGAGGCGCAGTAAATGGCCAAATCTCCCGGGTCAGGGGCCCAGGTCCCGTCGTGGGTGTGGGTGTTGGACAGGACAGTCACCGCCCCCTGGGCCTTTCCCTTGCGGACCATCAGGTTAAAGTCCACGCACCTCCCCCAGCTCTCCACCGGCACGCCGCCGTCAAAAGCCGCCACCTTTCCAGGCGCTACTGAAAGGGGTTCATCCTGGTCAATTTTCAGCTGGATTTCCCCCTCAAGCACGGAGAGGAGCCGGTCATAGTCGGGGAGGGGGGTAAAGTCGGAGTGCTCCAGCTCCACTGTGGCGGAGCTGAGCCGCCAGAGAAAGTCCCGGTCTGCGTACGCCGCCCCCTCCGGCGAAATCGCCAGCTGGGTGGTGGTTCCGCCGGACCAGGCGGTGGTCACATAATCGGCTTTGGTCAGCAGCTTCCATTCTGCAGTGCTCATGCGAATACCTCTTTTCTGTAATGGGCAAAGGCCCTGGACATGGCCATCATCACGACGAACTCCAGCGGAGCGAGGATCATACACTGTCCAACACGGCTGATCAGAAGGGGCCAATAGGCTGAGCCGTACAGGAAGGAGATCCAGAAGGTAGTAATAAACAGGCTGATTCCAAACTGATTTACCAAAACCGCTGCCAAAATGCGGAGCCAGGTCTGCTTTTTATGGAAAAACAGGCCGTAAAGCACGCCGGTCAGGGTACAGGTGAGGGTGAAGCCGGGAAAATAAGGGCCGATGGGAAAGAGAATCGCGCCCAGAAAATCTCCCAGTCCGCCCACAATCCCCGCCTGCACCGGACCGTAAAAGTAGGCGGCCACAAACACCGGCACAAAGGTAAAGCCAATTTTCAGATAGGGTGTGTTGATGGACAGAAAACGGGACAGGATGATGTGAACAGCCACCAGCAGTCCAAGAGTAACGACCATTTTTGTACTGAATTTTTTCATAATAATACGCTCCTTTCACGGCGTGTTGCCATGAAAGGAGCGCACTCCCCCATGGCAGCGGATGCGGCACAGCAACGCGGACCTTTGGGTCCTTCGTCCGCCGGCAACTTCCCATCCGACGGCACTTGACGCGCTGAGCCTACTCTGGCCAGGTACTTATTTGATTACATTGCCTTGACTACGGTATCGTAAATTTGATCGGCCAGGGGCAGGGCCTTGACAAGCAGGGCCTCACCCTTCTTGCGGTAGTCCTCGGCCAGCTCCTTGTTCTTCAGGCTGCCGATGTTGATGAGCACGTTGAGCCACGCGCCCTGAATGGCGGCGCGCAGGGAAAGGGCAGACACCCCCAGGTCGCTGGCGGCGCTGTCGTTGCTCTTGCCCAGGATGGAGGCGGTGAGCTCCAGGGTCTCCACGGCCAGCTCCATCATCTCAAAGGGGGTCTTGGTGCAGCCCTCCAGACCATTCTGGATGGCTGCAGAGCGGGCGGCCTTCTCCTCATCAGTGGCCTTGGGCATGCCAAAGGCGGCGCTGACCACGTTGAAGGCCGCGGTGTCACGGTCCATCACGTCCACAAAGCGGGCCTTCAGCTCCAGAGCCTTAACCTGGGCGGACTCAGCCAGCTCCTGGTACTCGGCGTACTTCTTCTTGCCCACGGTGAGGCCGCAAACCATAGCAGTAAGGGCGGCGCCCAAAGCGCCCTCCAGGGCGGCGGCGGACCCGCCGCCGGGGGCGGGGGCGTCGGAGGCCAGCAGATCCACAAACTCAGCAGTTTTCAATTCAGCCAATTTCATAGCCTAATTTCTCCTCGTCTATTGTTTTTGTGCCCCGCCCCCCCTGCGGGGGCGGGAACGGGCAGTTTGTCTTACTTCATATCCAGGAGGTGATACTCCATAATCTGGTTGTGGCAGTCGAAGTCGCGGGCCTTCAGGTAGAATTCAGCGCAGTCGATCATGGCCTTGCCGGGGGTAAGGCCAACGATCTCGCTGTCCACAATATAGGTGCCGTAGCGCTCAGCCAGGGATTTGACCATCTCATAGACCACGTACAGGGGGGTGTCCTCATAGTTGACCATGTTCATGGACACCTGGGCGATGCCCCGGTCCTCCATCATGAAGCCCATGGCCTTGCAGCTGCGGAAGCCGCCGGAGGAGCCGCGGATGACCTTGGCGATCTTCTTGGCGACCTCCACGTCGGAGGTGGCCAGGTTGATGTTGAAGGCCACCAGAGGCATGCGGGCGCCGATGGCGGTGATGCCGGCGGTGGGGTGGATCTTCCGCTCGCCAAAATCGGGAGCCCACTCCTCCTGGAGCAGCTTCTCGGGCATGCCCTCGAACTCGCCCTTGCGGCAGGTGGCCAGGTTGCGGCGCTCGGGCCGGGTGGCGGAGTCCTCATACAGGAAGGAGGGCACCTTCAGCTCATCCCAGATGCGCTGGCCCAGACGCTTGGTCAGCTCTACGCATTCCTCCACGGTGACGTCCTTGGACTGGGGAACGAAGGGGATCACGTCGGTGGCGCCCATGCGCTTGTGCTCGCCCTTGTGCTTGGTCATGTCGATGCGCTCGGTGGCCACCTTGGTCAGCCGGAAAGCGACCTCCTCAATGGCGTCGATGCTGCCGATCAGGGTAAACACGCAGCGGTTGTGGTTGCCGTCGGTCTGGGCGTCGAACAGGGTGCAGCCGGGCACGCTGCTGGCGGCCTCCACCAGGGCGTTATAAGTGGCCTCGTCCTTCTCCTTGCTGCAGCTGAAATTGGGGATGCACTCGACTAACTTTGCCATGTTGATTTCCTCCTAAATGTATTTTTCGCCAGGTATTTTTCAGGTGCCACCATTATATTGCATTCGCGCCAAATTAGCAATGTGTGGATGAAGGTTTTTTTGGCAAACCGCTTAAATTTATTAAGCCTGCGCCGCTGCCAGTTCCAGAAAGCGCCTGACGCAGCCGCTCTGATAAGGGTCGTCCTCCCACACCAGAATGGGGCAGGAACGGGCGGAGAACTCCAGCACCGGCTTTGTGTAGACGGGGGAGCCTGGGTGGGCGGCCGCAACGGATCTGGGCAGAAAGCCCACCCCGAACCCCGCCTGGACCATCTGCATCTCCATAGGGGCGTCGTAGCAGTGGCAGACCACGTTAGGGGTAAAGCCAGCCCTGCGGCACTCCTCCAGCAGGTCCCGGCTGTAGCCCCACAGGTCGTCGCTGCGCAGCAGGCACATGGGCGCGTCCCGCAGAGCGCGGATGGGGACGGCCTCCCGTCCCGGGGCGGGATCGGTGCTCTCGCACATGACCAGTTCCAGGGGATCCTCCCCCAGCACCTGCTCCCGCAGGCCGCAGGATCGGTCGGACTGGCTGCGCAGGAACAGCGCGTGCAGTTCTCCCCGGCCCAGGTCGTCCAGCAGGTCGCCGGGGGCTCCCATCCGGACATACAGCTCTACCTGGGGGTATTTTTCGTGGTATTTTTTCAGCAGCTGGGTGGCAATCTGCACATCGGAATAGACGACCCCAAGCTTCAACTGGCCACGGGTTCCGGCATCCACAGCCCGGACGCTGTCCGCCATGGTCCGCAGGCTCTGGAACATCTGCCGGCTTTGCTGGTAGAGGCACCGGCCCGCCTCGGTCAGATCCACCCCCTTATTGGTGCGCAGAAAAAGGGTAACCCCCAGTTCGTCCTCCAGAAGGGCCAGCTGGCGGCTGATGGGGGGCTGGGCCACATGGAGCTCCCGGGAAGCCCCGGAAATGCTTCCCTCCTCCGCTACGGCGGCAAAATATTCCAGCTGCTTAAAGTTCATAGGCGGCCTCCATACCTTTTTTATATGGCTAATATATAATACAAGTGCTTTTCATTTTACCATGCTTTTGTTAAAATACAATACACAGAAAGCAGTTCTTAACGCTACACTTAAAAAATTTAAGAAACGGAGGAACCACTTATGAATCTAGCAGACGCCATGACCATCAAGCTGGACTACGACCTGCCCGAGTATCCCGCCTTTGAGGAGGGCTACCGCCGGGCTCCCCGCCGTGAGTCCCACCTGTCCCAGGCCGACAAGGCTTTGGCAATCAAGAACGCTCTGCGGTATATCCACCCTGACCATCACGCCCAGATGGCCAAGGAGTTTGCCCAGGAGCTGGAAGAGCACGGCCGCATTTACGGCTACCGCTTCCGCCCCGCAGGCAGGCTGTACGGCAAGCCCATTGAGGAATACAAGGGCAACTGCACCGAGGCCAAGGCCTTCCAGGTGATGATTGACAACAACCTGGATTTTGATATCGCCCTCTACCCCTATGAGCTGGTCACCTACGGCGAGACCGGCCAGGTCTGCCAGAACTGGATGCAGTACCGCCTGATCAAGAAGTATCTGGAGGTTATGACCGACGAGCAGACCCTGGTGGTCATGTCCGGCCACCCCCTGGGTCTGTTCCACAGCCATAAGATGGCCCCCCGGTGCATCATCTCCAATGGCCTGATGGTGGGCATGTACGACAACCAGAAGGACTTCAACCGGGCAGCCGCTATCGGCGTGGCCAACTACGGGCAGATGACCGCCGGCGGCTGGATGTACATCGGCCCCCAGGGCATCGTCCACGGCACCTTCAACACCCTGCTTAACGCCGGCCGTCTGAAGCTGGGCATCCCCGAGGATGGAAATCTGGCCGGCCGCCTGTTCATCTCCGCCGGTCTGGGCGGCATGTCGGGCGCGCAGGGCAAGGCCGCCGAGATTGCCGGGGCCGCATCCATCATCGCCGAGGTGGACGACTCCCGCATTGAGACCCGGTACACTCAGGGCTGGGTGAGCCACCGCACCGCCGACCTGGCCGAGGCCGTAAAGATTGCCCAGGAGCACCAGGCCTCCAAGCAGCCCTGCGCTGTGGCCTACCACGGCAACATCGTGGACCTGCTGGAGTACGTCTACGACAACAATATCCATGTGGACCTGCTGTCCGACCAGACCTCCTGCCACGTGCCCTACGACGGCGGCTACTGCCCCCAGGGCCTGACCTTTGAGCAGCGCACCGAGATGCTGGACAAGGATCCCGAGGGCTTCGCCAAGCTGGTGGACAAGACCCTCCAGCACCACTATGAGATGATCTGCAAGCTCCACGACAAGGGCACCTACTTCTTCGATTACGGCAACAGCTTCCTGAAGGCGGTGTACGACACCGGCGTGAAGTCCATCTGCAAGAACGGCGAAAACGACCTGGACGGCTTTGTGTTCCCCTCCTACGTGGAGGACATCCTGGGTCCCTGCCTCTTTGACTTCGGCTACGGTCCCTTCCGCTGGTGCTGCCTGTCCCGGAACCCCGAGGATCTGGATAAGACCGACGCGGCCGCAGCTGAGTATATCAAGGCTCATAACCGCCGCTATCAGGACTATGACAACTATGTCTGGTGCCGGGACGCCAAGAAGAACAAGCTGGTTGTGGGCACCCAGTGCCGCATTCTGTATCAGGATGCCATGGGCCGCATGAACATCGCCCTGAAGTTTAATGAGATGGTCCGCAACGGCGAGATCGGCCCCGTCATGCTGGGCCGAGACCACCACGACACCGGCGGAACCGACTCCCCCTTCCGTGAGACCTCCAACATCAAGGACGGCTCCAACATCATGGCCGAGATGGCCACCCAGTGCTACGCGGGCAACGCCGCCCGGGGCATGAGTCTTATCGCCCTGCACAACGGCGGCGGCACCGGCATCGGAAAGGCCATCAACGGCGGGTTCGGTATGGTGCTGGACGGCTCTGAGCGGGTGGACACCATCCTGCGCATGTCCATGCCCTGGGATACCATGGTGGGCGTCTCCCGCCGCAACTGGGCGGGCAACCCCAACTCCATGTCCACCGTGGCCGAGTACAACGAGATGTACAAGGGTCAGGACCACATTACCATGCCTTATATTGCCGACGACGCTGTGGTTACCGAGGCGCTCAAGAGCGTTCAAGGCTGAATTTTACTGCGACAACATTTCAGAGGGGGCGTTTTACGCCCCCTCTTTTGGAAAGGAATGACAATATGAAAACCATTGTCACCAACATCGGTATGCTGGCCACCCCCCAGGGTTTCGGGCCCAAGAAGGGAAATGAGCAGGGAAATATTCAGATTCTCAAAGATGCCTGGGTCCTGATGGAGGACGGCGTCATCTCTCAGATTGGGACCGGTTCCGCCCCGGCGGCGGACCAGGTCGTCGACGCCCGGGGCAGTCTGGTCACCCCCGGCCTGGTGGACGCCCATACCCATCTGATTTTCGGCGGCTGGCGGCAGAATGAGTTGGGCCTGAAGCTCCACGGCAAGAGCTATCTGGAGATTCAGAACGCTGGCGGCGGCATCCAGTCCACCACCAACGCCACCCGCCAGGCCACCGAGGAGGAACTGACCCAGAAGGCCGCCCGGGCTCTGGACGAGATGATGGGCTTCGGCGTTACCACCTGCGAGGCCAAGAGCGGCTACGGCCTGGCCACCGAGCACGAGCTGAAGGCCCTGCGGGTTATCAAGAACCTGAACGACCGCCACGCCATGGACATCGTGGCCACTTTTATGGGGGCCCATCTGGTCCCTGCCGAGTACAAGGCCAACCGGGCCGAGTACATTCGCCTGGTGTGTGAGGAGATGATGCCCCTGGTGGCCGAACAGGGTATTGCCAAATACTGCGATGTGTTCTGCGAGGCGGACACCTTCACCGTGGAGGAGTCCCGCCAGGTGCTGGAGGCGGGCAAGCGGTACGGCCTGATCCCGAAAATTCACGCCGACGAGATTGAGGCCATCGGCGGCTCCCAGCTGGCCGGCGAGATCGGGGCTATCTCCGCCGAGCACCTTATCGTCTGTCCCCCGGAGGGCGTCGCCAGCATGGCGCAGGGCGGGGTCATCGCCTGCCTGCTGCCTGCCACCAGCTTCTATCTGGGGGCGGTATTTGCCCCTGCCCGGGATATGGTCAACGCCGGCGTGCCGGTGGCCATGGCCTCTGACTTCAACCCCGGCTCCTGCCCCTGCCTGAATCTTCAGTTCGTCATCAACCTGGGCTGCCTGAAGTACAAACTTACACCGGAGGAGGTTCTCACCGCCGTCACGCTCAACGCCGCCTCCGCCATCGGCATGGCGGACAAGGTGGGCTCCGTGGAACCGGGGAAGCAGGGCGATCTGGTGATCTGGGACGCACCCGACCTGGATTATATCTGCTACCGCATGGGCAGCAATCTGGTCCGGACCGTCATCAAGAAGGGCGCTGTTATCTGAGAGGAGGGGCGGAGTATGGATAGAACGGACTATCAAATTCTGAACCTGCTCCAGGCGGACAGCCGTACTACCTTAAAGACCATCGGGGACAGGGTGGGACTCACCGCTCCTGCCGTCTCCGAGCGTATCCGGCGCATGGAGGAGAAAGGGGTCATCAAAAACTTCTCCGTCAGCGTGGACCGCACCCTGCTGGACAGCAGCCTGACCGGATTTATCCTGGTGGCGGTCTTTCCGGAGAAGTACAACCAGTTCTGCCGGTTCTGTGAGGAGACCTCCGCCATTATTGCGCACCACCACCTGGTGGGAAAGCTCAATGCGCTGCTGCGCTTCGCGGTAAAGGATACCCGGGAGCTGGATGTCCTGCTGGCCGCCATCAAGCAGTACGGTGACTCCCAGACCTCGGTGGAACTGGGGGCCTGCTTTGAGCGGAAGGACATCCCCCTCCCCAAATAACGCACTGAAAGTGAAAGCGGCCAGCCGGAGTATTCCGGCTGGCCGCCTGTTTTGTTCAGGACATTTTTTCCGCGCAGAAGGCGTCGATTTTCTGCTTGATCTCATCGGGTCTCAGGTATTTCAGCAGATAGCCCGCCGGCTTCAGGGAGAGCAGTTCCCGTACAATATCCGGGTCGCTCCTTCCGGTGAGGAAGATCACCGGAATTTTGGCGAACTCCTTCGCCGAGCGGAGCATCTCCAGAGTCTGCTTTCCGTTGCACACGGGCATCTCATAGTCCAGCAGGATCAGATCGGGCTTGTCCAGAGTAATGGTCCGGATGGCAGCCACCCCGGATTCGGCCAAAACCACCTGATAATCCTCTGCCAGCAGATTTTTGATGCCCTCCCGCACTGTCATGGAGTCGTCTACCACCAGTACCTTCAGCCGGGGGTCAGACTCCTCCTGGGTCACCTGCTTCTCCCGCTTTGCCAGGTATTTCTCCACCTCAGACAGGGCGTTTTCCTGCTCAATGGGGGTACCGACGCCGTTTTCCAGCAGATGAGGCGCAATCGCGCAGTAGGCGAAATATCCTGCCCCGCCCGTGTTGAACAGCAGGCTGACCTGGGGGTGCTCCCGCTCGAATATCTTTCGGAACTGCTCATAGGACAGGAGATTTTCCTCCTTCAGCTCATAGGCCTTCACATCCGGGAGGTGCTCCATAACCCGGCCCACGAACTGCCGCGCCATGTATCTGGCAGCGTTGACCAGCATGGAGTCCAGTTTGCCGGTCTGAAGGCCCATGACCTTGCCCACCGTATTAATCAGCAGCTTTTCCTCAAAGGCCAGAACGACCTCCTGCTTTTTCTCACCCTGATTGGTGCCGTAAACCAAGCGGTAGTATACGCCTTTGCCAAACTTCTCTCCGCCGTAGACGTCGCTGATGACCTGGGATTCCAGGTGGAACATGTCAAACACCAGCTGTACGATCACCTTTTTTACGGCGGCCAGCTCCTCCCCGGGCAGAAGGTGTTTCCAGGTGCTGATCCGTTCGCCTGTAATGGCCTGGTCCTCCGTCATGGTGTGGCCAATCAGCCACCCGGTGCAGACGCCCAGAAAGTGGTCCACCGCATCGGGAGAGTAGCCGGTCTTTTCCAGCTCCTGCTCCAGAGCGGGGAGGGTGTTTTCCCGAAAGCCCCGGTGAATGCGGCGGTGCTGTTCCAGGTCCTCATAGCCGATAGATTCCATGTACGCCTCTTCATCCGCGAAGTGTTTTACGGCGTGGCCCTTGAAGTATTTGATTCCCTCCTGACAGGTCCATTGGCTGTCCTTTTCCTCCTCGCGGAAAGTGAACAGCTTGTTGATGATTTTAAACAGGCGCCGGTGCTCCTGGTCAATCACCTCTACGCCGATGTTAAATTCGTCCCGCCACTCAAAATGGGTCTCCATAGCACAGCCTCCCTGTGAAAATATGTTTATGGGGCAATTATACAATATCAGACCCTTTTTTGCAAGGGACTTCCGGCGGCAGAGAGGAAAAAAGCCCGCTCCCGATTTCGGGAGCGGGCCGGAGGTCAGATATTTTAGAACAGGCCGGTAATTTTTCCGTTTTCATCCACATCGATCTTCTCGGCGGAGGGTACCTTGGGCAGACCGGGCATGGTCATGATATCGCCGGTGAGGGCGACAATGAATCCGGCGCCGGCGCACACCTTCAGGTTGCGGACGGTGACCTCGAAGCCCTTGGGCGCGCCCAGCAGTGCCTGGTTGTCGGAGAAGGAGTACTGGGTCTTGGCCATGCAGATGGGCAGATCGCCAAAGCCCAGATCGGTGAGCTGCTGGGCCTGCTTCCTGGCGTTGGGGGTGAGAACCACCCGGTCGCCGTGGTATACCTTGGTGACGATGGTGTTCAGCTTGTCCTGGATGGAGGCCCCGTCCTCATAGACGAAGGAGAACTGGTTGGGCTCCTCACACAGCCGGACGACCTCCTCGGCCAGGGCCACGCCGCCCTCGCCGCCCTTGGCCCACACCTCGGACAGGGCCACATTGACGCCCAGCTCATTGCACTTCTTCTCCACCAGGTCCAGCTCGGCCTTGGTGTCGGTGGGGAAGGCGTTAATGGCCACCACGCAGGGCAGGCCGTAGACGTTCTTCACGTTGTCCACGTGCTGAAGCAGGTTGGGCAGACCCTTCTCCAGGGCCTCCAGGTTCTCGCTGTTCAGTTCGGGCTTGGGCACGCCGCCGTGGTACTTCAGGGCGCGGACGGTGGCGACAATCACAACGGCGGAGGGCTTCAGCCCTGCCTTGCGGCACTTGATGTCAATGAATTTCTCCGCGCCCAGGTCGGCGGCGAAGCCGGCCTCAGTAACGGCGTAGTCGGCCACTTTCAGGGCCATGCGGGTGGCCATGACGGAGTTGCAGCCGTGGGCGATGTTGGCGAAGGGGCCGCCGTGGATGAAGGCGGGGGTGCCCTCCAGAGTCTGGACCAGGTTGGGTTTGACGGCGTCCTTCAGCAGAGCGGCCATAGCGCCCTCGGCCTTCAGGTCGTGGGCGGTGACGGGCTTGCCGTCATAGGTGTAGGCCACGATCATTTTGCCCAGCCGTTCCTTCAAATCGGAGATGGAGGTGGACAGGCACAGCACGGCCATGATCTCGCTGGCCACGGTAATCTCAAAGCCGTCCTCACGGGGCACGCCCTGCATTTTGCCGCCCAGGCCGTTGATAATATGGCGCAGCTGACGGTCGTTCATGTCCACAGCCCGCTTCCAGGTGATCTGCTTGACGTCGATGCCCAGAGCGTTGCCCTGCTGAATGTGGTTGTCCAGCATGGCGGCCATCAGGTTGTTGGCGGCCCCGATGGCGTGGAAGTCGCCGGTAAAGTGGAGATTGATGTCCTCCATGGGCACCACCTGGGCGTAGCCGCCGCCGGCGGCGCCGCCCTTCACGCCGAACACGGGGCCCAGGGAGGGCTCCCGCAGGGCGACGGCGGATTTCTTGCCGATCTTGCGCAGGCCGTCGGCCAGACCCACAGAGGTGGTGGTCTTGCCCTCGCCGGCAGGGGTGGGGGTGATGGCGGTGACCAGGATCAGCTTGCCGTCGGGAGCGGCGGTCTCATTGAGCAGCTTGTAGTCGATCTTGGCCTTGTAGTTGCCGTACATCTCCAGGTACTTTTCGTCGATGCCGGCGGCGGCGGCGATCTCAGTGATGCGCTTCGGGGTATGTTCCTGGGCGATCTCAATATCGGATTTGATGCTCATGTCTGTGGGCCTCCTGCTTTCTGTAAATTTTTGTTTCTCCGGGGACGGTCCCGGCTTTTGACTGTCACCATTATAACGCACAAAGCAGCTCCCGTAAATAATATTTTTTTGTCACATCGGGACAATTACTTTTTTTCATAAAGCAAACGGCCGGTTTTACAAAAAAGTAGACCAGGGCCGCTTCAATCCCCTGTCCTGCAAGGGCTCTTTTATAAAGTGCTGTACCGCCGTACTGACACATCAGCAGTAGACTATGATACTGTACAAGCAACTTTCATTTTCTCAGCACATTTTTGTTGATTTTAACAATCCGTTGTGATATGATACTTTTCGTATCGGGGCTCTGTTGGAGAGGGGCTCTTTTTCCGGGAAAACCATCCTCCCGGAAAAGGAGATCCGGCCGGGCCGCGAAAAATCGGAAGAGGAAACATATTCAAGAAAGAGGGGTACATTATCTATGGCAAGTAACGAAAAAACCCGCAGCGTGCGGCTCCCCAACGTCGTCGAGGCGTTGATCCCCATCATCGTGATGATGGGCCTGATGATCTACGGCCTGAACTTCACCGACGGCACCTATGTGGACGCCCACATGCCTCTGGCCGTGTCCATCGTGGTGGCCTGCATTGTAGGCTGCCTCTGCGGCCACAGCTTCTCCGACATGCTGGCCGGCATGATCGACCGGCTGAACGCTACCATGGAGGCCATCCTGATCCTGTGCACCGTAGGTCTGCTGGTCGCCTCCTTCCTCATGTCGGGCACCATTCCCGCCCTGATCTACTACGGGCTGAACCTCCTGACTCCCCAGCTGTTCCTGCCTGTGGGCTGCGTCCTGTGCGCCATCGTCGGCCTGGCCTGCGGCTCCTCCTGGACCGCCACCGCCACCATGGGCATCGCCATGCTGGGCATCGGCGCCGGCCTGGGCATCCCCGCCCCCATCACCGCCGGTATGGCTATCTCCGGCGCCTATGTGGGCGACAAGTTCTCCCCCCTGTCCGACACCACCAACCTGGCCGCCGCCGTGTCTGAGACCGGCCTGTTCGACCACGTGACCGCCATGGTGTCCACCACCGCCCCCACCTTCGTCCTGGCCCTGATCGGCTATGCCATCCTGGGCGTGGCCACCAGCTCCGGCAGCTACGATCCCACCGTGGCCAAGGACATCCAGACCGTGATCGCCTCCGGCTTCAACATCAACCCCTTCCTGCTGGTCCCCATCCTGGTGGTTATCGCCGCCTGCGTGATGCGGCTCCCCGGCCTGGTGGGCGTTACCATCTCCATCGTGACCGGCGTGCTCTTCGCGGTCATCTTCCAGGGCGTGGGCAGCCTGGCCGACCTGTTCGACATGCTGCACTACGGCTTCGGCTTCGGCGTTGACACCGCCGACGAGGTCCTGGTCGCGGCGGAGGCCGCTGCTCTGGGCGTGGGCCAGGACGCTTACGTCACTGTCTGCGACCTGCTCAACCGGGGCGGCATGGACCACACCATGTGGACCATCAACCTGATCCTGCTGGCTGTGGCCTACGGTGGCGCTCTGGAGCGCTGCGGCTGCACCGAGGCTCTGTTCGGCAAGCTGAAGAGCAAGATCAGCTCCGTGGGCAGCCTGATTCTGGCCACCATGGTTACCTCTCTGTTCTGCGACGCCACCATGTGCGACCAGTTCCTGGGCATCGGCGTTCCCGCTCCCCTGTATGTGGAGAAATATGACGAGATGGGCCTGGGCCGGAACATGATGTCCCGCACCCTGGAGGACTGCGGCACCCTGTGGGCCGCCATGTTCCCCTGGACCGGTTGCGGCGCCTATCAGCAGGGCGTGTTCGGCATGAGCCCCTTCACCTACTTCCCCTTCGCTTTCGTGAACCTGCTCAACCCCATCTACGCCGCCATCACCGCTTTCATGGGCCGCAATATCTTCTGGGCTGACGGCTCTTACACCAATATCCTGGGCAAGACCAAGGCCGGCAAGCCCGCCGGCGCCCCTGCCGAGGCGCATGAGAAGGCCCTGAAGAATCTGGAAGCCCGCCGCGCCGCCGGCAAGGCCCCCAAGATCAGCGCCTGATTATCTACACTGTAATTTACTGTATCAACTCCGCCCCCTGCGGGGGGGCGGGTGCCAAAAGGCATTTGGTGAAGAAAGGAATCTGCCTGTGAGCGCGAAACCTCTCCCTTGGGCTGATCTGTCCGGCCCTATCTATATTCCCCGGGAGCTGAAGCCCCGGAAGCCTTACGTTGTCTACACCTGCTGGGCTATGGTGGCGCTTCTGCTGATAGGGGGTATTTTCACCCGGTTTAAGATTGCCCTGATTTTCGGCGTGCTCTACACCCTTACCCTGCTGACCAAAAAGGATGTGGCGGTGACAGAGCGAGGGCTGGAAATCTTCTATCAGATGAAGATTACCACCAACTACAACTTTTGGCCCTGGGAAGAGATCAACGCTATCGTGGTGGAGGACCGCAACCATCCTGAGCTCATCGCTCTCCACATCGGGCGGGGCAGCGCCAGCAAACGTTTTTTCTTCACCCGGCCCGACACCGAAAAGATTCTGGTCCTGGCCCGGGAGAAGCATCCCGGCGTCCCGGTGCGCCAGGCAACTGACAACCCCCGTTCCGGCGGCTTTTCCCGCAAGAGTAAGGGGCTGTGACCATTCGCGGCCCCCAGAGGGACCCCTACCCTTTGGGGGCCGCCCTTTAACTTTGTAAGCTACCGGCCCAGGCCGGATAAAATAATAAAAGAAATGAGGTAGTTCCCTATGATTATGAATCCTTCTGCCATCAAAAATGTCGTCCTGGACGGCCACAGCCTGAACCTGGAGAGCTTCGTTGCCGTCGCTCGGTACAGCGCCGCTGTGGAGCTGGCTCCCTCCGCCATGGAGGCCATGAAGAAGTCCCGGGCCCTGGCCGAGAAGATCGCCGAGGAGGGCCGTGTGGCCTATGGCATCACCACCGGCTTCGGCGACTTCCAGAAGGTGGCCGTCCCAGAGGAGATGAGCAACCAGCTGTCCACCAACCTGATCCTTAGCCACTGCACCGGCGCAGGCGAGCCCTATGCCGAGGAGGTGGTGCGCGGTATGCTCCTGCTCCGGGCCAACGCCCTGTGCGGCGGCGTGTCCGGCGTGCGCCCCCTGCTGGTGGAGATGATGATCCAGATGCTCAACGCCGGCGTTCACCCCTGGGTTCCCCAGAAGGGCTCCCTGGGCTCCTCCGGCGACCTGGCCCCCCTGGCCCACATGACCCTGCCCATGCTGGGCAAGGGCCAGGCCTTCTACAAGGGCGAGCTCATGTCCGGCGCCGACGCCATGGCCAAGGCCGGCATCGACACTCTGGACACCCTGGTATGCAAAGAGGGCCTGGGCATGACCAACGGCACCTGCGCCATGACCAGCGTGGGCTCCCTGGCCCTGTACGACACCATCTGTGCCGCCCAGCTGGGCGATGTCATCGGTTCCCTGGACTTTGAGGGCCTTACCGGACTGCGCAACGCCTTTGACCCCCGCATCCATCAGGTCCGGGGACAGAAGGGCCAGATGCTGGTGGCCGAGAACATGCGCAAGCTGCTGGCCGGCTCTGAGATTCTGGACAACTGCCAGAAGGACCGGGTGCAGGACGCCTACGCCCTGCGGTGCATCCCCCAGCTCCACGGCGCCGTCCGCGACGCCCTGGACTACGTCCGGGAGAAGGTGGAGATCGAGCTCAACGCCGTCACCGACAACCCCCTCATCTTCCTGGAGGACGAGGCGGTCATCTCCGGCGGCAACTTCCACGGTGAACCTATGGCCATCCCCTTCGACACCCTGGGCATCGCCTGCTCTGAGATCGCCAACGCCTCCGAGCGCCGCACAGAGCGGATGGTCAACGCCGCTCTGTCCAACGGCCTGACCCCCTTCCTCACCACCAAGCCCGGCGTCAACTCCGGCTTCATGATCGTACAGTATGCAGCCGCCTCCATGGTGTCTGAGAACAAGGTGCTGGCCCACCCGGCCAGCGTGGACTCCATCCCCTCCTCTGCCAATCAGGAGGACATTGTGTCCATGGGCACCACCGCCGGCCGCAAGGCGGGCATGATTGTCCAGAACACCTTCTCCGTGCTGGCCGACGAGCTGCTCACCGCCTGCCAGGCCGTCGATATCCGCCGCCGGCTGAACACCCACGGCCAGGGCATCGCCCCCGTCCACGAGGCCATCCTCAAGCACGTCCGGGAGAAGGTGGACTTCTACGAGATCGACCGGGAGATCTGGCCCGACATCCTGGAGGTGGAGAAGATGATCCGCAGCGGCGAGCTGCTGGATATCGTGAAGGAATACATCCCCGACTTCCATTAAGCCGTGAAGCTGAGCGTCCTGCGGGCCGATCCCGCGGGCAATATCACCCTCTTCGTTCTGGACCCGGTCCCTGTGGGGGACCGGGCCGGAATTGCGGCCCGACTGATGGCCCTGCCCGGCACGGACGTGGAACAAGTGGGCTATGTATGTCTGCCCTTCTGCGGAGGTGCCGGCCGGATGGAGATGGCCGGGGGTGAGTTCTGCGGCAACGCCACCCGTGCCTTCGGAATGCTGACGGCCCGGCGGCTGGGCGGCCTGTCCCAGGTACAGGTGGAGGTCAGCGGCTGTAACAATCCGGTGACGGTAGACGTGGGCCTGAACCTGGGTACGGCCCGGGCCCGGATGCCTCTGCCCCGGGCTGTGGGACGTGCTGAGGTGGGCGGCCATATTGGCACTCTGGTGGATCTGGGAGGCATTGCCCACCTTGTGGTAGAAAACATCCCTCCCAGTCTGGCGTTTTTTGAGCAGGCTGAGCCGCTGTTTTGGGATATTTCCGGCCTGGAGGCCTACGGAGTTGTATTTCTGAACAGCGAAAAGGGGACTATGACCCCTCTGGTGAAGGTTCCGTCCGCCGGTACGCTGGTGTGGGAGGGCAGCTGCGGCTCCGGCTCTCTGGCTGCCGCCGTTGCCCAGAGCCGGAACATTCCGAACAGCCCCTTTGTCCGCGCCTATGTTCAGCCTGCCGGGGTGATAGAGGCCGCGGTCCTCCGCCGGGAGGGCGAAATTGTATCCGCCCATATCGGCGGCCCGGTTACCCTGGATCCCCCTTGCGAGATAGAGATATAAGGAGGAGCTTCGGCTATGCCTCGTATCCGTAATGACCGCAACGATTCCATCGATCAGCTGTTCCGCGCCATTCTGTCCCTTCAGGATCTGGACGAGTGCTACCGCTTTTTCGGCGACCTGCTTACCGTACAGGAGCTGTCCGCCTTTGGCCAGCGGCTCCAGGTGGCCCGGATGCTCTCCGAGGGCAAAACCTATGAGACCATCCGCGGGGAGATTGCCACCAGCAGCTCCACTATTACCCGGGTGAATACCGAGCTGCGCTACGGCTCCGGGGGCTATCAGATGGTCCTGGACCGGCTGCGGGACACAACAGAATAAAGTGTACCGCCCGGAGCTTCACGGCTCCGGGCGGTTTCATGTTTTATAAATAGACGCGCAGGCAGTCCGGGTGGTAAAGCAGTTCATCCAGAGTGCAGGGCTGGCCATCCTTCGACGCGAATCCCAGTCCACTTGGCCAGACAGTCGCATAGCTGTAAAGACCCGGCTTGCTGCCGGGATGCAGCTCTATATGGTCGTTTAGAACGATGCTCCCGTCTACGACCTCGATTTCCGCATTGCCCTCTAAGGAATACTCCGTCCAGGTTCCGTTTTCCAGATATTGCTCAAATGTGTCCCAGCCCTGCTCGTCCTGTTCCAGTGTGTTAGAAAACATTCCGGTTAGACTCCGCTCTAAATGGAACTGCTCTGGCGTGTCGTTTCTCATGTTGTTATACTGCCGGTACTCTCCCTGTCCCAGGAAAATGTAATAGTCGTCAGATTGAGAAAGCTCACCCATATAAATATTGGAAAAGGGGGTATCTGCTCCAAAACTCAGGCCGCCGGAATAACCTATCCCCCAGGTCCCCTCCCGGCGCTGGCTGCCGCGCTGAAAATAGGTAATCATCGTATGGTACGACAGCTGGTAAGGCGTGGTAACGGGATCCCCCTGAAATATCCTGTAAAAGAAGTTTAAAGCCGGGACGCCGCCTGGTTCCGGCGTCATGGCAGAACCGTCGTAATAGACCTCGTCGGGCAGATTCTCCTGGCGCAGTGCCTGACGATAGGGCTCCATACACTCGGTCCAGAATTCTCCCGCCATAGGGGAGGTTGCCAGCTGGCATATTGTCAAGTCGTCCTCTGCCCCGCAGGCCTCTATAATATCGTCCAGATAGGCCCGGTACTCGGCGGTAAAGTTCTCCGGCTGGGGAAACTCCGCGGCCGCAGGGGCGGGAGCGGGGATACTCAGGGCAACCGTGACCGTCACTGCCGCGGCGGCGGCAAACACCAGCCCGGGGACCCGCCGCCGCTTTTTGGGCGGGACGGCCATGCCTGCCGGTTGCCCGAACTCCCGGTCGGAGCGGTTATGCTCCCGTCCCGGCGGGGCGAATTCGGGGACGGGCGGGCTGAACTCCTCTCCGGGGGAGGAAAATTCCCTGTCAATTATCATGCGGTTACTCCTCGACCACCTTCAGCTCGGCCACGGGGTTGGGGATACCCACTTCCTCGAAGGCCAGCAGCAGCGTGCGGTTCAGCACCCGCTGGGCGGAGTAGATATTTTGCTCGGCCACCTTGGCGGAGATGCGCAGGATTACCGCGTCGTTGGCGTTATCCATGGATTGGACGCCCAGATATCGGGGGGCCTCCTGGAAAAGATCGGGCCGCTCCTGGTGCAGGGCGGGCAGGACTTCCGCCAGCTTCGCTTCTGCCCGGAGCAGATAGCCCTGATAGGGAATGCCAATATCGCACACGGCGAAGGAGCTGTCGTTAGAGCGGTTGATCAGGCTGCGGATGTCGGAGTTGTTGATGATCTTCACATTGCCGCCGGTGTCGGTAATGCTGGTGGTGCGGATGCCGATCTGTGTGACTGTTCCCCGAAAGTCGTCCACCACGATAATGTCGCCCACCTCGTACTGGTGCTCAAAGAGCATGAAGGTGCCGGTAACCACGTCGGCAATCAGGCTCTCCGCGCCAAAGCCGATGATCAGGGCCATCACCCCGGCGGCGGCCAGAAGGGCCTTTACGTCCACGCCCAGGATGCTCAGGCCCCACAGCAGCCCGATCAGCATCACCAGGTAGCGCAGGGCGCTGCCTGCCAGGGTGCGGATGGTGCGGCCGTGTCCGGTGGCCGGGGCCCAGCGGTCCAGCAGCAGCTGGATCAGGCTGGAGGCCAGCGCCAGTCCGGCAATCAGCATGACCAGCCGGGAACCGGTTCCCCAGAGCATCCGGAGGGCTTCGGGAGATTCCGGCAACGCTTTGGACACAGGAGTAGATAGGATCAATACCGCCGCCAGCACTGCGGCAGATACAAAAAATTTTGCGAGTGGCGAACGACGCTGTTTCATTATATATCATCTCTCTTGCAATCGAATTTTGCCGATACTATATAAAAATTTTACCATATCCCTCCGGAGGAAATCAAGGGTGGCTGCAAAAAAATACCCCGACTGTTTTTCGCAGGCGGGGCAGTGTTTGACGCTTACTGCTTGGGAACCGTTTTGGTGACGGTGGCCTTGGGGTCCTCCGTGTCAAAGACAGTCTTGGCGGCGGCGGCCAGCCCGGCGATGCCCTGGAGCTCGGAGGGGATAATGATCTTGGTGGCCTTGCCGTTCGCGATGGTCTGGAAAGCCTCCAGGGCCTTGATGGTGAGTACGCCCTGGCCGGGGTTGGCCTGGTTGATGAGACGGATAGCATCGGCAGTGGCCTGCTGCACCTTCAAAATGGCCTCAGCCTCAGCCTCAGCCTCCAGAATTTTGGCCTGCTTGGCGCCCTCGGCCTGGAGAATGGCCGCCTGCTTGGCTGCGTCGGCCCGAAGGATTTCGGACTGCTTTTCACCTTCGGCCACCAGAATCTGAGACTGCTTCTGTCCCTCGGCCTGGAGGATGGCCTCTCGACGCTCCCGCTCGGCCCGCATCTGCTTCTCCATGGATTCCTGAATGTCCCGGGGCGGCATAATGTTTTTCAGCTCAACCCGGTTGACCTTGATGCCCCAGGGGTCGGTGGCCTCGTCCAGCAGGGCCCGCATTTTGGCGTTAATGTGGTCCCGGCTGGTGAGAGTCTGGTCCAGCTCCAGGTCGCCGATAATGTTGCGCAGGGTGGTGGCGGTAAGGTTCTCAATGGCGGACATGGGGTTTTCGATGCCGTAGGTATACAGTTTGGGGTCGGTAATCTGGAAGTAGACCACCGAGTCGATCTGCATGGTTACATTGTCCTTAGTGATGACAGGCTGAGGAGCGAAGTCCACCACCTGCTCCTTCAGAGAGACGTTCTTTGCCACCCGGTCGATGAAGGGGACCTTAAATTTCAGACCCTCGTTCCACACGGCGTAAAATACGCCCAGCCGGGTAACAACGTAAGCCCGGGACTGGGGCACGATTTTTACGCAGGAGCCAAAGATAATCAGCAGCACAATGACAAGGCCGACAACAGGCAGAACAATTTTTAAAATTTCCATAGGACCCATGATAAGCTCTCCTTTTCTGATACAAATATTTTTGTCACAGGGTTTCTACAAACAGCTTTACGCCCTCGATACGCCGGACCTTTACCTGGGTTCCGGCGGGGATGACCACGCCCAACTCGCTGCGGGCGGTCCAAACCTGTCCCAAAACGCTGACCTGACCGGTGCCAGCCTCATTGTCCACGGGCTGGGTGACCAGGGCGGTCTGGTCTACCACGCGGTCGGCGTTGGTGGGGGAGCGCCGGGGCCGAATGTGCCGCGCTGCCGCCGGGCGAATCAGCGCCAGAGCCAGGGCGGATACCACCGCGAACACGATAAGCTGTAGCCAGAAATGTCCGCCCAGCAGAGCCGCCAGGAACGCGCCCAGGGCTCCCGCGGCAAACCAGATACAGACCAGGCCTACTGTGGCCGCTTCGCCTGCGCAAAGGGCGATTAAAAGAGCCAGCCAAAAAACCTTAAATCCCACGACGATTCCTCCTTTCGGGTCAATGGGTATACTGGAACATTTCTATCATATCATACTGTCGTGGAAAATACCACTGTTTCCAAAAAAATTTTAACAGATTTTAATAAATCGGCTGATGGAAACTGCTGCCGATTATGGCAATTCCTCCAACGCCGCGGCCAGTTTCCGGCGGTAGGCACCCACCGCCTCTTTGGGCCCTGCGAGGGTGACGCTGCCGTCCAGCCCCATCAGCCAGCCGAAGAACTGGGGGCTTATCACCACGGGCAGTGTGACGGTAAAACGGTCCTCTCCGTCTGGAACCAGGATTACGTCCTGACCGAACCGGTCCCACACCAGATGGGCCTTGTCCCGCCGGCCCCGGAGGGTGACCTTCATCTCTGGGCCGCTGTACATGCCAAAGTGCTTCTGACCGTACTCGGCCAGCTGGAAATTGGGGTACTGCTCCGTCCCCTCCCGCGCCAGACAGGCGACCACAATTTCGGTCATCTTGTCCACCCGGTAATGGCGCATCTCCCGGTGGGTGTGGTGGAAGGCCACCAGGTAGTAATTCTCGCTGTTCCAGATCAGGCCGTAGGGGGAGACCACGTACCGCTTCCCCTCCTGCCGGAACACCTTTTTCCGGGCAATGTCGTAGTCAAAGTATTTGAAGGTAATGGCTTTCCGCCCGGCGATGGCGGTATGAAGCTTATCCACATTGTAGTAAATGCTCTCATTCATCACCTTGATGCGGCCTGAGACATACACCTGCCGCTGGAGCTGGCCCGCCTGATGGGTGCTGGCCAGCCCCTCCAGCTTGCGGATGAGGACGTCGCTTTTCTTCTGGGTGAGGAAGCGGGAAGACTGGACCGCATCCATGAGCAGTTTCACCTCGGGCAGCTCAAAATCCCGCTCCCCTACGAACCAGCCCGGAGATTTGCCCTTGCGGCACTGGACGTCAAGACCGAACTGGCGCAGAGCCTCCAGGTCGTCATAGACGCTTTTGCGCTCGGCCCTGATGTTCTGCCGGGCCAGCCCCTCAATAATCTGGGCCACAGTGAGGGGGTGGTCCTCGTCGGTCTGCTGCAGGAGCATGCGGCACAGGTGGAGCAGCTTGGTCTTTTGATTGGAGCTTTTTGACATTGACGATATCCTCCTTTCCGGGTTTCAGGCCCCAGTATAGCGGAGGCGGTGTCCGTAAAACCGGACTTTTTATGTTCTGCACTCCGTAGGGGGCGGCCTCCTATGTCCACTTCTCCCAAACCTCAGGGCAGTATCCCACGGTGGCATGCTTTCCATTGCGGACCACGGGGGTGCGCAGAAGGGAGGGAACTTCAAAGAGCTTCTCCAGTTTGGCCTGGTCAGAGGCCAGATAGGATACCAGAATCGCGTCCGGGTGTTTCGGGTCCACCATGGCCTCCAGTCCCACCGCGTTTTTCACGCTGGTCAGCTCTCCCAGGCTCATTCCCTGCTTTTTCAGGTTCACCGCCTGAAATTTGACCTGCCGTTCCTTAAACCACCGCTCTGCTTTTTTTGTGTCGAAGCACTTGCTTTTTCCAAAAATCTGAATATTCATGTCTCGTCTCCTGTGTAAATAAATCTGGGCCCGGAGTATTCTTCCCGTTCCACCTGCTCGGTCCACATGGCGGCGGGGCGGACCCACAGGCCGCCCTCTCCGTACAACGCCCGGTAGACCACCATGGGTTCCAGAGTCTCCGAGTGGGAGGCCACCCCGATAACCTCATATTCCTTCCCCTTGAAGTGGCGGTATCTGCCCGATTTGATGTTCATAACAAGGCCCCCTCATTTTTTCGCCATTATACCATATATTGTTTTTGGGGACAAGGTTGAAACACCGCAATACAAGCCATACTATCCGTACCTGACTAACGGAAGGATGGCGAAGCGTTTGAAAGCAGTGATTATGGCGGGCGGGGAGGGCACCCGCCTGCGTCCCCTGTCCCTGGGGAGCCCCAAGCCCATGACCTCTCTGCTGGGTCGGCCGGTGATGGAGCACATCATTAACCTGCTGAAAGAGCACGGGATCACCGACATCTGCGTCACCCTGTGCTACAGGCCCCAGGGGATCATGGATTATTTCGGCGGCGGGGACCGGCTGGGGGTCCGGCTGACCTACTTCACCGAGGACGAGCCGCTGGGCACGGCGGGCAGCGTAAAAAACTGTATGGACCACCTGGGGGAGGAGGATTTTCTGGTCATCAGCGGGGACTGCGTCTGCGACTTGGACCTGACCGCTCTGTTCCGCTTTCACCGGGAACGGGAGGCCCGGGCCACCCTGGGGCTCTACCGCCGTCAAAACCCGCTGGAGTACGGTCTGGTCCTCACCGGCCAGGACGGAAGGGTGGAGCGTTTTGTGGAGAAGCCGGCCTGGGGCCAGGTGTTCACCGACCAGATTAACACCGGGATCTATGTGCTCTCGCCTGCCGCCATGGAGCGGGTCCCCGGCGGTACGGCGTGGGATTTCGGCAAGGACCTGTTTCCCGCCCTGCTCCGGGAAAACGCCCCTCTCTATGGACTGCCGCTGGAGGGCTACTGGTGCGACATGGGGGACTGCAAGGCCTATCTGGACTGCGTGTGCGACGCCCTGTCCGGCAAGGTGAAGCTGGATATGGGTCTGCCCCGCCGGCAGGCCGGGGTCTGGTCGGCCCGCCCCATTCCGGAGGGGTTGAACCTGGTGCCCCCCTGCTGGATCGGCGACGGAGCGGAGCTGGAGCAGGGGTGTCTCATCGGCCCCCACACCGTGCTGGAGCGAGGGACGCGGGTGGGAGAGCGGGCCATGGTCCAGCGCTCCGTTTTGCTGGAAAACGCCACGGCTGGCTCCAGGACCACCCTGTACGGGGCCATTCTGTGCCGGAACGCCTCAGTCCGAAAGGGGGCTGTGCTCAACGAGGGGGCGGTGCTGGGGGAAAACGCCCTGGCAGAGGAGGAGGCTGTCCTGCAGGAGCGGGTGCGCCTCTGGCCGGGGCAGACCGCACCCGCCGGCTGCCGCCTGGCCCGGTCTATCACCAGTGGGAGCCAGAAGGGGTCCCTGCGCTTCGGAGACGGCGGGGTCATCCAGGGGGTGCTGGGAGAGGACATGGGTCCGGAGGCCCTGCTTGCCCTGGGCAGCGTGTTGGGCGGAGAGGGCCGGGTGGGCCTGGGCTGTTCCTCTGCTCCCGGAGCCGGAATGCTGGCCCGGGCCGCGGCGGCGGGGGTGGCCGCCGCGGGGGGCGAGGTGCTCGCCCACTCTCTGGACAGTCCCGTTCAGGGGGCGGGGGCTGCCGCCTTTCACCAGCTGCCTGTCTCTCTTTTCGTGGAGGAGAGCGGGGGGACGGTTTACCTCCATTTATTTGACAAGGAGGGGCTGCCTCTGGGCCGGGCCAGGGAGCGGAAGCTGGAGCATGCTCTCCTCCAAGGGGAGCTGCGCCGGGTTCGGGGCGGCCAGGTGGGCCGAATGCGGCAGATGGAGCTGAGCCAGGAGGAGTGGGCCGCCCGGACGGCAGATGAGGCCAGGCTCCGACGTCCGGGACTGCGGCGAATCACCGTCGCCGTAGAGGATTCCACCCCTGAGGACCGGGCGCTGCGGGCGGCGCTGTCCGCCCTGGGCTGTAAGCTGGAGAAAAAATGGCAGCCCGGCATCCCCGCCTTCCACGCCGGGCGAGGGGGCTTTGTTCTTACCGCCCAGGATGAGCGGGGGGCCGTGTTGGACGGAGGCCGGCTGCTGGCCCTTTTGGCCCTGGTGGAGATGGAAAATGGCTCCGGCAAGGTGGCCGTCCCCGCCGGAGCCAGTGCAGCGGTGGAGCTGGTGGCCGCCGGCTACGGGGGGACCGTCCTGCGCCTGGACCGGGACGGGGACCAGGCCCGGGAGCTGTACGCCGCCCAGCCGTGGCTGAGGCAGGCCCCCGCCGCCGCCGTCCGCATCTGCTCCCGGATGGCCGTTTCGGGCCAGAAACTGGAGGCGCTGGCGGCCAAGACGCCCCGTTTCTCCACTTGGCGGAGAGAGGTGTCCCTCAGCTCTGACCGGGGCCGGGTGATGCAGGCGCTGGCTCGGGAGCACGCCCGCACCCCCGCCGGGGAGGGGCTGCGGATGCGCACCGGGAGCGGCTGGGTCTACCTTACTCCCATGGCCCGCCGGTCCGCCCTGCGCATTGTGGCCGAGGGGCCAGACCTGGAGCTGGCCGCCGAGCTGTGCGACTTTTACGCCGGCCGGGCGGCGGAGATCGACAGGACAATTTCTGAGCAATGTGCCCAAGAAGAGGACAAGTAGCGGTATATTTGTTCTTCTGAAACGCATAGTATACTTTTGAGGAAAAGTGTGGTAAAATATAAAAGACAATTTGTTGATTTAAACGCTGAATGGGGCAGGGAGAGGTTCTCCCGCCCCGGCGTCTAAATATTTTCCGCAGCGCCCGAACCGTAGGACAGGCGGGAACGGGCTGCGGGTCAACCAGACAGAGGATCAGGCGAAAGGATACAGCACCCCAACGGCGAGGCAGGGCCGGAAACGGGTGCAGCCGTTCGTCTGAACTGCTGTGCCGGGGGCACGGCAGCTTTCTATGGGCTTTTTCTGTCTGAATACATCAATAAAACCAGCTTTCCCCTGTCCCGCCTGGGATATCGGGGAAAACACGGGAACATTTTAAAGGAGTTATTATGGCAGAAAAACTGAAAATTATTTCCCTTGGCGGTCTCAACGAGATCGGCAAGAACCTCACCGTCTACGAGTACGGCAGCGACATGATTGTGGTGGACTGCGGCATGGGCTTCCCCGACGACGACATGTACGGCATCGACGTGGTTATCCCCGACGTGAGCTACCTCATCAAGAATCAGAACAAGATTCGGGGCATTTTCATCACCCACGGCCATGAAGATCACATCGGGGCTCTGCCCTACGTGCTGCGGTCCATCAACGCCCCCATCTACGCCACCCGCATGTCTGCGGGGCTTATCAAGCTGAAGCTGGAGGAGCACCGCCTGCTGGACAGGACCAAGCTTATCACATGCGAGGCGGGCCAGGTGGTGAAGGCGGGGCGGTTTACCGTGGAATTCATCCATGTAAACCACTCCATCGCCGACGCGGTGGCGTTCGCCATCCGGTGCCCGGCGGGCGTCTGCGTCCACACCGGAGACTTCAAGATTGACGCCACCCCCATCCAGGGGGGCATGATGGACCTGGCCCGGCTGGGTGAGCTGGGGAAGGAGGGTGTGCTGGCCCTGCTGGCCGACTCCACCAACGTGGAGCGCCCGGGCTATACCCGTTCTGAGCGCAGCGTAGGAGCCTCCTTTGACGCCCTGTTCCGGGGATGCGAGGAGCGCATCATCGTCACCACCTTCGCCTCCAATGTGGACCGAATCCAGCAGATTATCGATGTGGCCGCCCGGTACGGGCGGAAGGTGGCCGTCACCGGCCGGTCCATGGAGAATGTGATGAAGGTGTCCACTGAACTGGGCTACATGAGCATCCCAGACGGCATTCTGATGGACCTGAATCACATCAAATCTCTGCCCAAACACAAGGTCTGCATCATTACCACCGGCAGCCAGGGCGAAACCATGTCCGCCCTCACCCGGATGGCCTTCAACACCCACCGGCAGGTGGATCTGCTCCCCGGAGACCGGGTGATTATTTCCGCCTCCGCCATTCCGGGCAATGAGAACGCCATCGGTAACGTGGTCAACGAGCTGTACCGCAAGGGTGTGGAAGTGATGAACGAGGGGAACATGTCCCTGCATGTCTCGGGCCACGCCTGCCAGGAGGAGCTGAAAATTGTTCACGCCCTGGTGAAGCCCAAATTCTTCATCCCTGTCCACGGCGAACAGCGGATGCTTCAGATTCACGCCAAGCTGGCCCGGCAGATGGGGATGGAGCCCAATCAGATTCTCATCAGCGACATCGGGCGGGTGATAGAGCTCACCCCCAATTCCGCCCGGCTGGCCGGAACTGTCACCGCCGGACAGGTTTTTGTAGACGGCTACGGTGTAGGCGACGTAGGCAGCGTGGTCCTGCGGGACCGAAAGCACCTGGCCGAGGACGGCATGATCGTGGTGGCCCTGTCCATGTCCGGAGAGGACGGCGCGCTGGTGTCCGGCCCGGATATCATCACCCGGGGCTTCGTCTATGTGAAGGAGTCTGAAGGGCTGCTGGAGGAGCTGCGCCAGGTGGCTCTGGAGGCCATCCAGCACGTGGATACCCGGTATTCCACCGACTGGTCCGCTATCAAGGGGGCGATTAAGGGCGATCTGTCCGGTTATCTGTACAAGAAAACCAAGCGCTCTCCCATGATCCTGCCTGTCATCATGGAGGTTTAATGAAAAGCGGGAGCTCCTGTGTTTTCAGGGCTTCCCGCCTTTTGTTTTTGTGTTGGACCAAGGGAGTGTCCTAAACGCAGAGATATTGTTTGTGTTTCCCCAGCCTTCGGTGGGGGAAACACGTCAATATATCTTCTCTGTGGACACTTCCTTAGTCCAATATCAGGTACCCTGATGTACAGGGGCACAAACCGCTTGCCGTTTATCGGTAGCACCATAAACAGAATACCATAAAAATCGACAAAAGGCAGCCTGCTCAAAGCGCCCCGGAACTTTCGTTCCAGGGCGCTTTTCCGCTCTTCTTGAAAAAAGAGCGCCGCGTCAGCGGCGCTCCAAAGGGAGGACGATTACTTGTGATCCACGGAGTACATGTGCTCAATGAGCTCCAGCACCTTGTTGGAGTAACCGATTTCGTTATCGTACCAGGACACGACCTTCACAAAGGTATCGGTCAGAGCGATGCCGGCGTCGGCGTCGAAGATGGAGGTGCGGGTGTCGCCCAGGAAGTCGGAGGACACGACGGCCTCGTCGGTGTAGCCCAGGATGCCCTTCAGCTCGCCCTCGGAGGCGGCCTTCATGGCGGCGCAGATCTCCTCATACTTGGCGGGCTTGGCCAGATTAACGGTCAGGTCCACCACGGACACGTCCAGAGTGGGCACGCGCATGGACATACCGGTCAGCTTGCCGTTGAGGGAGGGGATGACCTTGCCCACGGCCTTGGCGGCGCCGGTGGAGGAGGGAATGATGTTGCCGGTAGCGGCACGGCCGCCGCGCCAGTCCTTCAGGGAGGGGCCGTCAACGGTCTTCTGGGTGGCGGTGACGGAGTGCACGGTGGTCATCAGGCCTTCGGTAATGCCCCAGTTGTCGTTCAGGACCTTGGCAATGGGGGCCAGGCAGTTGGTGGTGCAGGAGGCGTTGGACACGAAGTTCATGTCGGTGGTGTACTTGTCCAGGTTGACGCCGCACACGAACATGGGGGTGTCGTCCTTGGAGGGGGCGGACATGATGACCTTCTTGGCGCCGGCGTCCAGGTGGCCCTGAGCCTTCTCCTTGGTCAGGAACAGGCCGGTGGACTCCACAACGTATTCGGCGCCCAGCTTGGCCCAGGGCAGATCGGCGGGATTGCGCTCGGCGGAAATGGGAATCTCCTTGCCGTTGACCACGATGGCGTTCTCGGTGGAGCCGATCTCGGCCTGGCAGGCGCCGTGCATGGTGTCATACTTCAGCATATAGGCGAGATATTCGGCGGGGCACAGATCGTTGATGCCGACAATCTCGATCTCGGGGTGATTCAGGCTGGCGCGGAACACCATGCGGCCAATACGGCCAAAACCATTGATGCCAACTTTGATGCTCATGTGAATTACTCCTTTATTATCAATTTACCCGCGGCGGCCCGCGGCTTTGAAAGCGTACATATTATACCCCGGAAGTATTCATTTTCCTAGTGCTTTTTTTCATAGTTTTCAGGGAAAAAATAACCAAAATTTTGCCATAGAGGCGGATTAAGGCGGCTGAGGCGGGAGGACATCAATTTCTTCGACATTTTTCGACTTTTTCTCTTGCCGCAGACGGAAAATTTTGATATACTAAAACGGTTATAGCCGGAAACGTTCCGGCGCATGCTACGACAAAATAAAATTTGCGGCCGTGCAGGTTGGCTCCAGTTTGTAAAGGGGTATTTATGCTAGATTCTATCCAGTCCCTGTTGGACGCCTTTCCTGAGGGTGTGGTCCGAGTTAGCGGGGGAGTTGTCCGGTGCTGCAGTGAAAAAGCCCGCCAATACCTGCCCCAGCTTGCCGCAGGAGAGCCGGTTCCAGATATTCTGGCCCTGTTTGCGGAGAATGGCAGCGGGACAGGGGAATTTTCCCAGGGGCCGGCCACCTATACCTGCAGCTATTCTGCCGCTGGCGGGGAGCAGATTATTCTTTTCCGACCCGCCTCCAAAAGCGCCCTTACCGGCCGTCAGCTGGGGGGGGTCGTGTATCAGCTGCGTACACTCCTGGGCGATGTCCTGACCGAGGTGGGCCCTTCCACGACGGAGGGGGGCAGTCCGCTGTCCGCCGGCGACTTTGGGAAGACCTTTCACCGGCTGTTCCGGCTGCTGGACAACCTGGAGCTGCTTCAAGAGACAGAATCCTTCCGGCCGGTGACCATAGACCTGGCCGGCCTGTGCCGGGATGTGGAGCGGCTGGCCGCCCCGTTGCTGCATGAGGCGGGCGTTCGTCTGGAGTTCCGCAGCCGGGAAGGCGGATTGCTCATTCCCGGTGATCCGGCGCTGCTTCGGAAGCTTCTGCTGGAGCTGACTGCCAACGCGGCCCGGGCTTCGGAGAGGGGGACCGTGGTCCTCAGCCTGCGCCGGCAGGGGAGCCGGGCGGTGCTCGCCGTATCACACAGCGGCCCCCCGGCGGACGGACGGCAGTTGGATGCCATGCTCCAGCCTGGAATGGGAGAGGAGATCCCCCTTCCGGGTCAGGGGGCGGGACTGGGCCTGAGTGCGGCCCGGCGTATCGCCGCCCTGCATGGCGGCTCGCTGCTGATGGAGTGGGGCCGGACAGCCCCCGTGGCGGTGCTGTCTTTGCCCACCGGCCCCCTGAACGGCCAGCTTCCGGTCCGGACGCTTACAGTCCGGCAGGACGGCGGCCTGGACCCGGTGCTGATGGGGCTGTCCGACCTGCTGCCCGCCCGGGTCTTTGCCCTGGAGGGACTGGATTGATAAACAGAAAAACCGCCCCCGGCCGGAATTCCCGGCCGGGGGCAGCTTGTTGACATGGCTTTTTATACCGCGCCGAAGCGGTTTAAGGGCCACAGGGCCAGAATGGCCCTGCCCAGCACATAGTCGGTGTTGATGGTGCCCAGCAGGCTGTCCCTGCTGTCGGTGGAGTAATTGCGGTTGTCTCCCATGACGAAGATAGAGTCCTCGGGCACCTCCCAGTGGGTCTCCTGCATGGAAGGCGGAGCCGGGCGGTGCATTCCCTCGGGGAGGTAGGGCTCGTCCAGGGGCTGGCCGTCCACATAGACGGTGCCGCTGGCGTAGTCCACATCCACCGTCTGGCCGCCGGTGGCGATGACCCGCTTGACGATGGCACGGGGCTCGGTCCAGTCGGGCAGGAGAACGCAGGTCTTGTTCAGCACTACAATATCCCCCTGCTTCGGGGTGTAGCCCAGCGACCAGATGAGCATGATTTCACCGTGCTGGAGGGTGTTGTCCATGGAACTGCCGTCCACTCTGGTGAGCCGGGCTACGCAGTTGAACAGCACCACCGCCGCCACCACGCAGCCCAAAAACAGCTGGAGCCACTCATACAGCTCCGCACCCGGCCGGCGGGGCTCCTGGTGTGCTTCCCCCGGGGCTGAGCCCCCCTCCGGCTCCTGTGTCTGGTGGTTGTATTCGTCCATGGGGACACCTCGTTTCTTTGTGTCATGAATGGTATTATACCCGGTTTCAGAAGGAATTGCAACTCAAAGCTCTACCCTTGCCACTCCCGGCGTACTGCCCAGGACCTCCCCTTCCCTTTTCTGGCAGGTGAAAAGAAGCAGCTGCTGCTCTCCAGACAACTCCCAGAGCAGCTCCAAGGCCGCCTCCAAGCGGGCGTCGTCAAAAGCGGCCAGGGCGTCGTCCAGCAGGATGGGGGGCTTTTCGGGCAGACACAGCCGGCATACCGCCAGCCGCACCGCCAGATAGAGCTGGTCCGCCGCTCCCCGGGACAGGTACAGGGCGCTGCGGGGCAGCACGTCCCCGCCGGTGCGGACAAAGCCCTCCAGTTCGCGGGTGAGGGACACCGCTGAATACTTGGCCCCGGTAAGCCGGGCCATATATTCTCCGGTCAACCGGTTCAGCTCGGGAGAAAACCGCTCCTGAAGCCGGGCGTTGGCCTGGGTAAGGGCGTCCATGGCGGCGGTCAGGGCGTCAAATTCCAGTCTCCGCCGGGACAGCTTATCCTCCAGCTCTTCCGCCCGGGCGGCCAGCGCCGCAGGGTTTCCCATAGCCTGGAGGCTCCCCCGGGCCTGGTTGAGCTGGGCGCTCACCTGCTCCAGCCGGCCGTTTGCCAGGCCGAGAGCCCGGGCAGTCTCCTCCGGGTTTAGGTCGGGAAGGGGGAGCTGGGCGTCCTCCTCCGCTTCGGCCTGGCTGCCTTGGGCATCCAGATCGTTCAGCCGGCGGCGGGAGGCGGAAGTCCGCTCCCGGGCCAGAGCCAGGTCGTGGTCCAGGTTCAGCGCCCGGGACAGGGCCGCCGAGCAGCCGAACAGGTCCTTCACCTCGGGGGCGAAGGCGTGTACGAAGTCCAGAAGCTGCTGTCTTGTGTCGTCCAGTTTGCTTTGACGCTCGGCGACGGCGTTTTTGATGACCTCCGCTTCGTGAGCGGCCTTTTCGGCAGCCTGACACCGCTCCCGGTAATCCTGTGCCAGCGCGGTGAGCTCCTCCGGGGTCTGGACGCCGTAGCGCTTCAGGCCAGCCTCCGCTTTCTTTCGTGCGGCTTTAGAGCGAAAGAGTACAAGGATGGACACGAGGGCCAGCACCACATAGATTCCCGCGCCAAGCCAGATGCAGGGAATGATCTTTTGAGTGACTCCCCAAAGTAGGAGAGCAGTAAGACCCAGCATACCCAGCAGATGGAGGAGCAAAAACCACCGTTTCAGCTTTTTCGCCCTGTCTGCACCGGCCTGATATTCAACACAGCCGGAGGAAGTGTTGGCCACCGCCTCCTCCCCGGACAGACCGGGGAAGTGCTCGTCTTTTGCGGCCGCCTTTGCTTTTTCAGAGCCTGCCTCTGCGTCCTTCAGGGCGGTCTCCCCCTGTTTAATCTCCTCCTCCAGCACCTTCAGGTACTGCAGCTCTCCCTGGGCCTTTTTCAGTGCCTCCCGGTCGGGAGCGGGGTGGGCAGAGTGATCTGCCTCCAGGCTGTCCAGCTGGGTCCGGGCAGCCTGATACTCCTCCTCCGCCTGGGCGCGGCGCTGGGACAGCTCCTGCCGGGCCAGGGCCTGATAGGCCCGCTCCTGCCGGGCCAGCGTGTCCCGCCGGCGCTCCGCCACGGCCCAGTCCCCCTCCAGCCGGGTCACCGTGGCGGAGGTGTTCTCCAGCTGTTCCAGCTCCTCCCGAACCTGGGCCAGCTCCGCCTCCAGCCTGGGGATCTCACCCACGCTCCGGTTGACCTGCCGCCGGTTTTTCCACTCCCGCAGCCGGTCCATGGCCTGGGAGAAGGACACGTCCTCCGTCCCTGAGGTAACCAGGGCGGCGATGCGCCGCTCCAGCTCCGGGGCGGTGGTGAGAGACAGGTTCCCATCCCCCAGAAAGGCGGAGCGGGTAAACACCTCCGCCCCAACGCCGGTAAGCAGCTCGCCGCAGTTGGCGGCGGTGAGGCCGGGGACGGGCTCCTGAGTGCCGGTGTAGACGGCGGAGAATGCCCCGAAGGGGGTGCTTCCCCGGGGGCCCCGGCGGATGGTGATGTCCCGCCCCTCATATTCCAGGGTGAGCTCCCCCTCCATGGGGGCTCCGGACCAGGGCTGATAGCGGTTTTTGTCGGCCAGATAGCCCTTTTTGTCCCGATCCCGGGTATCAATGCCGTAGAGCATGGCCCGCCAGAAGGCGGCCCAGGTGGACTTGCCCCCCTCATTGGGGGCGTGGATGAGGGTGAGACCGGGCCCCGGCTCCAGACGGGCCCTGTCCAGCCTGCCGAAGGTGGCGGTCATGGATTTGATTCTCATGTCTCCTCCCCTCCCTCCAGGGCGGCCAGCCCATACCGGGCGGCCAGCTGATACAGGGGGTTGTCCGGCTCGGCCTGGCACTTCTCCCACATGGTCCGCAGAAACAGCCCCGTCAGCGCGTCCTCCTCCCGGCGCGCCCACAGGTTCCGGGGCAGACGGGTGCGGTCCAGGAGGGTCAGTCCGTAAAAGCCGGGGGCCAGCGCCCGCTCTAGAGCGGCCAGATCGGGGGGCTGGCCCTCCCCGGTGAGGAGCACGCGGCAGATCAGATTTTCAGCGTCGTCCGGCAGCGCGGCCCTGACAGCGGACAGGACGTCCGGAGCTCCGGTAATATCCGCCTGGACGACCTCATACCGCCGGCGGGCAAGGGGGATAAACCGGGCCTCCGCATGGCCTGGCTCGGCCTCCACGCAGAGGACTCCCTTCTCCCCCGTCTCGTCAAAGCCCCGTCCCTCGGGGCAGCCGGGATAGGCCCAGAAGGTGTTGCCCTCCCTGCGCAGGCCGCTGGTCTGGTGGACGTGGCCAAGGGCCAGGTAATCCAGACCGCTGGCGGCGATGTCCATGGGGGAGATGGGACCATAGTCCCCGCCCTGGCCCACGTTCCCGTGGAGGACGGCCAGGTGGAGCTTTCCGTCCTCCGGGACGGACAACCCCTCCAGGGGGCAGAAGGCCTGGCGGGGGCCGGTAAAGGCCCGGCCCCACAGGGTGCAGCCGGGCAGCTCCACCTGCTCCAGCCGGTCAGAGGTGAAAATATGTACATTCTCCGGCCAGTCCAGCGCGCTCCAGACCGACCGGTCGGTGTAGTAGTCATGATTGCCGGGGGCGATGAATACCGGGCAGGGGATGCCGACCAGGGCGGAGCGCAGGGCCTGCGCCGTCTCCCGATAGACGTGCTCCGAATCCAGCAGATCTCCCGCCAGCAGCACGAGGCCGGCGTTTTGCTCCCGGGCCAGGCCGGCCAGCCGGTCCAGCAGCTCCCGCTGCTCCCCCCGCCGCTGGACGGCCCGCTCCGGGCTCAGCCCGGCAAAGGGACTGTCCAGATGAAAGTCGGCCGCGTGGATAATTTTCAGCATAGCAAGCCCTTCCTCATTCCATAATGTCCGTCCGCGTCACGCCGGCGCACCTCTTCTTATCGGTGTCGATGGCAAACAGGCAGGCGTTGAGCTTGCAGCTGCCCTCCGCCTCCTCATACCGCCGGGGCAGCCCTCCCAGAAAGAGATTCAGGGAGTTCTCCGGCTTGATGCCCAGCACTGAGTTGACGGGCCCGGTCATCCCCAGGTCGGTGACAAAGCCAGTGCCTCCGGGGAGCACCCGGCAGTCCGCCGTGGGCACGTGGGTATGGGTGCCCCACACCGCCGCCGCCCGGCCGTCCAGGTGCCAGCCCATAGCTCCCTTTTCGCTGGTGGCCTCGGCGTGGAAGTCCACCAGCAGCAGGTCGAAGCCTCCCCGGCTGAAAAAGTAGTTGGCCGACTTGAAGGGACTGTCCAGGTTGGAGTTCAGATCCACCCGGCCCATGATATTCAGCACGCCCAGCCGCAGCCCCTGGCACCGATAGATCCCAAAGCCCTTTCCGGGGACCCGGCCGGCGTAGTTGGCCGGGCGGAGGATACGCTCCTCCTTGTCCAGAAAGGCCCCGATCTGGATGCGGTTCCAGGTGTGGTTGCCCAGAGTGATCACGTCGGCCCCGGCCTCCAGAATGCGCCGGGCCTGGGCCGGGGTGATGCCCACGCCGGAGGCGTTCTCCCCGTTGACCACGGCAAAGTGAACGCCCAGCTTCTCCCGCAGGCCGGGCAGCCGGCGGGACAGAATATCCAGGCCGCCCTCTCCCACCACGTCGCCTACGGCCAGTATGTTTAACAGCATAGCGTATCCTCCTTCTTACTTGGCCGGCGGCGCGGGAAGGTCGGGGGTAAAGGGGCCGTCCGGGTGGAGCTCCTTCCGGTTTTCCCACATTTCCGGCGGAATGTCGGACCAGACCTCATAGGAGCCGGGGTCCAGCACGATCAGGGTCATGTCCATGGGCAGGCCGTACCGCTTGGCGTAGTAATTTGCCCCTTCGTCGCTCACCGGGTTGCGGGGATACCACCAGGTGAAATCATAGCGGTCGTTGAGGATGATCAGGGTGTCGCTGCCCTCCTTCACAGCCTGCCGCAGCAGAGACCAGTTGGTCCAGCTGCACCCCAGCACGTCCACGCTCCGCCAGACCCAGGGGACCATCAGGGCCCCGGCCAGGGCCGCTGTCACCCCCAGGCTGGGCAGCCGGCGGAAGAGGGGAGCGGCCGCCTCGGCCGCCACAAGGGTGATCATGACAAGGGGGAAGTAGTAGAACCGCTCTCCCCACATGCTGGTGGCGGCCACAGGGGCCAGGGACAGGGGGGCGGACAGGTAGATCAGGCAGCGGCCGACCTTGTCCCGCCAGCCGCCGTTCTGAAGCAGCAGGGCCAGCAGGGGCAGGCCCCAGCACAGGCAGCACACAAATACGCTGGGCAGGGTGTTGAAGGGGTGTCCGCTCCAGACGTACCAGCCGTAGCCCAGCGGGAGCAGGCCCAGGGCCGCCATAGGGCGCAGGGGACCGTTCCAAAAGGCGCAGGCGGTGAGAAGTCCCATGGGCAGGGCAAACAGGGGGCAGAACAGGAAGGTCCGGGGCAGGATATGGCCCAGATAGCGGCGCAGAATGGCATACAGCGCCCCCACAGGCCCCGCTTCGGGGGCAAAGGACAGTCCCCGGCGTCCCCCCAGGGAGAAGCCGGTCTGGAACAGCTCCAGCACAAAGCTGTTGCAGAACATGAAGTAGAAGGCCAGCAGCGACCCGGCCAGGCAGGCCCAGAAGGGCAGGCGCAGGGAGCGGTCACGTACGCCCCAGAGAGCCAGGATCAGGCTGGCTCCCAGAAACAGCAGGGAGAGATTTTCAATAAACAGTCCCAGCGCCAGCGAGAGGAAAAACAGCGCCGCGGACCACAGTCCCAGCCGCTCCCGGCTCCGCTCCACATGCCGCAGGATAAGCAGCCAGGCCAGGAAAAACAGGGCTGACAGGGCGTAATTGCCAAAGCCGGACACCCAGCCGTACACGTCCCGCCACAGGGCCATGGGCATGGCCAGAAGAACCGCGTTGCTCAGCAGAAAGGCTGGGAGAAAGACAGGAGAATCGGTTCCCTCCCCGTCCCGCACCGCCAGCCGGGCCATCAGGCAGGGGACGGCGAACATGCCTACCCCCATAATCAGTGTTTTGACAACAGAGGAGCGGCACATGATTACAGCAAAAAAGTTGCCCACATAGCGGCTGTTTAATACGCCGCTCAGCCACCAGTAGACGCCCACGTCGATCCCCCACTGCCTGTCGTCGATGAGGCTGTAGTGGGCGGTCAGACCGGTCATGAACCAGAAGGCGAACGCAGTCAGCAGGACAGCCAGAGTCAGCTTGCGTCGGTTTTTCAAGATGAAGCCATCTCCTTGGTAAGGATTTCCGGTTTCGGGGCCCTCTCAGGGCAGATAAGGGGTAAAGTCCCCGACAGGAGGCAGCTCGATGCGGGCCTCCCAGATATCGGGCGGAATATCGGGCCAGTGCTCGTAGGAGCCGGAGCGGAGGAAGATCAGGGTAACATCTTCCGGGATATGGTAAAACTGCCGGAAATAGGAGCCGTAAGGCCCGCTCTCCGGGTCCCGCATCCACCAGACGGTGAACTGATAGCGGTCGGCGGGAAGGACGAGGGTGTCCGCTCCGGACTCCACCGTCTGGGCGATCAGCTTGTCCCGCAGCTGATTGCAGGACAGGATAACGACATACCGGCCGCCCCAGAGGAGCATCAGATAGAGCAGTCCTGCGGCAGCCAGGCAGGTGAGGGGCAGGGCGTTCAGCCAGTTGCCGAGGGTGTGTACGGCCAGCAGGACCAGCAGAAGAAAGGAGAACAGGTACAGCCGGGGCCCCCGGGTATTGACGGCCGCCATAGGCAGCAGCACCAGAGCGGCGGCCAGGTAGAGCAGCAGGCGGCTGATGCGCTGGGGCAGCTCTCCACGCTGGACCAGCAGAGCCAGGAAAGGCAGGCCCCAGGCCAGGGCGCTGCCCAGCCAGAGTGCCCGGCCGGTGAAGAAGTCCGGGCGGAAGAGCACCATCCAGTTATAGTACAGAGGCCACAGTGCGGAAACGCACAGGGGGCGCAGCGGACTCTTCCAGAAGCCGCAGAAAACGATGACAGCCATGGGCAGGTCCAGGTATCTGCCGTAGGTAAAACCCTGAGGCAGCAAAAATCCCAGATACTGCCGCAGTATGGCGTAGAGAGCGGCGGCCAGGCCGTCGGAGAGGGAGAAGGTCAGCTCCCGCAGGCCGATGGCGCCGCCGGTGTTTACCAGGTCTGAGTATATACCGTTGAAAAACATCAGAAAGCAGCCAGCCAGGGAGCCGGCCAGACTGGCCCAGAAGGGCAGGCGGAGGTCCTTGTCCCAAAAGGCGTACAGGGACAGCAGCACCGCCCCGCCCAGCTGCAGCACGGTCTGACTTTCCAGGAACATGGACATGGACAGGGTGAGAAGGAACAGCCCCGCGGCCCAGGCCCGCAGGTGGGACCGATTTTGCTCCACATGCCGCAGGATCACCAGCCAGATCAGAAACAGCAGAATGGAAATGCCGTAATTTCCGAAGCCGCACACCCAGGCGAAGGTCTCCCGCCAGACAGGGGAGGGGGTGAGCAGCATTCCGGCGTTGCAGGCGAGGTAGGCGGGGAGAAATTTTGTCTCCCTTTCCCCGAGGGGCGCCAGGCTGGCCATCAGCACAGGGATAAAAAATGTGGATAACCCTAAAATCAGGGTCTTGACCAGCTGGGACCGGCACATAATGACAGCAAAGAAATTCCCCACATAGCGGCTGTTCAGACTGCCGTCCCGCAGCCAGTGGACGCCCACGTCCAGGCCCCATTCCAGGTCGTCGATGGCGCTGTATGGGGTGCTCCAGGCCAGAAACAGGTAAAAGACCAGCATAGCGGCCATTACTGCGTGGGTGACCCAGCGGCGGTTCCCTGGGCTGAATTTCTTTTGCAATTCCATAAAACCCACTTCCTTATCGGTGGAACAGCTTGTTGGTCTGATATTGGGGCTCGCAGGTAAGCTGGAGCCCCAGCTTTTTGTAGGTGTTGGCGTCGGCGGGGGAGAGGATTACCGAACAGTGGGCCTGACAGCCCTTCAGGGAGGCCAGCTGCTCCAGGGCCTTGGCCGCCTTGGGCTCCAGGTTGGCGGAGGAGGCCAGGGCGATGAGCACCTCGTCGCTGTGGAGCCGGGGGTTGGCGGAGCCCAGATATGCCACTTTTACGGTCTGGATGGGCTCAATGGCGCTCTGGGCAATGAGGTGTACCCCGTGGCCCCCCGCCCCGGACAGGTACTTCAGGGCGTTGAGCAGGGCGGCGGCAGAGCAGCCCATCAGCTCGGAGGTCTTGCCGTCCACTATGGTGCCGTCAGAGAGCTGGATGGCCATAGCGGGTTCCCCGGTGATCTCGGCCAGCTCGTTGGCCCGGGCCGCCGCCGGGCGGATGTCCGGCGTGATCCCCGCCTGCTGCATCAACAGCTCCAGCTTATACACCGCGCTGTCCGAGCCCTTGCCTTGCCGGCGGTCGCACAAGGCGTCGTAATACCGGCGGATGATCTCCTGCTTGGCCGCCTCCTGGCAGACCTCATCGTCAAAGATGCAGCTGCCCGCCATGTTGACCCCCATGTCGGTGGGGGACTGGTAGGGACAGGAGCCGGTAATCTTCTCAAACATGGCGGCCAGCACGGGGAAAACTTCAACATCCCGGTTGTAGTTCACGGTGGTCTCGCCGTAGGCCTGGAGGTGGAAAGGGTCGATCATATTCACATCGTCCAGGTCGGCGGTGGCCGCCTCATAGGCCAGGTTTACCGGGTGCTTCAGAGGCAGGTTCCAGATGGGGAAGGTCTCAAACTTGGCGTAGCCGGCCACTACGCCCCGCTTGTGCTCGTGGTAGAGCTGGCTGAGGCAGGTGGCCATTTTGCCGCTGCCCGGGCCGGGGGCGGTGACCACCACCAGAGGGTGGGAGGTCTCAATATACTCATTGCGCCCGTAGCCCTCGTCGCTGACGATTTTAGAGATATTGTGGGGGTAGCCTTCAATGGGGTAGTGGCGGCAGACACGCAGGCCCAGCCCCTCCAGCCGGGCCTGGAATGCGTCGGCGGCGGGCTGGCCGGTGTACCGGGTGACCACCACGCTGCCCACATACAGCCCCCGGCTCCGGAACTGGTCGATCAGCCGGAGCACGTCGCTGTCGTAGGTAATTCCCAGGTCCCCCCGGACCTTGTTCTTTTCAATATCCCCGGCGTTGATGGCGATGATAATCTCCGCCTTGTCACGCAGCTGCTCCAACATGCGCAGTTTGCTGTCCGGCTCAAAACCGGGGAGCACCCGGCTGGCGTGGTAATCGTCAAACAGCTTGCCTCCGAACTCCAGATAGAGCTTGCCCCCAAACTGGGCGATCCGCTCCCGGATGTGCTGGGACTGGGTGGCCAGGTATTTTTGGTTGTCAAAGCCTCTTTGGGCCATATCTGTCGTCTCCCTTTCTCTCTTTACAGCATAGCAATCATAATATTTTACATCGTCTGGGGGGAAAGCGTCAAGGGGTTTGAGCCAAAGAAAAACGGCGGCCGCGTTTTATCGCGGCCGCCGCTGGAGGGGAATCAGGTTACTGCGGCAGGGTCAGGTCTCCCTCTCTGATCCAGCCGATTCTCCGCAGAAGCTCACAGAAGATGACCGACAGCACGGCGGGCAGGACGAAGCAGATCAGAATCAGCCCGATCCAATGGAAGGCGGTGGGGGTGACGGCGACGGCTCCCTCAGCCAGAGCCCGCTCACTGGGCGCCAGCCAGCCCGTCCACAGGCCGATCTGTCCGCACAGACCGCAGGTGCCCATGCCGGCGTTGATGGGGTCGCCGTTCATTTCCAGCCGGAACAGGCAGGTGGCGATGGGTCCGGTGATAGCAGAGGCCAGAGTGGGGGGAATCCAGATGCGGGGGTTTTTCACAATGTTGCCCATCTGGAGCATGGAGGTGCCGATGCCCTGACTTACCAGCCCGCCCCAGCGGTTCTCCCGGAAAGACATCACGGCAAAGCCCACCATCTGGGCGCAGCACCCGGCTACGGCGGCCCCGCCGGCCAGCCCCACCAGCCCCAGGGTGTGGCAGATGGCGGCGGAGGAGATGGGCAGGGTGAGGGCGACGCCTACCAGTACGGATACGGCGATGCCCATCCAGAAGGGCTGGAGGGTGGTGGTGCGGTTAATGAGGGTGCCGAAGGCGCTGGCCGCCGACCCGATGGGGGGGGCGATGGCATAGGACAGGACCACGCCGGCAAAGATTGTAGCGGCGGGGGTGACCAGCAGGTCCACCTTGGTCTCTTTGGATACCGCCTTGCCAATTTCGGCGGCGATAATGGCGATAAACAACACCGCCAGGGGGCCGCCTGCGCCGCCCATGGCATTGGCCGCCTGGCCCACCGCCGCCAGAGAGAACAGCACCAGGGGCGGGGCCTGGAGGGCGTAGCCGATGGCGACGGCCATGGCCGGGGCGGACATGGCGGAGGCGAAGCCGCCCATCTCCACCAGGAAGGCAAGCCCCAGCTGCTGGCCCAGGGTTTTGATAATGGTGCCGATGAGCAGGGAGCAGAACAGCCCCTGGGCCATGGCTCCCAGGGCGTCGATGCCGTAGCGCCTGGCGGAGATCACGATATTTTTCCGCGCTAAAAATTCTTTCATGGATATCTCCTCTTTTCAGAAAAATAGGCTGTGCGCCGCTTGGGGGCGGCGCTGCGGGAAACTCAGCCGGAGCAGGTGTCAAGACAGCTGTGTGGACTATTATAGCGGCTGCGGCGGATTTGTCAAGGGAAAGTGCACCGATCTGTAAAAAAGCCCTGTTTTTCCCTCTGCGCAACCGGCGGTTGCGGGAATTTCCAAGCGGACTTGATTGATTTTCCTCTCTACCGCGCTATAATGGGAGAGAACCGAAAGGAGGAAATTCTATGACATTAGCAGAAAAAATTCTGTCCCTGCGCACGGCGCAGGGCATGTCTCAAGACGACCTGGCGGAGAAGCTGGAGGTCTCCCGGCAGAGTGTGAGCAAGTGGGAGACGGCCCAGTCCACCCCCGATCTGGATAAAATTATCAAGCTGGCCGACCTGTTCAGCGTGTCGGTGGACGAGCTGGTCCGGGAGGGGGAACAGCCCCGGCCTCCGGAGCAGCCCCAGCCCCAGGTAATCTATGTGGAGCGAGAAAAACGGGAGCTGACCACTGTGCAGAAAACAGGCGTGGTGCTGGAGATAACCGGCGTGGCCCTGGCCATTATCAGTATCATGGGCGCACCGCTGGTGGTATTCGCGGCTGCGGCGTTCGTCATTCTGGGACTGCCCCTGCTGCTGGCGAAAAAGCACCCGTTCCTGATTGACGGCTGGCTGATCTTGGCGATAAGCTGGTTTCTTTGTCCCCGCATGGGCTTGACACCCTCAAAACTGTGGTTTGGAATCGAGTGGATTTACTATTATTTTACAGCGTCGGGGCCAGGCCGGGAATCCATTCTGTTGGGCGGCGTCATTGTCATGGTCCAGCGGGCTGCGCTCTTTGTGCTGGCTGTTTTGACCGGGCGGGTGTGCGGCAGGGCGTGGAAGAAGAAACGCTTTCCGGAAAAGGAATAAAAACTCCGTCCCCCCCGCAGGGACAAGGCTCCTTTAGCAAAGGAGCAGTCAGCCGAAGGCTGACTGAGGATTGTATGTTGCGAAGCAAGATGTACGAAGGAAATAAAGCTTGCAGAAACCTCAATTATTTCATACATTCCGGCTTCGCCGGAATACAATCCTCCGTCACGGCTGCGCCGTGCCACCTCCTTTGCCAAAGGAGGCCTTTTTGCGCGCTCCTGGAGGTTTTCCGGTTTACAACCGTCTTTTGCTATGGTAGAATAGGAGGACTTGAAAAAAGGAGCGTTTTGATCTTGGCCTATAATTTTTTCCCCATGATTTCCCGGATGCGGTATATCAACCGCTGGGGCCTGATGCGCAATACCCGGCTGGAGAACATTCAGGAGCACTCCCACCAGGTGGCGGTGCTGGCCCACGCCCTGGCCGTCATTGAAAACCGCTATTTCGGCGGAGAGGTGGACCCCGGCGCGGTGGCTGTGGCCGCCCTGTACCATGACGCCGGCGAGATTCTCACTGGCGACATGCCCACTCCAATCAAGTACGACAATCCGGACATTCAAAGCGCATACAAGGCGGTGGAGTCGGTGGCGGAGCGCAAACTGCTGTCCATGCTTCCCCCCGACCTGCGCCCTGACTTCGAGGAGGCCGTCACCATCCCGGACCCTGAGATTCACGCCATTGTCAAATCGGCGGACAAGCTGTCCGCCTACCTGAAGTGTGTGGAGGAGCTGAAGGCGGGCAACGCCGAGTTTAAAAAGGCCAGGGAGCAGACATACGCGGCCCTGTGCAAAAACCCCAGCCCCGCCCTGAAATACTTCATGGACAACTTCCTGGACGGCTTTGAGCTGACCTTGGATGAGTTGAATTGAATTGCGGGCGGTCAAAGGCCGCCCGCCGGTTGTGGAAAGGAGCAAAGATTATGAAAGCTATCGTCACAGTTATCGGCAGGGACCGGGTGGGCATTACCGCCGCCGTGTGCTCCCTGCTGGCCCGGCACAACATCAACATTCTGGACATCACCCAGACTGTCCTCCAGGAATTTTTCACCATGGTCATGCTGGTGGACACCGCCGCCTGCGAGAAGTCCATCGGCGACCTGACCGACATCCTCTCTCAGGCCGGCCAGGAAGAAGGATTGTCCATCCGCATTCAGCGGGAGGATATCTTCAACGCCATGCACCGCATTTAAGGGGTGGCCGCCATGCTGAATCAACACGAAATCATGCAGACCATCCAGATGATTGACCAGCAGCATCTGGATGTGCGCACCATTACTATGGGTATCTCCCTGCTGTCCTGCGCTCACAGCGACGTGAAAGCTGCCTGCGACAGGGTGTATGACAAGATTACCCGCTATGCCGAGCATCTGGTGGCCGCCGGAGAGGCCATCGAGAAGGAGTTTGGCATCCCTATCGTCAACAAGCGCATCTCGGTTACCCCCATCGCCCTGGTGGCGGCAGCGGCGGAGACGGACAGCTATGTCCCTTTTGCCCTGGCCCTGGACCGGGCGGCCAAGACCTGCGGGGTCAACTTCATCGGCGGCTTCTCCGCCCTGGTCCAGAAGGGGATGACCGACGCCGACCGTATTTTGATTCGCTCCATCCCGGAGGCCCTGGCCGTCACTGACATTGTCTGCGGCAGCGTCAACGTGGGTTCCACCAAGGCGGGCGTCGATATGGACGCGGTGGCCCTCATGGGCCGTACCATCAAGGATCTGGCCGAAAAAACCGCGGATAAGGGCGGCTTCGGCTGCGCCAAGCTGGTGGTGTTCTGCAACGCCGTGGAGGACAACCCTTTTATGGCCGGGGCTTTCCACGGGGTGGGGGAACCGGAGAAGGTCATCAACGTGGGAGTTTCCGGCCCCGGCGTGGTGTACCACGCGCTCCAGGGGGTAAAGGGACAGCCCTTCGATGTAGTGGCCGAGACGGTGAAAAAGACAGCCTTCCGCATCACACGCATGGGCCAGCTGGTGGCCCAGGAGGCCAGCCGCCGGCTGGACGCCCCCTTCGGCATCGTGGACCTGTCCCTGGCCCCTACCCCCGCCGTGGGGGACAGTGTGGCCCGCATTCTGGAGGAGATGGGCCTGGAGGTCTGCGGCGGCCACGGCACCACCGCCGCCCTGGCCCTGCTCAACGACGCGGTGAAGAAGGGAGGCGTGATGGCCTCCTCCCATGTGGGCGGGCTGTCGGGCGCGTTTATCCCGGTGAGCGAGGACGAGGGCATGATTGCCGCCGCCGCATCCGGGGCACTCACTCTGGACAAGCTGGAGGCCATGACCTGTGTGTGCTCGGTGGGTCTGGACATGATTGCCGTCCCGGGTGATACCCCCGCCGAGACCATTTCCGCCATCATCGCCGACGAGGCGGCCATCGGCATGGTCAACTCCAAGACTACCGCCGTGCGCATCATTCCCGCCCCGGGCTGCGCCGTGGGGGATACGGTGGAGTTCGGCGGCCTGCTTGGCTCCGCCCCCGTCCAGAGGGTCCATCCTTTTTCCGCCAAGGCTTTCGTGGACCGGGGCGGCCGCATCCCCGCCCCCATGCAAAGCTTGAAAAACTGAGAAGCAGTATTTGCGGAGGCCGTCCTTTTGGACGGCCTCCGGTATTTTCCAGAAAAAATCTGTTGAGCCCGCCCGGGATTTCGTGCTATACTGACACAGTACGACAATTTTCCCTATCCACAGGTCAAGAGAGCGAGGAAAACGATGATATTCAATACCCGCAAGTCCCTGGCGGCCGGGCTGACGGCCCTGGCCCTTACCCTGAGCCTCACCCCCGTCTCCGCCAACAAAACCACCTATCTGGATGTGAAGGACGAGATCTGGTACGCCACCCCCATTGCCTTCTGCCAGCAGCACGGGCTGATGGACGGCGTGTCCGCCGGGGAATTTCAGCCCAAAGAGCCCATGACCCGAGCCGCCCTGGCCGAGTCCCTCTACCGTCTGGCCGGCTCCCCCGCGCCGGAGGGGGAGGGGTCCCGGGACACCCGGGCCGGCCCTTCTGCGCCGAAGGAGGTATTCTCGGATGTAACGGCTGATCACCCCAATTTCATTGCCATCGCCTGGTGTGAGGCCAGCGGCGCGGTGAGCGGTTATCCGGACGGCACCTTTCGCCCGGAGGCCGCCATCACCCGCGAGGAGGTGGCTGTTCTCCTCTGGAAGGGGCGGGGCCGTCCGGAGGCGGACGGACCTGCGCCCTATACTGACCGGGGGGCCGTGTCCCCCTGGGCGCTGGAGGCGGTGGACTGGGCCTATGGAGCGCGGCTGATGACGGGCGGGTCAGACGGCAGCTTCGTCCCCCGGAACAACATCACACGGGGGGAGGGGGCCGCCGTGGTAATGCGGTGCGGCAAAGCATATTACGGCCTGACTTACGGTTATTCCCTGCCCGAGCCCCGGGAGGTCCCCGACAACCCCTATGACAACGGGGCCTATCTTCTGGACGAGAATGGCTATCTCTCCTACCAGGGGGGCTGGTACGCCAGGGGGGTGGACGTCTCGGCCCACCAGAAGGAGGTGGACTGGAGCCGGGTGGCCGCCGCGGGCATGGACTTTGCCATGATCCGTGCAGGCTACCGGGGTTACACCTTGGGCGGCATCGTGAAGGACGAGTATTTTGACGCCAATATGTCCGGGGCTTTGGCCAACGGCATGGACGTGGGGGTCTATTTTTTCTCTCAGGCCCTCACCCCCGCCGAGGCGGAGGAGGAGGCCCGCCAGGTGCTGGAGTGGATTCAGGACTACCAAGTTACATACCCCGTCGTCTTTGACTGGGAGGAGCAGGACAAGGAGGACTCCCGCACACGGAATACCGACGGCAACACCGTCACCGCCTGCGCCCTGGCCTTCTGCAGGGTTATCAAGGAGGCGGGGTATACCCCCATGACCTACGGCAGCCCCCGGAAGATTTACGAGGGCGGCTTGGCCCTGGAGTATCTCCAGGACTACCCCTCCTTCTGGCTGGCCCACTACACCAAGGACACGGTCCCAACCCAGTTCCGTTACCGGTACGACATCTGGCAGTACTCCAGCTCCGGCACGGTGGACGGTATCGAGGGTAATGTGGACCTGAATATCTCCTTGACCAATTTCTCCGCCAGGCAGCCCGACGACTGGTGGAAGTATCCCATTTAAGGGGTATGCAGACAATGTAAATAGGCGAGGGTATTTTGGACAATCTTTTTTGGAGAGTCCAAAGTGCCCTCGCTGCTTTTATGTTTTGTAATAATCAGACTTCACATGATTTGGAATACAATAGCCAAATTTTTGATGAGGTCTGCGGTTATTAAAAAACTTGCGCATCAATGGAACCCCTTCTGTTTGCCTCTCTCCGGAATTTATAGTTCGGGGAGAGTTTTTACAGATGATCGGTTGTCCTGCCCAAAAAGTTAGAAAAAGCAAAGTTGCTTTGCACCGATGTCAAAAAAGCGTTGAGCAGAGGTGATGTTTCTTCCCCGTTGCGCACGGCAAGGCAGATGGTACGATATGGATTTGATTCAATCTCTTTAACGGCAACGCGATAGTGAAAATATTTAACAAGCAATTCGGGGGCAATGGTGCAGCCTAGGTTGTTTTCCACCATGCCCAGGATGGAAAGATCATCATACATAGTAAAAATAACATTGGGTTCAAAGTTGTTTTTCTTGCAGAGATACATGATCTCATTGTTCTTTTCCTTTGCGGGCATGATGAAAGGAACGTTGGTCAGATCTGAAAAACGTATTGGGCGCGTCAATGCAGCAAGAGGATGGCTGGTCGGCAGAATCAGATAGAGTGGGTCTTTCCGCAATTCAACGCAATGAAGTTTTGGCGAGACTGGCAATGTAATAAAGCTGCAGTCCACCCTGCCGCTGAGCAGGTACTCCTCCATTTCACCATAGGTTCCCTTCCCGGAGATAATTTCAATTTTAATATTGGGAAAGGCAGTATGAAACTGACGGATGATCCACGGCAGACAGGTGACAGACACACTGGAAAAAGAGGCAATCCGCAGCACACCAACTTGTACGCCCTGGATAAAATGGGCAGTTGTATACAGTTTGTCGATGTTTGTAATGCAGTCTCTCACAATATTCATCAGAAGCATGCCGTCCGAGGTAAGCTGCATTCCATGCTTGCTCCTGTGCAGCAAAATAACGCCCAGCTCCTCTTCCAGAGACTGGATGGAATAGCTGGCAGCCGACTGCGTGTAGCCCATCGACTTGGCTGCCTGCGATAGATTCCCGTATTCCACTGTTTTGACAAGCAGACGCAGTTTCTCACTGTCCATACGAATCCCTCCCGGCTTTTTAAATGCGTCACTATTATACACAAAGTATTTGCAAGATAAAAGGGGGTCCTCTGCAAATGTTGAAGGATGTTCCTGTATTCAATAAGACATATCTCATATCAGCCATTTAAGCCGGTGTTAAGGGTAATTTTTTTATACAAAAAATTTTTTGCAGAGTTCATTTTGAGTTTTAATTAAAATTTGTACAGAATACTTGATATTAAGTAAATAAAAATGAATTTTTTGGATAAACATCTTATTAATATCGAAAAATTTGATATTAATAATTGAATATATGAATTATACAAATAACAACACTAATGCTATACTTAACTCACATGTAATTGCGACGCCGTCCGTACCCCTCCGGCACAGCCCCAAACCCTGGAAGCGGATTGACGCAGATACAGGGCATATCTAAGATTGGAAGGAGTTTTTTCTATGGATGAACCCAGATTTATTATTCGCTGGCCTGAACTGAATAAGCAGGTTCGCGTTGGACCAATTGACCGAAACCGGAAGCTCTTTGACTGGTTTATGGAAAACCTTCCGGCGCGATGCATACAGACCACAACTGTCGTTGCGGGCCTGTCTGTGAACATGCAGTTCATCCGCATGAACAAAACGGTCTGCGACTGGATCCAGGAAGACATGGAGCTTGAATATATCCACGAGTGGCCTTGTGGAAGAGGCTTCATGTTTATGACCGCCGGCAATGTTGCCCACCTGTGCTTTAAGGTTGACTGGGTAACAGAGCCGCTGGCCTATCCTACATTCTGTGAGGTAATTGAGGAGGATAAACCCATTTTGAAGGAAGTCGGCTGGTTCTTCTGGGAGCGGCTTTTAATGGAGAAGGAAACCTATCATGTGGAGTTTATTCGGGAGGAGGATACTTGATATGGCAGAGAATTGGAAAATGCTTCAGCAGGAGATCGACGCCGCCAGTGAACGGGCGGTTGAGGAATGTCCTGATGATATGCTCCGTGTTTTTGAGTATGACATTGTCCGCACTGGGGCAGGTACAGGCCGCCTGATGATGGGGCCTTGGTGGGAAGGCGCTACATCCACCCGATATCTGGGCTCCTATTACATTTTTAATATTGTAAAAGTAGCTCAGGATATGAATATCTCCGCGGAGCAGATCCGACAGCTTGTGAACCTGATGCTTCCGACGGCGCTGGGCACAGTGGAATTGTGTGATATCAGCGATTACGCCCGCTTTACCAGGCAGACAATCGACTGCATCAATGAAGAAATTGATGACCGCGAAGATATGCTGAGTCTCCTGAATTCGCTGTGGTTTTACGGCTCCGCCGCCAATGCGTGGTGTCAGTACAGAATGAAATGGGGCATCGGCCTTTCGTTTAAGGTCAATCATCGGGATGACTTGATTTACATGGGGTCCCGCGCAAACGAGGCGTTTGAAAGATGGGACCACGAGAAGAAGGAGGAAAACTGAAATGCGAAGCTTTATCATGCGTTGGCCGGAGCTGGGCCTCGGTGTACGCTGTAAAGGCCTGGATATCAATCAGGCCGCATTTGATATTTTTGTTGAGAACATGCCGACAAAAGCGCTCCAGGGGCATGAGATGGTAGGTGGCTGGCTCCTGCGGGATCATTCCATCCTGTTTAACCGCAAGCCATTTGATATCCCTAAAGTGGAGCTTTCTACAGAAAATATGGATCAGGCGCCTGTTGGCCGGATATCCTTTCTACGGCCTCAGGGGCGAGGGGCAGAGCTTCTTGCCAAATACGACGAATCAGTTGATACCCGTGAGTACATTCCAGTCGCACAAGTTGTTCCGGAGGACCTTGAAATTCTGAAGAAGGCCGGCAGGGAGCAGTGGAAAGCAACCACAAGAACAAGAGAAATTATTTTTGTTGAGTTTGTAAAGGAGGATGCGTGAGCATGGAAGCGTGGAGGGTGCTGAAAGAAGAAATTGAAGCGCAAATTGCCTTGACTTCAAACCAGCCGGATCAGGACATTCTGGATGTATTCAAATACTCCATCAGCAAGCTTGGTGCGGGTATTCCTCACGACGATCAAATTTTTTCCACATGGTTCTACGGCGCGCCGGATGTAACCTACGCGGCAGACTGGATTTATTTTCTGATAGAGCTGGCCCGAAGCGGTGAGAGTTATTCAATGCCAGCGCTGCACAAAATGGCGAAGTATTGGTTTGTCCATCCCTCACACTTTGGGGAATACTGCGGCTTGTTCCAACAGTACAGCTTTACAAAGCGTATCGACAGGATGCTGGATACATTGGACCGGGACTCCTTTATTGAGCTTTTAACCGTTTTCCGCAGCTATATCATGAATATCAATGCCTGGATATATCAGTACTGGCCTTGGGGCGTTTCCTACGCCGTACCTCGAAAGGACCGGGCGTATTATGAAAAAGGGCTTGAACTTCTTTCCCAATAAGCGCTTGTGTTTCCAGGTACAGGGTATGCTAAAACTGTGATTTAACGGCCGTCGCCAGAGGTATGTTTTAGAAACTAACCTGGCAGAAAGGATTGAAAACTGTGAATCCTGATTTAATATATTTCTTTCAGACATTGCTGAACGGCTTGGCGGTCGGCTCTATGTATTCTATGATCGCCGTCGGTTACAGTATGGTCTATTGCTTACTGAACCGCGTAAATTTCGCCCACGGTGATTTGTATGTGTTTGGTACGTTTATTTCCTTCTCAATGATGCAGATATTTCCAATTCCAGCGGCGATTTTATTTGCATGCCTGCTTGCAGGCCTGATTGGAATGACAATTGAGCGCACTGTATACCGCCCCGTCCGGGACGCATTCCGCCTTGTTCCTATGATCAGCGCACTGGGTGCGGCATTGGTGTTACGTACTATTGCCCAGATCGTCTGGGGCACGGAGGCGCTGGCCTTTCCCTCTCTGCTGCCCGGCGGGTATCTTGAAATTGCCGGTTTGAAGCTCTTTTATAAAAATTTTGTAATCATCGGTATTTCTCTGTTCATCGTGATTGGGCTGACCTGCTTTATGAGGTATACAAAACTTGGCCGTGCGACCCAGTGTATCGTGGAAAGTCTTTCCACCGCATCTTTGATGGGCATTCCGATCAACAGAATTATTCCGCTGATTTATGCGCTTGGCGGTTTCTTCGGCGTGGTTGGGGGTGTAGCGTACTCCTCTTATTACGGCGTTGTCAGTATGGATATGGGCATCTGGGGTACCATCAAGGCATGGGCGGCCGTCATCCTGGGCGGTGTCGGCACAACCTATGGTGCATTTATAGGCGGACTGATTCTTGGCCTTGCGGAGACCTTTGCCTCGGGCTATCTGAGTTCAGCATACAAAGAAGCGGTCGGGTATATCGTTATCATCGCGATCCTGATGTTGAAGCCCACCGGATTGCTTGGAAAGAAAAGAATCGAGAAAGTGTAGAGGTGGAACGATGAAAAAGGCTGCATTAAAAGATTTTTTCTCCAAGAAGTCAACCCGCATTTTCCTGCTTGCAATTCTGTTTGCAGGGTTGACCGTCGCTCCATTTGTTACAAATACGCTGACAAAAAGAATTATCTCCACAATTTTTATTTATTCCCTGCTCTCCATGGGGAATATGGTAATTGGCGGTTTTACCGGGATGCTTAATCTGGGGCATGCGGCATTCTGGGGAGTCGGGGCATATATCACAGCAATCCTGATGACTGGCTACAATGTTCCTTTCAGCGCTGCATTTCTGGCTGCGGGTATCGGAACGGCCCTGGTCGGTCTGGTTGTCTCAATCCCCTGCCTCCGCCTGTCCACGGACTTCTTGTCGCTGATTACTATCGCATTTTCTTATATCTTTTTGGCCGTTGTGCGTAACTGGATGTCTGTGACAAAAGGACCCCAGGGCATTCCTGGAATTTCCTGCATTAATTTTTTCGGTGTTGATTTCAGCAGCGCAAACGCCGTTTATTTTGTATTGTTTGCAGTGGCCGTTGTATCCTTTATTGTTATCAGCAACATTACAAAGAGCAAATTTGGTCTGGCCATGCAGGCTGTTCGGGACGATGAGCTCGGCGCCCGTTCTGCCGGCATCAAGCCTGCGCAGGTCAAAATCCTCTCGTTTGTAATCGGCACGTTTTTTGCGGGTTTGGCGGGAGCTTTGTATGCCGCATACATCGGTTATATCGGACCCAATACCTTTACCTTTGATACCTCAACTACAATTTTCCAGATGTGTATCCTCGGCGGCCTTGGCTCCATCCCTGGCGCTGTTGTTGGCACAGTGTTCTTTGTGGTTATGCCAGAGACAATCAGAACCCTGGCTGTGTACCGCGTGGGTGTCGGCGGAGTGATTATGCTGCTGCTCATGCTTTTCCGTCCGCAGGGCATCATGGGTTCCCGCGCTTTTGCAACAAAAGATGGTATCCAGGAACGGATTAAGAACAAATTGATTGCCCGTAAAGTCGCTAATGTCCAAAAGCACGTTTGAGAGGGGATTTGTATGGGATACCTATTGGAAGTAAGAGATTTGAAAATGTATTTTGGCGGTGTCCATGCAGTAGACGGCATCTCCTTTGAGGTCGGGCAGGGGGAGATTATTGGAATTATCGGGCCAAACGGCTCCGGGAAGACCACTCTGATTAATGCGGTTACTGGCGTCTATAACCCCACGGCAGGAACCATTCTTTTTGATGGTATGGATATCACCAGCAAAAAAATGGAAAACCTGGTTTCTTTGGGTATTTGCCGAACCTTTCAGAATCTTAAACTCCATAAAGCATTGACAGTTCTTCAAAACGTTATCGTAGGAGAACATCTGGCCAACGATTCCAACTTTTTTGATGCGGTCTTTCGGACAAAGCGATTCCGGCAAAACGAAAAGCGTGCCAGAGAGCTTGCGATGACCGAACTGGAGAAGGTCGGTCTTGCCGGCAATGCCAGCGATTTTGTCAGCGAACTGCCCTATGGCATGCAGAAAAAATTAGAGATTGCCCGTGCGTTGGTCATGAAGCCGAAACTGCTGATTCTGGATGAACCGACAGCAGGGATGAATTCTGTTGAGGCCAAGGAGCAGATTGATCTGGTAAAAAAGCTGAATCAGGAGACCGGACTTTCTGTAATTTTAATTGAGCACAACATGAAACTGTTGATGAATTCTGTGAATCGGGTTTTGGCAATAGATGCAGGGAAAGAAATCGCCCGCGGTCTTCCGAGTGAAGTTCAGAACAATTCACGCGTAATCTCCGCATATCTGGGGGAGGACTAAGCATGATACTTTCAGTTGAAAATTTATGGATGTATTACGGGCAAGTTCAAGCGCTGCATGATGTCAGTGTCTATGCTGACGAGGGTGAAATTGTGGCTGTGATCGGCTTAAACGGAGCTGGAAAAACCACCCTGCTGAAGACCATCATGGGGCAGGAAAAGCCCGCCTCCGGAAAGATCAGTTTTAAGGGGACAAGCATACTCGGGAAAAGCACCAATGACATTGTAAAGGAAGGAATCGCGCTTGTTCCGGAGGGGAGGCAGGTATTTGCCACCCTGAGCGTATATGATAATCTTATGGCGGGTGCTTATATCCGCAATGACAATAAAGAAATCCAGCAGGACATCGAAAAGTACTGCAAACGCTTCCCAATTTTAGGCGAACGGCTGAATCAGCGTGCAGGCTATATGAGTGGTGGAGAGCAGCAGATGCTTGCGCTGGCCCGGGCGCTGATGAGCCGGCCGAAAATTATGCTTCTGGACGAGCCCTCCCTCGGCCTGGCCCCTGTGATTATCAAGGAGGTCTATGAGATTATTGAGGAAATCCGAAAAGAGGGCACTACCATTTTCCTGGTGGAACAGAATGCAAAACGTGCGCTGTCAGTATCAGACCGGGCTTATATTCTGGTGAACGGCGAAATCACGATGAGTGAAAAGAGCGAGACGCTTCTTAATAACGACGCAGTCCGCCGGGCATATCTGGGAGTATAAACGGGAATTGCTGCCACAGCTGTAAAATAAAAACTTTAAGAGTGGTTATTATTAGGTTGTAGCGCATTTTGGTGCGGGAGTCCGATGGCGAGAAATGCGTAACAATAAAATTAAAAACAGGAGTGAAGAAAAATGAAAAAAATGTTGATAGCTCTCTTGACAATTCTGATGCTGATTTCGTTGACCGCCTGTGGAGGGGGTACACAGCCTCCCTCTGAGGGATCGGGGAGCGGAAACAGCGTCTCAAAAGACCCAGGCACCTACAAAATCGGAATCGGCTGCGCCATGACCGGTACATCAGCAACCTATGGCGCAATGATGAAGTGCGGCGCCGAAATGGCCATTGCGGAAATCAATGAGGCCGGTGGCGTGAACGGTCGTCAGCTGGAACTGGTCGCACTGGACGACAAACAGGATGCCTCTGAGGCCGCTCTGGTCGCGCAGCGCTTTGCAGATATGGATGATCTGCAGTTTGTCATTGCCCACGGCGGTTCCGCGCTGACACTGGCCGCCGGGCCTATCTATGAAACTGCAAAGCTCCCCTTCTTCTCCTGCTGTTCTTCCTCTCCCTCTCTGACGCAGCAGGGATGGGAATATTATGTCCGTTTCGGTACCCGTGATGACGGCGTTGCCCCCTCCTGTGTCGCGTTCCTGAAAAATAACCTTGGTTTCTCCAAAATTGGAATTCTCTATGAGAATACCGACTCTGGTGTGGGAAATTACGAGTCCTGTGTAAAGACTGCCAAGCAGCTTGGCGTGGACATCGTATGTGCAGAGACCTATAATACCGGCCTGGAAAAGGATTTTTCCACCATTATTAATAAATTCCAGCGGTCCGGCTGTGAGGCAATGTGTATTTATATGGCTCATGATGATGCCGGCCTATATTTGAATCAAGCCCACGCTCTGGGGTTTGATCTTCCCACCGCTGGCTGCTCTGGCATCGCCTACGCGACTACGGTTGAAATTGCCGGGGCTGACGCTATGCAGAATGTCTATATGCTGCTGGCTTTCAATCCCTACTCCGAACGTGAGTTCGCAAAGCAGCTGAATGCTCATTTTGACGAGGCATGGAATACAGAGGATCTGCCTTCGGAACCCTGCGGCATTAGCTATCAGATTATTTACGCGTGGAAACAAGCTATTGAGGAAGGTGCCACAAAGGAGAATGTCGCGCAGTGGATCAAAAATACCACTGACGCCAAAGATTATGTATTTACCTTGGATCCGGCTCATGCACTCCAAGGTGACGACGTTCACTTTGAAGAGGATGGCGACCAGGTTTTAGGCGGTATCTCCATTATTAAGGTCGATGAAGCTGGTAATTTCTACGACTACGGCATGGAAGTTGACTCTACCGGCGTTGTCAGGGATTAGTCCGGTTAATTGTCAGGAAAATAATAAGGAGATAATTCATGGATAAGGTAATTCTCAACGGCGTGGACCTGAGCATTGAGGATGTAGTAAAGGTAGCGCGGAACGGGTACGGAGTAGAGATCGACGCGGGGTGCATGAGGCGGATCGCGGAGGTGCGCGATTACATGGAGCGGGAGTGGATGCGTG
>CANEFX010000002.1 GCA_947426945.1 uncultured Bacillota bacterium
ATGATTTTATCTACTTCTACAATCATGACCGCATCCAGTTAAAGACTGGAGTGGCACCGCTTGCGCTGCGCCACTCCGCTTAAACCTCTATACTTTCTTACTTAGGCCCGCTTTTTTGTGCTGTCCGCACAACTTGGGGCGGTTCACTCTCGCCGGAGACCGTCTGTTTTATGGCTCTGCTGCCGGGGCGAAAATCAGCCATTCCCACTCCTCGACATCCCAGAGCACGGCCGCGCGGCCGTCCTCCAGCATTAGCCAGCGCCGGTCCGGCTCGGGGCTGGATTCCCAGGATTCCTCTATAACCCAGGACAGGCCGTACCGCACCTCCCCCTCGTCGGGAGAGAGCCGGACACTCTCCCCCGTGCTCCGATAGAGCCCGCCGTCTATCAGGACAGCCAGGTTCTCCGTCCCTTCAGGGAGGCAGGGGTCGGCCGGCTCCGCGGCGGGCGGCAACTCCATATCGGAGGCGCCGCCGGCAAAGCTGTTGTCCGGACTTTCCACACCTGCCGACGGTACGCCCTGTATCCCGACCGAACTGCTGGGGGCGCCGGCCGCGCCGTCGCTCCCCTGGTTCTCCGGAGCCGCGCCGCCCCCCATACCGATATCCTTCAGCTGAAACGCCCCGTAGCCCAGCGTCAGAACCACCGCGGCGCTGGCCGCCAGACTGATCCAGCGGCTGTAATCCTGCCGGTGCGGTTGGTACGCCTCCGCCTCCCGGATCAGGCCGTCGTCCAGCAGGCCGATGGCATCCAATAAGTGTTCAGAAGTCATACCGCGACCCCCTCTTTCTCCAGCTCCTGCCGAAGCTTATTCCGCATTCGGTGGAGCTTCGACTTCACCTGCCCCACCGGCATCCCGAACCGCCCGGCCAGCTCGCTCAGCGGTTCCAGGTGGAAATACCGCCGGACAAAGAGCGCCCGGTCCTGCTCGCTCTGGCGGCGGAGGAAGGCGGAGATGAGGGCCGCCGTCTCCCCGGCCTCCAGCCTCTCGTCCGGGCTGCGACGGTCGGGCAGACAGTCCTCCAGCTCATGGAGGGCTATCTCCACCTGATTTCCGCCCCGTTTGGCCGCCCGGATGCGCCGCCACCGGTCCAGGGACAGGTTCCGGGTCAGCTTGCCGAAAAAGGCGGACAGCACCCCGGGCCGCTGGGGCGGCATGGCGTTCCAGGCGTGGAGCCAGGTGTCGTTGACGCACTCCTCCGCATCCTCCTCCCGGTCCAGGATGCGCCGGGCGATGGCGTGGCAGTAAGGGCCGTACTTCTCCTCGCTGGCCGCAATAGCCTGTTGGGACCGGGCCCAGTACAGATCGATGATTCTGCCGTCCTCCATGGCAGAGCCTCCCCTCTTCTTTAAGAAAGCGCTGATTAAATCAACGTGTGCAGATTTGCATCAGAAATTTTCCGCTGACAAGGAAGAAAAACGCAGGAATCCTGACGGATTTCAAGTTTTTCTGACGCAGTTCAGCGGAAATTTATGGTGTGAAGATATGTGCGGCGATTTATTCAGTGGTTCCTTAACTATAACAGACGCAAAACCCCGCCGCAGGTTGCGCTTGCAGCGGGGTTTCTGAAAATTTTTCAGGCCAGCGGCTCGAAATCGGAGGCGGGATGCTTGCACAGGGGGCAGATATAATCGGCTGGCAGCTCGTCCCCCTCGTAGACATAGCCGCAGACCTTGCACACCCAGCGCTTCTTCTCGCTGGGGGCGGGGGCGCCGGGCTTTGGCTTGATGTGAGCCTGATAGTAGCTGTAGGTGGCGCTGGGCACGGAAGAGAGCACGCCGCCGTCCAGCACGTCGGCCAGAAAGAGGGTATGGGTGCCCAGGTCGGTGGCGGACACCACCTTGCAGCTCATCCAGGCGTTGGTCCCCCGGGTGACGTAGCGAATGCCGTCGGCGTCCTTTGCTGTGTGCTGCTCAAATCCGGCGAACTTGTCCGTGTCCCGGCCGGACTGGAACCCAAAACGCTTGAAAAGTTCGAAATCCGCCTCCTCCGAGAGAATAGACAGGGTAAAACGACCCGTCTCCTGCACCATGTCGTGAGTATAATTACTCTTGTTCACGGCGCAGACAATGCGGTTGGGGGTGGTGGTCACCTGAATAGCAGTGTTGGTAATACAGCCGTTATCCTTGTCCCCCCGGCGGGCGGAGAGTACAAACAGGCCGTAGCTCAGGGAGTACATGACCTTGTTATCCATAAAAAATCCTCCTTTGTTCAGTGTGCTTTGAATGGAATCAGTCTATCACAGCTTGCCCAAAAAGTCCAGTTAAAATTCTCCAAAAGGAGTGTCTGCAGAGAAGATATATTGACGTGCTTCCCCCGCCTCCGGCGGGGGAAGCACAAACAATATTTCTGCGTTTAGGACACTAAAATTTTCTGGTTTACATTGTAGACCAGTTGTGGTATGATAGGTCTACAAAGTAAACCAAAGGAGGCTGGATAGGATGGACAACATCAACCTGACCAACAGCGAGTGGTATGTGCTGGACTGCCTGTGGGAGAAGTCCCCCATGACGGTGATGGAGCTGGTGGCCGCCCTGGGAGAGCGGCGGGACTGGGCCAAAAGCACTACCATTACCACCCTGCGGCGGATGGAGGACAAAAAGCTTGTCCTGTGCACTCTGGAGGGCCGGACGAAGCACTACGCCCCGGCCGTCCAAAAGGACCGGGCCGTGCGCCGGGAGACCCGCTCCTTCCTGGACAAGGTATATCAGGGCAGCGTGGGGCTGATGGTATCCGCCCTGGCCCGGGACAAGGCCCTGTCCAGGGCGGAAATTGACGAGCTGTATGAAATTCTGCGCAAAGCGGAGGAGGGAGAGACATGAATCTGCTGGTTCAATGGGCCATTACATCCTCGATCCTGATTTTGATCGTGCTGGCGGTCCGGCGGCTGTTCCGGGACAGGCTGTCCGCCCGGCTGCGGTACGCCCTGTGGGGGGTGGTGCTCCTGCGGCTGCTGGTCCCCTTCCAGGTGGAGCTGCCCGCCGCCGCCTCGAAGTCCCTGCCGCTGCTGGCCTCTAATCTGGTCTCTGACGTGGACCCCTGGCTGGACGAGGCTATGCTGTACGCCCTGCCCACCGAGGTCTACCCCGGCAATCAGAGCCTGACGGAGGGGAGCACCGTCATCGACCGGACGCTGCACAGCGGCAGCGATTCCGACCGGGCCTACTACTCCGGCGGCGTGGTCGTCGACCGGGAGCACGCCACCCACTACTTCTTTATGATGCCCGCCTCGGAGCTGCTGACGGCAATCTGGGGCACGGGCACGGCCCTGTGCCTGCTGGTAATCCTGTACAGCAACTGGGGCTTTTTCCTCCGCCTGGGCCGGAGCCGGAAGCGGCTGGAGGGCATCGACGCCCCCATTCCGGTCTACGCGGCGGAGGGACTGTCCTCCCCCTGCCTGTTTGGGGTGCTCCGGCCCGCCGTCTATGTGACCCCAGAGGCGGCGGAGAATCCGGACACACTGCGCCACGTGCTGGCCCATGAGCTGACCCACTATACCCATAAGGACCATATCTGGTCCCTCCTGCGGATTTTGGCACTGGCCCTCCACTGGTACAACCCCTTGGTGTGGCTGGCGGTGTGGCTATCCAAGGGGGACGGGGAGCTGGCCTGCGACGAGGGGGCGGTCCGGCAGCTGGGGGAGGCCGAGCGCATTCCCTACGGCCGGACGCTGGTGGATATGGTGGCCGCCCGGTCATTGCGGCCCGGCGACCTGCTGTCCTGCTCTACTGCCATGACGGGCGGAAAGAAGTCCATCCAGCAGCGGGTGGCCCGGCTGGTAAAGAAGCCCGAGACGGTAAAAACCGCTCTTTTCACTGTCATTGCCCTGGTGGCACTGTCGGCGGTGTTCGTCTTCGTCGGGCGGGGAGACAACACCCCAAGGAATTTCCAGAGCTTTGTGGACAGGGCCACGGCTATCCGCTATATCCCACCCACTTACTCCAGCAAGCTCTACCCCAGCCCCATCACCGCCCCGGACCTGCTGGCCGAGGCGAAGGAGGCCCTGTCGGGCGTCACCACCCTGAACGACGGCGACCCCCAGCCCGACCTGAGCCCGAAGGCGCTGATGCACACGTCCTGGGTCCTCCTGACCTTCGAGGGCGGGGAGATGGAATACTCCCTCCTGTGGCAGAACGACCGCACCTATCTGTTCCCGGGGAACATCTACCGGCAGTACCTGGACCTCAGGGAGGAAGAGGGGGAGACCGCCCAGCTCCAGGGGGTCAGCGGGACGTTGATATCAAAGCCCGGCGTCAACCTGATCACTACCCTGGAAAGGCTGGCCAACGGCAGCCGGACGCAGCAGATCACCGGCTCCGGCTCCCCGGAGTTTGAGCGGTTCCTGGCCGATCTGGACAGCGCTCAGTCCATCTTTGTGGGCCAGCCTATGATCTCCAGCGCCGGGCCCAGGCCCCCCATCACCAACCCGGAGGCTCTGGCTCAGGCCAAGGAGCTGCTGGAGAAGGCGCGGCCGCCGTTCCAGGCGCCGGAGGGCGCCACGCTGGAGGACCTTCAGAACAGTATTGACACAGAGCCGGCACCCATCACCCAGGAGGACCTGGAGAAGATGCTCTTTGGTGGGGGAAGCCCCGTCGTCCTCTGCCCCGACGAGGCCTATCAGTTCAGCGAGGAGCACCGCTACTGGCTGTCAAACTACAAGGATGGAAGCGCCAGCGTACTGCTCCAGTGGTATCCGGAGCGGGAGGAAAATAAAATCGAGGTGCTGGCCACCTTCTCCGAGGACGTTTACAGCCAGCTGGCCGAGCTGGCCCGGACCAACAGGGCCTTTACCCGGTCCCTTGCGCTGGACCGGCTCCTCCGGGAGGCGGAAAGCGCCTCCTCCATCCGGTACCGTCCGCCCTCCTACTCCAGCTACTTTTATCGGGAGGACATCACCGACCCGGACCTGCTGGCCAATGTCAGGGAGAGCCTGTCCTATCTGATCCCCCTGGAGGACACGGACTCCCTGCCCGACGGTCAGGCCACCATCCACGCCTCCCGAATCATCCTGACCACCGGGGAGGGGGAGATCACCTACACCCTGATTCCCTGGAAGGGCTACACCTATGTGACCCGGGGGAGCGGCGACTACTCCGTGCAGGAGGGCGGCCGGACCGAGTTCCTGCGCACCCGGACCAAGAGCAGTTTGCCCGACACCGTCTCCAGCCTGGCCGGCACCATCTCTAGCCTGGCCCGGACCCAGGAGCTGGTCTCTCAGGACCCCTATATCCCCGTTGCCATGACCCGGGCGGAGCTGGGAGGATACGAGCCTGACTTTGTGCGGGAGCAGGGCATCCGACTCCAGGGCCGGCCCGGCGGAGAGGACGGCGTGACCTTCTCCAGAGGCTACCGGGTCCGTGGCAGCGGCGCCATCCTGCTGGAATACGGGGGCGACGAGACCCACGCCGGCGGCTGGATGCTGGAGCTGCGGGAGAAGGACTGGAGCGTCCTGTCCGACCAGCCCTCGGTGCTCCGCCTCGCGCCCACCATCTACGGCATGCCCGGCTCCAGCTGGACCTATGAGATCATGGAGCCCACCCTCTTCGCCGCCTATTGGAAGCCCAGGGACGTGGTCTCGGTCACCGCGGGGGACTACAACCCGGGACAGAAGGTGGAAATGGACCTCCCCGCTCTGAAAGACCAACTCACCCAGGCGCTGTATCACCAGTTTTCCGACGACTATGACAAGGAGAAATACGGGCAGTACGTTGTCACCATCCAGGTGGAGGGCACCGGCCTGAAGAGCTATGCGGACCGGGACATCGACGAGAACGCCGACCGGCTTATCCTGTCGGCGGGCTCAGAGCAGGACGCGGTCTGCCTGCGCCACAAGACCTTCGCCCAGAATACGGACGCGTCATCCGCATTCGTCCGCAGCCCGGAGCTGTACCGCACCATTCGGGACCTGTTCGACTGATTTGATTCCGCTTCCAGCCCCGGCGGCCTCTGCCGCCGGGGCCTCTTTTTGTCACTTTTTCCAAATTTTTATTGCTGTTTTGTGGCTTTCGCCCATTCTGATGGCTGTTAATTTCCCGCTTTTCTTCGTTTTTACCCCGTTAAAATGCCGTTAATTTCGTTGTTTTTCAACCAAAAAATCAGTATCATAGGATAGCAAAAAGGCTCCCTCTGAGAGGGAGGCTTGTTTAGAAAGGCAAGGTATCTCCTATGAGTCTGCGCGTGGGCATTGACATCGGCTCCACCACCGTGAAGGTGGCGGTCCTCAATGAACAGGATAAGCTGCTGTTCCGCTCCTATGAGCGGCATTTCTCCAAAACCCGGGAGCGGGCTCTGGAGACGCTGAACTCCATCCGGGACATGCTCTCCGGCCAGGATATCAAGGTCACCATCACCGGCTCCGCTGGACTGGGGGTGGCCGACGCCGCCGGCATCGACTTTGTACAGGAGGTATACGCCACCGCCGCCGCCGTGAATACCTACATCCCCGACACCGACGCGGTAATCGAGCTGGGGGGCGAGGACGCCAAGATCATCTTCTTCGGCGGGGCGCTGGAGGAGCGGATGAACGGCTCCTGCGCCGGGGGCACTGGGGCCTTTATCGACCAGATGGCCACGCTGATGAACGTGTCCGTCAGCGAGCTGGACGAGCTGAGCCTGAAGCATGAGAAAATCTACCCCATCGCCTCCCGTTGCGGGGTGTTCGCCAAGAGCGATATCCAGCCCATCCTCAACCAGGGCGGGCGGAAGGAGGACGTGGCCGCCTCTATCTTTCAGGCGGTGGTGGACCAGACGGTGGCCGGCCTCACCCAGGGCCGGGAGCTGAAGGGCCGGATCGTCTTTCTGGGCGGGCCGCTCCACTTCCTCATGGGGCTGCGGCAGCGGTTTGTGGAGACGCTGAGGCTGGATTCCGACCACGCCGTTTTCCCCGAGGACGGGGACTGCTTCGCCGCCATGGGGGCCGCCCTGTGCGCCACCGACTACCAGCCCGTCCTCTTTGAGACGGTGATGAAAAAGCTAGAGGACAGCGCCGGAACCGCCACGGTGGTGGATACCATGCCGCCGCTGTTCACCAGTCAGGCGGAGTACGAGGCCTTTGCCGCACGGCACAACGCCAGCCGCCCTCCGGAGGCGGATATCCATACTTATGCCGGCCCCGCCTGGCTGGGCATCGACGCCGGCTCCACCACCACCAAGCTGGCCCTCATCGCCCCCGACGGCGGGCTGCTGTACACCTACTACCACTCCAACCAGGGCAACCCGGTATCCATCGTGCTGGAACAGCTGAGGGAGATTTACCGGCTGTGCGGAGACCGAATTGCAATCAAGGGCGCGGCCGTTACCGGCTACGGCGAGGACCTGATCAAAAACGCCTTCAACTGTGACCTGGGGCTGGTGGAGACTATGGCCCACTACAAGGCCGCCGCCCACTTTCAACCCCAGGTAGACTTCATCATCGACATCGGCGGGCAGGACATGAAGTGCTTCAAGATCCGCAACGGGGCGGTGGACTCTATCATGCTCAACGAGGCCTGTTCCTCGGGCTGCGGCTCCTTTATTGAGACTTTTGCCAAGGCGCTGGGCTACAGCATCGCCGACTTCGCACGTCTGGGCCTGTTCACCCCCAAGCCGGTAAACCTGGGCTCCCGATGCACCGTATTTATGAACTCCAGCGTCAAACAGGCACAGAAGGACGGGGCCAGCGTGGAGGATATCTCCGCCGGGCTGTCCACCTCCATTGTGAAAAATGCTATTTATAAGGTGATCCGGGCCGCCTCTGCCGACGACCTGGGCAAACATATCGTGGTTCAGGGAGGCACCTTTCTCAACGACGCGGTGCTCCGGGCCTTTGAGCAGGAGCTGGGACGGGAGGTCACCCGCCCGGTAATCGCCGGCATCATGGGGGCCTTCGGCGCCGCGCTGGCCGCCCGGGACCTGGGGCTGGAGAAGTCCGCCCTGCTGAGCGCCAGGGCGCTGGAATCCTTTTCCCACACTGCCCGGCCCGCCACCTGCGGGCTGTGCACCAATCACTGCTCCCTCACCGTCAACTCCTTCGACGGCGGGCGGCGGTTTGTCTCCGGCAACCGGTGCTCCCGCCCCCTGGGGGAGGAGCCCCGCCGCCTGCCCGACCTGATGCGGTATAAATATGCAAAGCTCCGCTCACTCCAGGGCAGAGGGGAGGGGGACGGCTCCCGGGGGAGGATCGGCATCCCCTTCGGGCTGAACATGTATGAGAACCTGCCCTTCTGGTTTGAGCTGTTTACCAAGCTCAACTTTGAGGTGGTTCTCTCCCCCGAGTCCTCACGAAAGGTCTATCTCAAGGGCCAGCGCACCATCCCGTCGGACACGGTATGCTACCCCGCCAAGCTCCTCCACGGCCACGCGGAGGCTCTGGTGGAGGCCGGAGTAGACGCCATCTTTTACCCCTGCATGCCCTACAACTTCGACGAGGGGGCGGGGGACAACAATTACAACTGCCCCGTGGTGGCCTACTACCCCGAGCTGCTGGCCGCCAACGTGCCCGAGCTGAAACAGGTCCGCTACCTCTACCCGTATTTCGGGCTCCACCGCCCCAAGGATATGGAACGCAAGGCCGGAGAGTGGTTTTTCAACGAGTTCCAGGTCCCACGCCGGGAGACGGCGGCGGCAGTGAAATCGGCTTATATCGCCTACGACGCCTATAAAAACGACCTGCGGAACACCGCCCGGACCTACATCGACAACGCCCGGGCCGAGGGGCGGCCAATCCTGGTGGTGGCCGGCCGGCCCTACCACATGGATCCGGAGATCAACCACGGCATCAACGACCTGATTACCTCCTACGGCTTTGTACTGGTCACTGAGGACGCGGTGGCCTGGCTGGAGGATAAGGCCCCCCGGCATGTCCTCAACCAGTGGACCTACCACGCCCGGATGTATAACGCCGCCCGGTATGTTTGCACCCAGTCTGACATGGAGGTAATCCAGTTGGTCAGCTTCGGCTGCGGCATCGACGCCATCACCGGCGACGAGATGCGCTCCATTCTGGAGGGGGGCGGCAAGCTGTATACCCAGCTGAAAATCGACGATATCAGCAACCTGGGGGCGGTCAAAATTCGGATTCGTTCTCTGATGGCCGCGATTGAGGCCAGAAAGGAGCATTGATATGGCAAAACTGGTCTATGACGACACCGGCCGCCTGCTGTTTACCAAGGAGATGAAGGCGGAGTACACCCTCCTCATGCCCCAGATGCTCCCGGTCCACTTCGGCATGATGAAAAAGCTGCTGGAGTGCGAGGGTTATAAGGTGGATATGCTCACCACCAACCACCGGGGAATCGTGGACGAGGGGCTGAAGTACGTCCACAACGATACCTGCTACCCCGCCCTGCTGGTGATCGGCCAACTCATCGACGCGGTGAAGCACGGGGGGTATGACCCCCACAAGGTGGGGCTGCTCATCACCCAGACCGGGGGCGGCTGCCGGGCCTCCAACTACATCCACCTGCTGCGCAAGGCGCTGGAAAAGGCGGACATGGCCTATATCCCCGTGGTGTCGGTGAACCTGTCCGGACTGGAGAAGAACCCCGGCTTCTCCCTCACCCTTCCCTTTATCCGCAAGGCGGTGTACGCCATGATGTACGGCGATATCATCGTCAACGTGGCCAACCAGGTCCGGCCCTACGAGGTGGAGGCGGGAGCCGCCGACGAGATGACAGACCGCTGGTCCCAGAAGCTGGTGGACGGCTTTCAGGCCGGAAAGGGCATGAGCCGCAAGCAGATGCGGGCTAATTTTGACGCGATCTGCACCGACTTTGCCGCTATCCCGGTGGAGGGCGGGCCCAAGATCCGGGTGGGTGTGGTAGGCGAGATCTATGTGAAATTCGCCCCCCTGGGCAACAACAATCTGGAAAAATTCCTCCTGTCCGAGGGGGTGGAGCCGGTGGTACCCGGGCTGACCGACTTTATTATCTTCAAGATCTACAACCGGGTGGCCGACGTGGAGCTCTACGGCGGCAAGTGGATCAAAAAGGCGGGCTGCACCCTGTTTATGAAGTACATTGAGGCCTGCCAGCGGGACATGATCGAGGCCCTGGAGCGCTCCGGCCGCTTCCGCGCCCCCGGCCCCTTCCAGGAGCTGCACAAGCTGGTCCGGGGCTATCTGGGGGACGGCAACAAGATGGGGGAGGGCTGGCTGCTCACCGCCGAGATGCTGGAGCTCATTCACTCGGGGACCAACAACATCGTATGCACCCAGCCCTTTGGCTGCCTGCCCAACCATATCGTGGGCAAGGGGATGATCCGCAAGCTGAAGGACGACTACCCTTACAGCAACGTGGTGGCCATCGACTACGACCCCGGCGCCACCCGCATCAATCAGGAGAACCGGATCAAGCTGATGCTGGCCAACGCCAGGGGCCTGACCCACACCGAGCCCGTCCGCACCCGGGAGGAGAAGCCAGCCCTGGAGCGGGAGCCTCAGCTGGCCCACGCCAATATATAAGAACCTGTATTTACAACCGTTTAACGCCGTCTGACCGGCCGAAACAGCCGGGCCCTGTCATATTTTCCTCCCCCCAAAAATAGGTTGACAGGGGTGGAGGTCTATGGTACACTGGCACCTAACAGTAAGGGAGTAGCCGGCGCGCCTGCGCGGCCCGGTCAACATACTGGAGGATCCTCCTCCTGGCCGGGCCTGAAATGACGAGACTTACCTGTCCCAGGAGGACAGGTGGGTCTCTTTTCTTATCCTCTCCCTGTAAGGAGGTCTTTTTATGCGGATGTACGAGCTCTTTATCATCGCGGTAAGCCTGTCCATGGACGCCTTTGCCGTATCCGTCTGCAAGGGGATGGCCGCCGGGCGGCCTCGGATGGACCACTGCCTCACCTGCGGAGCCTGGTTCGGCGGCTTCCAGGCTCTGATGCCCCTCATCGGCTGGCTGCTGGGCGTACGGTTCCAAAGTCTGATTGTCTCGGTGGATCATTGGATCGCCTTTTTCCTGCTGGGCTTGATCGGCTTCAACATGGTGCGGGAATCCAGAGGAGGCGGAGCCGAGGCGCTGGACTGCTCCTTCTCCCCCCGGGCCATGCTGCCTCTGGCAGTGGCCACCTCCATCGACGCCCTGGCTGTGGGGGTCACCTTCGCCTTTCTCCAGGTGGACATTCTGCCCGCCGTCCTGCTCATCGGCGCGACCACCTTCGTTCTGTCCGCTCTGGGGGTAAAGGTGGGCGACCTGTGCGGCAGCCGGCTCAAAAGCAACGCGGAGCTGGCCGGAGGGCTGATTCTTATAGGTATGGGAATAAAAATCCTGCTTGAGCATACCCTGCCCGCCTGAAACATAAATTTGCCTTTTTTCGCATAGTGTGCTATGATAGCGTTCAGCGATTTGTGTGTCGCCATCAGGGAAAGGAGATATGTATGAAAAAATCGGAAAACTTCCTTCTAAAGCTGCTCATTGGCGTAATCGCGGGCGCCGTGCTGGGCCTGCTCATCCCTCAGGACAGCGCTCTGCCCTTCGCCGGCGCAGTGGCCAATGTCATCGGCACCGCCAAGTACATTCTGGGCCAGTTGATCAATTTCTGCGTGCCCCTCATCATCATCGGCTTCATCGCCCCCTCCATCACCAAGCTGGGCAGCAACGCCACCCGGCTGCTGGGGGTGGCCATCGTGATTGCCTACGTCAGCTCGGTGCTGGCTGCCTTTATGTCCATGGGCGCGGGCTACGCCATCATCCCTCACCTGAACATCGCCGCCGCCGCCGAGGAGGGCGCGGGCCTGCCTGTCCCCTTTGAGCTGGCCATCCCCCAGATCATGCCGGTGATGAGCGCACTGGTGTTTTCCGTCCTTATCGGCCTGGCCGCCGTATGGACCCGCGCCCGGACCATCGCCGCCATTCTGGAGGAGTTCCAGAATATCGTACTGGATATTGTGAAAAAGGTGGTCATCCCCATTCTGCCCTTTTTTATCGCCTCCACCTTCTATCAGCTGGGCTGGAACGGCTCCATCACCAAGCAGCTGCCCGTCTTTCTCATCGCCATTGTCATCGTAATGGCGGGTCACTATATCTGGCTGGCCGTCCTCTACGGGGCGTCCGGGGCCTACTCCGGCCGGTCTGGCATCGAGGTGGTGAAGCACTACGGCCCCGCCTATCTCACCGCCGTGGGCACCATGTCCTCCGCCGCCACCCTGGCCGTGGCCCTTCAGTGCGCCCACAGAAGCAAAAACCTGCGTTCCGACATGGTGGACTTCGGCGTTCCCCTGTTCGCCAACATCCACCTGTGCGGCTCTGTGCTCACTGAAGTATTCTTCTGCATGACCGTCTCCCAGGTGCTCTACGGCAGACTGCCTGAACCAGGCACAATGCTCCTGTTCTGCGTGCTGCTGGCGGTGTTCGCCATCGGCGCTCCCGGCGTCCCCGGCGGCACTGTGGTGGCCTCCCTGGGGCTGATCGCCGGCGTACTGGGCTTTGACGAGACCGGCCGGGGCCTGATGCTGGCCATTTTCGCTCTCCAGGACAGCTTCGGCACCGCCTGCAATGTCACCGGCGACGGCGCCCTCACCCTGATTCTCACCGGCTATGCCGAAAAACACAACATCGAAGCGGCCTGACCGGTAAAAAGAACGGGCGGCCCGGAGAAAATTCTCCGGGCCGCCTTGTCATCTTTACTCCTCATCCAGGCGATAGCTGTCGCCAAAACGCAGGTCCTGGCTGACCACCTCGGGTTCATAGGTGCGTTCGGGGGGGGGGAGCATGGTGCTGCTGCCATCCAGCCGGCCGTTCTCCACCACCAGGGAAGCAGTGGTCACATCCCCGTGAATGCCGCCGGTGCGCTCCAGACACAGGTGCTCCCGGGCGGTGATGCTGCCCTGGACGTCGCCGGCCACCCGCACCGCATCGGCCGTAATGGGACCCTGAACCATCCCTCCAGCCGCCACGACCACGCCGCCCTTCAGGTCGATCTCGCCCTCCAGCCGGCCCTCCACCTGCACATTGCCCTCGCCGCGGATCACGCCGGTAAAGGTGATTCCCGGGGCAATGATGGTGCTGCTCTTCGCCTTGGGCAGGGTGGGCAGCTCGTCAAACGGCTCCTCCTCATAGAGGGGCGCACTGACCGGCTCCTGCTTTGGCTGTGATCCAAATAAACCCATTTTTGTCACTCCTTATTAATCCTTGGCCGGCTGACTGCCGGAAGCTGAAACCCTATTAAGTAAAGAGCATTATAACAAATTTTTCACAGAGGCGCAAGTGAAAAAATCACAAAAAACCTTGCAATCTCCCGCTTTTTTGTCCCCGTTTTTCCAGCGGCGGCAGGAGACGGCACAGCGGATATGGGCCCGCGCCGGATGATCTGGCGCGGGCCCCAGCCTCAAAAGCTTTGCAGCAGACATAAAATCAGTCCGTAGATTACGCTGGCGCTGATGCCAAATACAAGGACAGGCCCGGCTACGGTGAAGAGCTTTGCCGCCGTTCCGGTAACCAGACCCTCGCTTTTAAACTCCAGCGCCGGCGACACCATGGCGTTGGCAAAGCCGGTGATGGGCACCAGGGTGCCCGCCCCCGCTCGCTTGGCCAGCTTGTCAAACAGCCCCAGGCCGGTAAGCAGGGCGGCGGCAAAAATCAGCGTGACAGAGACGGCCGTACCGGCCTGTTCCTTGTCCAGACCATAGCTCTGATACAGGCCGCTCAGCCCCTGGCCGGCTGCGCAGATTGCGCCCCCCACCAAAAAGGCCCAGACCATGTTCTTCCCCATGGGCGAGGGCTCCGACCGCTCGTTGACCAGCTTGCCGTAGTCCTGGTTGGTCATGCTCAAATCAGATCGCTCCTTCCTTGGTTATGCTGCTGTCTATCCTTTCCAAAGGGGAAATTTTTATGCGTTCCTGTATGAAAGGCTCCTCTTCTGCATAGGTTGTAGCGAAAGGAGCGAGAGATATGATCTATCCCAAGCGACAGCTGATTTTGACCTTTGCCGCCGTTCTGCTGGCCGGCTGCGCCCTTCATTTCCTGTATGGCTGGCTGCCCAACGCCCTGACCGCCCTGTTCTCCCCGGTCAACGAGAGTCTCTGGGAACATGTAAAGCTGATTTTCTGGCCCTATCTGGGGGCGGCTCTTCTTCTAAACCGGGATCGTCCGGGCGGCGTCCGCCCCTGGCTGCTGGTCCTGCCCCTGCTGTGCCTCCTCATCCTGATTCTGGGCTGGATATACCATATCAGCCTGGGAGGCGAAGCCATGTGGGTGGATATCGCCATATTCGTCCTGGTGACGGCCCTGGGCTTCTGGCTGCCCACCCGCTTCTCCGGCCCCTTCAACGGGGTAAAATGGCTGCTGCCGGTCTTTGCCGCCGTCCTTCTGGCCGGACTGATCGCCTGGTTCACCCTCTATCCTCCGGAGGGGCTGCTCTTCCGGGATCTGGCTGCTGTGGGCTCCTGGCTGCCCCTGCCTTGTTAGAAGCAACACCATCTGGCATCTCCCGCTGTTTAAAACGGTTGTCCTCTCCCTCTCTTTTTGGTATACTGAAAAGGAGGGAGGGGATTTTCATGGTCATTTACAGCTGCGCGGGACTGACATCCCGCGCCCAGGCTCGGGAGCTGCTGGCTCTGGCGGTCCTGGAGACCTGGGGACTGTCCCCTCTGCCCGAGATTGCCCGGATGGAGCAGGGCAAGCCCTTTTTTCCGGAGCGGCAGAACCTCCACTTCAACCTGAGCCACAGCGGAGACCTGGCTCTGTGCGCCCTGGACAGCGCTCCTGTTGGAGTGGATATTCAGGTGGTGCGGGAGCGGCGTCCCTCCCTGCTCCGGCGGGTATGTTCCGCTCAGGAGCTGGCCTGGCTGGAGAACCAGCCGGATCTCTGGCCCGCCTTTACTCTGCTGTGGGCCCTGAAGGAGAGCCGGGTCAAGGAGAGCGGCCAAGGTCTGACAGCCTCCATTCGGGAGATCCGGGTTCCGCTTCCGGAGGCAGGCCCCGTCCAGCTGGACGGGCTGTGGTTCCGTGCCTGGTCCGGCCCCGGCTGGGCGGCGGCGGTATGCGGGCACACGCCTGCGCCGGAAAATTTTTTGAAAAAACGCTTGACATTCCCACTGTGTGAGGGTTTACCCTGAATCCAGGAACCGGTTCCCACAACAAAATGCCCCCAATATTTGTGTTCCCGTCCCCGCGGGGCGGGAACACAAAAGAAGTTTCCAGACCGGAAACACCCACATGAATCGGGGGACAAATTCAGGAGGAATGTCATGCTGACCATCGGTGATTTTTCCCGGCTGAGCCGGGTCACCCCTCGGATGCTGCGGCACTACGACGCTCTGGGTCTGCTGCACCCGGAGGTGGTGGGAGACAACGGCTACCGCTACTACCGGCAGGAACAGCTGTCTGACCTGGTAAAGATACAGTGGCTGAAGGGCTACGGGTTTCCCCTGGGGGAGATTGGGCCGCTGCTGGAGCTGGAGGACAGCCGGCTTCTCCCGATCCTGCGGCAGCGGCGGCTGGACCTCTATCGGGAGTTGGACATCCGAAAGGCGCTGATTCACCAGCTTGAGGCGGACATCCTCCATATGGAGGGAACAATGATGATTGAAACACCTTACCATGTGGTCCTGATCCAGGACCCGGAACAAAAGGTCTTCTCCATCCGGGAGACCATCGGCACAGACCGGTACCACGACTTCTTTGAGCGGCTGTTCCGCGAGGCGGCCGCCCGCGGGCTGACCCAGGCGGGCCCCATCCAGATGTGCTACCACGATGAGGCGTTCAACCCGGAGCACTCCGACGTGGAAGCCCAGATGGTAGTCGCCCAGGACGGCCCGGACATCAAGATCAAGCCCGCCTGTCTCTGCGCGGCGGTGCAGCACAGAGGGGCCTATGAGAAGCTGCACCTGGCCTACGACGCCCTGTGCGCCTGGCTGGCGGAGCACACTGAGTACCGGATCTGCGGCCCCGCCATGGACCGCTACTTCGGCGACCCTGACAACACGCCTGTCGATCAGTTGGAGACCGGGGTGCTCTTCCCGGTAGAGAAGGTATAAAGCGAAAGGGACGGTCCTCGGGACCGTCCCTTTTGTCAGCGCTTCCGGAAAAACGCCACGGCGATGGCGCCGGGGCCCACATGGGTGCCGATGGTGCCCCCCACAGTGCCGGTGGGCAGGGAGTCGGCGTGCCCTTCCCACAGAGCGGCGCTGTCGGTAATGTACTTCTGCAGCAGCGCGTCGTTCAATCCGGCGTAGCCCAGTTTATAGGGGCGGGAGAAGTCCACGCCGGTCTTCTGAATCTCCTGGACCAGCAGGTTATTGCCGTTCTTGGAGCCCCGGGCCTTGCCCAGCACCACCACCTCGCCGTCCTGGACGGCCACCACCGGCTTGATGGCCAGCAGGCCGCCCACAAGAGCCACGGATGCGGATATCCGGCCGCCCCGCTTGAGGTACTCCAGGGTATCCAGCAGGGCCACCAGGCGGATATCCTGTTTCTCCTCCTCCAGCCGGCCGGCAATGGCGGAGGTATCCAGCCCCTGGTCCATCAACTGGACGGCCCGCTCCACCAAGATGCGCTCTCCGATGGTGGCGTTGGCGCTGTCCACCACAAAGACCTTCCCGGGGAACTCCTCTGCCGCGATGCAGGCGCTCTGATAAGTCCCGGACAGCTTGGCGGACAGAACCACGGCCACCACGGTCTCCCCCGCCTCCACGGCAGTGCGGAAAGCCTCCTCAAACTGAGCGGGGGCGATCTGGCTGGTTGTGGGCAGTTCCTCCCCCTCGATGAGCTTTTCATAAAACTGGCGGTGGGTCAGGTCCACTCCGTCCCGGAACTCCTCCCGGCCAAAGGTGATGGTCATGGGCAGGACGGTAATCTCCGGGCGGTGGGGGGAAAGCAGATCGGAGGCAGAATCGGTAACTATTCTGATTTTCATAGACATTCCTCATTTCTCACCCCGGCTTTTGCGGGGTCGGTCGATTGTACCACAGACCGGCCGGGAGATACAAGGGCAAAAATGACGAAGAGCGCAGTAACCGCGTCGGCCCCGGACTGGCAAAACCACACTGCCTCCCGGCCCAGAAGGGCAGGCAGCGCCAGAATCAGCGCCGGCGGCAGGACCACGCTGCGCAGCAGCGAAAAGGCCAGCGCCCGGCTCGTCCTCCGGGTGGCCTGCCAGAAGGAGATCATCAGAAGATTAAAGCCGGTGAGAAAGAATCCGCAGAAGTAGGGGAACGACTTCTCCGCAGCAAAGGTGGCAAGCTCCGGGTCCTTCGGTGCGAAAAGGAGGTAAAACCACCGGGAGCCTGCAAAAATCAGGACGCAGCTGACCAGTCCCACACCCAGAAACACTCCGGTGGAGAAACGGCGCAGCGCCTGGTTCCGCTCCTCCTCGCCCGAGGCCATAAATCGGCTGAACACCGGCTGGAGACCCTCCGCCATACCCAGAAATAAGGTAAGCAAAATCAGCATCAGATACCCGATAACCAGATAAGCGGCCAGACCCAGCTCTTCGTATCCCCAGCGGGTGATGGCCAAGTTGTAAAGAAAGGTGACGATACCGATGGAGAACTCCATCATAAAGGAGGGAAAGCCGCAGAGCAGGATGCTTCCAGCCTCCGGCAGCCTGGGCCGGACAAGGAGGAAGTACAGCTCTCCCTTCCTTTCCAGAAAGTGAGGCAGCAGGATGAGCACACTGAAGATTGGGCCCAGGGCGGTGGCCAGGGCCGCCCCCCGGATACCCAGGTTCAGCGGATACATAAACACATAGTCCAGCAGGATGTTGGACCCGGCTCCGGCAATCATGGCTGCCATGGCCAGCCCGGGCCGCCCGTCGTTGCGGACCATGCCCCCCAGCAGGAAGCTGAACAGCTGGAAGGGGGCGAAGGTAACGATAAACCACAGGTAATCACAGGCCGGAGCCAGCACCTCCTCCGAGGCCCCCAGCAGACAGGCCAGGGGCTCCAGAAACAGGTTCCCCAGGGCGCAGACCAGCAGGCCGCTCACCCCCAGCATCCAGACGGCGGTGTTGAACAGCCGGCGGGCTCCCGCTCTGTCCCCGATCCCCAGCCGGGTGGCGATGAGCACCCCCGCCCCAGCGCCGGCGGCGATGGCCACCGAGATCAGTATCTCGATCAGCGGCACCGCCACAGCGGCGGCGGCCATAGCCCCCCGCCCCAGACGATGGCCAATAAAAACTCCATCCACAATGGTATAGACGGAGTTGAACAGCAGACCAACCATCTGGGGGACGGCAAAACGGAAAAACAGCGCCCGCGGCTTGCCCTCAAACATGGAAACGACCTCCAAAGCAAAAAATAAAACGCCCCCGGCCGCTCCTTCTACGGCCTATGGAGCGGCAAAGACGTTAACCAGGTTACCCGGCGGTAACATATTGATTTTCTACACTATATCAGGAATCAAGAGACTTGTCAAGAGATACTCGGATTTGGGGAACATCTGCTTAAAAGATTTATTTGGGTGTTTCCCCCGCCTGAAGGCGGGGGAAACACAAACCAACCTCTGCGTTTGGGAAACCTCCCTGGATTTTTGCCGGGTATTTCTCCGTATATTTGCGCCTGAACGCCTTGATATGTCAAAACTCTCGGGCTGTACTGCCTGTTTGCGCCCTGCCGCCGCCAAATGCAGACGCTCCACGACCTCAGCGCAAAGCCGGCAATGGGCGGCACGCCAGTTCAGTTTCCTGATTCAAAATCATGGACGAGGGGCGGTATCTGGGAAATCATGTTGTCCATGTCTTCGAACATGGCGCTCTTGGTGGTACCCAGGCGGCTGGCAGAGTCAATATGCGTAACGACTTCCTGATACTGTTCCTTAATTTTGTCAAAGAACTGACACAGCACCTGCAGCTCCCCCTGAGAGGACTGAATCACCTCGGCGATGCCGTCCTGCACAGCGGTGGCTCCGGCTGCCGCCGCCGTAATCTTCCCAAAGCTTCCCTCGGTCTGCTCCACAATTACGGCGCTCTGCCCCAGCGTCTGCTGGACCCCGGCAATGCTTTGGCTCAGTCCGCCTGCCCGACTCTCCACGTCGTTTACCCCGCCGTCCACCTCGCCGGCCAGTTCCTTGATCTCCTCTGCCAGCTTTTTGACCTGGGCGGCCACTACCGCAAAGCCCCGTCCCTCCTGACCGGCTCGCGCCGCCTCAATAGAAGCGTTGATAGCCAGAATGTTGGTCTGTTCCGCAATGGACACAATCTTGCCCATGGATTTCTGGATACTGCGGATAGCAGATTCCAGCTGGGCAAAGGTTTCTGACATGGCGTCGAAGGACTGCTGCACCTGTGCAGAAACCTGATTCAGGTCCTCCATCTGACCTCTGGCCTCGGTAATGGACTGCGCAATCTCCTCCTGTACCTGTCCAAACTGCTCAGCTGTCTCATTGATGTTGGAAAAGGAGTCTCCAAGATTCTGAAGTTCCTTCTGGAACTGGTCTGTTCCCTTCAGCACACTGGAAAAGGACGTGCCCACCTGGCCCAGCTCCCAGAGGGATGACACCTCTTTTTTCACCAGCTCCTGCTGATATTCTTTCAGACTGTTTGCCACATGCAGCACTGGATAGAGGCTCTTCTGCTCCTGAACAGGGTGCGCCTGACGGCTCTTTTTTTGAAACAACATGGCCCTTCTCCCCCTTACTCAAAGACTACACAGGTCATAGACTGGTTCACAAACCGGTTGTTGTAATGTTCCCCGTAGCCTACAAAGCCTGCGTGATTACCCAGCGCAGACATATCCCGCAGATAGTTCTGCATGTAGCCCTGCTCGGAAAACAGCTTGTATCGGAACAGACAGTTTACCGAAAAGACGGCTGACCGCCGGGGAAAATCCCGGTCGATTTGGCGAATGGTATCCTGAACAATGGCCCGGTAGTCCCCCAGTTCCAACAGGATGAGCACATCGGAGTCGTTGACCTGACGGAAGCAGGCCAATGCGCTGCCGCTGACCTCCTTGATGGAGATGATGCAGGTATCGTCTCCGTTAATCTTTCCGAAGGGGTTCTGGAAGGTTCGGGTAAGTATCTCTTCATCTGTCACATGGAGAATATCCTTATAGACCTGCTTGGCGGACTTTCCGTTCAGCGCTCCCAGAATATAATTGGCCCGGTCCGTGTTGGAGGCCACAAAACGGTAATCTCCCAGCTGATGGTAGATATTCTCCTTATATGTTTTGACCCGGCCGTTTTGGTTCCGTACCAGTCCATAAGCCACCGCATCCTTATAAATGTGCCCATTGGCCGAAACAACGCCCTGATCGCCGGTACCGCCCATCAGGGAGATGCCTCGCTTGCGCAGAGCGGTATATATGGTAGTAAGCACACAGGCGTCGTTGCCGGCGCAAAAGTCGATGCAGACGGTATCGCGCTCCGAGCCGCCTACAGCCTGCATGTCGTGTTCCAGGCGCCGTATGTATTTTACCGGCATGGAGGATACCTCCTCCAGCACATTGGCGGCGGCTGTAACGCCATCCAAAAAAGCAATTACACCTACGCCATTCTCTACAATGCCCGTCTTATAGCTCATTCCCACGCACCCGATGCTGGGAATACCGGGAAACCTTTTTTCCAGCAATGCTACATGATTTTCAAACTGGTTTTTATTGGATAGCAGCATAATAAACTGCGGCTGGTAAAGGCCTTGGAGCGCCTCATTCAAATCTCCCCGCTGGCTCATACCATAAAACTGTTTCATACTGTCGTCCTCCTCTATGGCTGCATCTGGCGTCTAAATTATATGGTAAGTCCCTCTGCGTGTCAATCTTATTTGAATGGCCATTTTGATAAAAAAAGAGACACACCGTCAGACAATTCTGGCGGTGTGTTCATGTTATTAAAATCGCATAAATTTCACTCCCACCCCTTCCGGGGGTGGGAGTGAAAGAAATCTTATTTGCTGTAGTCGTAGAAGCCCTTGCCGGTCTTGCGGCCCAGCAGCCCCCCCCGGACCATCTTCCGCAGCAGCAGAGAGGCGCGGTACTTGGGATCGCCGGTCTCATTATACAGGGTGTCCATAATGGCCAGGCAGACGTCCAGGCCTACCAGGTCGCCCAGCGCCAGGGGGCCCATGGGGTGATTGGCGCCCAGCTTCATGGCGGTGTCGATGCCCTCGGCGGAGGCCACGCCGGTGTACAGCAGGTCGGCGGCCTCGTTGATCATGGGGATGAGAATCTTGTTGACCACAAAGCCGGGGGCCTCAGCCACCTCGACGGGCTCCTTGCCAATCTCTTTGGACAGGTTGAAGATAAAGTCAAAGGTCTCCTGGGTGGTGTTGGCCCCCCGGATTACCTCCACCAGCTTCATGCTGGGGACGGGATTGAAAAAGTGCATCCCGATCACGGGGTGCTTCAGGCCCAGGGCCATCTCGGTGATGGACAGGGAGGAGGTATTGGAGGCAAAGATGGTACCCTCCTTGCACATGGCGTCCAGCTCGCCCAGCAGCTCCTTCTTGGTGGCCATATCCTCCTTGACGCACTCAATGATCAGATCGGCGTCGGCAGCCGCGGACTTCTCCTCCACCAACACGTTGGCCATCAGGGCGTCCTTGGCGGCCTGGTCCATCTTCCCCTTGTCCACCCTCTTCTGGAGGGACTTGTCCAGGTTGTCCTTGTGCCGCTGGGCGGAAGCCACGCTGCTGGCATACATCAGGGCGGTGTGCCCCTTGGCCGCAAAAACCTGAGCAATGCCGCTGCCCATGGTGCCGGCGCCGAAAATCGCTACTTTCATAACTGTTTTCCTCCTAAAATTTAGTATTGCCGGACCTCTCCGGCGGGGAATGGCCGGAGGGTCCGGCCCCGCTCTTTCATTTACCAGTATAACTGTTTTTTTCCAGGAACGCAAGAGAAAAATCTTGTTTCCTGCCGCCCGCACCCCCCGGAGGAATTCCCTTGACATTTGGGGAAGAAAAGTATATGATGGGAAAAAATTGCAAGCTGAAACAGGAGGCTTTCAAGCCTATGAAGGTATCTCTGGTCATACCCGCGTATAATGAGAGCAAAATCATACTGGACACCATCCGCACCGTCTCCGCAAAGCTGGCCCAGTTGACAGAGGACTATGAGATCGTCCTTGTGGACGACGGCAGCACCGACAATATGGCCGGGCTGATACAGGGCTGCGGCGATCCCCGCGTCCGGCTGGAGCACTACTCCCCCAACCACGGCAAGGGCCGGGCCGTCCGTGTGGGCATGCTGGCCGCCCAGGGGGACGTTATCCTATGCACCGACGCCGATTTGGCCTACGGCGTGGACGTGTTTGGCGTGATGCTGGACTGCTTTGCCGCCTCCGGGGCGGACCTGGTGATCGGCTCCCGGCGCCTGAGCGGCGAGGGCTATCAGAACTATCCCCCCCTGCGGATTCTGGCCTCCAAGTGCTTTGGTCTGCTGTCCCATATACTGTCCGGGCTGCCCTATGATACCCAGTGCGGCATCAAGGGCTACCGGCAGGCCGCCGCCCGGCAGATTTTTTCCCGATGCGGCACCGACGGCTTTTCCTTCGATTTCGAGGTCCTGATGCGGGCGGACAAGCTGGGCCTGAAGGTGGAGCAGATCCCCGTATCTGTTATCAATTTCCGGGAATCCAAGGTAAACGTGGTCAAGGACAGCCTCCGGATGTTCCGGGACGTATTCCGCATTCGCCGCGCCGTGCGGAAGGACAGGCAGTAACGGCCGGAACGCCAATGTGCAGGAGCAATTTATGAAAGAAAAACTCATCCGTCTGATCCGGGTCTTTGACCCGAAAAAATTCCTTAAATTCGGCATCATCGGCGTGCTCAACACCCTGGTGGACTTTGTGGTATTCTATGTGATGGACCGCTGGGTCATCGGGGAGGGACCCACGCTGGTCCTGCTGGGCACAGCGGTGGCCGCCGGGCTCTATATCTCCAACGCCGTCGCCTACGTGGTAGCCAGCATTCACTCCTTTGTGTGGAATAAATTTTGGACCTTTCAAAAAAAGGACAGAGTCACCCGGGGCGAGGCCGGACGCTACCTGCTTACCAGTGCGGGCTATCTCCTGATCTCCTCCCTGAGCCTGGCCGTGTTTACCCGGTTGTTCTCCGCGCCGGTTCTGGCCGGAATCATACCGGAAAATTGGGTAAACATGCTGGCCAAGCTGCCTACAGCCTGCGTTACCATCTTTTACAACTATCTGATGAACAAATTCTGGGTTTTTAAAAGCTAAATTCTCCCTCGGAAGAATAACAATCCCCCGCCCTTCCAGGATGCCCTGGATGCCGGCGGGGGATTTTTATCTTTTACTCAAATACGGCACAGCCGCATACTCTAAGGGGACGGCGCAAGCCGCGTTATCCGCCCAAAACCGATTGAATATACTGCTGGTTGAGCTCCGTCAGGGTGAGGGTCCCCATGTGCTGCTCGTTCCAGTCCTGGAACATCTGATAAATTTCTGCCGTGGCCTGCTTACACTGGGGAAACTCGCTGGAACTGAACATCAGAATTTCAAAGGCGGCTTGCCATGCCTCGCTGTCCGCCGAGAGGAAGGTAACATGCTTTTTCAGCATGGCGACAGCCTCCTCCGGCTGGCCGGTGGCAAAATAGAACCGGGCCAGATAGGGCGGAATGGTGTTGGAGTCCTCCTGGGCCAGACGGCCCGCATACTCATTGGCCTTGAGGTAAATATCCCAGTTTTCATCCATGTCCAGGTCCTGGGCAGAGACCACATAGGAGAGCATAAAGCTGTTTTTCTCGAACAGATCCATAGAGATGGCAGAATCCAGACTGTCGAAGGTGGGCTGCTTCTTCACCATGTCGGCCGCACGCATATTCAGCCCCAGAAGGATGGCGTAAAGGGTCACAGCCCCGCACAGCCCTGCCACACTCCAGCTGCGGACCTTCTCCCTCCCCGGGAAAAGAGGCAGCTCTCCGCCGCAGCACAGGCATATCAGGCCCAGCACCCCTATGGCCAGGGGAAGGTAATAGCAGGAGGAGAACACCACCTCCACCGCGCCGTGCCCCGCCATAAAGACCAGTCCCGCCCCCAGGGCCGGGGCAAGAGCATCAGCCTCCTCCTTCCGGCGCAGGTTCTTCCAGACGGCCACGGCGCACAGCCCCAGCATCCCCACAAAGAGAATCAGGCCCACCACGCCGGTGGTCAGAAGGGTCTCCACATAGTGGTTGTGGGTGTACTTGGTCTCGTAGTAGAAGGATTGGACCCCGGGGGAGGCGCTCTCAAAGGTGCCCAGGCCCAGGCCGATGACAGGACTCTTGCGGAAAAGCTTCATGCCGTCGGCAAAGAACACCACGCGCTGTATGGCGTTCTCGTTGGCAAAAAGGCCCTGAAGGCGGTTGGCGATGAAGCCGGGCAGCAGCTTGTAATCCAGCTTCAGCGCCGTGCTTCCCGAATCCCCGCCGAATACGGCCTCACGCAGGGTCAGGTCCTCCTCTGCCCAGAAGTTGAAATAGGTAACCAGACTCTCCTCGGGCACAGTGAACACCGCACCGTCGGCCTGACCGGAGTAGAGTACGGTGCTGGTATGCATCATGGTCTCCTGTCGGTTCTGGCTCTCAATGGTCACCGAAACGGGCCCGTCGGCCTGGATGTTTAAGGTATACGTGCCGGTATCCGGGTACTCCGCCCTGCGCAGCCCCTCTCCTGCCGCCAGATCGGCAGGTCCGGTCACATTCATGGCCGAAGCGGCAAAGGCCGCCAGCAGGACCAATACCCCGCCCAGCAGAACAGCAAAGAACCGGACATTTTTCAGCGCACCCTCCAGCTTGGGCCGGAGAGCCCCGTCCAGCAGGCACAGCAGCGCCGCGCCGCCCGCCGCGCAGAGCAGCGGAATGGGCTGAAAACCGTTCCAGCCGCTGAAGGAGGTAAGGAAGATGGGAAAGGCGCCGGCCAGGGCCAGCACAAAAGTCTCTACCATCAGGACCAGCAGGGACGCCTTGCGGTCTTTCCGCTCCAGCAGGAGCAGCGCCAGGAAAGCCAGGGCGATCATGCCGCTGGCGCCCATGCTGAACACCAGCAGGAAAGCCAGGGCGTTGAGGAACAGGCAGACGATGTGGAAGCACCGCTCCCGCTTCTCCTCCGCCGTCACCACCAGCCCCAGCGCCAGCAGCACCCCCAGGCCTGCTGCGCCGGCAAAAATATTGGGGTTCCCGTAGAGGGAGTTCATCCGCACTCCCGCCTCCACCGAGGTTTTACTGACCTCGGCGTAATCTGGGGTCAGCAGACCCAGGAAAGCAAACAGAGGTCCGCTGAGCCAGTGGGTGGAGAGCATATCAATGCTGAACAGACTGGCCAGAGCGGTGCCGCCGGACAGGACGGAGGCCGCCGCCCGGCCGCTGTTCCTTCCCTTCCGGGACCAGGCCAGGATCAGCAGAAGGACACAGAAGCCGATCAGCAGTTTCAAAAACTCCTCCAGAGCAAACCTGCCGGCGGCGGCGTAAAGGCTGGATATCCCGTTCATCACCATCCAGACCGCCACGCCCGCCAGGGGAAGGGAGAGCCTGTCCCGCACCACGGAAAAACGGACCAGACAGGAGCCAACGGCCGCGGCGGCCATGGCCATGGCCAGCGCCTTGATGGTGGAACCGTTTGCAAAACAGGTCCCCAGGAAAAACACCGCCATCAAGGCCAGGGGAACCCAACGCCACCTGGAGGGGAAGGGGACGGCAGCCTGCACCGCCGGCCGGGACGCGGCCTGGGGTTTTGGCGTGTTCTGCACCTGAGGCTGAGGCGCGGCCTGCGGCTGGGCTGCACGGGCCCTGCCGGCCGCTTTTTTCTTAGAAGACATTCCAATGACCTCCCGTTTTACTGGAGCTTCTCCTGATTTTTGATTCCCTTAAAAAGAGTCATAAACAGGATTTTAATATCAAAAAGCAGCGTCCAGTTCTCAATGTAGAAAATATCATGGCGGATCCGCTCCTCAATGGAGGTATCCCCCCGCAGGCCGTTGACCTGAGCCCAGCCGGTAATGCCGGGGCGGACCTGGTGTTTGACCATATACAGAGGGATCTCCTCTTTAAACTGCTCTACATAGAAGGGCACCTCCGGCCGGGGGCCCACCAGGCTCATATCCCCCTTCAGCACGTTGAAAAACTGGGGAAGCTCGTCAATGGAGAACTTTCGGATAAAGGAACCAAACCGGGTTTTGCGGGCATCGGTATCGGTGCTCCAGGCGGTTTCGGAGCTGTCGTTAACCCGCATGGAGCGAAACTTATACATATAAAACTCTCTCTTGCCCAGTCCCACCCGCTTCTGCCGGAAGATCACCGGCCCGGGAGAACTGAACTTGACCCCCACCGCCGCAAAGAGCATAATGGGAGCGGTTGCTGCAATCAGCAGAAGGGAGCCCACAATGTCCATAGACCGCTTCATAAAGGCGTTGCCCAGGTTGTCCAGTGGAATACGCCGCAGATTCATCAGGGGCAGGCTGTTGATAAAGTCGATCTGGGGCCGGGCGGGCACATAGTCGGCGAAAAACGGAATGAGGGACAGCCGGACCCCGCTCTTCTCACAGGCCTGGATCAGCTGCGGCATATGGGCATAATTCTCCATCTCCAGGGCCGCCACCACCTCGTCCGGCCTGCTGCGCTCCAGCACCGACTCTATCTGGGACAGATCCCCCAGCTTTTTCCGGGCGGGCAGCCTCTCTCCGCCGCCGGCAACATACCCCTTGACGGTCAGCCCCAGCTCAGGAGCCCGCTCCAGCTCAGCCAGATATCGCTTGGCCAGAGGGCCCGCCCCCACAAGGACCACAAATTTCTGGTTGTATCCCTGCTTCCGAAAGCGGTATAGGACCTTCCGCACAAAGATCCGCTTTCCTCCGGTCAGGCAGTTGACCAGCAGGAAATAAATGACCAGCGCGCCGCGGGAAAAGTGGACGTCCCGCAGCAGGAACAGGGACATCTGGAAAAGGATAAAGCCCAGGGTGTTGGCCCAGACGATTCCCCCCAGGTCCCGGTAGAGCCGCTTCTTCCGCACCGACTCGTAAAGCCCCATAAACGCGTAGAGCAGCACATGTCCGGGGCCCAGAAATGCCGCCGCCTGTACATACCGGATCAGCGGCACCGTGGGGACCCCCGGAAACAGGGTAAACCGAAGCCAGAAGGAGACGGGCAGGGCGATAAAAACCAGCAGCCCGTCCAAAAGCATATTCAAATGATTCAAAAACCGCTGATTTTCACGGATCATGGGCAGCTTTCACCCGGCCTTTTTTCTGTTTTTATGGCGTGTTATTATATCACATTTATTCTTCTCTGTCAAAACGAGAATACAGTTGTCTTTTTTCCCAGAAGTTTGCCCCTTGCCTTTCAAGCTCTGTGTGTCGTATAATAGAAAAAAATTATCTGGAGGCCGCCTATGGAACGAAAAATCCTGTTTACCGCCTCTACATACTCCCACCTCGCAAACTTCCACCGCCCTTATCTGCGCGCCTTTGCCGGCCTGGGCTGGACGGTGGACGCCGCCTGCGGCGGACCGCCCAGGGAGCTTCCGGAGGCCCGGCGGGTAATACAGCTCCCCTTCGAAAAGTCCATCACCGCCCCGGCCAATTTTCAGGCGGCCCGGCTGCTGCGGCAGGAGATGAAAAGGGAGGGATACGGCCTTATCAGCACCCACACCTCCCTGGCGGCTTTTTTTACCCGTCTGGCAGCCAGAGGGCTGGATACGGTGGTAGTGAATACCAGCCATGGCTATCTCTTTGACGAAAATACTCCCGCTGCCAAACGTGCCCTTCTTCTGGGAGCAGAAAAACTCACCTCCAAACGGACCGACCTTCTTCTGACCATGAACCGCTGCGATTACGAAATGGCCCGGCGTTACCGGCTGGGTCAAAAGATTATTGACATTCCCGGCGTTGGCGTAGATTTCTCCCGGCTGGACTGCGCTCCGGCAGACGCCGGGACGCTGCTGCGGGCCCGGTGGGACCTGCCGGAGGACGCTTTTGTCCTTATCTACCCCGCCGAATTTTCTGCCCGCAAAAATCAGGCCATGCTGCTGCGGGCCCTGGCCCTTCTGCCCCGGCGGATCTATCTCCTTCTTCCGGGAGAGGGGGCGCTTTTGGAGCGCTGCAAGGCCTTGGCAGAGGAGCTTGGCGTTTGGGATCGAGTGCGCTTCCCCGGACACGTGTCCGACATGGGCCCCTGGTATCTGGCCGCCGACTGCGCCGTATCCGCAAGCCGGAGCGAAGGACTGCCTTTTAACGTAATGGAGGCCATGCACTGCGGCCTCCCCGTGGCCGCCTCTGCCGTCAAGGGCCACGAGGACCTCATCCGGGAGGGCGAAAACGGCCTTCTCTTCCCCTGGAACGATGCGGAGACCTGCGCGGCGCAAATCAGCGCTCTGGCCGATCACCCGGCGCTCCTGTCCCGGCTTGGGGCGCGCGCCGCAGAATCTGTGGAGCAGTACCGACTGGACGCCGTCCTTCCAAAAGTCATAGCGGCGTACGAGACGGTAAGCCCCGCGCTCGCCGCTGACAGGAACCGGAATCTGGCCTCCATTTCGTAAAATATCGTCCTTCGGCGTCCGTTTTCCACTTCACCTCAAATCCGGCCGGTCCTCAGCCCAAGCGTCCCCCGGTAATTTCCAGACATCCCCAAAGCAGGCGTCAGTATCATGCGGAGAATATTGTGCATACTATCTTTTGCCAGACAGACATATCCACAACAGAAAAAAGGAGTTTTTGATATGAAAGCAACTGGTATCGTGCGCCGCATTGACGACCTGGGCCGGGTAGTTATCCCCAAAGAGATCCGCCGTACTATGCGTATTCGTGAGGGCGACCCCCTGGAGATATACACCGACAAGGACGGCGGCGTGATTTTTAAAAAGTATTCCCTGATGGGCGGGCTGGTGGACTTTGCCGGCCAGTTGTGTGAGACTTTGAACCGCACCACCGGACAGGTAACCGTCATCACCGACCGGGACAGCTGCATCGCGGTGGCGGGCGTCCCCCGGCGGGAGCTGGCGGACAAGGCGGTCTCCTCCCAGATGGAACGGCTGATGGAGGGCCGGCAGGTCTATCAGTACAAGCCGGGTGAGGAAATCATTCCCCTGTGCTCCGACAGCGATAAGTATTCCCTGAGCACCGCCGCTCCCATTCTGTCCGAGGGCGACGTTCTGGGCTGCGTCCTCTTTGCCTGCGCCGGGAAGGACCGGCTGGCCGGCGGCGAGGTGGAGTACAAGCTGGCGCAGTCCATCGCGGCCTTTCTCGGCCGGCACATGGAGAGCTGAAAGGTTTCCGGCCTCACCTCGTTTCCAGCACCCAGACGAGCGCCGCCCTGTTGGGCGGCGCTCCTGCTTTTTGCTGAGCCTGTAAACAATTTTTGAACTTTCATAAAATCTCTTGACAATTTTTCCCGGCCGCGTAAAATAATCAACAGGTTAATCATTAATGGATTAACAATCTTGTTGAGAGGAGGCTTTCCTCGTGGAAGATTTGTTTCACGAGATGGATTTACTCTCCCGTCAGTTTAACCAGACGCACCGGGCCGCCGTACAGGCGGAACTGAACGCAGCCGGGCTGGGCGAGGTTGGCCACCCCATGCTTGTTTCTATTCTCCAGTCCGCCGAAGCGGACCCGGAGAGCCAGTGCCAGGCACAACGTGAGCTGGCCGACCTGCTCCACGTCTCTCCCCCCGCCGTGGCCAACTCCCTGAAATGCCTGGAACGGGATGGTTACATCCGCCGGGAGCCCTGGCAGAAGGACGCTCGGCGCAACCGGGTGATCCTCACCGAGAAGGGGGCCGCCGCTGTGGAGGGCTGCCGGGACGTCTTCCGCCGGGTGTCCGCCCGGATGATGGCCGGCTTCACCCCGGAGGAGCTTCAGCAGCTGGCCCAGTTTCAGCGCCGGATGCTGGACAACCTGACCCACCCGGATTCCCACGAAAAGGAGTGATTTTACCTTGCTTTCTCTGTTTCTGACCCATTTGGAGGGTTACAAAAAAGAGGCGATCAAGTCCCCCATCCTTATCATTCTGGAGGTCATCTGCGAGCTGCTCCTCCCTTTGGTAATGGCAGAAATTGTGGATGTGGCTATTCCCTCAGGGGATACAAGCTATATCTTCGCCATGGGTGCGCTGATGCTGGTCCTGGCCCTGCTGGCGATGGCCTGCGGCGTGGGCTCCGCCAAATACGCCTCCTTTGCCAGCCAGGGCTTCGGCGGCAATCTGCGCCAGTGCCTGTTCAACAAAATTCAGGACTTCTCCTTCGCCGACATCGACCGTTTTTCCTCCGCCTCCCTGATTACCCGCATGACCAACGACGTCAACGCAATGACCATGATGCTGGCCATGGGCCTGCGGATGCTGGTCCGGGCCCCGGTGATGCTTACCGCCGCCCTGGGAGTCAGCCTGTACCTCAACGCCCGGCTGGCCGTAATCCTGCTGATTATCATCCCCCTAATGGTACTGGCCATCGCCGTGCTGATGAAAATCTGCACCAAGCTCTTTGAGACGATGCAGAAGAAGATTGACGGGCTGAACAACGTACTTCAGGAGAATCTGGTGGCCATCCGGGTGGTGAAGGCCTTCGTCCGGGAGGACCACGAGCGAAAGAAGTTCAACCGCTCCAGCGATGAACTGATGAACGCCGGCCTCACCGTGGGGATGCGGATCATCGCCATGATGCCCATCATGATGCTGTGCATGAACGGGGCCACCCTGGCCGTCCTCTACTTCGGCGGCAGAATGGTCATGGGGGCGTCCTTTGAGCTGGGCGATCTGAACGCCTTTCTCTCTTACATCATGCAGGTGCTTATGAGCGTGATGATGGTAGCCATGTCCCTGCTCCAGCTGTCCCGGGCCCAGGCCTGCGCCCGGCGGATCAACGAGGTGCTCCAGGCTGTCCCCTCCGTCCAGAACAAGACGGAAACCGCTCCTCTGCCCGCTGCGAGGGGCCGGGTGGAGTTCCGGGACGTGTCCTTCAAATACGCCGCAGGCGGCACCGGGGACGACGTACTGTCCCACATCAGCTTCACTGTGGAGCCGGGCCGGTTTGTGGCCATTGTGGGGGGCACCGGCACCGGCAAGTCCTCTCTGGTAAACCTGATCCCCCGGTTTTACGACGTCACGGGCGGTTCCGTTCTGGTAGACGATCTTGATGTACGGGACTACCCGCTTGAAGCGCTGCGGGGCCGCATCGGCATGGTGCTCCAGACTAATATTCTCTTTACCGGCACCATCCGGGAAAATCTGCTTTGGGGCCGCCCGGATGCCTCCGAAGAGGAGATGATCCAGGCCGCCAGGGACGCTCAGGCCTACGATTTCATTATGTCCCTGCCCCAGGGCTTCGACACGGAGCTGACCCAGGGAGGCACCAACGTCTCCGGCGGACAGAAGCAGCGGCTGTGCATCGCCCGGGCCATGCTGAGAAAGCCGGCCATCCTCATCCTGGACGACTCTACCTCCGCTGTGGACTCGGCCACCGAGGCGGCTATCCGGGAGTCCTTCCACAAAAACCTCAGGGATACTACCGTCATCATCATCGCCCAGCGCATTTCCTCCGTACAGTACGCCGACGAAATTCTCATCCTGGACGACGACCACATTGCAGGCCGGGGCACCCACGAAGCCCTGCTGGCAGGCAACAGGATCTATCAGGAAATCTATCAATCTCAGCAAGAGGGGGTGGGCAGATAATGCCAGGACCTCATCGCGCCCCAAGAGGGGGCTATGTCAAGCCCAAAAACCTGAAAAAAACCATGGGCCGGCTGGTGGGCTATCTCACCAAGAGCAGACTGCCGCTTCTGCTGGTGCTGCTGTGTCTGGTGGCGTCGGTGGGTGCCAATCTGGGCGGGTCGTATCTTGTTCGGCCCATTATAAACAACTTCATCTGGTCGGGCTGTACCGACTATGCCGGGTTGGGCCTGGCCATCCTCCAACTGGCTGGAATTTATCTGCTGGGCTGCCTGGCCACCTACGGTCAATCGGCTATGATGGTCCGTCTGGCTGAGAAGGGGGTCAACCGGCTGCGCAAGGAGCTGTTCAACGCCCTGCAAACCCTCCCCCTGTCCTATTTCGACCAGCATCCCCACGGAGAACTGATGAGCCGGTTTACCAACGACGCGGACAACGTGCAGATGGCTCTCCAGCAGAGCATGGTCTCCCTGTTCTCCAGCTGTCTGATGTTTGTGGGGCTGGTGGTCCTTATGCTGGTCATCAACTGGAAGCTGTTCCTTGCCACCGCTTTGGTGCTGGCTCTCACCATGTTCCTGTTCAAGCAGCTGGGAGGCCGCAGCCGGAAATTTTACCAGAAACAGCAGGCCGCCCTGGGAGCCGTCAATGGGGAAATTCAGGAGACCATCGAGGGACTGAAGGTGGTAAAGGCCTTTACCCATGAGGAGGCGGCCAAAGCCAAGTTCCAGAAGCTGAACAACGCCTACCGGGACGCCGCCCAGCAGGCCAACTTCTACTCCGGCGTTATCATGCCGGTAGCGGGCAACCTGATGAACATCAGCTACGCCCTCACCGCCGCCCTTGGCGGTCTGCTCTCCGTTCTTCAGGGCTTTGACCTGGGCGGGCTGGCAATCTATCTCAACTACTCCCGCCAGGTGGGCCAGCCCCTGAACCAGATTTCCCAGCAGATGACCACTCTGCTGTCCGCCCTGGCAGGCGCGGAGCGCATTTTCGAGGTGATGGACACCGCCGCTGAGATAAACGAGGGCTCTGTTACTCTGATTCCCGCCGAGAAGGATGCTAACGGCACCCTCTCCCCCTTCGCCGGAGCAGGACGGCCCCGCACCTGGGCCTGGCGCACCCCGCGGGGCAACGGCATGGAACTGGTCCCGGTTTTTGTGGGCGAGGACGAGTCCCTCACCGAGATCACCGACCCGGAGTCCGTCCCCGACCCCGCCATGCTGGCGAACCACAGCTGGGCATGGAAGTACCCCGGCCCCGATGGGGCAATATCCCTCCACCTCATCCGGGGCACCGTGCGCAATGTCCCTGGCGAGGACTACTGTCTTACCGAGCTGCGGGGGGCGGTGCGGTTCAGCCATGTGGACTTCTCCTATGTCCCTGGCAAACGCATCCTGAAGGATGTGTCGGTCTATGCCGACCCGGGGCAGAAAATCGCCTTTGTGGGCTCCACCGGCGCGGGCAAGACCACCATCACCAACCTCATCAACCGCTTCTATGAGATCGAGGGCGGCATGATCACCTACGACGGCATCAACGTGACCGCCATCCGCAAGGACGATCTGCGCCGCTCCCTGGGGGCGGTGCTCCAGGACACCCACCTGTTCACCGGCACCATCATGGACAACATCCGCTACGGCCGGCTGGACGCCACCGATGAGGAGTGCGTCGCCGCTGCCAAGAGCGCCAATGCTCACTCCTTCATCCGCCGCCTGCCCGAGGGCTATCAGACCATGGTCACCGGCGACGGGGCCAACCTGTCCCAGGGCCAGCGGCAGCTGCTGGCCATCGCCCGGGCCGCCGTGGCCGACCCGCCGGTGATGATCCTGGACGAGGCCACCTCCTCCATCGACACCCGCACCGAGGCTCTGATCCAGCAGGGCATGGACGCCCTCATGGAGGGCCGGACGGTGTTCGTCATCGCCCACCGCCTGTCCACCGTGCGCAACTCCAACTGCATCGTGGTCATCGAGCACGGCGAGATTGAGGAGAAGGGCAGCCACGAGGACCTTCTGGAGGAAAAAGGCCGGTACTACCGGCTGTACACGGGACAGTTCCAGCTGTCCTGACAGAAAGGGGCCCCGCCAGCCGGCGGGGCCTCGCTGTTTACTCTTTCCGCAGCTCCCGGATACACTTCACCACAAGGAAAATAAGCGCCGCCAAAAAGAAGATGCCGCATGGGACCAACACAGCCCACGTAATGATCGAAGCGCAAAAGCTATAAAATGCCCGTTCAACAATGGCTCCCATCACTTCTCTCCTTTCTCGGCACCGCCCGGCGGTACATCCAGCCCAGAATATTGCCCGCCAGGGCGGGGACGGCCGCCAGGAAGCAGTGGAACAGCTCCGCGGTGGACACCAGAGACAGCATGGGCAGGCAGCACACAAAGCAGGCCGCCGGATACAGCGGGCACACCCCCTGCCGCTTGCCCAGGGACACCCCGGCGAAAAATCCCCCCGCCGGCATCAGCACAAAGGGCAGAATCAGCGCGGACAGCACCGGGATATCAATCCAACCGCCGTTTATTTTATGCTCCACCCAGCGCAGTACCAGGGGCAGAATGTCGCACAGCAGCAGCACGAAGGGCAGATAGGGCAGGGTCTCCCGCCATTTCAGGGGGGACGGCCCGGCGTCCAGCCCCAGCAGGGTACGCAGCCGCATGACCTCCACATACCAGCCGATCCACCGCCCCAGCCAGATCAGGGCGTACAGCACGGCCAGCAGCCCCTCCAGCAGAAGCAGCACCCCCCAATCCCGGCCATAGAACCGGGCCATCAGCAGGACAAACAGGGCGGAGGTGACAGCAAAGTGGATCCCCGAGTGCAGCAGCAGCTGTTTGCCGTCGTCGGCAAAGGGCAGGGTGGCCACCCCCGCCGCGCCGCCCAGTCCGGCGCACAGCATACACACCGCGGGGTCCACAAGCCGGGTGTCCATAAGATAAGGGATGAGAATCAGCGCGGCCAGCAGACCCGCCGTTCCCCCGGCCAAAATTCGGACCAGCCAGGCCCATTTATCCTCCCCCATTGCGTTTCCTCCTCCCCAAATTCAGGGTTTCCTTGATCTTTTTCACATACCGCCGGGATACATAGACCTTCACCGCTTCATCCAGCGTCATGCAAATAGTGCCCGACAGAGACAGGTCCACCGCCGTAACCCGGCTCAGATTGATGATCTCTGCGTTGGAGATGCGCACAAACCGTGCCGCGTCCAGCTGCTCCTCCAGCTCATACAGGCGCAGGGGAACCGCATACACCTCCCCCGCCGTCTGGGCGGACACGCCCTTGCCATCGGCATAAAACCGAAGGAAATCCCCCTGGGGCAGAAGCAGCTTCTCCTCCCCCCGGCTCACCGGAATGGGGCCCAGGGTCAGCCTGGACAGACTGTCCGCCAAGCGACGCAGCTCTTCGCTCTCCGCCCCGGCCAAAATCACGATTTTTGGCTCCTGCCGGCCGGGCTCAGTCCTGATTTCCACCTCCACGTGCCTCCCCCCTCTTGCTTTTTAGTATAATCCCTCTCCCCCGTCCTGTCCATCGTTTTGGGACGGTCGGTCATTTTTTGCGGACAGTCGGCCGTTTTACCGTTGACAGACAGGCCAAGTTGGGCTAAAATAGCATAGGCGTCCGCCCCAAGTACTCACCGCTTTACGAACACTGCAAATTCAGCGGCTGAGCGGCCGCCTCCCATGCAGGGGTACAGCACCCCGCTCCTGAAGCACAGGCACATGGCGGTCAATTCAATCCCACTTTTACAATTTCATAGGCCCGCGTAGCTCAGCTGGATAGAGCGACCGCCTCCTAAGCGGTAGGCCAGAGGTTCGAATCCTCCCGCGGGTGCCAAAAATGCCGTAGATTTTTCTAGAATCTGCGGCGTTTTCCTGGACGCACAAACGGGCGGTGTCTCGCTGACACCGCCCGTTTTTTGTTGTTCGCCTGCTTGCGCCGACCCGTTTTCTGCCGCCCTTAAAAACATTGATCTCACCTGGTTTTCATGTCTTCTTGCTGCAGCGCCCTTGAGGCCGGAATTTTCTTTAGCTCAGCGTTGGCAGCAGCCTCCGCCGGCGCTGCTGGTGGTGGTGATGGTGTTGGGCGGGAAGAATTCGTCCACGGGGAACTGGACGCAGCGGAACATGTCGCAGGGGTCCTGTTCACAATTGTCGTTATCGCAGCTGCAATCCTTGGTGGGGATGCAGTAGTCGTAGACGGGGATCAGCAGCTGGGTGTCCCGCTCCAGACGGATGATGGAGAACTGGCCCAGGGTGATGAACAACCGGTGCTGATCGCCGCCGGTCACCAGCTCGTCGCCGAAGCAGGCGGCCACCGCCATGGGGATATCCACGCAGCCGCAGTCGCAGGGGCGGCATTCGCACACATCCACCAGCTTCAGGCTGAGGATCAGAGGATCGACGGCCTCCACCACTGCGGTGGGCAGATTGGACTGGGGTACACACTGGACCTGACTCTCGTTGTTCTCAGAGGTAAAGCTCTTGGAGCCGCTCTCGCTGCCGAAGAGCACCACCCGCTTGCTGAACGCAGCCAGACCGCAGACCTGAACGGGGCGGGCCGCCCCCACGAAGGCGTCGGCGGTAATACGGTAGAAATACCGCACATCCACAGTATAGAAACCCCGGTTGAAGGTAACCGGTTCCACATCAATGTACGCGTACAGCAGCTCGGCACTTCCGGCCTTGATGGACTGGGCCCGATCAATCACCTCCTGAGAGCAGCGGGTGGGATAAACTCTCAGATCCTCAACGCAGTCCTTATCGAAAGATATAGCGTCTTATATATTGCATTTTTTACGTCGACGAATTATCTCTCTTTAGAGAATTCATGACTATCTCCGGCTCCGCAGCGCGAAAGCGGCGGCCTCGGCTTTGGTGCACAGCGCCTGCGGCCGGGTGGAGGCGGTGATGATCCCTGCCTCCTTTGCCCTGTCCCACTCCCCGTTGCTGCGGGCCCAGGCGGGCACGTCCTTCTCCTCCCGCTCCTTCAGGTAGCGGTCCATAAATCCCTTCCACTGCTCATAGGTCACAATCTCTTCCTCCTCATAGCTCACATAGGGCAGAAAGCCCCATTTCCTCCAGGTCCGGGCGTTATGTCCGGGAACCTTCCCCAGATTCCCCACAGCGGTAATCTGTACGCCGTTGACCCACTTGGGGGAGCACTCCACGGCCAGCCCATCCCCGATGTACAGCCCGATGTGTCCTGGCAGCCACACCGCCGCCCCGGGGACAATCTCCCGGAAATCGTCGGTCACACCTCTGCACAGCCGGATCATTCCGTCGGCGCTGACGTCCGGCACACCATTGGCATTGTACCGCGCCCCGCCGTAGTTTGCGGAGAGGTCGCCGCTCCAGCCCCACAGAATGCCCTTGATCAGGTTGACGCAGTCAAAGCCGAAGGTATCGGCTGTGGCGGCGTGAATCATCCTAGTCCGGGCGGCGGCCCTGTTATAGTCGTGGTTATTCGTATACCGCTTCTTGTTGGCGGCGGTCATGGGCGCTCCGAAACAGCCCATGACATACAGGGTCTTGTAGTGCTCCGCCACATCCACGCAGCGCCGGACCAGCTCCTGAGCCCTCATCATGCCTTATCACCGTCCTGCCTGTCCACCACATCCTGCACCTTCTGACTCTGGGTGCCGAAGTAAAAGGCGATAATCACAGCATAGATGGTCATAAAGTCCTGGCTGATCTGCCCGGTGCAGGCCATATAGGCGAACACGCCGGTCAGCACCAGTGTCACCAGGGATTTGACGCTCATCAGCGCCCCCAGGCGCTTCAAAATCACATTATTCATTGCGTTCATCCTTTCCGTTTCTCAGTACAGTCTTCAAGCACATCAGCAGCAGCTCCCCGCCGAAGAAGGCCAGGATCACCCCCAGCAGGGCGGCGGGGTCGTGGCCGGTGCGGGAGAGAATACGCAAGCTGTAAGCGCTGGCCACCGTCCCACAGATGACGCACCAGAGCACCATCAGCTTGGCGAACAGGTGCGGGATGCGCATGAGCCTCCGCCATGCGGCTTTCAGCCGTTTCACAGTCCCAGCCTCCCCAGCACCATCCCCAGCACGGCTGCCAGCACCAGCCAGATGGAATTCTCCTTCAGCTTGTCCAGCAGACGGCCGGGCTTGATCTTCTGGTCCTCCTGATAGGAAACCACCTTGTCCAGCTTGCCGTCCATTTCGGTGATCTTGCTTTCCAGCCGCTGTTCCCGCAGGTTTCGCTCTTCCCGATCCTTGTAGTAGTCTTTCCGGAAACGCTCCTCCCGGTCCTGGCCGGTCTCCAGCGCCTCCACACGCTGCTCCAGCAGGGCCAGCCGGGTCGCGCTGCGGCACTCCCGCCCCGGCTCGTTGACACATGTTTCAGGCATTGGTTATACCTCCTCTTCTCCGGTGATTTCATTCAGTTCCGCCCGGGTCAGCCGTCCGGCGTCGACCAGGGCCTCCAGCCGGGGCTTGTCCCACAGACGGGGGTAATATTTTTGGGCCAGCTCGTACACGCTCACAAACTCACCCCCTGCATGGCCGCCAGAAAGTCCACATCCGCCCTCAGCTGCTCCTGCGAGGTGGGGGCGGCGCGGGGTAGTGCGGCCCGATCTGCGGCGATCTCCGCCTCCGTGCGGGCAACTGCCTGCTCCCCGTCCCAGCGGTACAGCGGAATGCCATCCATGGCCCGCAGGGACGGGTTCTCGTCCCCGTTGAGGAAAAGCCGGAACTGATACCCGCCCTGCTCGTTGATGCGGCCCTGGTCATCCGTGGTGATGTAGTGGCGGTTGTAGATGGGAGTCATCATTATCTCAAGCTCATTGGTCCCATCAATTTCTCTGGCGCTGTAATTATCATACGTGGCGTAATACCCCTGCCTTTAGGCATGGGGATATAAGCCACACCTTGTTCCCCCGTAAAAAGGCTTCCGGGGATTGCATTAGATATCGTTGAATGGTATAATGCGGTCATGGAATATAAAAGTAATCACAATGTGGTGTACTCCTGCAAGTATCATGTAGTCTGGTGCCCAAAATACCGCCGTAAGGTCTTGGTCAACGGTGTCGATGTGCGCTTAAAGGAACTCATAGAAGAAATCTGCAACGAATACCGCATCGACATCATAGAGATGGAAATCATGCCTGACCACATCCATTTGCTCATGGAGGTAGGCCCGCAATTTGGCGTACACAAAGCGGTAAAACTAATAAAAGGGCGAACTTCCCGCATTTTGAGGCAAGAGTATGGATGGCTCCGCTCAAGGCTTCCGTCTTTGTGGACAAACTCATATTTTGTTTCTACCGTTGGCGGAGCTCCTTTGTCGGTCATCAAGCAGTACATAGAGAACCAGAAGAATGTGTGAGGTGTAGAGATGGAATACAGCTATAAATTCCGCATCTACCCCGACACGGTACAGCTACAGCAGATACAGAGGACTTTTGGCTGCTGCCGGTTCGTCTGGAATCACTATCTTGCTTTGCGGAAAGAACTCTATGAGCAAAACGGAAAGACAATGAACTATAATGCCTGCTCCGGGGATATGACACAGCTCAAGAAAATCCTGTCATGGCTGAAAGAGGTAGATGCAACCGCTCTGCAATCCTCTCTGCGTGATTTGGACACTGCATACCAGAACTTCTTCCGGCGTGTGAAGCAGGGTGGGAAACCCGGGTATCCGAAATTCAAGAGCAAGCACGACCGCCAAAGAAGCTACAAGAGCAAGTGCGTAGGTACGAATATCAAAGTGCTGGATAAGGCGGTGCAACTTCCGAAGCTCGGTTCTGTGAAGTGCCGTATCAGCAAAGAGGTCAAGGGCCGCATCCTGTCCGCAACAGTCAGTCAGAATCCCAGCGGGAAGTATTTCGTTGCCTTGTGCTGTACCGATGTGGAGATTGAACCGCTGCCCTCTACCGGGGCGGTGGCCGGTATCGACATGGGTCTGAAAGCATTTGCAATTACCTCCGATGGTATGGAGTATCCGAACCACAAACACCTTGCAAAATCTCAGAAGAAACTTGCCAAACTCCAGCGGCAGCTGTCCCGAAAATCAAAGGGCAGTAACCGCCGGGAAAAGGCGAGAATCCAAGTAGCCCGTCTCCATGAGTACATCGCCAATCAGCGGAACGATATGCTCCACAAACTGTCTACCGGCCTTGTACGTGACTATGACCTGATAGCGATAGAGGATTTAGCGCCCTCCAACATGGTTAAAAATCACAAGCTGGCCCAGTCTATCTCCGACGCATCCTGGGGTGAGTTCCGACGGCAGTTGGAGTACAAAGCGGCGTGGTACGGGAAACAGATTGTCACGGTTGACCGCTTCTTTCCGTCCAGTCAGCTATGTTCCTCCTGCGGTGCCCAGTGGCCCGGTACGAAAGACCTGTCTGTACGGGAATGGACTTGCCCCGTGTGCGGCACTGTCCATGACCGGGACGTGAACGCCGCAAAGAATATCTTGAATGAGGGGCTGCGCCTGTTGGCGTAGTCCGTACATACGGTAGGGCGGGACACGCCCGAACCTATACACTCGGGGAGATTGTGTAAGTCCTCGCATGGTGCAGGCCGTAGTCAGCGAACCGAGAATCCCCCGGCTTTAGCCATGGGGAGTGTCAAAATCGCGGCTCATTGTATGACCTCCTATAACCTGGCATCTGCTATCACAGCAAATGCGTAGACATGACTCGTATCGACGGTCTCCCCTCCGAACCAGACCGAATCAAATCCATCATCCTTAATAGCATTTGCATAAGCCGGGACATCCAGTGTAACGCCAGGCGCCCAATAACCCACTCTATTGAGATCATTACCATGGTATAACGTCACTGCCGGAATGGCGCGCATCTTTACCGGGAATTGTACATTGCAAATCATGTGGGTGTTGTTATAAAATTCTCGAGATGCAAAATAGAAGTCAGACACCCAATAATACCTCTGTTCTTCAGCCAGCGCCTGCTGGAAGTTGGGCGGCGGGTCGTTGAGGACCCACTTACCGTCTGCAGTTTGGCGGGCAAGGGTCTGGCGGTCGCCAAACTCCAGTTTGCATGCAAAAGGCACTAAGTCGACGCCAGACGAATTATTAATCGCGACATGGGGTTGATGACTACCACCGCCCAAAAAATAGAGAGTCGCTATGTCCTGGGAAAAAAAGACTGGATGCGCATCCTCCCCGTCCCAGATTTGAATAATACCGCTGCCAAACACCAAGTCTCCGTTTGAAAACAAGACAGACATAGTCACCAGTTTGCCAAGCAAAAAATCAGTCAAACCCGGTTCAAGCTTTTGCCAGATCGTTTCGCCAGGGGCCCGAAGGACTAATCCGTCTTTAGTAAGAGCAACCGATCCGGTAGTCTTTAACCAGCTGCCTATCGTGTACACCCAGGGTGCGGTCCACTCCGTCTGTCCCGTCTGGTTGATGGGAAGCTGCCCTCCGCCCTGCTGGGATCCGCCGCCCGCGAAATACCAGTTGCGCAGCAGATTGGGGTTGCTCACTGGCACAACCGCGTTACCCAGCCGCCGGTCAATCTCTTCGCCGCTGTAGCTAAGGTCTATCCCGGGCACATCACACGTACTCATACAATTCCCACCATTCATCTGTCCCTGGCTCAGATGTGTTTCCGTCCCGTCGGGAGTGCCACAGCTTGTCCTTATGGCTGACGATATCCCCATTGTTGTAAGCATCGTGCGCGCCTGTAGGCTGCGCCCAAACTGGATATCCGTCGGCGTCCAGGCTTACCGGAATGTACAAAGTATCAGTGGTATCCGGCGGCCACTCTGCCGCGCTGGTATGTGCCTGCGTAGTCCTGTAGAGGATGGGGTCTCCGTTGCTGTCTGCTTTATAGGAGACGTACATCTCCCCCTTATATTGGACACCTGGAGCCCACTGAGGGAATACCGTCGCCACCTCTCTGGCCTGGCTCAATGGAAGAGTATTGGCGTAAATCTGGAGCGCACGGCGCAGCTGTTCCATACCCTGAATATCTTTTGCAGTAAACATTTTTGTTGATCCTCCTTACACAGCCCCCAGCAGGGCTCTGATCATGTCCTCAGCTGTGTATTGGGGCTCGGGCTCCAGCTCGGGCTCCGGGATGGGCAATGGCTTCCAGCCGGTCACGGCAGGAATGCCGTCCCGGTCCTCTACGGTGAGCTCCCCAAACGGATAGTTTTCCAGCGTCTCCGGCGCACCAAACTCTGGCGGAATGACCGCATAGCCCTCCGGAACTGGAATTTCTGCGGCGGTGGTCTGGTTGTCATGCCCCCCCGCCTCATTGGGAGTGATTTTAATAATTGTCATGTCATCCTCCTGTCAACCGATAGCAGCATAAGAATAATTCTCGCGTAATACATTTAACGAACCAATGCGCTGATAGGGATTCACTTCGTTCTGATAACCCCAAGTCCAGGTTATGCCATTGACCGGCCATTGTACGTTAATAGAGATAGCATCTACCTCCGCATAGCCTTGGACATAATATGAGGCGCGCCAATAAGAGACTGCACCCGTAGATGGCTTGACAAATATACATGTTTCCTGAAAAGAGCTATTTGGTGAACCAGAAATAAATACAACCTTCGGATCAAACCCAAAAAACAATGATCGGATCCCTTGCTGTCCCGCAATCCCTCCCGGGTCATCTCCCGTATAACTTCCCATAGCAACATTCGCTCTACGTCCTGTTTCAGCCTGAAGCGCTGCAAGCCACTGATAGATAGCATAAAGAATATCATTAGGCGTGGATGCGGCGCTCCCGCCGTAGATTTCCGCAACACCGTCCGAGAGCAGGGATTCTTTTCCCAGATTTGTGCCCAGCACGGCCCAGCCGGGTGGGTTTAGCTTCAGGTCTGTAAAAAGCTGCCCGGAGGAAAATGCCCGAATAAAATCTTCGTAAGCAGGATAAAGGGTCATGGCATTTGGCGCCCCCTGAAGGGCATAGGCGTTGCCGGCCCCCTTCTGTACTCCATCTGTCATACAAATTTCATTCCTTTCAAAATACTCCGCACTGAATTGCCCCGGAGGGCCAGGTAAAATATCGGGGAAAATAGCTGTCGACCTCTACAAGGGCTTTCTCAATGCTGTTGGCCCCCTCCGGGGTCAGAAACTGCATGGTCTCGGGCGGTTTTGCCTCGATGTACAGCGGCTGAGCGGTTCGCACTGCTTCCACATTTTGCAGATATGCCGTCATCCGCGAGCGTGTCGGGATGTCTTCTTTTTTCCACCGTACGTCTGGTTTTAGCGGTATCGAGTAGCCTTGTCCGGCCAGCCGCTCAGACAAATAGTCCACTGCAATATTGACTCGGTTCATGTCCGTGTGGTTGTATGCGCCCTTGGATATACATTTGACAAACCACGTCCGCTCTTCTGCGCTCCAGCTGCCCGCCCCCTGCTGGTACATGGCCCGCAAAGTGTCCAAGTCGGACACCGTCCGGTCTGTAATCAGCCGTATCATATAGATATCCTGGGAGCTTTCCAGCCCTGCGCGGTCCCGCACCATGATGTGGATGGTGTTCTCTCCCACCTCCAGGGGCACGGCAGCCAGATAGGGTGGCTGCGTCAGGACAAAGCTCCCGATGGTCACCCGTTCCACCCCGGAGCCGCCGTCGCTGGCCTCCACAAGCACCTCCGCACTCTCTGTGTCTACGACACGGTGCGCATCCGGGAGCCGGACATACATCCAGGGCGGTACGGTATCCACCTGGTAAGCCGCCGAAACAGTGGAGACATTGCCGTCGTAATCGCTGACCGATACGGTAACGGTGTGGGGTCCGTCTGACCAGGTATCTGTAACATTCCTCCGCCACACAAACAGCACCCGGCCCTGGTCGTCCCGCAGTACCTGTCCATCCCGGTCTCTCAGACAGAGCCGCTCATCTTTTGCAGGGGAGAATGAATACCGATATCCGCCCGGAATAGGCTCCAGCGTCCCGCCCGGCGGAGAAAAGCTGGCCGGGTTTATTCCGGAGCCTCCCGCCTCATCCACAGCCTCTGCCACGATTACAGGACGGCCTGTGGTAATCCATCCGGGAGTGGGAGATATGATAGAGAGCACAGGTCCGATTGTCTCCCGCACTACCAGACGGAGAGCCTGTACCTGTTCCCCGCTCAGGCTGTCCGTCTGCCCAGCGTCGTTTGCCGCCTCTACCGTCACGGGGAAATAGCCCCCTGGTTGGTGGTAAGAGGTCCCCGTCGGCGTCAACGTCCCCTCGTACCGCCCCGTGGCCGGGTTGTAGGTAAGGGTAACCCACTGCTCTCCCAGCCTTGCCCGGACCTGCGTTATCGCCATGTATACACCTCCCTTAAGCCGGGTTTCCGGGCCAGGCCCCGCTCTGCCACTGCATAGACACGGGAACCAGATCAATGTCTGCTGCCGCCACGCTCACCAATACGGGCTGACTCGCCTTTGCAGGATCAGGCGTCAGCAGGACGGAAATGATAACGGGAACACTGTTGGCCATATGTATCATCCTTTCGGCTTGTCCCAGGACACCATGATAAATCCGGAGGCCCCGGGAACCCCCGGCTTTCCTTTACCCGGGGCTTGGGTAATCACAAATTCCCAGCCCCTGGGCCGTCCGTCCGGCCAGAAGAGTTGCCGCCAGTATCCCTGTCCCGGGTCTCCGCCTGCGCCGCCCGCGCCGCCGTCGCCCGAGCCGGGCAGAGGCGCGGCCACGCCGGCGCGGCAGAAGGTCTGCCCGTTGGCGATATCGGTGTACCCGTTTGGGTACACCGTCCCGTTGGCAGAGGAGTACACCCCGAATGTGGACGGTTCTCCCGCCTCGCCGGGCTCTCCGGGCTGGATGGACGGCGTGCCGCCCCGGCCCCGGTGATAGGGGACGATCTGTCCCGGATTCAGGTGTATCACGCCGAACCACACCCGGCCGCCGCTGCCGTCCGGTCCCGGATCTCCAAATCCGGCCGCCACATCGTGCCCGGGCAAAACGCCTTCTCCACGCACAAAGCCGTCTTCACCCAAACCGCCCCCCTGCCCGCCGTCAGACAGGACCAGCCGATACTCGGTTACCCCGTCCACGGCGGCAAACACGCCGTCATCTGCGTCCATAATGGCAAATTCCGTGTAGAGATAGCTGCCGTCAGCCTGGAGCAGCGTGGACCGGCAGCCCTGCATCACCCCGTCCTGAAACTGAAAGGTCTGGGACATGCGCCGGGCGGCCACGGCAGCGCTCTCATCCAGCCATACGGTGTCCACGTCTCCGATTTCGCTGGATGGATCTCCCCGGCCGGTCAGCTCCAGGATGTTTCCGCCGTACTGGCTCAAAATCAGCCGGGCGGCGGCCAGAGCCTGATCTCTGGTGTGAAGGAAAGGGTTGGCGATTGTCACCGTGTCCTCGCTGCTGGCGGCGTTGCCCGATACTACGTACTCAGTGTTGTTCTCATCCGCCAGCCGAAAGATCAGGGCGGCCAGGCTCCTGTTTGCCTTCACCTCAGGGTAAGCCTCCAGGTTGTCCAGATCGTATCTGTTTCCCTGGTTCCAAAGCGGCTCTGCGGTCAGGTGCCCGTCCTCCTGTCTGGCTCTGGGCCACGTTCCGGAGGCCTGACAGATCCAGCGCAGGATGTCCTTGCACTTTTTATTCGTCACATCTTCCCGGCTGTTGGCCTCCACCGGCCTGTCGGCATAGGCCGGGTCGGCATGCCAGCGGCTGGAAAAATTCGGTCCCAGCTGAGATACCAGGGCCTGCAGCCAGCCGCTCAGGGTCGTGGGCAGTGTGTCGGGGACGATAAACGTCCGCTCGGAGAGCAGCCCGATGATATCCACCAGATACCAGCTTATGGTGATCTCGTTGGAGGAGGCCTTCCAGCCATCCCCCGCCAGGTAAAAGACCCCCAGTCTCAGCCATTCCATGCCGTTGGCTGTCTCACAGCCCAGATAGATATCCACACCCTGCCGCTCTTCAATGGACTGAAAAATACTGTCCTTTTTTCGCGGCTCATACCGCCGGTCCGCGTTGTCTATTGATACTCTGACGCTCCCGTATGGCTGCGACAGGCAGGAAAACTGTCCCTGCAGCGTCGCCGTAAAGGCGGCAAGATTGTCGGGGATCCACCGCTCAAAGTAGCCGGAGAATATCTCCACCAGCCGCACCCGCCGGAGCGGCAGCGACCACCTCTCCACTGTGATCCGGATCGCGTCCGGGTTGTAGACTCTGAATCCGCTGAGCGACGCCTGCCGCTGCACATTGCCTGTAAATTTCCGGCTGTAAAAGGATACGCCGCCCGCAAGCACGTCCACCGTAAAATCCGTCGGTACGCCGTCCACTGGATCGCCGTCAAAAACCACGCTGCACGCCTGTAAGATGCTCACGCCGGTAAAGTTGAGCTGGACAAACGCCCCTTCAAGCTGTCCTTCGGGGCCGCTCAGCTCCGCCGAAGCATAGCCCATATCCCCCGGGACACTGTAGTCATCCGGGAACAGCTCAAAGCTTCTATCCAGCAGCCATCGGTTGCCCTCCAGGGTCGCATACCGGGCCGGATCGTCGATCCGCTCATCGTGCAGCTGCTCGCTCCTGCTCCAGAGGGCCTCCGGGGACGACGTCACCGGCAGGATCACTTCATCCGGGTCAAAAAGTCCCACCTTTGCCGCCAGCTCCATATACCGGGGCGATCCCACTATGGCCTCCCGCCAGGCCTGACTGGTCTGTCTCACTTCAACTCATCTCCCATGGGGTCTCTCCTCCCGAAGCATAAAGGCCAGGCCGTGCCAGATAGGGCTGGAGCCGTCAAACGCCAGCACCTTGGGCTCGGTGAGAGACTCCACCACAAAGGTGGAGCTCACCGCTTTGTCGCCGTTGTCGGGCAGCACCTGTGCGAGAAAGGGCGCTCCGGAGCGCAGCACGGCGAGCACCGGCCGCAGCGGATCGTCGGGGAGGTAGTCGCAGGCATAAAACACCCGCCACAGCTTTCCACCCCTCACCTCCTGGACGATACGCCTGCTTATCATTTCCACCCTTACAACACCGTCGTCCTCCCAGCATCTGTAATTGTCCCCGTCCACCTGGGGCAGGGGCCAGCCGCCAATCACCAGCAACGGGTCATACATCGCTCTTCACCTCCGGATTGGCCCTCGCGGCCGTCCGCAGGCCAGGCAGCAGGATCTCCCCTACCTTTTGACCGTCCAGATAGACGTCGCCGGTTCCGCCGGGCGTATTTGCCGCCATTCCCGCCATGCTGGTGGACAGGCCGTTCACCATCCCCACGCCCACATCCTGCATCTGTTGGGGGGTAACGCCGTAGAACTGTTCCCGGATTCGGTCGGTGGAAAAGAGGGCGGCCAGCTCGGAATTGGAAGGGATACGCCCCGCTCCCGACAGGATATCAGACACACGGTCTGCCATAGCCTGGGCCTGTGCATACAGGGCGGTCTCCATAGAGGCCAGCCCGTCGATCAGCTCTTGTCCGGTGTTCACGCCTGCCTGAAAAGAGGTGTCCGTCAGGTTGCCCAGTGCGTCCCCCAGCTTGGCGTTGTACTCATTTTCCAAAGCGTCCATCTGCTCTTTGAAAAACTCCTCCGCGATTCGGGCGGCAGTCTCCTGCTTCTCCTCCCACAAGGCGTTGTACTCCTCCCACTGCTGGTCGCTCATGGCCAGCAGCTGCCGGGCATACTGGGTGGCGCTGTCCACGTCCATCCCCATCACCTCATCCATCAGCCCGCCGGATATGCCCCGGTTTCGGAGCTGATCCAGGGCGTCCCCGTAGGCCTCGATGGCGCTGATCTGGTCCTGGAGGGAGCTGAGGGTAAGCCGGTCGTCTTCGGTGTTGAACAGATCGCCGTAGCCGCTGAGCCGGCTTTCCATTTTGTCTTGCTGATCGGAAACGGCGTCTATCCGCTCCTCCAGCTGGTCCACCAGATTATTCATCTGGTCTGCCCACAACTGGGCCTCCCGGTCTGCCAGGCTCTTGTCGTACTTGTAAATCTGCTCGGTGACCTTCCGGTACTCGCTGACGTTGGCGTCGTCGGTGAGATAGGCGTCCCGGTACTCAGCCATTTTCCGGTAGTACTCCGCCTCATCTACCAGGTCGGTGGCCTTCAGGTGGTCCAGCTCCGCCTTCAGCTGCTTGTAGGTCTCCAGATCCTGCTGGGCCTGGGTTTTTGCCTGTTTGCCGGCGCTCCTGGACGCTCTGGCGGCCCGTGTGGTCTCCCCTGTCACATTGCCCAAGGTGGACCGCAGGCGGTTCATGGCGGCGATCTGTGCGTCAATGGCAGTAGTGTCCGTCTTTTCGGCGTATAGCCTGGCTGCCGCCATCTCCCAGTAGGCGCTCCCGGCGTGCTGGGCGGAAATGGCCTCCGCCTCCAGCCTGGCGGCGGTGATCTGGGCCTGCTTCTGGGTCTCCAGGGCGGCGATCTGGTCATTAATTTTGGCGTCGGTCAGATTGATGTACTCCGCCCGGTTGAGGGTGACTGCCCCGGTCTCCTCATCAATGGCCAGGGCGGCCCCGTAGCCGGCGTCAATCAGATCCTGGGTGGTTTTGTAGCTGAGACTGCCCTCCTCGCTCTGCTCCTTCAGCGCCTTGGACAGGGTGTCCTCCGCCCCGGAGAGATAGAGAGTTGCCTCCTCCAGCTCCGCTATGCTGACAACGGCCTCCTGAGCAGTATCCCCGGCCTGCTGGATGCGGTTGGACATATCTTCTGTAGCGCCAGCTGTGTCGTTAGAGGCGGAAGCAACGTCCCCATACTTGTCCAGGACATCGTCCAGTCCATTTTGGTACTCGTCGTATACCTCCTGCAGTTCCTCAACAGTCTGGATCAGTTCTCTTTCTTTTTGCTCCAGCTCATTTCTGACTCCAATGGCAACCTGCCCGGTTGCGGCCTCTTTTTCCATTGCCGCCGCGGATTCGGCCCGGACCTGCGCCAGGTCTGCTTCCGCATCCTTCAGCTGCCGGGCAATTTCCATCTGCTGCACCAGCAGCTCACTGTAAGCCTTGGCGCCCTCATCGGCCACCATCCGCTGTGCTTCCGCTTCAATCAGATTGCGCACTGCGTCGGCAGTCATGTTCAGTTTTCCAGTCTGCTCGTCATAGGCCAGATTGAGCCCCGGGACAGCCGCGTTCAGCTCTTGTGTCATGTTCAGCAGGGCTTGTTGCTGAGCCGCGTTCAGGTCTCCTGCCTCAGCCAGCAGCAACAGGGCATCCGCCTGGGCCCGCAGGCCTTCCGCGCTTCCCTCTGCGGCTTTGGCATTGTCCGCCAGCCTGTTTTTTATTTCCTCCAGGCTGTCCAAGTACGCTTCGGCTTCGCTCTTCGTATCGTCTATTGCGGCCGTAAGCGCCGTAAACGCGCCCACCAGCAGTCCAATCCCAGCGGCGATCGGGCCTATTGGCGTAGCCATTAAGGCGGTGCCAAACCCTGTTGTGGCTATAGCAGCCAGAGCCGCTTTGGCCGCGTAGACTGTGAACCCGGTTGCCAGAACTCCGCCCGCCGCCGCAACCCCGGTAATAGCGCTCACCAGGATCGGACATTCCTCCACAAAATCAGCCGCCCATGAAAACGCGCCCGTTCCAGCGTCGGCCAAAACCCCAAGTGCGGGGGTCAGCTGGTCGCCCACGGCAATCTTCAGGTTGTTGGCGGCGTTGGCCGCCATCTGCATTTTTGCCTCGGTGGTGTCGTACTTGGCCGCTGCGGTATCGGCCAGCTCGGTGTTGCTGATCCACGCCTGGTTGGCGGTGGACACTGCGGAGGTCAGGGTATCGCTGGCCAGCGCCAGAGATTTGAGCATGTTGCTCTGCCGAATGCCGGACAGCCCCAGCTCCTCCAGCACCTGGGTAGCGCTTTCCCCTTGCTCGTCCAGACTGCCCAGTCCGGCAATAAAGGCCTGAATAGCGGTGATGGGGTCGTTTTTCCATGCGTCGGAAAACTGTTGAGCGGACATCCTGGCAACCAAAGCGAAGCCCTCCAGCTTGTCCCCTCCGGAGGTGACCGCCTTCTCCATGGCGGTCAGGGTCTGGGTCATGGCGGTGCCGCCGGCCTCCGCCTCGATGCCCACCGAGGACATGGCGGCAGCCAAACCCATGATCTGGGCCTCGGTCAGTCCCGCCAGCTCGCCGGCGGCTGCCAGACGGCTGGCCATGTTAGTAATCTCGCTCTCGCTGGTGGCAAAGTTGTTGCCCAGAGCCACGATGGTGCTGCCCAGCCGCTCATAGTCCTCCGCCGCCGTCCCGGTGATGTTGGCGAACCGTGCCAAAGCGGTGGCAGCCTGGTCGGAGGTCAGGTCTGATACGTTGCCCAGGTTGACCATGACCTCGGAAAAGCTCAGCAGATCCTCCTTGGCAATGCCCAGCCGGGCGGCCGCCTCCACTACCTGGGCGATCTCGCCGGTGGTGGCCGGCATCTCGGTGGACAGCTCTTTGATGGCGTCCCCCATGCCGGCCAGCTCCGTTTCGCTGAGCTTGGCCACCTTGTTCACGTTGGCCATGGCCGTCTCGAAGTCCATGGAAGCGTCCACACAGGCGTGGATTGCGTCCGCAATCTCTTTCAGAGCCATGGCAACGCCCGCCGCTTGCAGGGCGGAGGCCAGCGTACTGACCGAATCCCCGGCCTGTTTGGTAGCGTTGCCAAAGCCGTCGATGGACCTGGCCGTCCCGTCGGCGCTGTCTCGGGCTTCTTTCAGGTATTTGCTGTTTTCCACAAGTTCCCGGTCCAGACCAATTAATTCTGCCTTGGCCCGGTTCAACTGCTGGCGGTACCTGTCTGTGATATTGCTTTCTTCTCCATAAATTTCGGTGGAGCGTTTTACAATATCGTTCAGCGTCTTGATTTTTTCCTTTTGCTGGTCGATCTGCTCAGACAACAGCTTATTTTTGGCGGTCAGGGCCGCCACTGTGTTGGCCTGGCCCTTAAACTGCGCCTCTGACAGGGCAATTTCGCTTTTCAAATTGCGCAGCGCCCCGTTTATAGAGGTCATAGCCTGCTTAAACTGGGTCTCCCCGTCCAGGGCCAGCCTCGTGGTTATACTTCTAACGGCCATCTGGCCACCCCCTTTAATACGGAGTGTCCTAAACGCAGAGATATTATTTGTGTTTCCCCCGCCTCCGGCGGGGGAAATATGTCAATATATCTTCTCTGTGGACACTCCCCTTTAATACAAGCTCTTGCGCTCAGGCCTTCTCTGTGATATGCTGATAAAAATGAATGGAGGTTGACAACATGCGTGAAGATGTTCAGCGTGCCCTCTCAGAGTACCAAGTCAAGATATTCGGCAATCAAAAAAATCTTGAAAGAGCGGAAAAACTACTAAAGCCAGATGAAAAAGTCCTGTTTGTCACTCCGACCAACATCAACATCACCCACGTCAACACACGAAAGCACGATTTTCTGCCTGGCGTCGTATTTTTAACGGACAAGCGCCTCCTATTTTCTTTCAAAGCGCTCTCCTCTTTTTCAACAGAAAGCATACCACTCAATGAAATACGCTCTGTCGATTGCAGCGGCAACGGAATGACAGGCAGTCAGATCAGCGTCCATACCATTACAAAGTCCTATTCCATCCTGGTTACCTACAAAAGGGATCTGGCACAGCGGATATTCCAGCTTTTTGAGAATGCAAGATCCAGCGCCATAGATTCTTCTCCCCTCTCCTCTCCCGCTCCAGCGGTTTCTCCTGTTGACGAAATACGCAAGTACAAGGATCTCTTGGATTGCGGGGCACTTACCCAGGAGGAATTCGACGCCAAGAAAAAACAGCTGCTGAATCTCTGATTCTGCCCGGGGCTCCCGCCCCGGGCTTTTTCGCTTTTCGTAGGGCTGCTCCTCCTCCCGCCCGCAGGCGTCTTTCGGCCAAAAAATCAAAAAAACTTTTTCAAAACCTCTTGACATTTACACGACTACGTGTTATTATAATATCAGAAAGGGGGAATGCAGATGGCGAAACGAAAACGGGCAACGAAAAAGCCCACCAAAAACTCCATCGACTGGCGGCAAACCTTAGTCGGAGCTCTGGTGGACTTAATCGTTGGCACAGCGCTTCTCCTGATAGCAAAGCTTCTGGATTAGCGCCGGGGGCGGGGAAACCCGCCCCTCCCATACTAACAATTCCACCGAACCGTGTCAAGGAGGTAAAAATGAAATATTTCCTGTGTTCCCTTGGGATATTGCTCATTGCTTTCGGCCTGGCAAAGCTGGTCATGGCTCTTTTGCAGAAAAGAAGAGAAGAGAGGCGGAAATGATATGGCGGATTTTCTGTCAGTCAGCGAGTTCTGCGCCCTCCACGGGAAAGACCCGGGCAATGTCCGCCGCCTGATCCAGCAGGGCCGCATCCCCGCCCAAAAGATAGGCAGTCAGTGGGTGATTCCCGCCGATGCCGCTCCCCCGGCGGACAAGCGGGTCAAGTCGGGCAGATACTGCGGAGCAAGAAAAAAATCTCAGTGACCAATCTTATCCCGGGCCAGGACTCACGCCCCGGCCCTTTTTTTATCCATCTCCGGATTCCGCCGCCTGATCTCCACCTCCACCATATCCAGCACCAGGCCCACCGGCAGCAGCAGCGCCTCCTTTACCGACAGGCCAAGGAATTTAGACGCCATGTTTAGATACTGGGCGCGGGTGAGCCTTAGTCCGTTTTTTTTTCGAGCTCCAGCAGCCCCTTGTCAATCTCGCGGGGCTTTTCTTTCTCTTGTCCGAAGCCGGCGGCAATGGCCGCCTGAATAGCCATCCGAGCTCGGGCCACGTCCAAGGGAGAGAGGAACACGGCAAACAGGTCCACGCCGGGGATGGGTTGTTTGTCATAGCCCGCGTACCGGCGGTACAGTTCCCCCTGGGTAGCCAACTCCGTCAGATACCAGCAGATATTGTCAAAGGCGTCCCGGCTGTTGCCTTGGATATGATCCAGTACGGAGCCCTCAGATCCAAACTGGTCGTAGGTATCAAAGAGGGCCGCGCCGTTGAACAGCAGGTGATACTCCTGCTTGTCCAGTTCAAAGGGAATCAGCTTCATACCGTGCCCGCCTTACCGGATATCCTGACTGGGGCGCTGGCCGGCTCCGCCTGGTCCTTGCCGATATCGGTGGAGGTGCCGTCAAACATGCCATCCACCCAAGCCTGGGCTTCTTCCTCAGAATCAAAATAATCAGAATAGCACCGCCACTTGCCAATACTACAGGAGGCCGCAGTGAACTGAAGTTTTCCGGTGGACAGCGTGATGTTCTCCCCGTTGGTATTGTACTCCACCCCTTGCAGCATGGCTTTCACTTTCGGGTAAAAAACGCCCATGCACACATCGCGCGTATCGTCCAGCAGCATATTCACATAGAACCCCAAACCTCCGTAGGGCGTCTTGTCATTGTCGCCGAACCACATATTTTTGTGCTCGCCCTTTTCGATCTCCGCGCCGGAAATGGCAGACATTGTTTCCCGGGGGATCTCCGTCACTTCAACGGCAATCGGGCTTTCCTTAAATTTGATCACGTGCACCTTCAGCACGTTGTCGCCGTACCCCTTCGCCTCGTTGAAGGTCGGGTTGTCCGAAACCTTGTTCAGCGACCCGACGCTCACGGCCGCCCCATAAGACGGCAGTTTCTTGGGCGGCTCCGGATTCACCGCCGCAAAGGGCGCCCACCGGATATACTTCGCTCCGTAATCCATAAATTTTCCTCCTTATTTTATTGGCTCCCTCCCCGAGGGAGCTGTCTGGCCGCAGGCCAGACTGAGGGAGCTCCCCCCAGTCACAGCCCCTTCTCCTTCAGCCACTTGTCATAGACTGCGGCGGATGCTTTCACCGCCTGATCTGTCACTTTACTGATTGCAACAAAAACAAAGTTTCTTGCATTGATGGTGCGGGTGCCGTATTCGTTTAAGAAAGCTATTTCAGAATTTTTTACTCTCTGTTTTCCCCGCTTGCGGCTTCCCGCAAAGTAAACATATTTCTGTCGCTGGGCCCCTTTTACTTTCATCTTCCCGATCTTAACTGACCGGGCCAATTTTCCGGTGGAGTAGCTGCGCACCTGTCCAGGCAGCGTGTTGGTGTCTGAAGTATTCCGAAAGTTTCCGTCTTCAGTGCCATATCCAGAATACATTCCCAACTTGTTGGCTTCCTCCCGAATAGCTGGGGCAACAATCTGCGCCTCAGCTTCCAGCATTTTATTCACTACATCATCAGGGATGGCCGCTACCTCTTCCAATGACAGAATCAAGCCATCCAGCCCGTCCACGCTCAGTTTCGCCATCACACATCACCGTCCACTGCTTCAAACTCATACACATAGTGCTGTCCCAGCTCATCGGTAGCGTTGACGATGGTGGGATATGTCCACCGGGGGCTGGCCCCGCCCAGCGCCCGGCACAGCTGGCGCTTTTTGGGCTGCGGCCGGTTTTTCAGCGGCAGGAACCAATGGACCTGAACCAAATACCGCACCGCGTGAGGCACGTTATCCCCAAACCCGTCGGGTATCTCGTTATAGTTGTAGGTGCAATATTCCGTTTCGTCCCCGGTGTAGAAGTTGGGCACACACACCGGTACCAACGGCTCAACCGCCGCCCTGATTTTGTCGTCCAGCATTGCCGCCCTCCTTGTTGCTCAGCCATTTGCACCAGATTTCCAGATACGCTCCGCTGTCGCCGTAAGTATTCAGGTAGACGATCTCATAGTCCAGCTCCTTATACCGTACGAACATTTTCCGGTCGATCTCCCGATTGGTCCAGCGGATCAGGAACCGGACCTTGACCTCACCAAAATCGGCGTTGTTTTTGGCCAGCTCTGTCCCGGAGGTCTGAGAAAACTTTGCCCAGCAGCTATGCACCAGAGTGGGCTGAGCCCCCTCCGGAAGGTATCCGTCATCGTCAAGCTCCGGCTTACGGTAAATGGAGATTCTTTTGTTCAGCTCCCCCGCGTCGACGTACATGGGACCTCCTGTTCCCCGGTGTCCAACTTGGACACCGGCTCGGTCAGCTTCAGCTGATTGATTTTCTGTCGGAAAGCCCGATTTTCTACGGTGGTAAAACTCCCCCGATCCTGTACGGAGATTCCCCGCCGGTCCCAACTGTCCAGCACCAGAGCGTTGACGCACAGGTCATAGAGGGCCCGGCGGGGGGAGCCCTCCGCCGGCTCCGACACCCCCGCCTGCTCCATGTAGATCACCGCCGCCATGCAGCAGCTGTCAAACAGCGGATCTTCCTCCGGGGCCAGCTCATCAATCCGGCAATAGGCCAGGATGGCTGCCCTGCGCTCCGGCGTCATTTAAACGGTCCCTTTGGCCCCCGACCTGGCTGCCACAGCGCCGGTTCGGTCCGCCAGGGTGATAAAGGGGCTGCGGGTCTTGGCGCTGTTCTTGATGGTCAGAGGGGTCTCTGCCTTGGGGGCGCCGTTGCAGCGGAACACCATCCGGAAGCACATCTGGTCGGTGAGGAACTCCACGTGGATGGACCAGTCCTGCTTGGCGGTGCCCTTGGTCAGCAGAATGTACTGATAGGGGTCAATCAGGTTGATATCCCCCTTGCTCCCCAGGGCGGAGCAGCTGTCCTCGAAGAGCACCGGCTTGTTCAGCACCCGCTGGGTGTCGAAGTTGCCCAGACCGCCCTCCGGGTTCCACAGGAACTTGGCCGCCTCGCCGCTCTGGATGGACAGATAGGGCAGCTGTTCCTCCACGTCCGGGTGCATCAGCCACACCAGCCGCTCCCGGCCCTTGGGCATGGCCCTGGCCTGCATCTTGATGGCGTTGGCTCCTACAAAGGTCCCGGCCGCCTGCCCGGCTTCTGCATCCACCGTGATCAGCGCCTTGGAGGTCAGCAGACCCTTGGGCTTGCCCGTCCCGTCCCCGGAGATCACGCTGGATACCAGCAGCCGCTCCGCCGCCAGGGCAAAAGCGGTGCCAAAGAAGCCGGTCATAAAGGGGGCGTCGGTGAGCATCTCGTCGGTGGCGTAGGCGATTCCCATCATCTTCTCCAGGTCCATCTTCATCTCCCGGAACTGGGGCTTGCTGGCGTTTACCGTATTGGCCTCTGAGGTCCAGTACATCTGCACCCCGCCGAACACAGAAGAGGAGATATCCGTCTCGTCCACGCTTACCCACCGCATGGAATTGGCGGGGCTGGAGCAGGTGTAGCGGTCCAGCCGGTTGAGCAGAGCGCTGTTCTGCACGGCGGTCTCCAGGATCACGCCGGCAAAATCCTCCTGGAGAATATAGCCGCCGTCGGGGTTGACCCCCTCGTTGGCGCCCAGGGCGGCATTGTTCACCTGAATCAGCCGCTTGTCCGCCGTGTGGCTCTTGGCCACGTTCATAATGGCCTGGAGCTGGTCCCCCAGGCTCTCGAAGGGATGGGCCCCATCCCGCCCCTTATCCCGGGGGCTGCCGCCGGCCTTGCCGCCGTGGAGCAGGCCGTCATAATCGTCCACCGGCTCCGCACCGGCCCGGCTGGCCTCCAGACTGCGCTCCAGGGCCTGAATATTTTTGTTGATCTCCTCCATCTGGTCGGTGACGGCGTTCAGCTCGTCTAACTTGCCGTCCTTGACCAGGGCGTCGGCCTGGTCCGCCAGGCCCTTTTTCTTTGCCCGCAGCTCCGTGATTTTTTCCATAAAGTCCATGCTTTTTCCTGCCTTTCCAATTCTTTTTTGTATTCCCCCTCCGGGGGAATACCGGTTTAATAACTCGCAAGCGCCTTAATCCTTGCAAAAGCGCGTCTTGCCTGTTCCTCCCGGGCGGCCTGTGCCCGCTCCGCCGCCACATGCTCCTGGTAGCTCCGCCGCATGGCCGCCGTCAGGCGGATGCGGCCTCCAGCGGCCGCCACGAAGGCGGCCGGGTCCTCTGCCTCCGGCTCCTCCAGTCCCACAACCTCGTCGATCAGGCCGTACTCCAGGGCCTGGGAGGGCGATATCCAGATGTTTTTGTCCATCAGGGAAATCAGCTCCTCCTGGGACTTCACGCCCTTCCGGGCCTCATACATCTCCAGCACACAGTCCCGGGCATTTTTCAGCGCCTGGGCGGAGCGTTTCATTTCATGGAAATCGCCTTCGGCGCCGCCGCTGGGGTTGTGGTAGCACAGCAGGGCTCCCGGCTCGCTGCGGATCACATTGCAGGCGGAGGCGGCCAGGGTGGCGGCAGAGGCCCCAAAGCCCTGAAACAGCGCCATAGTCTTGCCCTTATACCGCCGGAGCATGGAGCGAATCTCACCGCCCACCGCCATGTCGCCGCCGGGGGAGTTGACCAGCAGAGTCACCTCGTCGCCGCCGGCGGCCTCCAGCGCCGCCTGGATGTCCATGGGGGCGGTGATGTCCCGCCAGCCCCACCAGCGCAGCACATCGGCGCTGTCGTTGTCCCACAGTTCTCCACGCAAAGGAATATCAACCATTGTTCTTCTCTCCTTTCAGGATGGACTCCAGAGAGGCCAGATTTTTCGTCGCCATAAACTGCGCGCCCAGTCCGCCCGGGATGGGGTTGCGCTCATCCAGCGCCCGGCATTCATCGGGGCACAAGATAGAATTGGACACCATTTTTTCGTAAAACTCAGATCTGGATTTGTCGTCCCCCCGCATGAGCACCGAGAGATTTCCCCTGAAGTACAGACCCGCCCGTCTCTGAGGGGACAGCAGACATTTGAACGAGTTTTCCTGCTCCCACTGGATTACGTATGGGGCCAGGGTATCCTGGACGAAGGTCACCCGCTGCTGCTGGTTGCTCTCATAGCTCTCCTTTCCGCTCTGGAGCATGTGCTTGGGGATCCCGGTAAACCGGCTTACCTCTTCCACACTGAATACCCGGCTCTCAATGTACTGTGCGTCCGACTGCTTCAGTCCCAAAGGAGTGTATTTATAGCCCCTGTCCAATACTGCCACCTTGAAGGCATCGTCTCCGTAGGGGTTGAATCGGGAAAACTGATCTTTTATTTCTTTGCGGCCTTTTGCCTCCAGATCCGAATCTACTTCTACAATGCCGGAGATCATGGCCCCGTTCTGATAGAACTTCCGCCCATACCGCTGGGCCGCCCCCTCCGCGCCGATGGTCTCCCGGGCCAGGTCCAGAAACCCCCTCCCCCGGATGCCGTCATAGCTCTCAAAGAACAAAAAGCTCAGCTCATAGCCGGTAAAGGTCCGGGATACCCCGTCCACACTGTAGTCGTAGAAATACTGTCCTGTCTCCTGGTCCTGCCTGATTCCGCAGCTGTCCGAAGGAAGTGGAATGCGCTCCACAATTCGCCCCGCTCCATCCCGCCTGTTCCACACCGCACCGAACCCGTACCAAAAGGCGTTTGACATCACCGTCCGCCCCAGCATATAGGGGCTCATGTTGTCGTTGGGCCGGACCTTAAACACTCGGTCCAGGTCCGGGTCCTGCTCCGGGATCCGGGCCTCTCCCTCTTTTCGATAGAGGGAAAAGGGAATCATGCCAAAGTCGTTGCACAGGATACGGTGTGCCGCGGCCACCGGGCTCAGCTGCTCCGCTCCTCGGATGCCCATGTCATACTCTCCGCCGGACAGGAAGATGCTCCGAAATCTCCGGTTGACCTCATCCCAGCTCAGCGTGGTCCGTTCTACCGCTTTGGGCCGTCCCATCGCATTTCTCAGCAGCATAGTCTCACCTCCTCCCGCTCCGGGCCGCCAGGAAGGACAACACGAGCAGGAACGCGCCGCCAGCGGCCAGTCCAGCCGCCTCTCCCCAGCGCAGGGCTGCGGCGGCGGTGAGGCAGCTGCCGCCGGCTATCAGCAGCAGGTCCTCCAGATATAAGCCCAGCAGTCCAACCACCTGGGCCAGAAAGGTTTTCCATCGTCTCAAATACTCCAGTCCTCCCCCAGTTCTGTTTTGTCATACGGGTGTTGCGCCTTGTAGATCAGCCACACCGCCACCGCAATCACCCAGGCCACGATGATGTCGATCCGGCCAATACTCCGGTCCTTCATGGGCTTGATGTTCTCGTTGCCGTCCACGGCGCACCGCACGTTGCCGAAGCACCACCGGGCGCAGGTGTTGTGCACGTGGAGCATCTCCCGCTTGCGGATCATCCGCTCCAGCTCCTTCATGGCCGGGGACATACCCAGCATGGTCTGAGAGATGGCAATTACGGTAATTCCCTCATCCTGGAGCATGGGCGTCACCGTCTCGGTCAGGTGCTGGTCTACCCCCAGATACTGGAGCTTGTAGCACTCCTTTGCCTCCAAAACCGCATCAATGACGTCCCGGTAGTCCACCATATCCCCTTTACACAGTTTCAGGAACCCGGCCCGCTCCCAGTCCCGATAGGGCTGTCCATCCCGCTTCTCCGCCTCCAGCACCCCCTCCAGAGGCCGCCAGGCGTAGAACAGGGCCACCGCCGTCTCCAGGCCGGGCTGCGGGGGAAACACCAGCACAAAGGCGGTTAAGTCGGTGGTCTTGGACATGTCCAGCCCGCCGAAGCACAGCTTTCCTCTCAGCAGCTCCAGCTGCTTCTCCCGCGCTTCCTTGGCGGAGGGGCCCCATTGGGTTTTGTCATAGAGGGTTACCGGCAGCCAGCCCACGTCTTTTACAGAGATCCACTGGTTAAGCCGCAGCCACCGGAAATTGCGTTCAGCTCGCTCACTCTGTTTGGCTGTCCGAGCCTCCGCCCGGAACTTCCGGGCCCGCATGGTCACCCCATAGGAGGGGTTGCACCGCTTCCACAGCTCCTCGTCGTAGATATCCAGCTCGGCGATCTTGTCCGGATCGTCCTCAGTAAGGGTGGAGATGCCGTACATCACCGGCAGCCACTCGGTGTCGTCATTGTCTCCAGGGCGCTCCGGTTCTCCCCGGCGCCAGGCCAACAGCCGGCGGCACTTCTCATGAATCTCCCAGCCGATGGAGGTCCGGTCCGGATCGTCCCCGGCGGTGGTGAGCACCAGCACCGTCTGTTGCCGGCGGGAGGCGTCGGAGCCGGCGGTCAGCACCTCCCACCGCTTCCTCCCCGCCCGGCCGCTCCAGGCGTGGAGCTCGTCGCACAGGATGGCGGAGAATGAGGGCCCATGCTTGTTTTCCACGTCTCCGGAGTAGACCTTCATCACGCCGCCAAACCTGGTGCGGATCTCCCGCACGCTGTCCCTGCACCAGGCCAGGGGCCGGTGGGCTGGCTCACTGAGGGCGGTGTGCTCCACCATGTACTTGGCGCACTGGTAGATGATGTCCGCCTGCTGCTTGTCCACGGCGAAGACGCCCACATTGGGCAGGGGCTCCCCATCGGCCAGCAGGTGGTACAGGCCCAGCCCGGCGGCCAGCTCGCTCTTGCCGTTCTTCTTGGGGATCTCGTTATAGAGAAAGCGCCGGTATCGCACCCAGGTCCCGTCGTCGTCCTTCACCTGGACCCCGTAGAACTCCCGGATCAGCTGCTTCTGCCAGGGCAGCAGCTCAAATGGCTTGCCCGCCCACTCGTTCTGGCCAAACACCAGCAGACCGAAGAAGCGCAGCACCCGGTCCACGGCCTCCTGGCTGTACCGCAGCTCCGCCCCGTCCTCCGGGACGGGTACCCGGATGAAAGGAGTCAGCCAGATCATTTCGGGCATTGCGCCCACCTCCGGCGCGTCAGGCCTCACGGGCCAGCCCTCCTTGAATCAGCTGGAGAAAAGGATTCTGCTCCTCCGTTTCCTGCTTGGTGCTCTCCGGCACCACCAGCCGGCACCGGCTGGTCACGGTGAGCCCCATGTCGTTGGCACAGTTCCGGGCCTGCTTGAAATACCGCTCCTGCACCCGGCCCCAGGCGTCCGCCCGCTCCTGGTCCCGCTTGGCCAGGGCTTTCTCCGCCTCATCCGTGGCGATAACCCACTGATGCTGGGCTACCAGGTAGCGGCCCAGGGTGTCAGCATCCAGGTCGGTGTAGATACCAGCGGAGATCAGCTTCTTGCCCAGGGCACGAAAGTCCTTCTTCAGCTGTTCCGGCAGCCACTTGGGCGGCTTGGCAGTTTTGGCTTTTTGGACTTTCACCTCCCCGGCCCGCCGCTGGGCCTCCTCCGCCTTAGACAGGTGCTTGCGCCCATTGGCTTTTATCACATCCGTCGGCTGTCTCGGCCCCGGCATCTCAATTCCCCCTTATGCCTCGAACACATGCCCGCAGTGCGGACAGCGTATGGTCGTCTTACCCGGTTCTTCCGTCTGGCCCGGCGCGGCCCTGGTGTACTCTCCAACCTCCACCGTTTTCTCCGGTTTCTCCGGAGCAAGCGTTCCGATCTGGAGGGCGCTCATTGCCGCAGCGTCAAACCCGCTGCTCCGCCGCCACCCGCACCGTCATGTCCTGGTCTCTGGGTGCCGGGTCGACGCCGCCTTTCCCAACGGCCCCGTCGGGCCCTTTTCGTCTGGCCATACTGTCTCCTTTCCGCCTCAACCGCCCATGGGGAAAGAACCTTCCACGGAGGAGGTCATGCGGTCTTCACAGGCCGCCCAAAAACTTTTTTGCCGGGGGGAGGGGTGCGCAAGGCATAGCCTTGCCCTGCGCACGCGCCCGGATCTAACCGCGCGCCGGCGCGCCCAAAACTCCCCGGGAACTGCCATTCACCTGTGCGTTTTTTTTCGCCGGTTTTTCCACTGTTCCCGCATGGTTTTTCGGCTGTGGCAGGAGTGGCACAAGCTCTCCAGGTTAGTCTCGTCGATGAACAGTGCCCAGTTGCCCTTGTGGTCCTGGACATGGTCTACGTCGGTGGCTCTGACCCGCAGGCCACGCTGGGCGCACTTCCGACAGAAAGGCTCCCGCAGGAGTTGGGCCGGCCGAAGCTGGTCCGTCCAGATCGGCAGGCTGTACCAGCTGTGCCAGGCCGCGCTCTCCCGGCGGGCCGCTGGCTTGGGCTTGTGGGCAGGACACCAGCCGTCCCGGGTCAGCGCCGCGCAGCCTGGGTGCTGGCAAGGCCTCAGTGGTTTGCTTGCCATGGGCTGTCACCTCCACGGTCTTCGGGCAAAACAAAAAAGCCACGGCCAACAACCGCGCGTCTCAGCGCCAGTCATTGGCCGTAGCTCTCAAAGCATTCGCCCTTCACGATATCCACGATGTTCTCAGCTTTGCATATCCGGCAATACGCCACAATATTGCGCCCCTCGGTGTCCGGGCGTATCTGCATCAGCTGACGATTGCGGCGGCAGTTGGGACATTCGACCCACTTGCCTCTCATTATTAACAGTTTACCACGTTTTGGCTCACCTTGCAAGGCTTTCCACTCCTTTTCCCATAAGTTAATATAATCCTCAAGTCTGAAAAAATATTAAAAAAGGTTACGACCGCTTCCGCCGGCGCTTGGCCTTTGGCCTGGGCCCGATGGTGGTCTCCCACCCGGCAGCCAGATACTTGATATATCGGTAATGGCCGTAGGCGGTGGAGACGTCCCCGGTGTCCTCGAAGGTCAGCGGCGCACTCTCTGGTACAGACAACGGTGTATCGTTGGGCACCCGGAAGCACTCGCGCTCCGGCTTGCGCAGATTCCGGGAGCCGGACCACAGCCGCAGCCCCACCTTATCCCGCTCCTCTTTGCACAGATACCGGGCCAGGGTCTCAAAATTCTTATCCCGGTCAATGCGCAGCTGCTTGAACTCCACGCCGCCCTGGCCCCACAGCCGGCGGATCAGGTCATAGTCCTCGCCAGTGGCGTTGATTAGTGCGTGATGGTGCCAGCGGCCCTCCCCATGCTTGTGTTCAGTGACGTAGAGGTAGCGCAGCTCCTGACCCTTTTCTTTTCGGGCTTTTCGCAGCCGCTTCCAAAAAGCCCGCATGACCGCCCGGGCCTCAGCCCGGTTTCGGGGTAAGTGGGCATCATCATAGGTGAGGGTCACATACAGATCCCGGACGCCGAAGTTGGCGGCAATTTCCAGCTCTAGCTTCTGATAGGCGTATTTCAGATTCATCCGCCGCTGGGCCTCTGAGGACATCTCTTTTTTGCCGGCCCGGACACCGGCGCTGTCTCTGGGGTTGGGCGCGGGGTAGACACATTCTACCACCAGCGGTCCGGCAACAATGATCTTTTTGAATTTTGCCATGAGGTCTGCCTCCTGTTATCCAACAGACCGTAGCCCTCATGGCCTTCGTCTTTTAACCTTGTATTTTCATCTGCTCCGGCAGCACTTCCACCACGGAGATCACCCGGGTGTCGCCGTATCGCTCCGCCTCCATAGCCAGAACTTCCTTGACGCCGATGGCCTGCCCGGGCGGGGCATCCACTTCTGTGATGATCCTCAGCATGGGTCCGATGCCTCCAGTGCGTCAAGTGCCCGGGTAATCTTTCGCCATTCCTTCATGGGCATCCTAGGTGCTCTGTCTATGCAAATATCTCTCAACTCGTCGGCCGAGATCCGTTGCTCCCTGAAATGCGCCGTTTTCACGGAGACGGCGTTCAGCGAACCCAGCCCGCTGGCGGCACGATAGTCTTTTAAGCGCTGGACGATTGCCCGCTTCTCCGCACCTTCCGCTGCGGCGGCAGACTCCAGCTTTGCCGCCGCAGCCGGGGAAACTTTCTCCACAGCGGGCGCTTCTTCCATTTTTACCTCCATCTCGACCAGTGTGGGCAGCTCCAGCACCTCAGCAACGGTCTTGATTACATCCATCAGCGACATGCCCTCGGCTATGTAGCTGAGCAACAGTATTTTTGCTCTGGGCGTGCTGTCCGGAATGGACTGCCCACAGCAGGGGCAGGGCTCGCCGGGTTTCAGTATCCGCATTGTCAGTCCTCCTCGGTGTCCAAGTTGGACACATTTTCCTCCACTGCTGGTAGTAACATCCAGCGGACCGCCTGTGCATCTATTCTCGCTCCAATGTCTGTCGGGCCAGAGCCTGTCCGGAAATTAAAGTGTCCATCAAAATAGCAGCAAATCTGACGAATGATTGTGCCGTTTCCAACATCAAAGTCCGCCACCACCTCACAGGGCTCCGCAGGGAAAGTGCCGCCGGGCATCCATCCGCAGATCACCAGCTGGCCCTCTGCCAGCTCCGGCGGGTCCATCTGGCAGGTCTCGCCGCTGCCGGGGACCGGGACCTCCAGCCAGTGGGTATATTGCAGGCCGGCCAGCTCTTTCTTACCGTTGGGCGACCGGAATTTGCTCCCGTCCCACAGGGCTGGCCGATATGTCGGGCCGTCATTGGTCAGCTGGTAGGTAAGGATTAGCTTGTCCACGGGCGGGGTCAGGCCCCGAGCCTCCCAGCGGATACGACGGGCGGGCTTCTCTGGTATAGCCGCCTGGTCCAGGATCTCTGAAATATCATCCCAGGAATCTGCCGAAACAGTCTGTTCCTCCAGAGTTTCCATGGAATCCTCCCGCTCCTCCTGGAGTAGCCCTGGACGGATGTCCTCTGTCAGACCAATCAAAAAGTCAGTGGAGCAGTGCAGAAGCTTGGAAAGTTCGATCATACGGTCTCCACCGCACTTGCTCGGCTGAAGCCGGGCGCCAAGCCAGTTGGCCGGGTCATCAAACTCGCCGGCGGCCCACTGGCGGATAGTTGAAACAGGGATGCCGCCATAGTAATCAAAGTCGATTCTGGTATCCTCCGGCACCCCGGCAGCCTCAATGGCCCGCAGGAGCCGTTTGGCATAGCCCTGGGTCTCCTTCTGGTACTTCCGGCCATGCTTCTGCTTGCGCTTGTGCTCCTCCTCTTTTGCCTGGTCGCTGGCCTCTTTGCGCTGGGCCTTGGCCTTGCTGCACATCCGCTCACAGGGGGAATATTTGGCTGTTGCCTGATCGCACTCCAGACAACAGGTATTTCCGCCGCAAAAACCCGCCCAACCCGGGGCTTCGCAGTCCCGGCGCAGAAACGTGTCCCCGCGCTTACAAGCTTTACCGTCGGGACAGGTTAGCTGAGGCTCCCAGCGCCAGCCCTCGCTGTATTTGCTCAGTACCCTTTCGGCCTTGTCCCCGCTGGGAATCTTGTCGGACAAGACAGTAAAAATGCGGAGCTGGAAGTCCCTAGGCAGACGTGCCATGGCGTAAGCCGTCTGCTCCGGCAGCTTGTCTTTCTCAAAAAAGTTCATGTACTCCGGGATCAGATTTTCCCGGATGACCTTAAGCCGGGCCAGCTTTGGGGCGGAGATTTTACAGGCCTGGGCCACATGGTCCCGCATCCGGCCCGGAAACTCAAAGCCCTCCTCCTTTAGCTGATACAGCAGCACCTCCACCCGTTCCGCCTGTTTGGCCAGTTCGGCGGAGGAGAGCACCCTGGTGTCGCTGTTGCCGTAGATCAGCCGCAGCTCCTGGAGGGCGGCAGAGCCTGTGACATGCTCCCGGATACAGGGGACCTCCCGCAGGTCCTCGCGTCCCTCCTTGATCAGCAGTTTCAGCGCCGCTTGGCGGCGGTGGCCTGACACAACGACTACTTTCTCCGGGTCCTCCTCCGAGGTGCGCACCCGAAGGGGCTGCTGGAGGCCCACCACAGCGATGTTGGAGGCCAGCTCCTCCAGCTGAACCAGATTGTAGAAATTTCCGGGATCGCTCTCAATCTGACCGATGTCGACGTACTCGATCTGCTCCCGTCCGTCGGCGGTGTCCAACTTGGGCACATCCTTCAGCAGGTCGGCCAGGACAAAGCCCTTTTTGTCAGCCACGCTCAGTTCCCCCTCTCTATGTACTCTCTGACAAACTCACGGTAATCTATCCCGGCGGCGCTTCTGGGGCTGGTGAGCAGCAGCGGCTCCTGGGCAAAGGTCATGGCGTCCACCTTGTTGGTGCGGCGGATATGGGGATACATCGGCAGACCACTGGCCCCCAGCGTTTTCTCCGCCTCCACGATCAGGGGGCTGTTGTACCACATGGTGGGCAGACAGCCGGACAGCTGGAGGGACGGGTTGATTTTCCGCATATTGGCGATTTGCCGCATGAGGTTCCCCATCCCCCGCAGGGCGAAGGCGTCCAGCTTGATGGGGATGATCACATCATCCGCCGCGATCAGCGCCGCAGTGCTGGCCGCGTTGAATGCCGGCGGGCAGTCCACGATGCAGTAGTCGTATCGCTCCCGGACAGCCGGCCGCTGGACCATCTCTCGCAGCACTGTCGCCCGCACACTCTGGAGCTCCACCTTGGTCAGGTCCAGGTCCATCAGGTCCTCCGACCCGCACAGCAGATCCACCCCAGGGAAATTACTGGCTTGGATGGAGGCGGCGGCGAACGGTCCGCCGTCCCCGTCGTGGCGGAGCGCATCTGCCAGACCACCCTTGACGGGGTCACCGCCGAAAAACTCGGTAGCATTGCACTGGCTGTCAGCATCCACCAGGAGAACCGTTTTCTTGTAGTCGCTGGCCAGAATGGCCGCCAGGTTGACGGCGGTGGCCGTCTTGGCCACGCCTCCCTTCAAGTTGAGTATCACGGTTGTCCTCATTGTACTCGTCCTCTCGTCTTATGTTTTCGGCGCCGCGCCGATATGGTCGTACTCCTCCTCCCAGGGCAGCGGCTCACCGCCTGGGAGCTCATAAAATGTTTGCGGCTTGTACTCAGGCTCTTTTCGCTTCGCCACCGGCCGGTCTGTAGTCAACTCCGGCAGAAATTTCTGGGTGGCGCCGTTGAAGGTGATACCCCACTGCCCCAGCAGACCCAGCTTATTTTTGGCTAAAGTGAGGTGGCGGGGAGTCTTGCTGTCGGTTTCATCCTCACGCCACACGAACAGGATCACGTTGGCGTCCTGCTCGATCTGGCCGCTCTCCTTCAGGTCGGCCATAAGGGGTGCCTCCCGCTTGCCCTTCTGCGCGGGGCGGGAGAGCTGGGCCAGGGCTACCACCACAACCCCACTGTTGCGGGCCATATCGGCCAGCGACCGGGAGATGTCGGCCACTTCGTCCTGTCGGGTGCCCCGGCCCCGGAGCGACGGACGGACCATCTGGAGATAGTCGACGTAGATGACGTCAAACTTGTGGGCATGGGTCCGGGTGATGATGTCGTTCACCGTCATGCCGGCGGCGTCGATGATAGTGAGCCGGCGCTTTACGATCTCATCGTTGACGTCGGCCAGGAGCCTGTAATCCTGTTCGTACAATTTTCGCCGCAGGATGTTCCGCAGAGGCACCCCTGAAATGGCGGCCTTGAGACGGGAGAACAAGGTGTTCCGGTCATCCTCCAGGGTGAAGTAACCCACGTTTTTTGTCTCCGCCTGGGCATAGGCCATGTGGAGGGCCAGGGCGGTCTTGCCGTCTGAGGGCCGTCCGCCCAGCACCACCAGCATACCGGGGGAGACGTCCAGGTTTTCGTCCAGCAGGGGAAAGCCCCAGGGGAGATAGTCAGACGTGTGGTCCAGAAAGTCGTTAAACTCCAGGGCAGCTTTGGCCATGTCCGCCTCATCGTCCCGGCCCCGGTTGGACATCAGCTCCAGGCCTTGCTGGAACAGACGGACCATGTCTTCCAAGGTGAGACTGTCCACGATTTCCTGACCGATGCCGCGGCCCTTGGTCATCCGGGTGTTTTCCCGGACCAGTTCTATGTACGCTTCCACGTTGGCCGCTGTGGGCGTCAGGTCCATGAGCTGGAGCACATAAGCCCTTAGCTCCTTATCGCCTGGCGCTACGGCCTCGCATACCAGCACCGAGTCTATTGGCTGGTTGGCAGCAAAGCGGGTCTGGAATGCCCGGAACAGCCGGCGGTCCGCCTCCAAGAGAAAGTCGCTCTCGGTGAGGTTGGCCATCACCAGGCCCACTACCCGGGGGTCAATAAGCATGGAGCCGATGACCGACTGCTCCGCCCAAACGCCCTGCTCCCGGACTGCAAATTCAGCGGAATCCACAGTCACCGCCTCCTCTCACGGCCGGAGCTGGCAAAGAAAGCTCAAAGGGCTTGTCCTCATCCTCCCAGCGCCGGCCATTGATCCAGGTAGCGGGGTAGGGAATACCCTGGCCGTCCTCCTCCCGGATCTTCCGCTGCCACTCCGAGCTGGCAAGCTGGCGCTGGAGAGCATGTCCCATTACAGCCAGCAGTCTATCGTCCGGACGCAGTAAGTCCCAGGCACGTATTGCCGCCTGTTTGGACTTCTTGACGGGGTACATCCGCCAGAAACCCTCAAACCGCTCCGGCTTCCAATCGGGCGCCGCCTTCGGCTCCCGACACCTGCGCTGCTTTTTCGCTGACGTGCCCCCCGCTGGGGGGCTTTGGGGGGATTGTTGTTCAGTCGTACTCCATTGTTCAGTACGTTTCTTTTGTGGCAACTTTTCCGGATCCGGTAAAACCGGGTCCGGTAAATTAGGACACGGTGGCGCTGTTTCGTCATCCGTGTCCGAAAAATTAGGACACGGTTCCTCCCCACCAAAATCGCCTGGGGTGTCGGTCAGGATATACTGCGTGCTGGAGAACCGCCCTGCCTCGCACTTGACCTGCTTCCGCTTGAGGTACCCGGCTTTCTCCAGCTCCTTGATGTACTTGCCCATGGTGTCCTTCGATACCTTGAGCATGGCGGCCATGCCCCGGACCGAATAATCCCAGCTGTCTGGCAGGCTGAGCATGGCAATCAGGGAAAACCGGGCCATTTGGCTGATGCTGTCATCCCATATGATCCGGTTCTGGATCCGGGTGTCGCTGGCTCGGGCCCGGCGGATGATAATTTGACGTTGAGCCACTATGCTACCGCCTCCCGTCTGAACGTGTTCGGCTGACAATTCCATCCACCAGGCACGCCGCTACGCCGTTGGTCAGCCGCACCCAGGGCCACCGGATGGGGTTGTCCCAATCCTTGGGGTTGGGCATGTCGTACGCCTCGGCCACCCGGAATCCCAGGCGGCGCAGGATCACACGGCGGTCCGCTGGGGTCAGACCATCCCCGGCCAGACAGTCGGGATAGCCGCCGCCGTGGTCCGCCAGGAACAGTACTTCGGCTCTGGCCTGGGCCAGTTCCCACTGCTCCCGTAAATTTTCGGGAATCATCCCATACCCCCCTTGTCAAATCCAATTCGCTGTGTTAGAAGAATTATGTCCTTATTGTGCTCTCTGAGCATATATCCCGTATGGCTGCGCTCACAGCTATGCGGGATTTTTTTATTTCCCCTCACACCTCAGGCAGCTCCACGATAACTGGCGCACCCTTCGCATCCACGATAGCCGCCACATACATACCGTCATTTAACTGAGCCTGGAAGATATGCTCACTGCGCTGCACAACCTGGAGGACCCTGTTCGATCCATATTTCTCGATCAAGTGCTCCACCGCCCTACACCCGTTGGTCAGGACTGGCATTATATTCTTTGGCATTGTTTTTCCTCCTATCGCAAATACACCGTCAAGGCCAGCAAGAATGCCGCTATTGAAAAGCTACGTGCCCCGCTCAATGGCTTTACACGGCCAAGGATGGCTGCTCTACATCCCCATTCCCCACTGGGCCGCCGTTCTCGTCTCTCCAACTACACCGGCAGCCATAGATTCGTTCCACTGCTTGCCTAATCTGCTCCCGGCCGGCCGCCCGCTCCTCTGGAGTATATGGCACCTCCGGGGCCCGCTCCGTCACTACAGATATTCCCACTTTAGGCCCGGCATCGCTGACCAGGGAACCCAGAGACCTCTGCTCCGGATGATCTCCATACTTGGTAAAGTGCAGCCCTGTCCACCGGACGCAGCGGGTGGGGTAGTCCTTGTGCCGATAAGGTGTGGTCTTCTGTTTTTCCTCCACCTCCACCGGCTGGTCCTCCAGCTCCCAGCGGGTGAAATAGATTTGCTGTCTCTCGTCAATGCAATAAACCTCTCTGCGCCCCATGCGGCTGCACCTCCTTTCTGCAAGGTATGGGGTGGGGGTTGTCCCTCATGTCAGAAATTATTTGACTTTTATTTCTCGTTTCGATATAATCCCCCCTGTACAAACAGGTTCAGAAAGGATGCCGTGAGAAATGAACAGTGAAATAATATGTGCCATAATTTCTTCTATTGGCGTGGTGATCGCCGCACTCATCTCATGGGGCGTTGCCAGATCAACAATAAACAAAGAGATCAAGAAAATGCGTATAACCTGGGAGCACGAAAAAGAAGTTTCTTCTGACCAGGAATTTTCCAAAATGGTATGGGCTGTTTCTCGATACATAAAATTTCAAAGTATAGATGACAGCAATAAAGCATTAAAGAAAGTGGCTAAGCTCAGAGCCAAAACAACCGGGCCTCTTTCCACGAAACTTGATGATCTTTATTCTCAAATCGAAAAAAAGGACTTTCCTGAGATAAGCGCGTGTTTAACGGCAATAATCGAAGAAAATCGCGCACACAAAGAACAATCGCTCTTATAAAGATGAAGAAGTCCACCAAATAACTGACTTGGGCCGTAAGGTTTTACAAGCCTATATGACCAATGATCGTTACCACCAGAAAGAATTATGGCTAAAAAGCGCCTGGATTCCAATCATTGTCGCATTTGTAACCACCATAATAGCAAATTACATACTACCGAGGCTGCCGTTGATGATAGAATGGTTCCTCCGTATTCTTTCCAAAACCCCCGCATGATTTCTCATCTCCCCGCCGCCCCACCGGGCGGCTTTTTCATGCGCTGTCCTGCTCGCCTTGCCCCCTCCCGTCGCCTGTGCTATAATGGCGGCGGGAGGAGGTGAAACTATGTCCACAACAGAGTTAACCAAAGACTCGGATGCCCTTATTTCGGCTCTCTACAAAGAGTATCTTCAAAAACGAAAAGATGGTGTAGTAAAAGGAAAAGCAAAGATTTTAGGTGGTGCAGAATATATCCATCAAGCTATCGTTCCGAAATGGGAATTGGGTGACGTTGAAGAAACGCTTTGGGAATTGAGCCGTGCTGGGCTTTTAGCTTGTATACCAGCCGATAATACTGTCTGGATGGCAACTTTAACAGATTCTGGCATAATCCACATGGAAAACAGATTTAAAAACGGTCTTTCCGAAGTCCTTGACCACATTGAGCAAATCAAGTCCATACTTCTGTGGTGACCTCCCAATCATCCGCAAGCAAGTCCTTGGCTCTCGGCTGCCACCGAGGACCAGGGGCTTGATTTTGTCCGTGCAAGACAAATCCCTGGTCGGAGTTGGTTGGCTCTATTTGAATTATCTCCCGATACTGTGGGCGGGTAATGCGCCCTCTGCACTCCATTGCCTTTTTAATTGCCTCTTGGATAGTCATGTCCTCACTCCCTTCCCTATGTGCTGCCTTGCTCCGCCCCGCCGGTCGGCTTTTTCATGCGCTGTCCTGCTCCGCCTTGTCCCTCCCGCGGCCTGTGCTATCCTATCCAGAAATTATTGCTACCATATCTTGCTTCTTTCTGTCACATATAGTAGAATAACATATGAGGTGACAGCTTATATGCGTGACCAGCTCTTTCAATACTTCGTCGAATTTGGAGACGAGCTTTGTTATTTGCGAAACTACTCCATTTCGGCGCGCCGTATCAGCAATTTTTATTCCGGCTTTTTAATGCTAGTATCCGCTGGAGGAATTGTCTCTTTGTCTTACTGGAATCAATATCCTGTTCTCTGGGCTCTTATCACTGTTGCTGCCCAAATATTGCAGACGCTAAAGCCATTGATGCAGTCCTCAAAACAGCGGCAGGCTCTGATATATATGATTCAAGACGCCAATGTACTTTTTGATGACCTATGCTTGTATTGGGATACTGTCGGTGCCTGTGATCCTCCACTCGAGAGCGACGAGAAAATAGGCGCTAAAATCCTAGATATCAAACAACGCTACCGCAGCTGTGTAGAACGGTTTGCTTCAGACCTAGATTTTCCAAGGAAGGAACGCCTAAAAGCCAAGGCGAAATTGCAAAACTCTCAATATTTTTGGTATCACTACGGAGTACGTATAGAGGAGGAATATTAAATGCCACCAAAACAGCCATCCCAACAGCCAATCAGATCCCGTAAACCAGCGCAAGGAGGGACCCATATTCGAGGGGACGTGTCCGGGGGACCTACATACCGTATTCCAACACCGCCACCTCAGCCGCCTAAGAAATAGTGTTTTCTCTTTGAGCCGTCATCTACTGTGGCGGCTCTTTTTTCTGCGGTTCCACTCACAATAGGCACATCTTGTATCTGGACATTTTTCCAGCACCATAGCCATAATCAGCCTATGCAAAGCAATACCGACTGCAATTCCTAAAAGAAACAAGATTAATCTTTCTTCCATCCTCTCCACCCCCTATCCGCTGTCTTGTTCTGCACTCAGTTCACCACTTCATATTGGTGTTCATAAATTGTTTACAGCCTAAATATTGCGATTTTCTTCTTGTTGCGGTAAAATATTTCCGTTGATGGCATGAGAGTTTGCAAAAGGAGGTGAAATCATGTGCAATTTTGAATTCGAGTACAAAGACGGACGAGTCCTTACGGTAGATTCTATAAACGAAGTTGTATACTATGTTGCTGGGATGAGAACGGAAGTCACAAATGAAAATATTCTTACCCACAGATTTCCGTTGACTGCTGACTTACAACTAATTGGAGAAGGCTGCAATTATTCTATTTCCCATAATGACTTACTGAAAATTTACATCGCCAGAGGTACCGACTAGCAATTAAAGACTATCTCAATCTGCTGAAACAGGCTGAGATGGTCTTTTTTTATTTTCTCTAATATGGATATAACGCCATCAATATGGGCTTGATCTAATTCAGAAAAAACAAACCTTAGCGTTATCATCTTTTTACCCTCCTTCCTTTTTCGCCCGGGCAAACAACCGCTGTGGGTCTATATCCGGGAAAAAGGAATCCTTTATTGTGATTGCCTCATCCCAGGTAAAGGACACATTACCAGACAGTTTGTTGTAAAGTGCCCGTTCAGAAATACCGATGTGCTTTGCAATGGTATTCTTTTTTATGCCACGCCTTGCAAGCTCCCCAATAAGTACTGGATAAGCAACGGTCATTGAATCACTCCTTTCTTGCCCCCTCCCGTCGCCTGTACTATAATGGCGGCGGGAGGAGGTGAAGATCATGGCAAAACTGGAAGCCAACGGCCTTGACGACGTGATCGATGCCCTGGAAAACGAGCCATTTGACTGTACCTGTTCCGCCTGTGGGAAGACATTCCAGGCGACTCAAGATCAGTTATTGCAACCAACAGTGACTTGCCCTCACTGTGGTGCACAACTGGAGGAGGTTTAGCCGCCCTGGAGATTCGGTGCCTTGCCATACAAGGCATCGAATTCTTTTTTTGCCTCGCTGGCCGACCTGATTGCGGCAGCCAGCTTTTCATATGCGATGATCGCCTCCTCTGCGCCTGTTATGACTATGTCGGTCTGGATCGTCCGCGTTGCCATATTCCTCACCTCCCTCCACTTCTATCTGCGAACACGATACCACGCCGCCCCTCCGGGCGGCTTTTTCATGCGCTGTCCTGCTCCGCCTCTCCGGGCTCCTCGTAGAACCGTGTCCAGTCGAAGCCCAGCGCGGCGGCTTTTCCTTGCCCCCTCCCGCCGCCTGTGGTATACTGGCGGCGGAAGGAGGTGAAAACATGTTTTGTCCATTCATAAAAGACGAATGTCGCGATGATTGCGTTTTCTTCGACAATCAGTGTGAACTTTTAACAGCCTCCCATGCGATCAGCGCGTCTTGTAACACATTGAGCAACATCGAAGCAATGGTATCTTCTATAGACGTAGAAATCGCAACCGACTGATTCTTTCTGTGGCGGCAGATAATCTGCCGCCGCCTTTTATTGAATCCATGGCCTCTGATTCAGCCATGCTGCGGCATATGGAATTGCCATGCTCTTCTTCCACTTTTCACTTCTTTTGTCCATATCCAGTTGACTCAGAATCGCAGTACACTCAAGTTCCGACGGTTTCAACTTGTCCCATAGCCGAATTGCATGATATTTGCCATTTTTTCGAGGATATCTCTCCCAAAAAGCACTGAATTTTTCTGGCATCCAGTTTGGAACTTCTCTCATTGCTTTCTCGCTCCCTTTAAAAGTTATTCCTCAAAATTCATTCCCAGTTGCTTTTCCAGCCGCTTGTAGTCTCGTCCACTGCAGGCGGCCCTTTCATCGCCCCCTCACCCCCCCGCCCCGCTTGGCTCCTCTTGTGTTCCTCTTGACAGCGAGGTATTGGCTGTGGTATTGTAGCCTTGCAAATCTTCCTGATTCGCCCGGTTACCGCCGGGCGTTTCTCCTATTGCCGGGGTTGCCGCCCCGAACAACGCTTCTACTGTGCTCCCCAACGCCCCTGCGATACGAATTGCCGTTGTAACGCTGGGGGTGTTTTTGCCGTACTCAATATTCTGATATTGAGCTTCACTGATTTTTGCCTCTTTGGCGACCTGCGCCTGTGTCTTGCCGGACTGTTCGCGGGCCGCCCGCAATGTCATGTTCACCTGCTCCTCTCTTTCTGTATTTACCTAATTTATTAGGTGCTTTTTATACTAGCACATAGTATATTAGGTGTCAATACCCTTTTTATAAAAATTTTGCTGGAGGTATTGCATCATGGAGTTAAACGAAGCCCTACGACGTATTCGCAAACAGAAGAAAATCACACAAGTCCAAGCTGCACGGGCCGCTGGAGTTTCTGAGGCTATGTATCAGTTCTATGAATATGGTAAAAATGAACCGACTGCTTCCGTCCTCATCGCCCTGGCGGACTACTTCGACGTGTCCCTGGACTACCTGGTGGGCCGGAGCAACGATCCGACCCGGCATTGACTCCTCCCCTGCCGCCCCTCCGGGCGGCTTTTTCATGCGCTGTCCTGCTCCGCCCCGCCGGCCCCGTCCCGGCCGAAGAGCTCATCAATGGTGCAGCAGTACAACGCGGCCAGCTTGACCAGTGTTGCCGCACGGGGCAAGGTCACGCCGCGCTCCCACATGGAAACCGCCGACTGATCAACGCCCAACATCTTGGCCACCTCAGATTGACTGTAACCCGCCTTATTTCGTGCGGCTCTAAAACTCATTAAGCATCCCTCCTTCCTCACAAATATGAGTTTTAATCATTGACAGGTAAACCGATATGATTTAAAATGCAGTTGTAAGATTGGCATTCAATCAAACAAACAGGTGATAGCAAATGCAGGAAACTTTACAGCAGAGAGAATCTGCTATGCAGATGGTTCTACGAAAAATTGAGACCAAAACAGACTTTAAAAACTTTTCCTCTAAAGAAATGCAGATTGCAAAAGAATGCTATGACGCTGGCTTTTTTGAGGGCGTTGTCATGCAGAAAATGATCTCTGGCCGTATCGTTGCGGAATACTGTCATGAACCCCGGCTTACACACAAAGGATTGCAGTTTTTGTATCCTCCAGAGCCGGAAGAGCCCACCAAAGTGGAAGTTTCAATGTCAGATGCAGAGCATGAACTACAGGCGGAAAAGGAGCGTAACGACAGAGCCGAAAAGGAAGCTGACCGAATAAAAGAACATAAGTTTCAGCTTTTCTCTGTGGTTGTTGGTGCGGTCGCGGGCTCGCTCCTCACCTTGCTTGTTGAGCATTTCAATGAAATAGTCGATGTCATGTTGCTGTTTATCAACAAGGTTTTCCAGGTACAGTGACCAGAATTTTTCAAAAGAAGCTCTCTCGTATATACCGGCATCCATAGCCGCTAGCGCCGCACATCCCTTTTTTGTAAGCGTTGGTTTAATTTCTGTATGAATCACTTTGTCTGGCACTTCCCTCACCTCCCCCCCTGCCTCTGCCCTTGATAATATCTCATATTTTCACGTTAGTCAATATATAAATCGTGATTTTTCACGTTTTCATAAAATATACACAAGAGGAGGTGGTGTAATATGGATATTACGCTAGAAAGAATACTAAGTTTAATACCTAGAAAAGAGAATGGCGAATTTGTTCATGGGGCATTAAAAGATTTTGCGCAAAGTATTGGCTTAAAAAGTGGGAACCTCATATCTGACTGGATTGCCGGGCGTAGCACTTCATATTTTAAGAAGCTCCACGAAATAGCGGCAAAGTACGATGTCTCTGTGGAATGGCTCCGGGGCGAAACGGACGAAAAAAAGCCCGCCCCTAGTGAGGGCGGGCAGGCTGAAAAATTGGCTAAAGCATTAGATGGTGTAGGGATTGACGTTGATACCCTTTCTGACAGTGAGATCAACCGAATCGCTCGGATGGCCAAAGTGGTCTTGGAGGAATAATACAATCTTTTCTATCTCCATATCGTCCAATGACTCCTTCCCAACTTCCAAGCAAATCTGTTGATACAGTTTTTCCGCATTGCTCATTCCCAATCCACCACCTTTACATTATTATGGCTATTATAGAACGTTTGTTTTATTCTGTCAAGTGATATTTTAGAAAGGGGAGGCATGTTCATGGGGGTCCCAATATTTTGCATTTGTCTTATTGCGGCAGGAATTTGGATTATATTTATATCTATTAAGCAAATACAAAAGCAAACGAAAGAAAAGGAACGTCTAAAACAAGAACGTGAAGCACAACTTGAAAGGATGAGAAAAGAAGAAGAAATACGACTGGAAAAACTGCGAAAAGAGAAAATAGAACGGGAGGAAGCAGAAAAAAGAGTACGAGAGGAACAGGCCAGAGCTAGGGCTGAAAGAGACGCAATTTATAATGCAATGGTCGCCGCAATTCGACCGGTTCCAGTTGTTGCGGCAGAAGAAAAAGCGAAAAAAATGACCATCTCATTTTTAAATTCTTTGACCTATTCCACGCTTACCGTCCGAAGCAATATGGAGCAGTTGAGCAATTATGTCGTCATAGACACAGAAACAACTGGCCTTAAATGCACCAGCGATGAAATCATCGAAGTGGCTGCCATTCGTTTCCGTGGTTTTGAACCCGTCGAAAAATTCGTTACACTTTCGGCTCCTAGCAAACCCATCCCAGAGCAGATCACGGAGATAAATCATATTACTGATGAAATGGTAGCAGGAAAACCTTGTTTTCAGCAGATTGCTGCTTCGCTGGTTGAATTTATCGGAGAAGACAACATCGTTGGTCACAACCTACCATTTGATTTAAAATTTATTGTTCACTATGGGGCAAATGTTACAGAGAGAAAAAGAAAATATTACGATACATTAGCTATTGCCCAAAAGACGATCAAAAAGGTGCGGATGAAATGGGATAAGGAGTACGAAGAATATGTAGAGGATTTTAACTCGACTGGGATTTCGGACTACAAACTAAAAACGCTTTGTTTCTACCTAGGGCTTCCCTATCAAGGAGCCCACAGGGCGGAAGCTGATGCACTTGCTACGGGGCTTCTGTTCCAGAGTTTAATAGATATGCGGGTTACGAAGAAAAGTTAAAAGTGTCCAACTTGGACACCAGAAAGAAAAAAACCGCCCCGGAGGCGGGGCGGCACTTGACAAATCAATATCAGGCGGTTATACTAAACATAGAAAGGGCGCTGCCGGTAGACGGTTGGCCCTATGCTAGACGATTGAAGTAACCGCTAACTGTTGGGCACAGGGGCGGTTACTTCTTTTTATTGGCCGCAATAAAGAGGCCGATAATGCCGATGATAACCAGACTGTATGTAAACATATCAGAATAAGTCACCACAGAGCAAGCCCCCCTTTCCAAGGATCAGGGGACAAGAAGCTGCCCCCTGTCAGAGGGCCAAACCGCCTGCCGCTGCTGGCAGCGCTGAAAGATAATTCTTTCCTGTTTCCAGCATAGCATATCAACCGACATAATGCAACAGGATTCTCGGATGTGTCCAACTTGGACACCGGAAAGGAGTGTTTAGCCTTGGAGACTCGCACTCTGTTTATGATAGGGAATGGATTTGATTTAGCACATGGTCTTCGAACCAGCTATATGGATTTTTTCTACTGCGTCCAAACATTAGCCCTATCTCTATTACCGGAACCTATTTTATTGAGCCACTCTCATTTCACCTACAGGGAACGCACACAAATTCAAAGGCATTTTGCATCTAAAGGAATAATTAAAATTTTAAATTTAGATAATCCAAGCAAAAAGAATATCTGGTGCACTTACTTTGAGCGTGTGCTTAACGATAAACAACGCATTGAAACCTGGATCGACCTTGAAAAAGAAATCCAATTTTTAATACAAAAAATGGAACTTGATGTAAAAAATCAAATCTTTGTTAAAACAGACCCAATTCAGTGGTTTAAAAGCACAATGAACTGCTCCGGCAGTTTCAATAACTATCCGAAAGATTTTTCTACGTCCGCAAAGCAAATAAAATGCAAAGTTTCTGAGGTCAACTCGATTTATCGCGAAAATTTGGCCTTGTCTATCTCAATTTTTCACGAAAGTTTGGCCCTTTTTTTGTACGAAGAATTATTACGTTACACATTTTGTTTTGAACTATATCTTGCTTTTATTATGCCAGATCTTTTTTCTTCCAATCGTACTCTCCCTAGTTGTCCATTAAACGCACTTTTTAGAAACATATCCGAAAAGGATTTTCTCCTTTCATTCAATTACACAACAACAGCACAAGATAGATATAACAACGCTTTACCGGCCCAATATATTCATGGTAGACTTAGAAAATATTCTGATCTCTCTCAACATATAAATGACCCAGATTTCCAACTGTCAACTCCCCTTATTATTGGCTTCCATTCATCTAGTGTAGCAGATGCTGATCCAACTCCATTTTTATATTTTGAAAAATTTTTTCAACGTATATTACGCAATACTGGCGACGATTTTTATAAGTGGGTAAATACCATTACTAAAGACCATTTACTCAAAACCATAGTATATGGCCATTCTCTCGATATAACTGACCAAGATTTCATCAGATTCATTTTTGAAAAATCTCATTTTATTAAAGTCTATTATCACCAGGCGAACGTTTTACCTGCTCTCATTACAAATTTAGTTTCTATTTTTGGACGTGAAGAAGTAAATCGTATTCATTCTCAAGGTAAACTTTCTTTTATTTCTACTGATACTTTAATACCTAGAGAAAAACCGGAGGCCAACTATGTCTTCATGTAATCAAGATTTGTCTGGCTTGGATGCCGGCCTATATCTCCGCAAGTCTCGTATGGAGGAGGGCCTGGACACCGACGAAGTGCTGGCCAAGCACCAGAAGACCCTCTTAGACTACGCTAAGGAGCACGGGATCCACATCATCGAGACCTACCCCGAGGTAGTCAGCGGTGAATCCCTCTACGCCCGGCCCCAGATGCTCCGCCTGCTCCAGGATGTGGAGGACGGCCGGTATGACTGTGTGCTGTGCATGGACCTGGACCGTCTCTCCCGTGGGCGAATGAAGGACCAGGGTATCATCCTGGATGCCTTCAAGGACTCTGAAACGCTGATTGTAACGCCTGAAAAAGTGTATAACCTGTCAGACGAAATAGATGAAGAATATGCCGAGCTGAAGACCTTCATGTCCCGCCGGGAGTATAAAATCATAAACAAGCGGCTCCGCCGGGGCCTACAGCAATCCATTGAGGACGGCTGCTATGTGGCCAACGCGCCCTATGGCTACAAGAAGGTCACCATCGACCGCAAACCCACTTTAGAAATTTATGAACCCGAAGCAAAATTTGTCCGTATGATGTTCCAACTCTACGCCCAGGGCTATGGCTGCGTCTCCATTGCCCGGCATATCAACGCCCTAGGTGCACGCCCTCACCGCTCCGCCGAGTTCAATCGAAGCAGTGTGGCCAGGATTCTGCACAGTCCTGTTTACGTTGGCAAGATCGTCTGGAACCAGAAGAAGCACATCAAGAAGGGCATCAAGGGCAACACCAAAAATATCGTCATCTACCAGCCCAAGGAGAAGTGGACCATCACTGACGGCCTCCACCCCCCTATCGTAGATAAGGAGCTTTTCGACCAGGTTCAGGCCATACTGGACAAGCGGTATATCCCCTCAAGGAACGATGGAACAATCAAGAGCCCCCTGGCCGGGCTGGTAAAATGCGCCAACTGCGGAATGAATATGCAGCGGCTTGTCATGAAGGGCGAACCATATCTCCTCTGCAACCGCCCGGGCTGCTGCGCCTCTACCCGCTTCACTCTTGTGGAGGAACGGGTGCTAGAGTACCTGGAGCGGACACTGGAACAGTTGACCCTCTCCCCTACCTCTGTGCTGGCCGGACGAGACACCTCCGTTTTGGAGACTACCTTGACCGCAATCCATAAAGAATTGGCTTCCACTCAGAGACAGAAATCTAGGTTGTACGAACTACTGGAATTGGGTGAGTACGATATCCCTACTTTTCGAGAACGGATGGATGTCGTTAAAAACAAGCAGAGCGCTCTGGAACGGAAAGAAGCCGATACCCTGCGTGCTATCCAGGACGCTAAGACATCCGATCCTGCCTCCCTTGCCGCAAAAATTAAATATGTTTTGGATAACTATTCCACTTCAGATGCCACCCAACGCAATGCACTACTTCACTCTGTAATCCAAACCGTTTTCTACCACAAAGAAAAAAAGACAAAGCCCACTGCATTTTATCTGGACTTTATCTTAGTCCCAAACTAGCTTTTTCTTTTGTCTGAAAATATATAAGGCGCTATATCTTCCTCCCGGCATGAGTCAAAGATTTTTTTCGTGTGTATGCACACGGCCTCCCGGATACTGCGATCGTCACAGACGGGGCCGGGCACGACCTTTTCTGGCATATAATTCCCTCCTAGATTTGGATGGTCAGGGCGTTGAACGCCCGGTAAGGGGTTTGCTTACAACACATCTTATGTCCCGGATGGGTTTTGGTGCGGGCCGGATGGTTTTTCTCTTGCCCTTTTCCCTCCTTTGGGCTATAATAGAAACCATAAATAACCTGTCAGGAAGGAGCTGCCCCATGCCTCCTATCGGATTCATTCAGGACGATTTGGACCTGAAGCTGCTGGTCCTCTACATCATGGACCGGACCGCCGGCCCCATCACCTTCTTACAGCTGTTTGAGCTGGCCCTGTGTGACGCGGGGGTGGACTACTTCTCCCTCACTCAGGCGGTGGATCACATGGTAGCCACCGGCCAGCTGACGCGGGAGGGCGACCGCTACGCCATCACGGACAAGGGCCGGCGCAACAGCCAGATCTGTGAGAGCAGCCTGCCCCGCTCGGTGCGGCGGCACTGCGACGACAACCTGCGCCAGGTGAACGACGCGCTGCGGCGGGAATCCCAGGTCCGCACCCGGATCATGGACAGGGAGGACGGCACCGCCACTTTGTGCCTCACCCTGGAGGACAACGACTCCCCCCTTCTCCACGCCGCCCTGCTGGTCTCCGGCCGGGAGCAGGCGGAGCGCTGGGCCCAGGCGTTTAACAAAGATCCTTCCGCCCTTTACATGGGTATCACCCGCCTGCTGGACCAATCCCAGACAACCAAGGAGGAATCCACATGAGACGAAGCGACCGCGCCCGGGACCGGGACTTTTCCCTGAAGCTGATCGACCGCTGCACCCACGGGGTGATGGCCCTCTCCACCGGGGAGCCCACTCCCTACTGCCTGCCCCTGTCCTTCGTCCGGGTGGAGGACGACCTCTACTTCCACTGCGCCCGCCAGGGGCGGAAAATTGACCTGCTGCGCCGCTTCCCCCAGGTATGCGTCACCTTTGTGGGGGAGGACCGGCCCGCCTTTGAGCCTCCGGACGAGTATACCACCTGGTTCCAATCCGTCATCGTCACCGGAACGGCCGTGGAGGTGACGGACCCGGCTGAAAAGACCGAGGCCCTCCGCGCCCTGTGCCGGAAGGTCGCCCCGGACAACATGGACGGCTTCGACGCCGCCATGGCCAGGAGTCTGGCCGTCACCGGCGTCTGGAAGGTACATATGGAGGATATCTCAGGAAAGGCAAAGCTGCAAAAGTAGCCTGCGCCTTTGTATGTTAGTTTACCTTGAAATGCTGCCGGACAGCTCCGACAGGGCAAAGCTGGAGCAGGTCTACCTGCGGTACAGGGGGCTGATGTTCCACGTCGCAAGCCGTATTTTAAACAACGTCTCGGATGCGGAGGACGCGGTCCATCAGTCCTTTATCTCCATCGCCGAACATATTGAAAAAATTTCTTCTCCTGTGTGCACCAAAACCCAGTCCTTCGTCGTTACTATAGTTGAACGCAAAGCAATTGACATCTACCGGCGCAAAACCAGGCAGCGCGTCGTCCCCCTGGAGGACGAGGCCGCCGGACTGCCGGTGGATATGGAATCCGCCCGGCTCGGCCCGCTGGCCGCCGCCATCGGCAGGCTGTCCGCCCGCTACCGCCAGTATATCCTGCTGAAATATGACTGCGGCTACTCCAATCAGGAGATTGCGGACATGCTGGGGCTGTCCTATGAGGGGGTCCACAGCCTGGACCGGCGGGCGAAAAAGAAGCTGAAGGCGCTGTTGGAAGAGGAGGGGGTTACGCTGTGACAATAACCGACGACATGCTGCGGGAAGCCGCCGCTGAGTTCAGCGCGGCCCTGGCCGGCTCCCTCCCCGACCCGGAGACCTGTGAGCACCAGTTCTCCCCCCGTTTCCTGCGTAAAATGCGGCCCCTCCTCCGCCGGGGCCGCCCGGCGCGCCACCCCATCCTGCGGCGGACCGCGGCCGCCGTGCTGGCCCTGGTGGCCAGCGCCTCCGTCTGGCTGAGCGTCGATGTGGACGCCCGCGCCGCCTTCCTCTCCTGGCTGCGGACCCAGCGGGAAAACGGCATATTCTCCTATCGGTTTGCCGGCTCCGCCCCGCAGGAGGCAGTCCCCCTCTACCTCCCCACCTGGGTGCCGGAGGGGTTTGCGGAAGCAGACCGGGATATTCTGGACTGGAACGCCTGGGTCCTCTATACAGACCCGGACGACAACTATTTTTCCATCGAAAGTTCCTGGATGCACGACGGGACAATTATGGAAGTAGTCCCATGGCATGGTCAGGAGCTGACGCGGAGCTCCGTGACGGTAAACGGCCTGCCCGGCGACCTGTATCTGACCACAGACCCGGAAACCGGCCGGGACAGCAACAGCCTGGTCTGGTTTGACGACCGGACCCATATAAGCTTCGGTATTGATTCCTCTCTGGACGGGGATACCATGCTGCGTATCGCGGAGAGCATTGCTCCGGCCGACCCGGCAGCATAAAAATTTTAAAAAAAATTTTTTCAGAGCGAACCAAATCGCCTCCCTCCTGCGTTACTAAGGGTAAGTGACAAAGGAAGGAGGTGAATTTTTATGAAACGAAGGATATGTGCGCTTGCCGCGGTGCTGCTGCTCGTCATGACCATGACCGTCCACGCGGCGCCGGCCAGGATTCCCCGTCCCAGAAACATCCTGTCCTTCAACGGTACCACCGCCACCTGCTCCACCACTCTATCCGAGTACGGCAAGGAGATCGACATTGAGCTTCAGCTCTGGCAGGGCAGCACCCTGGTCGCCTCCTGGCCCGCCTCCGGGACCTCCAAGGTCTCTGTAGAGGGGACCTGCCGGGTCACCAAGGGGCAGACCTACTCCCTGATCGTCACCGGAACCATCGGCGAACAGGCATACACCAGCGCTCCAGTGACCAAGACCTGCTGAGACAGAAAACCACAGCAGAACACCCTATCCACACATATGAGTATGCGCCGCACCAGCGGCAGAAAGGTAAGGTCTGTAACATGAAAAAGAAACTGTTGACTTTGCTCCTGGCACTTGCTATGATGGTATCAGTAGTTCCCGGCGCTTCCGCCGCGGGCACACTGCCCCAGGACGACATCAGCACCATCCGCCGGAATCCGAATAGGTACTATAATGTCACAGAATACTCCGATTACTATGGACCCGTTGACTTTGTAGTGGAACCTGACGATGCGGCATCTAACCTCAAGTTTAAAAACGCAATCGCCGGCGCAATGAAGACAGTGACAAAATATGCTGTCAAAACATATGTCCCAGAGGTGATATCAAGCACGATCATTACTGCGGCAGCAAATGAAATAATCGACGCTTTTACAACGTTCGTTTATTATGAGAATTACCCGTATGCCCGCGCAGGCCATTACACTGTAAGTGCCAAAATCAAAACGAAATATCGGGTCGATTCTTTGGACCCGTCTCATAAAGTAAAAGTCGATCAATGGGTCGTATACGATGTCTACCACCAAGAAAGTGGCAGCACTTCTACCCACACTTCACATCTGAAATGACCATAACTAAACCATATAAGGGCCGGTACCTTACAAATATGCACCGTATCGGCCCTCATCAGAACAAGAAAGAGGCGATCCTATGAAAAAATTGACGGCCGCCCTCTGGTTTGCATCATCCTGTCTTGCCTTGCTTCTAATATATTTTATCAGCTTTCCACAGTATGTTTCAATCATTATCTTATTCCTCGCTGTTATTGTGCCTGGAGCGATCATCTATAAAACGCAAGCCGCTAAATTTTCTATCCCGCACTATGATAAGGTCATATGGATAGTCGGCATACTTTGTTTTATCGGCTTTTTGATCCCAAAGCCCTCCTTTTACCATCCGGCAAATGACAGCTGCTATTTGTATTCCGCGCTTTGGGCCTGTATTGACACCGGCTACTATGCTGTTTATGTTTTTTTCCCCAACCTGCCGCGCCTGAAAGCTCCGGACAAAGGCCCGTAACATTAAACGCCCGCTCCCGATAAGGGAGCGGGCAAACCTGCACTGAGACCTTCTTGGGCGGCAGAATTCCATTTACGAAAGGTAATAATGAATCATATGCGTAAAATCTCCTCCATCATCTGTTTTCCTGTGGTATGCGCCGTTTTGCTCTTCCTCTATTTTGTAAAGGTTCCGCTTTACATTGAGCTTCTTATTATTCTCCTGACCGGCGCAATACCCAAATATCTGGCCATCGGCAAAGGCACGGCGCTTTTCAGCCGGCTTCCCAAGGTCTACCGCTCTCTTATAGCGGGGCTCTTCCTGGTCCATTTTCTTGACATTTTCGATATGCTGCTCCGCTCTCTCTCCCTGCCTGTGCCGGCAACCAAAGGTCTCGTATTATATATCGTCCTTGTCAACTGTATCAACGCCTTTATTTACATCCTCTATAACTTTTCTCCCGAGCTGCTGCACCTGAAGGACCCGGAAGAAAAGGCTCCGTAACATTAAACGCCCGCTCCCGATAAGGGAGCGGGCGAACCTGCGCTGAGGCCTGCCTTGGACGGCAGCATTCTGCTTGCGAAGGGCAGCGGTGAATCACATGTGTAACCACCGATGCCGCTGAGACATTACGCTCTCTTGGCCCGATTGATTGCGGACAGAATCGCCCGGAGGGGGGCCAGATTGATGTTATGGGACAGTCCCACCCCCCAGTACTGCTTCCCGGTGCGCTTGTCCTGAAGCAGGATATAGGCCACGCCCTGGGAGTCGGAACCGTCGGTGATGGCGTGGGAGGCGTAGTCCAGGAAGGAGAAGCGGTCGATCTTCTCCCCCTTAATGGCGTTGAAGAAGGCGTCAATGGGGCCGTTGCCCTCGCCGGACACCTCAAACACGGTATCGGTGTGGCGCAGGGTGCCCTGGAAGGCCACATGAGAGTGTCCTCCCTCGTCGATGGTCTCATGGAAGGAGTGTTTCAGCATCTGATAGGGCTCTTTCACATCCACGTACTCCCGGTGGAACAGCTCATTGATGCGCTCGGGCGGGATTTCCTTTCCCACTTTGTCGGTCTCCACCTGGACGATGTGACCGAACTCCGGGTGCATGGACTTGGGCAGATCGAAACCGAAATCGTGCTCCATGATATAGGCCGCGCCCCCCTTGCCCGACTGGGAATTGATGCGGATAATGGGCTCGTACTCCCGGCCCACGTCGGCGGGGTCGATGGGCAGATAGGGGATCTCCCAGTACTCGGTGCCCGAGGATTTCATATACTGCACGCCCTTGTTGATGGCGTCCTGGTGGCTGCCCGAGAAGGCGGTAAACACCAGCTTTCCGGCGTAGGGCTGGCGGTCGCCCACCGGCATCTTGGTGCACCGCTCAAACATCTCCTTGATCCTGTTAATCTGGGAGAAGTCCAGCTCCGGGTCCACCCCCTGGGTGTACATGTTCATGGCCAGGGTGACCATATCCACGTTGCCGGTGCGCTCGCCGTTGCCGAAGAGGGTGGCCTCCACCCGGTCGGCCCCGGCCAGCAGGCCCATCTCGGTGGTGGCCACGCCGCAGCCCCGGTCGTTGTGGGGGTGGAGAGAGATAATGGCGCTGTCCCGGCCGGGAATTTTTCTGCAGAAGTACTCCAGCATGTCGGCAAACTGGTTGGGCATGCAGTTCTCCACGGTGGTGGGCAGGTTGAGGATCACCTTGTTCTCCGGCGTGGCGTGGAGGTGATCCAGCACGGCCTGACAGATCTCCACGGCGTAGTCCATCTCTGTGCCCATAAAGGACTCCGGGGAATATTCAAACCGCAGGTTCATCCCGGCCTCGATCATGGGCTGGGACATCTCGTAAATCAGGTCGGCGGCGTCGGTGGCGATCTTGGTGATGCCGTCGGTGTCCATGTGAAAGACCACCTTGCGCTGGAGGGTGGAGGTGGAGTTGTAGAAGTGGAGGATGACGTTTTTGGCCCCCCGGATGGCCTCAAAGGTCTTTTTAATCAGGTGCTCCCGGGCCTGAACCAGCACCTGGATGGTCACATCGTCGGGGATATGCCCCCCCTCGATAAGCTCCCGGCAGATCTCATACTCCGTCTCGCTGGCGGAGGGAAAGCCGATCTCAATCTCCTTCACGCCGATATCCACCAGCGTGTGGAAATACTCCAGCTTCTCGGCCAGGTTCATGGGGTCCACCAGGGCCTGGTTGCCGTCCCGCAGGTCCACAGAGCACCAAATCGGGGCTTTGGCAATCACCCGATCGGGCCAGGTGCGGCCCCGGATGGGCTGGGGCTGGAAGGGAATGTACTTTTCAAATTTGGGTTTCATCGCTTCGTCCTCCTTAAATTTTGTGTTGGATGCGTCAGGGGGACAGAAAAAAGCCCCTGACCTAAGTCAGGGGCGTAAATACTACGCGGTACCACCCTGGTTCGGCGGACAGTCGCCTGTCAGCCCTCACAGCCTCCAACAAGGCTTTGGCCGGTAACGGGGCCATACGTTCCACCTTACTCAAAGGTTCAGGCGGACTGCTCAGGGGCCAGTTATCCACAGCGCAGCCCACGCCGGCTCGCACCAGCCGCCGGTTCTCTGAGTGGGAGAGAGCTGTCTTTTTCCCCTTCATCGCATTTGCTTGTTGAGTATTCTAACGGATCAGCGCCGCCTTGTCAAGAGGGAATTTGCCGGAGAGCGTCCGCGAAGGAGATCCGCTGCCGTATTTCCCCGCCGGAGACAGGGGAAATGCAGATAAACCCTCTCCATTTGAGACACTTCCTTTCCCCGGAACGAAAAGGGCAAATTTTTTTGAAAAAACAGTTGCTTTCCGCTTAAGTTTATGTTATGATACCAGTTGCGTTTACAAGAATACCCTCAAAAGGAGAAAGAGGTGAAGATAAAATGAAGGAAGGCCTCCACCCCAACTATCAACAGACCACCATCCGGTGCGCCTGCGGCAATGTGATTGAGACCGGCTCCACCAAGAAGGACATCCGCGTGGAAGTTTGCTCCAAGTGTCATCCCTTCTACACCGGCAAGCAGAAGATGGTGGACACCGGCGGACGTGTCAGCCGCTTCAACAAGAAGTTCGGCCTCGACAAGTAAGCCCCTGTGTACAAAAGCCGCACCGTGTATTCGGTGCGGCTTTTTGTGCATATACTGTATTTTGAATTGAAAATTAAGGAGGAATCCCGCCATGCGCAAGATCGACCCGAAAAACCTGGACAAGAATGTCTTTTCCGCCATCGGAGACCAGTGGATGCTTATTACCGCCGGCACGCCTGACCACTGCAATACCATGACCGCCTCCTGGGGCGGGCTGGGGGTCATCTGGAACGCCCCCTCCGCTACCTGCTACATCCGCCCCCAGCGGTACACCAAGGAATTCGTGGACCGGGAGGAGTATTTCACCCTGTCCTTCCTGGGGGAGGAGCACCGCAAGGCCCTCCAGCTGTGCGGCTCCAGAAGCGGCCGGGAGGTAGACAAGGTAAAGGAATGCGGCTTCACCGTCCGGGCCGCGGAGTGCGGCGCGCCCTACTTTGAGGAGGCGGAGCTGGTGCTGGTGTGCCGCAAGCGCTTTGTTCAGCCCATGGACCCGGACAACATTCCCCGGGACGTGAAGGACCGGTTCTATGCGGAAAAGGACTACCATGTCATGTATATTGGAGAGATTACAGAAGTTTTCGTGAAATAGGCGGCGGTCTCTCCGCCGTCTCGGAGGTAATATGTCAGAAATCAAAGAAACATTTAACCGCGCCGTCCTGGTAGGGCTGAACGCCTTCAGCCTCAGCCGGGAGGAGAACGCGGACGAGGAGAGCATGGAGGAGCTGGCCGCCCTGCTGGAGACGGCGGGAGGGCGGTGCGCCGGGGTGGTCACCCAGTCCAAAGACAGCCCCGACCCCCGCACCTTCATCGGCGAGGGCAAGGTCGCCGAGGTGAAGGAGCTGGTGGAAGCTGCCGGCGCCGATATGGTCATCTTTGACAACCCCCTATCCCCCTCCCAGCAGCGCAACCTGGCCGAGGAGCTGAAGGTGGGCGTACTGGACCGGTCCGCCCTGATTCTGGACATCTTCGCCCAGCGGGCCCGGACGAGAGAGGGCCGGCTCCAGGTGGAGCTGGCCCAGTACAAGTACCTGCTGCCCCGATTGCTGGGCATGTGGAAGCATCTGGAGCGGCAGGAGGGAGCCATCGGCACCCGGGGTCCCGGCGAGACCCAGCTTGAGTCCGACCGCCGGGTGCTCCGGCGGAAAATTGCCAAGCTGGAAGGGGAACTGAAGGACGTGCGCCGGGTCCGGGCCACCCAGCGGGAGCGGCGCATCAAAAACGAGGTTCCGGTAGTGGCTATTGTGGGCTACACCAATGCGGGCAAGTCTACCCTGCTCAACCACCTCACCGGGGCGGAGATTCCCGCCAACAACCGCCTGTTCGACACCCTGGACACCACCACCCGGACGCTGGAGATCTCCGACACCTGCACCGTCCTGCTGTCCGATACGGTTGGCTTTATCCGCAAGCTGCCCCACCACCTGGTGGAGGCCTTCAAGGCCACCCTGGAGGAGCTGGAGTACGCCGATCTGCTGCTCCACGTCATTGACTCCTCCAGCCCGCAGTGGCGGGAGCAGGCCGAGGTGGTGGACCAGCTCATCCATGAGCTGGGGGCGGATCAGACCCCCAGAATTGAAGTGTTCAACAAGTGCGACCTGTGGACGGGGGATATCCGCCCCCACGGAGAGGGCCGGGTATCCATCTCCGCCAAGACCGGCGAGGGAGTGCCCGACCTGCTCTCCGCCATCGGAAAGGTGCTGGACAACGGGGCCCGGCGGATCACCATTCACCTGCCCTACGACAAGGGCGGCCTGCTGGACAAGCTCTATCTGGAGGCCAAGGTGGAATCGGTGGACTACGGCGAGACCATTGACGTAACTGCCGTCTGTACCCCGAAGGTCATCGGCCAGCTGGGGCCCCTGGTGGAGGGCTGGAAGCCTCACAAGGAATTTTGGGAGGAATAAAATATGGACTTCATTCTGCGCCCCTGGCGGCGGGAGGACACCGCCAATGTGGCCCAGTATGCCAATAACGACAAGATCGCACAAAATCTGCGGGATGTGTTTCCTTATCCCTATACCCTGGCCGACGCCCAGGGCTTTGTCAGCAGCTGCGTGGAGGCGGACGAGACCTGCCAGCTCTTCCGGGCCATCGAGGTGGATGGGCGCGCCGTGGGCAGTATCTCTCTGTGTCTGGGCAGCGACGTGTACCGGATGACCGCCGAGCTGGGCTACTGGCTGGCGGAGGAATACTGGGGCAGGGGAATTATGACGGAGGCAGTCAGGCGGATCTGCCGGGAGGGCTATGACCGGTGGGAGAATCTGCTCCGTATCTACGCCGAGCCCTTCGCCCACAATGCCGGCTCCCGCCGGGTGCTGGAGAAGGCCGGCTTCACCCTGGAGGGCGTAATGCGCAAAAGCGTCCTCAAGCGGAGGAAGGTTTGCGACTCCTGCATGTACGCCCTGCTGTGTGAGGATATGTCTCCCGCCGGAGACTGACCCCCCCGTCCATCTGTCTTATTTTACATCGCCCTGTCTCCGAAAAATTTGGAGGCAGGGCAATTTCTGCCTTCAATCCGGTATTCCGTGCAAAAACGACCCTGAAATTTGTTCATTTTTGTACTGGACCGGCCGGCCGCTCCTGTAGTAAGATGGTCTGGCTGCAAATCAGCGTTTTTATTAAAGGGGAATTGTAAATTGTGAAAAAAAAACATAGCATCGACATGTGCGAAGGGTCTTTGGCGGATAAGATCCTTCTGTTCGCCCTGCCTCTGATGGCCTCCAGTCTGCTGCAGCTGCTGTTCAATGCAGCCGACGTAGTGGTGGTGGGCCGCTTTGCCGGCAAGGAGGCCCTGGCCGCGGTGGGCTCCAACACCTCCCTCATTAACTTGCTGATCAACCTGTTTGTCGGCCTGTCTGTGGGCACCAATGTAGTGGTGGCCCGGGATCTGGGAGCCGGACGGCACGACCGGGTGTCGGGAAGCGTCCACACCGCCATGACGCTGGCTCTGGCCAGCGGAATCGTCATGTCGGTATTCGGCGTGTCCATGGCCCGGCAGCTGCTGGAGTGGATGTCCTCCCCCACCGACGTGATCGACCTGGCCGGCGTTTACCTGCGCATCTACTTTCTGGGTCTGCCCGCCAACTTTGTATACAATTTCGGCGCAGCCATCCTCCGTGCCCAGGGAGACACCCAGCGCCCCCTCTACTTTCTCACCTTTGCCGGTGCGGTCAACGTGGTCCTCAACCTGATCTTTGTCATCCCTCTCCAAATGGACGTGGCCGGCGTTGCTCTGGCCACCATCATCTCCCAGTATATCTCCGCCGCCCTGGTGGTACGGTGCATGATGCTGGAACAGGGCCCCCTCCGTCTGGACCTCCGGCAGCTGGGCCTGAAGGGCCGTGTGGTGCGCCAGATTATCCAGGTGGGCCTGCCCGCAGGCTTCCAGGGGGTGGTATTTTCTCTGTCCAACGTAGTCATCCAGTCCTCCCTCAACTCCTTTGACGACGCGGTACTGGTAGCCGGCTCCTCCGCCGGGGCCAACATTGAGGGCTTTGTCTACGTCTCTATGAACGCCTTCTATCAGGCCGCCATCACCTTTGTGGGGCAGAACTACGGCGCGGCCAAGTGCGGCCGGGTGGACAAGGTAGCCCGGCAGTGTATCGGTTTCTCCGTCCTCTTCGGTCTAGTGCTGGGCAATCTGGCCTATCTCTTGGGCGGACCCCTGGCCGGCATCTACGCCCCCGGCGAGCCGGAGGTGGTCCAGCAGGCTCTGGTCCGCATGTCGGTGATTTGCTGCTTCTACTTCCTCTGCGGCGTCATGGACACCTTGGTGGGGGTGCTTCGAGGGCTGGGCAGTTCGGTCATCCCCATGTTCACCTCCATTGTGGGAGCCTGCGGCCTGCGGCTGCTCTGGGTCGCCACCGTATTCCCCCGCTACCGCACCCCTGTCTGCCTTTACCTGTCCTACCCCGTCACCTGGACGGTCACCGCCCTGTTTCATTTCCTCTTCCTTATGCTGGCAGTACGCCCCCGGGCCTTTGCCAGGATTCAGAGCAGCGGCCCGGCCTATCTGGCCACCGAAGGCCGGCACCCGGAGGCTTCGTAATCCGCATCCAAAAATTTCCCGGGAAATTTTTCGGAAAAGGTTTGACAAGAGGTAACAAATGTGTTACAATTCGGTTACAGTTTTTAATTTGATATAAAGGAGCTGCACCATGGCAAACGATAATCTGCCCCTGACCTATAAGGGGCACCCCCTGCGTCGGAAAGACAATCTGATCTATTACGGGACCATGGCCGAAAAATATATCATTATGCTCCAGATCCTCTCCAGCAAAGATCATGACGGCCTGGCCGTGGCGGATAAGGTCTCCGTTCAGCTTCAGCTCACCGACCCCGACCTGAAAAGCCGGGACCGGGTGGTCAAGAAGAGTGAAAAGGACAGCCTCTACGCCGCTATGGACGTGGCCTCCGTCTGGTTGGACCGGGCTCTGGCCGGTAAATAGATCTCACTTATACAAAAGCCGTCTGTATAGAAATAGGAGGACGTCAATATGGACTTCAAGCGCACCGCTTCCCGCCTGACCGCCTGCCTGCTGCTGGCCGGCGCCCTGATTACCCCCGCTCTGGCCGTCACCGGCACCGTCAATACCGAAGGCAGCTACCTGCACCTCCGTTCCGAGGCCGGCACCCAGGGCTCCGTTCTGAAAAATCTGGCTCACAACACCCTGGTTGACGTTCTGGAGGTTCTGGACAACGGCTGGTATCAGGTCTCCTGCGACGGCGTCACCGGCTATGTGTCCGGCGAGTATATCGCCCTCTCCGAGGAGGAGGCCGATCCTGCCGCCGGCGCCCAGGCGGACGCCTCCCCCGTGGAGGAATCCGGGGAAGAGGACGCGCTGTACGTTAAAATTACCGCAGACGCTTTGAATGTCCGCTCCGGCCCCAGCACCGAGGACGACAAATCAGGTACGCTCCATACCGGCCGTGTGGTGCAGGTCCTGGAGGTCCTGGACGGCTGGTACAGGATTGAGGAGGGCTATATCAGCTCTGAGTATGCCGTCCAGGTAGACCCCGCGCAGGCCCAGACCTCGACCAGCAAGGGCCAGGAGATTGCCGACTACGCCCTCCAGTTCCTGGGATACCGCTACGTCCACGGCGGCGCCTCCCCCAAGGGCTTTGACTGCTCCGGTCTCACCACCTATGTGTACAAGCAGTTCGGCTACACTCTGAACCGCACCTGCTCCGGTCAGCTGGACAACGGCTCCCCCGTCTCCATGAGCGAACTCCAGCCCGGCGACATCGTGATTTTCCGAAAGGGCAACTCCTCCAAGCGGGCCACCCATGTGGGTCTGTACATCGGCAACAACCAGTTTATCCACGCCTCCACCCCCACCAAGGGCGTAATTATCAGCAAGATGAGTGACTCCTACTACACCACCGGCTTTGTGGGCGGCCGCCGCATCGTCTGACGACTACATAAAAGTTCCCTCCGGCTCGAAACCGGAGGGAGCTTTTTTATCTCGTAAGCGCTAATCTCTGGGCCGCCGGTAAAACTTGCCCACCACCCGTTCGGTACGCAGAACGTTGACGAAAGCCTTTGGGTCAGACTGGCGGATCTTCCGGGCCAGGGAGCGGACCTCACTGTCAGACACTACGGAGTAAATCATCACGCAGGGGTCGCCGTTGTACAGCCCCACCCCCTCAATGAGGGTGGCGGTGTGGTTGGTGTCCTGAATTTGAGCGCACACGCCGCCGGCGCTCTCCCGGCCGGTGATAATCAGCAGGGTGGCCCGCCGGCCGTCCGGGTCCAGCATCCGGATAACCTGAGTGGTGGCGTACTGGAACAGCATGGAGTACAGCGCCTTGTCCCACCCGAAGAGGTAGCCGGCAACCCCCAGCATCACCACATTGCCGCACAGGATGTAGTTCCAGGCGTCCACGTTCTTCCGCTCTGACAGAGCGATGGCGATAAAGTCAGTGCCGCCGCTGGTCACCCGCACCCACAGGCACAGGCAGGCTGCAAACCCGTTAATCATTCCGCCGAAAATGCAGATAAGCAGGGTATCCTCGGTAATCGTCAAGGCGGGCACCAGATCGGTAAAGATACTGGTCAATACGATGGTCAGGCAGGAGTAAAGGGTAAACCGTTTGCCCACCAGCTTATAGCTGATGGCCGCCGGGACGGCGTTAAGCGCCAGATTGATGGGACCAAAGGGCAGCTCCACCCCGGCAAACTCCAGGGCGCACCGCTGAATCAGGCGGGTGATGCCGGTAAAGCCGCCTGGAAACAGGTCTCCCGCCGCCACAAAGCTCTTCAGGTTGACAGCCACGATCAGGGAGGACAGGGCAATCACCAGCACACGGGTGACAAATTCCTTCAGCCGGGACTGTTGGTTGGCAGTTGTCATGGACGCCTCCTCTTTTATTTGGCCTCAGCCAGAATGTCCGCGTTTTTCATAAAATATTCCACCCCGGAATAGATGGTAGTCAGCACAATCACGGCGGTGCAGATCTGGTTGACGATCCCGGGCAGGGGCAGCAGCATGAGGATGACGCACACCATGGTGGCGGCAGTCTTTACCTTCCCCGACCAGCCGGCGGCAATCACCCGGCCCTTATCGGCGGCCACCATCCGCAGCCCCGAAACGCCGAACTCCCGGACGACCACAATGAGCAGCGCCCAGGCGGGCATCTGGCCCACCTCTACAAACCACAGCATCGCGGCCGTCACCAGACATTTGTCGGCCAGTGGGTCCATAAACTTGCCGAAGTCGGTAATCTGGTTATAGTGCCGGGCGATGTAGCCGTCCAGGGTATCGGTAATACTGGCGGCGGCAAAGATGGCCAGCGCCCAGTATCTGGCATAGGGCACATCCAGGTACAGCACCAGCAGGAAGGCGGGGATCATCACTACCCGCAGGATAGTCAGCTTATTGGCGGTATTCATGGCAGTTTACCTCAATTATTCCTCAATTTCACCGGTCAGGTCCCCGTCGGAGACCCCGGTAATGCGCACATTGACAAACATCCCGGCCGGAACCGGTCCGGCGGCGGTGAACAGCACCCGGCCGTCGATATCCACCGAGTCGGCATAGGTGCGGCCGGCGTAGCAGCCCGCCTCACTGTCAAATCCCTCGCACAGGACCTCCATCACCGTGCCCAGCCGCTTTTCGTTGTATTCGTCCATAATCCGGGACTGCAGGTCCACCACCAGCTCCACTCGTCGCCCGGCTGTTTCTGAATCCACCTGATTCTCCATGGCGGCGGCCAGGGTGCCCTCCTCCGGGGAGAACTGGAACACCCCCACCCGCTGGAGTCTCTGTTCCCGCAAAAATTCGCACAGCTCCTCAAACTCCGCCTCTCCCTCTCCCGGCAGGCCGCAGATCAGGGAGGTACGCAACACCACGTCAGGCATAGCCGACCGGAGCCGCCGGAACAACGCCTCCAGCTCCGCCCGGGTATTTCTCCGGCGCATGGCCTTCAGGATGCCGTCATTGCAGTGCTGGATGGGAATGTCCAGATAGTGGAGCACCCTGGGCTCAGAGGCAATCACCTGAATCAGCTCGTCGGTAATAGCCTCCGGATAGAGATAGTGCAGACGGATCCAGCGAAAATCAAGCCTGCACAGCTCTTTCACCAGCCGGGCCAGGGAGGTCTTCTCCTCCAGGTCCAGGCCGTAGCGGGTAATATCCTGTGCAATAACAATAAGCTCCCTCACCCCGGAATCGGACAGTTTCTTTGCCTCAGCCAACAGAGAACCCATAGACCGGCTGCGGTATCTGCCCCGCAGCTTGGGAATAATGCAGAAGGCACAGCCGTTGCTGCACCCCTCGGCAATCTTCAGATAGGCGGTGTAGGGCGGGGTGGTTACCAGCCGCTCGCCGTCCTCATAGGTATGGTGGATGTCGGAAAAATATTCCGGCCGCTCCCCCGCCATCAGCGCCTCCACGGCAGAAACCACATCGGTGTAGCTCCCCGTGCCCAGCAGGCCGTCCACCTCGGGCAGCTCAGCGCGGATATCGTCCGGGTAGCGCTGACTGAGACAGCCCGCCACCAGCAGCTTTTTCAGCTGGCCGGCCCTTTTCAATTCGGCCAGCTCCAGAATGTTGTCGATGGCCTCGCTCTTGGCCGACTCGATAAACCCGCAGGTGTTCAGCACCGCCACGTCGGCCCCCTTCGGCTCGCCAGTGACAACATGCCCCGCCCTGCGGCACAGGGCCATCATTTGCTCGGTGTTCACCAGGTTTTTGGCGCAGCCCAGGGAAATAAACGCGATTTTGTATGGCATGATAACGCTCCTGTTACAGTGATATTAGAGGCTCCTCTCTTCATATCCAGCGTCCGTCACGGAGAAAATTCCGCTCAGTCTCGCCGGGAGTTCCCTTTGAAAAGAGAACCTTAATCCCAGACCTCCATCCCATACCGACGCAGGGCGTCGCTGATTTCAGACCAGGAAAAGCCCCGGCGGGCCAGGGCGTCGGAGGCCCGCTTTATCTCCTTCTGGTCCCGGCTGCCCTTCAGCTTTTTCTCCAGAAAGTCGTCAATGGCCTGGGAATTGTCCTCAGCCTGGGACAGAGCCTCCTCCCACAGCTCCCGTGGAATCCCCCGGCGGCAGAGCTCGTCCCGGATCTTCCGCGCCCCAAAGCCCTTGGCGGCGTAGTGCTGGACAATCCGCCCGGCATACTCCGCCTCATTGAGGTAACCCAGTTCCTCCATCCGGTCGCAGATGGCCTCGCCCTCCTCTTCGGAGGCCTCCCACTCCTTCAGCTTCCGCCCCAATTCCTTTCGGGACTGGGGTTTTCTCATCAGTAATTCAATGGCTTTCGCTTTCAGCCCGCTGCGGCGGGCGGCATCCTGGAGGCGTTCCGCCTCCTCCCCGGACAACTCCTTCCCTGCGTAGAGGGCAAAGTCCACCACCTCGCCCTCACCGACGCGCAGGATGGAACCGTCCTCCAGCACCGCCAGCCACCGGCCCTCCACACGCCTGGAGGGCTTCAGTTCCTGAATGACCATTTAGCCCTCGCCGTCGTCGAAATCGTCCGCCGACACATCCACCGCCCGTCCGGCGGCTTTGGCTGCCGCCTGGGACTGCCTGCTCATCAGCTTGAATGCGTTGGCCCGAACCTGAGCCTCCACGTCGGCAGCCACATCAGGGTTGTCCTTCAAAAACTGCTTGGCGGCGTCTCTGCCTTGGCCGATACGGGTCTCCCCCATGGAGAACCAGGAGCCCGACTTCTGAATAATGTCCAGCTTGACGGCCAGGTCCACCAGCTCGCCCCACTTGGAGATGCCCTCGCCATACAGGATCTCAAACTCCGCCTCCCGGAAGGGGGGAGCCACCTTATTCTTGACAATCTTCGCCCGGGTGCGGTTGCCGATCAGCTCGCTCCCAACCTTAATGGACTCGATCTTACGCACGTCAATGCGGACGGAGGCATAAAATTTCAGCGCCCGGCCGCCGGTGGTCACCTCCGGGTTGCCGTACATGACCCCTACCTTCTCCCGCAGCTGATTGATAAAAATAACGATGCAGTTGGTCTTGGCAATGGAGCCGGCCAGCTTGCGCAGGGCCTGACTCATCAACCGGGCCAGCAGCCCCACGTGGCTGTCGCCCATGTCGCCCTCAATTTCCGCCCGGGGGGTCAGGGCAGCCACTGAGTCTACCACCACTACGTCGATGGCTCCGGAACGGACCAGCGCCTCACAGATCTCCAGCCCCTGCTCTCCAGTGTCGGGCTGGGAGATGAGCATGGAGTCGATGTCCACTCCCAAAGCCCGGGCATAACTGGGGTCCAGAGCGTGCTCTGCGTCAATAAAAGCCACTTCGCCCCCCCGCTTCTGGGCTTCGGCCACGATGTGGAGGGCCAGGGTGGTCTTGCCGGAGGACTCAGGGCCGTAGACCTCGATAATGCGGCCCTTGGGCACCCCGCCGATGCCCAGAGCGATGTCCAGAGACAGAGAGCCGGTAGGGATCGAGTCCACCACCACGCCGGTATTCTCCCCCAGGCGCATGATGGAGCCCTTGCCGTAGGTCCGCTCGATCTGGGCCATGGCGGTCTCCAGCGCCTTTTTCTTATCGGAGGCCGGTGCGGCCGACTCAATCATGGGTTTCTTCTGTGCCATGTCAATCATCCTTTCCCGCCGGCTGCTCAGGGCCTCCGGCCTCTTGCTGTCCCGTATGCTACTCTTTTAATTGTCCGTTAAAACGGACTTTTTGTTGCGGATTCTGCATTGCCCGCCTTCAGCTAAAGCCGAAAGCTCTCTCATTTCGCCGCTCCCGCTCCTAATTGTTGACCGTTCCCTCCACCACCCGCAGAATGTTCTGGGTATCGGTAAGGGTTTTCACGTCCTCGTAGCCGTTCTTCTCCAAAATTTCCTCCACGGCGGCCGCCTGACCGATCCCCACCTCAAAGATGAGCGTGCCCCCCAGGCGCAGGGCGGACTTCCACTTGACGGCGATGGCCCGGTAAAAATCCAGTCCGTCCGCGCCGCCGTCCAGAGCCACCCGGGGCTCATAGTCCCGCACGGACACGTCCAGTGCCTCAATGTCCACAGTCGGTATGTAGGGGGGATTGCACACAATGGCGTCAAAGTCCCACAGGGTGGAGCTGGGATTCTCCAGGGCGTTGACGGACAGGCAGGTCACCCGGGCGTTGAGCTCATTGCGGCGGACGTTCTGCTTGCATACCCGCAGTGCCCCCTCCGACAGCTCTCCCAGCACCACACGGCACTCCGGCGCGTTGGCGGCAATGGCCAGTCCCACGCATCCGCTGCCGGCGCACAGGTCCAGCACCCGGGCTCCCTCGCCGGACTCCCGGGCCTTGAGGATACCCCGTTCGGCCAGCAGCTCGGTATCCAGCCGGGGGATGAGCACATCCCGGGAGACGTCCAGAGACAGGCCATAGAACTCCCACTCTCCGATAATGTAGGCCACCGGCTCCCCGTCCAGGCGGCGCCGGACCAGCTCCTCCACCCGGCGCTCCATCTCCCCGGAGACGTAGAGGGACATGTCCCGGTAAAACTGCTCCCGGCTCTTGTCCGCGGCAAAGCAGATAATCTCCCGGGCCTCCAGCTGGGCAGACTCCACCCCGGCCCGCTTCAGCCGGGCCCGGGTGTCCAGGAACAGATTGTTGTAGGTGGTGGCCATCGAATCACCTTCCTGTTATTTTTGAGAAAAATTTTTTCTACCAGGCGTCCTCGCCCTGCTTCTCCGGCAGCACCAGCTCCAGCGCCCTGATGCCCACCTCGATCATGGAATCGTCCGGCTCAAAAGTGGTAAAGTTTTGCAGCCACAGCCCCGGCGCAGTAAAGAACCGAGTCACGGGGCCGTCGTGCCGGCCGGCCCAGCGATTAATCTCATAGCTGATCCCCACAATCAGGGGCAGCATGGCCAAATGGGCCAGGAAGCGCAGCAGGGCGTTATATACCGGCCAAATGGCAAAGACCACGGTGGACACCAGAATGGAAATGGCAATCACCATAAACAGAAAGCTTGTCCCGCACCTGGGGTGGTGCCGGGGCTGGATGCGCACATTTTCCACTGTGAGAGGCAGTCCGGCCTCATAGCAGAAAATGGTCTTATGCTCCGCCCCGTGGTAGGAAAAAACCCGTTTCATCTCCCCCATATGGGAGCACAGAGCCAGATATGCCACAAAAATCAGCAGCTTCAAAAGGCTCTCGGCCAGGTTGCGGGCCAGCATATTTCCTGGCAGGACCATACTGACCAGTCCTCCCAGCAGGGTGGGCAGAAGAAAAAACAGCCCGATGGACATGCCCACGCCCAAAATCACCGCCAGTGTGGTAATCAGGGCGGTAAATTTTTCGCTGCCCAGCCTGCTGTTGAGCCACGCCTCCAGCCTGGATGGCTCCTCTTCCTCCTCCCCGTCCTCCGGAAAAAATTCGGCGGAAAACATCAGGGCGGTCACGCCGTTGTACATGGAGTCGACAAAGTTGACCACACCCCGGATCAGGGGCCAGCCCAGAACAGGGTGCCTGTCCTTGATGAATTTAAGCTCCTTCTCCTGAATCTCCAGCCCGCCGTCTGGCTTGCGGACCACCACGGCCTGTTTTTTGGGGCCGCGCATCATGATCCCCTCAATCAGGGCCTGTCCGCCGCACATGGTTTTAAATTTGGAGCACTGCTGCTTTTGCTTGGACATTTGGTTCTCCTTTGGTTTTTATATACGTCGGTCCTGCAAAGGGCGGTCTCTGCGCCGCCCCCTGCTGTTCTTTTATTTTACCAGACCTGGTCCTAACTTTCAACCGGCAGACGGATGGTCACCTGAAAGCCGCCGCCCTCGGCGTTGCCCACGTCCAGGCGGCCCTCGTGCCGGGTGACAATCTCCTCGCACACGGCCAGGCCGATGCCGGAGCCCCTGGCCTTGGAGCTTCCCTTATAAAACTTGTTTTTCAGATAGGGCAGCTCCTCCTCCGGCGCGCCGGGACCGTAGTCCCGGATACGGATGACGGCCTCCTTCCCCTCCTGGAACAGGGTAACCAGGATGCGCTTGCCCGACCCGCCGTGCTTGGCGGCATTGTCCAGCAGGTTGCAGAACACCTGCCGCAGGCGCTGTGGGTCGCCTGAGATAGGCATCATCTCCTCCGGGCCGTCCACATACTCCAGGGTGATGCCCTCCTTGCGGAAAAACTCGGTATAGGTATACACCGCGTCCTCCAGCTCCGCCTTCAGATCCAGGGGCTCCACAGACAGGGTGAAGCGGCCATCCTCAATGCGGGAAAATTCCAGCAGCTCCTCCACCATGCTGCTCAGCCGGTTGCTCTCCGACACGATAATGCCCATACCCTTACGGATGTCGGCGGCGGAGCGGGCCTCTCCGTTCTGGATGGTCTCCGCCCAGCCGGTGATGGCGGTGAGGGGGGTGCGCAGCTCGTGGGACACGGAGGAGATAAACTCGCTCTGGGTTTTCTCCGCCTGGGCAATCTTGATGGACATATCGTTGATGGCGTCTGTCAGCTCACCGATCTCGTCGTCAAACTTTTTTTCGATCTGGACCCCGTAGCTGCCGTCGGCGATGACACGGGCGATCTCAGTGATGCCAGCCAGCGGCTCCACGATGGAACGGACGAAGTACAGGTTGGAGAAATACACCATGGCAAAGATGGCCAGGGCAATGGCGGCGATGACCGTCATGGTAAAGACAAACTGCCGGTCGATGCCGGACAGGGAGGTAACATAGCGGATAACTCCCACCACCTCTCCCTGGTAGATCACCGGGCTGGAGGCAGCCAGGATGCGCTCTCCGGTGTCCGGGTCCCGCCCTCTCCAGGGGCTGGCGGTCCGCTCGTTCAGGGCCTTCTGGATGTCCGGAGTACTGGGGGTGCTGCCGGCGGTGAGGTCGTTTCCCGAGTACAGCACCGCCCCCGTTGTGTCCAGAAACTGCAGCTCCAGCCGGCTCTTGTCCTCATAGCTGCCTACCGTCTGCTGCGCAGCAGCCCGGTAATCGGATCGGGTATACATCCGGAAGCCGTTGGCGGAGGAGGTGGCCTTGCGCTCCAGGTCGTCCGCCGTACCGCCGTAGTAGTAGCTCCACAGCATGGCGGCAAAGGCCCCCACGGCCAGCGCCAGGATCAGCAGCACAATGGCCACGCTGTTTAACAGCCACCGCCGCCGGATACCCCGGATCTTCACCTGGTCCTGTAATCTTGTGGGCTTGGCCATCCTCTTTCACCTGCCTTTTCTGTCTCCCGTCCCGCCCGCAGGCGGCCAGGCTCCTTTCCCAAAGGAGGCGTTTCCCCGTGGGGGGCGAAGCGCTTTCAGCTACCCCATTTGTACCCATAGCCCCACACGGTATTGACAAAGGTTGGCTTCTGGGCGTTATCCTCAATCTTGATGCGCAGGCGGCGGATGTTCACATCCACGATTTTCAGTTCGCCGAAGTAGTCCTTCCCCCACACGGTATCCAGGATCTCCTCCCGGGACAGGGCCTTGCCGGGATTCTCCATAAACAGCTTGACGATGGAGTACTCCACCTGGGTGAGCTTGACCCGCTGGCCGTTTTTTTCCAGGGTGCGGTTGCGGGTGTTGAGCAGAAAGGGCGGGTCGCTGATCTCGTCGGGGGAGAGAGGCGCCTCGTCCCCGCCGGTGCGGCGGAAGAGGGCGTCCACACGGGCGGTGAGCTCTGCGGGAGAGAAGGGCTTTGTCACATAGTCGTCCGCGCCGGTCATCAGGCCTGTAACCTTGTCCATCTCCTGGGTGCGGGCAGTGAGCATGATAATGCCAATCTTGTTGTCCATGGCCCTCAGGCGGCGGCATACCTCAAAGCCGTCGATACCGGGCAGCATAATGTCCAGCAGAGCCACCTTGATATCCGGATTGTCCCGGACGGCCTCCAGGGCCTCCTCTCCGGTGCCCACCTCCACCGTCTGATACCCCGCCCGCTTCAGGTTAATCACCACAAAGCTGCGGATATTCTCCTCGTCCTCCAGGACCAATACCTTTCTCATATTCTCCTCCCAACAAATTACTCGCTGTACCAGCTGCGCCGGATGGTGTCAAACCGCTCCAACAGGTCCATCTCGTCCAGGCCGCTGTCCCAGCCGTCCTCCCGGAAGCGGGCGGCATAGATGATGTTCTCCTCCTCCCGGAGAACCATCCAGCCGTCCTCCTCCAGGTCGGAGCTGCGGCTGCTGGACACCCGGTAGATGGACAGGAAAGGCTCCGGCTCCTGGTCCTCCCCCCGCCAGTGGGAGAATACCACCTCCCGGCGGCCGGTGACCTGGTCGTTGCGGGAGATGGTAATCTGGTCCCGCCAGCTCTCCGGGATGGTCAGATACCAGCCGTCGCTCACGTTGTGATAGGTTGTCAGCACATGGTTGCGCCTGCCCCGCTCGTCATACTGCACCCAGTCGATGAGCCAGAAGTTGCTGGAGGAGCTCTCCCCATAGCTGGGCAGAGCATAGGGCGCAGGCAGTTCCGCCACCGAGTCCCGGTTGATGTCGGTAGGGTTGATCTCGGTATAACCTTGGATAACCTCCCGGCTGACCCCCTCGCCGCCCATAGACACATTAATCAGCTGGCCGTTCAGGCAGGCCACCACGTCGATAACCCGTCCCCCCTCGGCCAGGGTGCTGGTAACATAGAGAGCAGGCTGATTATAGCCTCCGGCCAGATAGCTGGTTCGGATGCGGTTGATGGCACTGATGCCGGCGGACAGATCGGCCACTCCCAGAGAGGCCACCGCCCCATCTATCCAGCCGTAAATCTCCACCTGGCTGCTGGGCCCGCCGGCGTCCATCCGGGTAACCAGCACCTCAATGCGGGTGTCCTTGTCTATGTCCAGCAGCCGGCAGCCGCTGGAGCCGTCGCTGGCCACGCTGCACCGGGTAAGCAGCCGCTCAGTGCCCGTCAGGCCCGCCCGGGTCATGGCCCGGGTGGCGGCCAGGGTCTCCTCCTCATCCAGCCCGTCCCCGGGCAGATCAATATCGTCCAGGGTATACACCCCCAGCTGGTAGGCCCCTGTGCTGATCTGCCAGTTAACGGCCAGCTCCTTGCGCCCTTCTCCGTTGATCTGGGCATAGTCTATGGCATAGATGGCATTTCCCTCGCCCTCCACCACACCGGTTGGCACATATTCCTCCCCGATCTGAGAAAAAATGTATATCTTGATGGGTTTCTCAATACCGGGCACCCGAAAAAAGGTAACCGCGCTCTCCCGCAGGCCGTCTCCGTCCAGGTCCTGAAGCTGGATATTGGCTGTGTTGTCCCCCGCCATAATGGTCACGTCCTCCACCCGGACGGCAAACTCCGCCTCCAGTCCGGTACGCACCGTCCGGATGGCGGCGTTGAGCTGCTCATAGCCTGGAGACTTCTCCGGCTGGCGGTACAGGTCGTCCGGAGAACGGAACAGACAGCCGCTGAGCAGCGCTCCCATAAACAGGAGCATTCCCAGAACAGTCCACCTTCTGCCCACGGCGTCCGCCCTCCCTTTGGCATAAAATCCACTACATACGGGTGGTACATATCATCATACCACAATTCCCGAAAAAAGCCATAGCTTTTTACAATTTTTCTTGGAACAGAAAAGCCGCCCACCCCGGATGGGGTGGGCAGTTTAAATACAACGGTCAATTTGCCTGGGGCAGGGTGACCATAGCTTTGAACAGGTCGCCGTCCACAGCCAGGTCAAAGGAGCCTCCCTGGAGCTCGGTGAGCGAGCGGGCGATGGACAATCCCAGGCCGGAGCCCTCGGTGGACCTGGACTCCTCCCCCCGGACGAACCGCTCCATCAGCCGCTCGGCGGGGACGTTCAGCGGCTCCCGGGAGATGTTCTTCACCGACAGGGCCACCTGTCCCTTCCCCCGCTCCAGGTCCAGATAGACCCGGGTGCCCTCCATAGCGTACTTGGCGCAGTTGGACAGCAGGTTATCCAGCACCCGCCACAGGTGGCGGCCGTCGGCATAGACCCAGGTCTCCCCCTCCGGCAGGGTGGTCACCAGAGAGAGCTTCTTATCCGTGAGCTTCTCCTCCCATTCGGCGGTCGCCTGGTCGATGAGCTGGCCCATGCCAATCTTCTCCCGGACCACCGACAGCACCCCCGTGGACGCCTTGGAGGCCTCCACCAGGTCCTCTGTGAGCTTCTTCAGCCGCTGGGACTTCCGGTCCAGCACCTCAATATACTCCACAGCCTTGGGGTCTGACTGCTCTGTGGATTTTAAGAGATTTACATAATTTATGATGGAGGTCAGCGGCGTTTTCAGGTCGTGGGAGACGTTGGTAATCAGTTCGGCCTTGAACCGCTCGCTCTTCATTTTCTCGTCCACCGCCCCGGCCAGACCCACGGAGATGTTGTTCAGATCCTCCGCCTGGAGGCGCAGGTCGTAGGGCATGTGTTTGGTGTCGATCTGGTACTCCAGGTCCCCTCCGGCGATGGTCTTGGTGCCCTTGCGCAGGCGGTGGTAGCCATAGGCCCACCAGGACAGGAACAGCAGCAGGGCCAGCTGCAAGCAGAAATACATGAGCATAAAAATACCGTCATACCTCCCCACCTGGATCAGCCAGAAGGTGAAGATCACGTAGGCACCAAAGCCCAGCACCAGCTTCCAGGTGAAGGGCAGAAAGCGAACAAAGTCATGGACGGTCCGGACCGTCCATCCCACCACCCTGCACAGCAGGGTGGTTTTTCCCAGGCATCTGGCCTTGATCCGGACGGCCAGGGTGCGCAGCAGCAGGGTCCCGCAGGCCGCGCCGGCGGCAAAGAGGGCGGCGGCGCCCATCACGCCCAGGTTGAAAAAGAGCTCAAAGTTCTCCGCCCGGACGGCGTAGGACTGCCCCCAGTAGAGCTGCTCCGCCGCCCAGACGGTGCAGAAGGCCAGCCAGACCGCCGCGAAGATCATAACGGCGGCGTACAGGTCGAAGAAAATCCGCTCCTGCCAGGTGGTAACGATACTTTCCTCCCCTGCCTTGTGGCCGGCGGTCCAGAGAATCCAGATCAGCGCCAGCAGGGCCAGCGCCCCCAGGTTCAGGAACCCGGTGAGGTACTCGTCAAAGTTGGCCCGGTCTATCTCCCAAAGCTGCTTCATCTGGTAAAACTCGTCTTGGATAGAGCCGTCCGCCTCTTCGGGCACACCATATTCCAGCACCAGCCTGAGGGGCTGGGCGGCCTCAGCGTCCTCTCCCGCCGCCAACTCAGGGTTAGGGTTAGAACCGTGGTAGTCGAAGTAGGAGTAATAGACGCCGTTCTCCGGCAATTCGAAGCTGTAGCGGCAAATCTCTTTCACCGCCCGGAGCATGGACTCGCCTTCCCCAAGGTTGGTGCCGGACACAGTTTCGTCATCCTCCGACAGAACCCGGAACCGAAACCAGGTGTTCTCCCGGGAAAGCCGCTCCTCCGCAGAGGCAATCGCCTCCCGGAACCCCTCCGCGTCAGCGCGGATCATGGCGTCGTCGGTGCCGGCTTTGATCCGATTCTCTACCCGTTTCAGCTCCCAGATGAGATAAACGTTGTCACACACCTCCTGGCGGCGGTCCTCCAGGGCGCTGTAGAACCGGCCGCTGGACTGCCAGCTGTCGGCCGTGACGGACTGAAAGCTGAGCACCGCCCGCACCCCGAACACCCCCGCCCCCAAGGCGGCGGCCAGCAGGACGATCCAGGCGCAGACCTTGGCGATGATATTGCCTTGCAGCTTCTTCACGGCTAGGCCCCCTTCTCGATCTTGTAGCCCAGGCCCCAGACCACCTTGAGATACCGGGGCTCGGCGGGGTTGATCTCGATCTTCTCCCGCAGGTGGCGGATGTGGACGGCCACCGTGTTCTCCGAGCCGTAGGCCGGGTCGTTCCACACCTGCTCATAGATCTGGGCGGAGGAGAACACCTGCCCCGGGTGGGACAGCAGCAGCTTCAAAATGTTGTACTCAATGGGGGTGAGATTGATGGGCTCTCCGTCCACCGTAACCACCTTGGCCCCGTCGTCCATGGCGATGGGCCCGGCGGTAATCAGGCCCGGCCCCTTCTCCGCCCCGCCCAGGGCGGTGTACCGCCGCAGCTGGGATTTTACCCGGGCGATGACCTCCAGGGGGTTAAAGGGCTTGGTGATGTAGTCGTCCGCTCCGATATTCAGCCCCAGAATCTTGTCTGTGTCCTCACTCTTGGCGGTCAGCAGGATAATGGGCACATTGCTCCCCTCCCGCAGCTTGGCAGTGGCCCGGATTCCGTCCAGCTCGGGCATCATAATGTCCATGAGGATCAGGTGGATCTCGTGGGTCTCCGCCGCCCGGACAGCTTCCCTGCCGTCATATGCCTTGATCGTCTGATAGCCTTCGCTGGTAAGGTAGATGTCCAGCGCGGACACGATATCTCTGTCATCGTCGCAAATCAGGATGGTGTACATCTCGCCGCTCCTCCCGTCTCCCAAATCCGGCTCTACATTCCCTTCCTTTTGGAGCAGGAATATAACCAGACTGTGTCTTTCCGGATAATAGCATAACACAGACAGTTTAAATCGCAAGTGGGAAAATATTAAGAAGCCTTTAAATTTTCATGCTATCCTACCCCGCCTTGACTATTTCCGGCTCCTCTGTACCTGAGAACCGGCCTTTCACGGAAATAACGGGAAACCCCATCCTCTGCGGCCCCTCGCCCTCCGTTTTACCGGAAACGCCGGAGGATATGCCGGTTTTCCAGCAGACAACGCCGCTTCCGCCGCCCAACACGCCGAATACCGGCTCGCCCTTATACATTGCAGGCATCAGGTCACCCCTCGCCGGCTGTGCCGACGGGCTGGTCGGCATTCCTGGTATACTCGACGGTGAAAACAACGGACACATTGCTCATACTGGTGTTAAGGCCCGATTGAAGCACCAGCGCCTGTCCGGATTCCTCGATACACGTCATGATATAATTCTCTGTTCCAAACTGCGATTCCAGGTTGATATCAGATATGTTAAAGTTCAATGGAAATTGCGAATATCCATCGTCAATATAGCCGTGCCATCTGTGGATCTTGCAGCCCTGCATATCAATCAGGGTCCAAATATTCTTGCCGAAGATGTTGAACCCTTCTTTTTCAAAGGTCTTTCGATACAGCGGCCTGTTATCGATCCACCGTCCGATAACCCGCTCCTCCGTGGAATAAATCTCCTCAGCGCCGACGGAGCTTCCTCCGGCAGCCGAGATAGTCAGGATGCTCCCCTCCTGCTTCAGGAAAATATTCTCTCCCGCCTGAATGGTCAGGGTGCTGATGCCGTTGACGGTGGCGTCAGCGCCCTTCTCTCCCTGGGGTCCCTGAGGCAACTCATTCCCCGGCATAATATACAGCGTCTCTCCGTTTTTCTCCTCCTCGGTCAGCGCGTCGTACTCCTCCTGTGTCACAGCTTTTACCGGGATGGAGCGTTCCGTAATTTTTTTCCACAGGTAGGCCAGGCCTGCGCCGTCCAAATATCCCATCGCCTCACTCCCCGCCGGTGACAGCGTCGATCTCCGCGTCGGCAATGGCCTGAATCTCAACGGACAGTATGCCCTGACTGATGTTGAGGCCATCCCCCACCTTAACTCCTCCCAAAATATCCACAGCGGCCGCAGGGAGGGTATAATTCTCCAGCCCCTCCAGCTTGGCTTTTTCCGCATCAGTAAAGTCGTTGGAACTCAGACTCTTGCCGGTCTCCTTGTCCACTTTGCCGCCCGCCAGCGTCTTGATTTTGCCCCAAAGATACAGCAGGCCGTTTTCATCCAGAAATTTACTCATTTTAAAATCTCCTCCAAATCAGAATTATTCAGAGCCTCCGCAGGCTCAGGGATGCGTTCCAGTGCTTTCTCCAGTCCGGAGATGGCCCCAATGGGATGCTGTTCCGCCGCATCCCGGTTGGTCAGAGCCCGGTGGTCCGCCGTACCGCCGGGAAGCGAGTCAGATGAGACGGCCCCCTCCAAAATCAGCCCCAGATTGGCCCACGCCGTAGGCAGGATTACGCTTCCGCCCCGGCTGCCCCGCACACCCGCCATGAGATAGCGGCCCGGTACGGCCAGCACCTCCGGAGGAATGGTGCAGGCTCCGCCGCTGAGCGCCAGGGATTTTTCCGTGTCTCCGGCCTGAAAGATCACCGTCCGCTCCAGCCCGTCCCACTCCGGCGAGAACTCGATCCGCACCGGATAAGCGTTTACGCTCCCGCTGGTCAGGGGTTCCCGCTCCTCAACGGTCAGCCGGTTTTTTTCCGCACAGAGTACAAACATTGTTCTCTCTCCTTTCTGTGGTCTCACCCTTGGACGAAACACCCCAAATGTTGTACGTCTGTATACACCGTTTCACCCCCGCCAAAAAAATTTTCTGCCGACGGAAGCGCTCCGTGTTAAACTGCCGGACCCGTCCCGCAAAAAATCAGGGCCGCCCATATCACGGGCGGCCCTGATCAAAAGTCAATTCACAGCCTGAAAATACAGACCCTTAATCCCTTCAAGCGTCCTCCGGCTCCTCCTCCGGCGCCCAAAAGTCCTCCTCGCTCAGCTGCGGGCATGCGGTCATGTCAACGCCGTGGCGCTCCGGAAGGGATAACAGCTGATCCCGAATGCTGTTGCAGCTATCTATGATATTCTTTGCCTCCGAGTTAAGAAGGGCCTTCACAATCTGCTGGAACTGCCGGTTATAGTACTCGCTCAGCGCGGCGGCATTCTTCAGCAGCCATGCTGCATAGGGGTGGTCCGCAGTGATGCACCGGCGGAGGTCACGGTCCTCGCTGCAAAGGAATCGGCGGCTGGCCTGTGTGGCGGCGCTGCAGAACACCATCGGCGGAAACAGGTCGTCGGGCCTGATGTCCTCCTCAGCGGATTTATCGGAAAATGTAACAATCTGTCCCGCCTCATAATCGACCTTCATCTGACAGGTATCCTGCACAGAGGCTATCAGAAAAGCCTGCAGCACATTTTCCGTATCAGACCAGGAGCCCCCAATACAGAAGACGCTTCTGTCCCCCGCAAACAGCGGCCGATCGAACTGCTCCATTATATGTCCGAAATAATCCCGCAGGTTCTTCAACAGCCAATCCTCCAGCTTGGTGCCGTGCAGCCTCCGCCATGCCGGAAGCGGGGGAACCCTCCAATCCCAAATGCGGAAGCGTTCCTGCGGATTTTCCATCCATGCGCCTAATATACCGCGAACAGCCGTAATCAGCTCCAGCGGCATATTGGAAATCTCCGAACGGCTGGCCTTCACCGTGGGCCGCAGCTCATTATCCAGTAGGAGCAGAAGCGTATACCCGGTTTCAAGTATAGGATATCCGTACGTGTGTATATCCCCGGCGATAACGCCTCGATAGCTGCAAGTCAATGTAGAGCGTCTTTTTCCTCCTGTAAGGGCTCCCGCCGTGGGGATACCAAGCTCCCGAAAAGAGACGGTCAGGGTATCCATCTGAAAGCTGTCCATCCACATCTGCCAAACCGTGCCGGGCGATATCCTCTCTCCCGCAAACGGATGCCAGGCCTCTCCCAGTTCATCCGCAGACTCAGGGGCGCAGGACAGCTTTTCCAGTTCCGCCTTCAGCGCCTTCACCTCTTGACGGGAATGTCCAATTATAAAGCTATCCCAGTCCAAATGGTAGTCGCTGAAGTCTATATTCTGCGTACTAAGCCGCAAAACAGAGGATTCTCTCCCAAGAACTGCGGAAATTTTGTAGTTCCGGCCCTTGACCTGCCAGCACGGACTCTTCTCAAACCACGCATCATATTTGATAAACGCTCCAGAGAGGCTGGAGAGCATTTGGTTCTCCTCCGTATCCAGCGGCACAACAGTCACAGACACCTTTGGATACTGCCCGGTGCAGGCGGGGAAGCACTTGTCAAACTTCTCCTTCAGCTCCGGCGTAAGCTCATAGACCCTCTCCCCCTCCAACTTGTGGACCTCGTCCATCGTCTCCTCATAGGTGCGCCCGATCCGCTCCCCGTTATAGTAAACAGGGACCCTGGCACAGCAGAGGTACTCCTTCACGGCCCTGCGCAGATTGACGGCGCCCAGCCGTCCGGGGTCCAGCCTGATGGAGATGGAGGTACCCGGCTTTGCGCGGTAGCCGTCCTGCTCCAGGCCGGGCACGGCCTTGTCCTCATAATCCTCCGGCGCGGGCATAGGCCCGTCCACCGGGTGCTGCTCGGCCTGGTTCTTCAGGGTATAATAGCCCTGCAGCCCGGTCACCTGCAGCCGCAGTCCGTAATCGGGCGTCCGGCGGGTCAAGGCTGAACCGCTCTCCTCGGCATTCTTCTTCGAATCAAAGTAGAGCGTGGAGACCTCTGCAAAGGTGCCGCAGAGGAAGCAGGACAAAAATCCGATGCCGAAGCGGCTGATCGACTGATAGTCCCCCGTCTGCCCGTGGTCTCTCAGATCCCGCTTCAGCTCCTGGGAGGTATAGTAGGAGTTTCCGATTTTCAGAAAATACCTCTGGAGCATTCCCTGGGTCATTCCGTTCCCCTGGTCGTCAATCCGGAACCAGATGTTCCCGTCCTTGTCATTCCACTCCCACAGGTCAATCCTGGCGTCCTCCGGGGAGAAAGCCCGATCTACCTCAAGCCGGAACAGCGTTGCATCAATGGAGTTTTGCAGCAATTCCCGAATAAAAACGTCGTTCCTGTTGTACAGCTGCTCTCCGGTCAGCAGCTCCATCACCCGGGCCTGATCCATCGTCATCAGGAAATCGCCGCTGGCATACCCCTCCGACTCGATCTCCTCCCGCCCCACTGCCTGGGGGAACGGAAAACTGCGCTGCCAGTCCTGATGACAGTTCTGCTGCAGTCTGGCGCAGGTGTTCAGCTCGCTGTCGATCCAATCCAGAAAATCCCGAATGGTGTGCTCAATTCCGGGGTTTGTACAATGGGCCTTATAGGGCAGTTTCGCCGAAGAAGGAGAGGCTGGATAGCGAAACCCGCCGGACGCCTGGTGCTTTTCCCATTCCTTCCGGCTCTCCTCATTGCAGACAACATAGCTGTACAACACCTTGGGCGCGCGGGTGTCGTCAAAGTCAAGCAGGTCGGCCAGCCGCAGAAGCAGTGCACAGAAGAGGGGATCAGCGTCACTGGCCGGCAGATACTTCATATTTCCACTGGTTAAAAATTCTTCCGGAGCCTCCCCATGGGCCTGACACACAGCCAGGATACACGGCTTTGGCACAATCTCAGCCGGCCGGGCATTAAACAGATCCCTCCACTTCTCATTTTGAAGAATCTTCGGCAGACGGAAGGGATGCAGCCAGCGCAGATACCACTGCCGAATATCCTCCGGCCACTCCTCCGCCGGGCAGCCCATCAGCTCCGGACTGCTGGTCCGCAAAAACTCACGGGCCTGCTTTTTGTCGGCAAAGCACTGCTTCTCTTCCGTCTCCGTATAGACCATTCCCAAATCATGCAGGCAGGCAGCCAGAATCAGCAGCTCCGCCTCCCCTGTGGACAGCTGAGACACCTGATTTCCTAAAATGCCCGCCATGGCGTCCAACACATTCAGCACATGGGTTTCATCATGAAGCGTATAGTTCGGAAAGCTCCGCCGGACATCCTTCAAATATATGATAGAGTCATCGTATACCTGACGCACCCACGCGCTTCGCGGGCTGTCCGAAGGCAGACCGGCCGCATAGGCCTTCCATATCGCCGTATCCTCCAGCAGTTTAGAATGAGTATTCATGTGCTCACCCCCGATTTGTTAAATTATACTATAAATCGACCTGTTTGTAAACCGCCGGACATACAAAAGGGGACAAAAAACGAACCGCCCAAGGGCGGTTCGTCTCAGCCTGCCATGTCTCAGCCCTCTGCCCGCGCCCCGCTGGCTTTCAGCAGCAGCTCGTGCATGAATACCATAAGGAGCAATATCAGGAACAGATAAAGAGGAAGCAGCGACACCTGAATATGGTTTGCAATCAGTCCGAACAGCGGGGGCATCAGACAGTTGCCCGCGTAGGCGCTGGCCATCTGAACCCCGATAATCGCCTGGGAGCGGTCTGCGCCGAAGTGCTCCGGCGTGGAGTGGATCACGCTGGGATAGATGGGCGCGCACCCCAGCCCGATAAGGAGCAGACCCCCCAGCGCGGCATATTCCCCCAGGGGCAGCAGAAAAGCGGCAAGCCCGGCGGCAATGATCCCCTGTCCCAGACGGACCATCTGACTGTCGCTCAGCTTCACAGTCAGAAATCCGCCCAGCATCCGGCCGACGGTGATGCCGATAAAGAACAGGCTGGCAAAGCCGGCCGCCGTCTCCGCAGGCAGCCCCTTGTGCAGCACCAGATAACTGCTGGCCCACAGCCCGGTGGTCTGCTCTACGGCGCAGTAGCAGAAAAACGTCACCATCACCGGCTTCACTCCGGGAATCCGGACAATCTCCCGCAGGGTCAGAGCCCTCCCAACAGGGGCGCCGTCCCCCTCCGCCGCCCCCCCGGCGTGAGCCCTCCAGAGGGGCAGGGTCAGGAAAAGCGCCGCGGCCAGTCCCACCTGGAGCAGGGCGATATAACGGTAGCCCATGTTCCAGCCCGCCCCTCCGGTCAGCGCAAACCCCATGACATAGGGCCCCAGAGAGGCCCCCACGCCCCACATGCAGTGCAGCCAGCTCATGTGCCGGCTGGCATAGTGGAGGGCCACATAGTTGTTCAGCGCCGCGTCCACGCTTCCCGCTCCCAGTCCGTAGGGAAGGGCCCACAGGCACAGCGCCCCGAAGGAGCGGCTGACGGAAAACCCAAAAATTGCCGCCGCCGTCATGCCCACGCTGACGGCAGTCACCTTCCCGGCCCCCAGCCGGCGGGTAAGCCGGTCGCTCTGCAGGCTGGAAACTACGGTTCCCAAGGCAATGATGAAAAAAATGATTCCCGAATAGGACACCGGGACTCCAAATTCCCCGTACATGGACGGCCACGCCGAGCCCAGCAGGGCGTCCGGCAGGCCCAGGCTGATAAACGAGACATAAATGATTGCCAGAAGCAGATGGGTCATCTTGCATTCCTCCCTCAATTCTGCTATGATTATACCAGCAGAACTCCGGACCATATAGAATAATTCCGCCGTCTTTCTATAAATATCCCGCCAAAATCGGAGGTGCTCCCATGGCTCTCACACTGTGCGGAATAAAAACCAACCGGCAGGGCATGGAGCTGGCACGGCACGGCACAGGGCTCTTCCCCGCCGCCTGCTACTGCGAGGACCTGTCCCGCGAGCCCGTCCCCTGGCACTGGCATCCGGAACTGGAGGTCGGAATGATTCTCCGGGGAAATGCGGTCGTCTGCGCCGGCGGGGATCAGGTTACGCTCCGGCAGGGAGAGGGATTTTTCATCAATTCCGAGGTGCTCCATGCCCTGCGGAGCCCAGACCCGGCCCCCTGCCTGCTCCACTCGGTGGTATTTCACCCCCGGCTGGTTGGCGGCAGCGTTGACAGCATCTTCTGGCAGAATTATGTCCAGCCCCTGATTGCCGACGGAGCACGGCAGATTATCCATTTCAACGACACGTCTCCCTGGCACAGGCAAGCGGCTGCCGCTATCGGGGCCGCCTGGCAAAGCTGCGCGGAGGAACCTCCCGGCTACGACCTTCAGGTCCGGGAGGCACTGTCTCAGCTCGCCTTTCTACTCTCCCGCAACCGTCCCTCCGCCGCCTCGGCCCCGTCGGAGAAGGCACTGCGCAGCGAGGCCCGCATCAAGCAGATGCTCCGGTTTATTGAGGAAAACTACGGCGGTCAGCTCAGCACCGCAGACATCGCCCGCAGCGCAATGATTAGTGAAAGCGAGTGTCTCCGGTGCTTCCGCAGCACCATCGGCGCCGCCCCCATCCAATACCTGAAGCAATTCCGCATCCAAAAAGCGGCGGAACTTCTTCTGGCCTCAGAGGAAAGCGCAGGCGAGGTCGGCGCGCGGTGCGGCTTTCCAGACGCCAGCTATTTTTCAAAAATCTTCCGTGAGTTAAAGGGGTGCTCCCCCTCGGCCTACCGGGAACACGGCCCGCACCCTGCTCCCCCGCATGACAGCAAAACACACGCGCCAAAAAAAGAACAGGAGGTCAAACCGTTATGAACACTCCCATCCAATGGACTCTGAACCGCATGCCCGCCGCCGGGGACAGCCGCCTGTCCGTCATGGCGCTGGACGAGGTGGACAAAGCCCGCTCCTTCCACCGCACCTTTCCTCAGTACTCCGTCACTCCGCTGGCCCGGCTGGACGCCATGGCCGCCCGGCTGGGCCTCGGCTCCCTGTGCGTCAAGGACGAGAGCTTCCGCTTCGGCCTGAACGCCTTCAAGGTACTGGGCGGCTCCTTCGCCATGGCCCGGTATATCGCCGGGCAGCTGGGCAGGGATGTGTCTCAGCTCAGCTGCAGCTATCTGACCAGCCCGCAGTTCCGCCGGGACTTCGGCCAGGCCGTCTTTTTCACCGCCACCGACGGCAACCACGGCCGGGGGGTGGCCTGGGCGGCCCGCCAGCTGGGCCAGAAGGCGGTGGTCCATATGCCGAAGGGCAGCGCCAGAAGCCGCTTTGACAACATCGCCAAAGAGGGGGCTCAGGTCACCATCGAGGCGGTCAACTACGACGACTGCGTGCGCATGGCGGCCGCCGAAGCCGCCCTCACAGAGCACGGCGTCGTCATTCAGGACACCGCCTGGGAGGGCTATGAGGAGATCCCCTCCTGGATCATGCAGGGCTACGGCACCATGGCCGGCGAGGCGGCGGAGCAGATGCGGGAGACCGGCCGCCCCACCCACGTGTTTGTCCAGGCCGGCGTGGGTTCCCTGGCCGGGGCTGTGGCGGGCTATTTTGCCAACCTGTACCCCAGCAGCCCACCCAAAATTATCGTGATGGAATCCCGGGCGGCGGACTGTCTCTATCGGGGCGCTGCGGCCGGAGACGGCGCGCCCCGAAAAGTGGACGGCGATCTGAGCACTATCATGGCCGGCCTGGCCTGCGGCGAGCCAAACATCATCGCCTGGGATATCCTGCGCAGCCTTGCCTCCGCCTTCCTCTCCTGTCCCGACTGGGTGTCCGCCCGGGGCATGCGGATGCTGGCCGCCCCCCTTTCCGGAGACCCGGCAGTGACCTCCGGCGAGTCCGGGGCGATAGGCATGGGGGTTGTCTCCGCCCTGATGGAGGATGACAGTTACAGGCAGCTTCGGGAGGCCCTGGGCCTGGGCCGGGACAGCCGCGTCCTCCTCTTCTCCACCGAAGGGGCCACCGATCCGGACAAGTACCGCAAAATCGTCTGGGACGGGGAGTATCCCGCGCAATGAGCGGACAGATCGAATATATCCCCGCAAAATCTATCGTGCACCGCACCAGGGATTCCAGCTGGTTCGGCGCGGACTACAACATGAACATATACCGGGGCTGCCCCCACGGCTGCATCTACTGCGACAGCCGCAGCGACTGCTATCATAACGACCGGTTCGAGCAGGTAAAGGTCAAGGCCGGCGCCCTGCGCATTATCCGGGACGAGCTGTCCCGGAAAGCAAAGCCGGGCGTGGCGGCCACCGGGTCCATGAGCGACCCGTACAACCCCTTTGAACAGGACCTGCTTCTTACCCGGCACGCCCTTACCTTGTTGGAGGCCTACGGTTTTGGAGCCGCCATCGCCACCAAAAGCAGCCTCATCACCCGGGATATCGACATACTCTCCTCCATCCGCCGGACCATGCCAGTAATCTGCAAGCTGACCGTAACCACCTGCGACGATGAGCTGGCCGCCAAAATAGAACCCCATGCCCCTTCCCCCAGCCGCCGCCTGGCCGCGCTGGAGGAGCTGAGCAGGGCCGGCCTGTTTACGGGAGTGCTGATGATGCCGGTTCTCCCCTTTCTGGAGGACAGCGCGGACAATATCCGCACTGTTGTGAACCGAGCCGCGGACGCAGGGGCGCGCTTTATTTATCCCGCTCTGGGGATGACCTGCCGGGCAGGCCAGCGGGAATTTTTCTACCGGCAGCTGGAAGCCCGCTTTCCCGGGCAGAACCTGGCCGCACAGTATCGGCGTCGGTACGGCAACCGATACTACTGCGCCGCCCCGCAGGCGCGGACGCTCTGGAGCGTGTTCCAGGAGCAATGCAGCCGCAGGGGGCTGCTGTATCATATGGGACAGATTATCGCGGCCTCCCGCCGCGGGTATGAGACGGGCCAGCTCAGCCTGTTTTGAGAGAAGGACGGATGCCCGCAGGGTGTCTTTCCTTTGTGCCGGGATATGCGGCCCCCATCCGTCCCGGTATAGTTTTGGTTTTCTCAGGGCACCCTATCTGCGAGGTGATCTATCATGCAGCACTACCCTGATTTAAACGCCCTGCTGAGCAGAGAACCAGAGGCCAGGCACTATTTTGACACCCTCCCGGACTACGCCAGGGAACAAATCAGTTCCCGCGCCGGCAGCGTCAACTCCTTTGCCAGCCTGAAGGACTATGCCCAGAACCTTCTTCGGGGAGACGACTGATCACAGCAAATGAAAACCACCCTGAAAAGGGTGGTTTTCATTTGCCCTTCGGCCGCAGCGCATCAACAGCACGTCCGGAGATGATGCTCTTCCCTTTTCTTTCCGTTGCAGCGGGCAGTTCCCCATTCTTTTGAAAAATTATGTTTCAGACGGTTCCCGCTCCCTCCATACAAGCCAAACGCCGCCCCCGGAGGGGAGACATTTTCCGGCCGGCAAGCTGTTTACCCCCCCTCCTGTCTGTTTTCAGGCGTCAGCAATCAATATCCGCTGGCTTTTTCAGAATAATATGCTATAATACAGAAAGCACAATGCTGAAACGCAAGAGACTGCACATCTGGTCGCAGGACCTTAGCAGAGCTCTGTTATGTGAGCTCTCCAATCCAACAAAGGGAAATGTGAGATATGACAAAAATACTTTTCGTCTGCCACGGGAGAATACGGGAACAGTCGTCGGAAGCCTTGGTATGACTTGGTTCTAACCTCTGAAAACAGCAGATTTACACCACACTTACACCATTTGCGCTTGATATGGAAAGAAACGGCGGGATGCTTGATGCACCTCGCCGTTTTTATCATCTGCACTTCTCAAAAATTAGATTAACAAATTTAACAGCTTCGCCCCGTGTGATAGGGCGGTCTGGTTCTATTTCTTCGGCATTATCAATCCAGCCATAGGCAACCGCAGTAACGATATTGCCATACGCCCAATGCTCCGTATAAGACAAACTGTCCGACATGGGGGCTTCTTTAGGCTCTACAAAACGTGTGAGTATTGCTATAAGCTGTCCATAGGTCAGAGTATCGTTAGGTCGAAACAAGCCGTCACCCCCATTTATAATGCCAGCAGAGGACAATACGGTAACAGCGTCATAGTACCATGTTCCGTTTGCTATATCGGCAAAAGGGCTTGTGTCGGATATGGCGGATTTACTATCGCTGGTTAGTGAGCGATACAGCAAAACAACGATTTGCGCTCTTGTGACAGGGTCATTCTCATGTAGCTGTCCATCCCCATATCCCAAAAGCACAAGCGGGATAGCTGTATCAAGCGTTGCGCCGCCACGGGATAACTTTAATTTTGGTACTTCTTCCTTTGCAGACGGTTCCTCTTGCTGAATAACAGGGGGCTTTTCTATTGTAGGATGAGTTGGTTTTACTGGTGTAGACGGTATCATTACATCTTCGCCTGGTTCGTTGGGGATAGCTGGTATTTCTGGCTGTTCGGGGATAACGGGAATAACAGGCGGTTCACTGGTATCTGGCGTATTAGGTTCCTGGGGCGTGGTAGGCGGTTCAGTCGGTGGTATTTGTTCGCCGGGATTCTCTGATTCTTCCGGGGGCACTTGTGGAAGGTCACTGGCGAAAAGAAATCTTGCTCCATATTGGTTCATAGAAAAGTCCCCTGTAAGCGATTCGCCTAAAAATATAGCATTACTCTCTGGACTAAAGCGATTATCCATATCATCCAGATAAAAGCCGATGGGATTGCTTTCTGAGTAAATTTCCCCTATTTCAGTCGAATAGGACACAGTGAAATGTTCACTTGAAAAAGTCATTATGTCGCTTGCGCCATTCAATCCTTGGTTTTTGCAAAGAACGGTGTCCATAATCAACGCATGGCCCCAATTAGCTATGCCGCCCCCCAGATGGGCGGTGTTATCGCTGATTTGGCAATCCACGATTTCACAATAGCCCTGTTGACCAATATAGATGCCGCCGCCCATTCTGGCTGAATCAGGATTCGCCGCTTGATTTTGTGTGATAAAGGTGTCGTCAATTCGGGCTTGTCCTTCGCAAAGGAGGGCACCACCATTCCCCAGCGATGAATTATCAGAAAAGACACAATCAGCAACACTTATGGTTGCATTTGAAGCGATTTCAATTCCCGCTGTTCGTTGTGCGGTATTATTGCAAAATTGGCAATCATTAACAACAGCGGAAATATTGTTAATGTAGACGTTGCTGTGAATTGAGCTAAAATTTTTGACTTTAATACCCGTTAAAGAGATAGTTCCTTTAGAATTAGGCGCACAATAAAAATTCACTTCGAGGGCTGATAGGTCAGATTTATTCTGTCCATCCAGAACAATATTTTGCAATACAATAGCTTGTTCTTCAAAAGGGTTAATTTGAAACATAATATTGCCGTCAAAATCGTCCGCCGGAATAATCGTAATACACTTTCCCTCTTGCCCGATAATACAGTTTCCTGTTACAACAATTTGGCCTTGCAAAGCGATTGTATCCCCGCTTTCCGCTGATTCAATAGCGGTAAGTAATTCGTCCAATGTGCAAACAACAGCGGGAACGGGTTCTGGCCTTTCTGGAGATTCGCCCTCCACGGCCAGAGCGGGAGCGGATAGAAGAAACGCAAGGCCAAGAGAGAGCAAAAGAGATGATGCAAATTTCAGTGACTTCATGAGGTGTTTCCTTTCTCTATTTTTTTGTGCGTAAAAGGTCAACCATATGTGAAACAGTGACAATCTCATCCTCATTCAATCCAGATACATCTATAGATTGCCGATTGTCTACGCAAAGCAGATAGTCCGTTGTTACGCCATAGAAATGGGCCAGCGACACCAGAATATCAAGCGAGGGGGAACGCATTTCTGTTTCATACCCCGAAATGACCGAGCGGGTCACGCCAACAGCTTTTGCGGCCTGATACTGTGTCAATCCTTTTGCTGTCCGAAGTTGTTTGAGCCGAGCGGAAAGACCAACCATATACACACCCCCTTATGATACCGCAATAGGGGTTGCTATTGGTGTCACGGGTTGACGCTATTTGCGGCGAAGAGTGAGCACTACGGAGCGTTAGATGCAAGTGCAGGAAGAGAGAGTTAAACTAAATGTCAATATACAAAAAGACCGCCCCATACAAACTAGGGCGGTCATTCATCTTGCAGTGTATCGTCCATGTTGGCAAGAGCATAAGCAATCATTTGGTTTATCAGTTCATTCCGGCTGATACCAACAGCAGCGGCCTTATCATCAACTTCTTTCAGTGTATCAACGGATATGCGCATGGAAATAACTTCCTTTTCTGGCTTGCGGGCTACAAACTTTGGCACAATTCCACCGCCTTTCCTCTTGCATATTGTATTCTTTTCTGGTATCATATAAAATATTCAAAATAAAATATCTATAATCGAATACAAATCTGAGGAGGAACAGTATGATTTGGCTTTTTATCATAGGAATAATTGTTGTACTGATGGTAACACACTACGCTGTTGACGAGCCAAGAATCAAAGAGCAAAAAAACGAACAAGAAAAAAGCGAGCAAGAATATATCAAAAGCAATCATATTACTGTGACCGCACAATATAGGTATGCAAGTGATTATTACACACAAAATATTAACTGGACAAAAGGAATATTTTATAGGTTCATTGTCGATGAACCTAACAAAAAAATACACATTCTCAGCCATAATGGTTATAGAAATGCAATTCCATTTTCAGATATAATAGGATGCGAGATTGTGGCTGATAATCAAATAGTCGGTGGAATAAAACGCGCTATTGTTGGTGGTGTGCTTGCTGGTGAAACTGGTGCTTTAGTTGGTGCAATGACAGCTCAACCGCATATTATGTCATATAGCATAGTAATCTATTGTTCCAATCTTCAAATGCCAACTGTGACTATACCATTGATAAAAGAGAAAGTATCCACGAAGAGTGCTGATTACACCTCGGCAGTCGAATTTTCTCAAAAAGTCTTGGCAAGTATCAAAGCTATCATACATATCAATGGTTAGTATGCAAATAGGTACACCTTTACAGATACCCCATAACGAACGGGATTTTTTAACTGAAAAAGCCCAGTTTTCATTTCTGGATATATCCGAAAATTAAACAGCCTTTACGGATAATTAAACTGTGCAGATACCGCCCCGCTTGTTATACTGGAAACAGAAACAGGAAAGGGGCGGTTTTCATGGAAAGCAGAACATGGTACTATGCCAGGGTGTCCAGCAGGGAGCAGAATCTTGACCGTCAGCTTGCGGCATTTGCCGCTGTGGGAGCGCAGGAGCGGGACATAATCACAGACAAAGAATCGGGTAAGGATTTAGACAGGCAGGGCTATACGGCCCTTAAAACGGCCCTGTTGCGCCGTGGTGATACGCTGATAGTTAAATCGCTGGACAGGCTAAGCCGGAACAAGGCCGATATTAAAAACGAGTTGGAATACTTCAAATCCAACGGGATTCGATTAAAGGTGCTGGACTTACCCACGACCATGATAGACTATCCAGAAGGGCAGGAATGGGTTCTTGACATGGTAAACAATATCTTAGTCGAGGTTCTTTCCAGTATTGCCCAGCAAGAGCGAGAAACGATACGCCAGAGACAGGCCGAGGGCATAGCGGCGGCAAAATCTAAAGGAAAACATTTAGGCCGTCCAAAAGCAGAATTGCCGGATAACTGGAATGAGGTTATCACAGCATGGAAAGCGGGGCAGATTACGGCGGTTGAAGCTATGCGGCGAACAGGATTGAAGCGAAGTACATTCTATAAAATGGCGGGATAGCAGGGGGAAACACAAAAGCGGCGGGGGTATCTTTCCCCGCCGCTTTAATTTGCCTAATAAAGAGTTAGGTCAGCTTTTAGATGTTGACGCTTAATTGTTCAGCATAGGAGCAAGGCAATCCCCGCAGATAAGACGGGCAATTTTTGTAGTCCGGGCAAGCTGCCCGCACATAGGGCACTTGTAGCGGATGGAATGACCTTTGCTGGTGGTTCCGGCAGCGGCTCCACCGTTAGCGGCGGCGTTGCCGCCAGCAATACGGATGCCGCAAGGTTCGTTTCGGTTCAATTTGATTTCTTGAATATCATTGTCAAGAATCCATTCAAGCAAACTGTCAGCGGGTTCCGTGTGGCTCCACCCATAGCGAGTATGGGTACAGATAAGGCCGTGGGATTCGGCGGTGCGCTTAAAGGCTTTGTTATGGTACATACGGCTTGACCCACTGCAATCCTGGACATTGAGTATAGTGTCGTTGTACATATGTACCATTTCATGTAGAAGCGTGGCAACCGTTTCCTCTATCGGCCTATCCAGAGTTCCAGCCCCAATATTGATTTCATGCTTGGCCCCGTCCTTCACTTCCCACAGGGGAGACAAACTGTAGTGGCCGTATGCCCTTGGTGTGCTCTGGATAGTGATAACAGGCGTTTCCAGTTCTCCATTGAAAAAATCGGCGTTCAGCTTATTAAACAGCTTTTCAAGTTGTCCGGCAAGACGGCTGGTCTTAACAATTTCTTTCATGACGTGTACTCCCTTTCAATCTTAAACTTGACGGGAGCGGGACAAACGGTGTATGATATATCCATCCCGCCCCGTGGCGGTGTCTATGAGGTCTGCTACTTAAACTTTGGTCGGTTGGGGTAGCAGACTTCTTTTCATGCGCTGACAGTAAAACGGCGGCTGGTGGTCTGTTTGGTATACGCCTTGTACACGTCCGGCATGACCTTCTTAAAGGCGGTGCTGTCGAAACGGTTGGAAAGGACGGTAGCATAGCGGACAATGTAGGTTCCGGCTTCCAGTTCTTCCACCCCCAGACCGTCCATGTGCCGCTTGATTTCGTCTTTAATAGATTCGATTTCGGCGGCGGCTTCCGCTTGCATAGCTTCCCATGCTTTGAGGGCTTCAATTTTAGAGACGATTTCGATAGTGGACATTGTGTATACTCCCTATAATTCAATATTCCGTGTCGGTTCCCTTGCCGTATTGGTTCGGTAGGTTGACCGTTGCCGTACTCTACGCCCTGGCAACCGGGCGGCAGGGTGTTGTCCCCTGCTGTGATTACAGTATAACCGTTAACGGTTAAAACGTCAATAAGGAAAGTTGCACAAAATAACCGTTAACGTTTTATGCAACTTTGACCGTTTACGGTTATATCATTTTGCGATATAATATACTCAATTATAGAAAGGCGGGGTATATATGGCTGTGAGCGAAGCGCATAAAAGAGCAAGTAACAAATGGAATAGTAGCCGTGACAACATAATGATTAGACCCTCTAAAGAAGAAGGGGAGATAATCAGAGCAACAGCGGCGGCGGCGGGAAAGTCTGTTCAATCCTATATACTGGAAGCTGTGCGGGAAAAGATGGAGCGGGACGGGGTGGGGGATGGTTTTGGTTTTTCACTCCCCCAACCAGAGAACAAATAGTAGTAGTCGGTTCATCTGGCTGTTCAGATTTCAAAAGAATTTCTATGATTTTTTTCTTTATTGAGTTGACCCGGTTATCTCCAATATGGTATAGTAGCAGAGTAACAAGTAGCGCAACAGACGTTTAGTCAAAGTAAGACGCACTCACTCAGGCAGAGCCAGACGGCCCCGCTTGAATGGGTGCGTTTTTCTACTTGGATATTCCTATGGTGGGCTGTACCTTGACAATTTAATTTTGATAGAGGGTACACCCCTTGCGGTTAAGGGTATACCAATCCAGAGTAATTAGGGGGTGAGCGCATGAGCGCAAGAGGGCCATAGCAAAAATTAAACGGTTATCCAAAAATTAACGGCGATACAACGCCGATTGAAAGGCGATGAATTAAAAATAGTTACTTATCCGAATCAAAAAACAGTTGTGGCAGAGCATATGCCGCATGATTCTCTACACACTGGATATGGTTGTCTCAATATCAATGCAGTGTGTAGAGCAAAACGGGCATTAAACGGAAATGCGTTTGCTCTATACATAAGGTGCGTATTGAATCGTCAAGGATTTCCATACGCATTAAGTCCGTCCAGTTTCAAAGCGGACATGGGAATCAGTGAAAACGGATACCAGTCTGCGGTAAAGGAACTTATCTCGAAGGGATATCTTGTGAAACGTCCAGACGGGCGAAACGCATATACGATATATGAAATGCCCCCCACTCTCCCCCCGGAATCTGCGGATGTTTCCCCAGAAACTGTGGTGCATCACCCCCAAAACGGGGCCGATATCCCCCCAGAAATTGGGGAAGAAACAATACATGAACAATACAATAATATTATAAATAATACAACTGACGTTGCAGAAGAAGATGGTTTATCCACTGTCGGGGAATGCACTCCGCAGGATATTCCTGATACCTTGGATGATGTTCCTGATATGGACATCATCAAGACAGAGCCGCAAGTGGAGGAAGTAAGAGAGCCCGTGTCAAATAGCAACACACATAACGCACTGGAAAGATATAGTCGTGTGATTTTCGATGAAGATGGAGAATCATGCGATGTTGTACAGGCACTTTATTATACCTATCCGTTACATGGCGTACCCTCTCCTTCGGACGATGATATGCCATTTTAGCCTTGTCAAAGAGCCAACAAGCATAGAAAATAGGGGGAATAATTTACTTCTGCTGGACAAAAATAATTTTCTTATTCTGTCAACATTTTATTTTTCTACTGCTGGCCTATTGTGCCGCAATGGTTTATGAGGGCTTAAAACAGTAATTTTATCCAGAAATCTATTGGTGGTTAAGGGCTTTTCTTAATGTTGACGTTCAATTTTGAAAACTCCGCCCTATAAAGGGGCGCATAGCCGCCACGCCAAAGGCTGGCGCAAAATATGGTTGTTGGTTTTCCCAAACTGCCAAAGGCAGTTCATACCTCCGCCAAAGGCGAGGGCAACGGTGCTAAGGAGGTGAACAATGAGCACCGAAAAAATTCCTGTATGGGAAAAAGTAAACTTGACACTTGAAGAATCCGCCGCATACTTCGGCATAGGGGTAAACAAGTTGCGTGAAATGAGCAACGCCGAAAACTGCGCCTATGTATTGTGGGTCGGGAACAAGCGGCTGATAAAGCGCAAGCTGCTTGAAAAATATTTAGCCTCTGCATACTCAATTTGATGGAAATATCAGCTTTGATGTGGTATAATCAGATTACCATATCAGGCGCTTTTCCACAAAGGAGGTTGTAGAGATTTGTCCGAAAAGCGCAAAGACAGCAAAGGCCGGATTCTGCGAACAGGCGAAAGCCAAAGGCAGAACGGCACTTATATGTACCGCTATACTGACATTCGAGGTACACGGCAAAGTGTCTATGCCCCTACTCTGGACGAACTGCGAGAGAAGGAGCGGACAATCCAGCGGGATATGGATGATGGCATAGATTACGCCGCCGGAGAGATTTCCGTTTTCGAGTTGATGGAACGATATATAGCGCAAAAGCTAGGTGTACGTTATAATACCCAGGTTAATTATAACTTTGTCCGCAACTTGATGCGAAAAGAAGATTTCAGTGTTCGCAAGGTCAAAACTATCAAGCCGTCTGACGGAAAAGCCTTTTTCATCAAATTACATGATGATGGAAGAAGCTACAGCACCATTACTACGGTGAGAGGTGTTTTACGTCCAGCGTTTGAAATGGCTGTTGAGGACGATATCATTCGCCGTAATCCGTTTTCATTCCGTGTGGTTGATGTAGTGCCTAACGATTCAACTACCAGGCAGGCGCTTACGCCAGAAGAAAAGAAACGGTTTCTTGCTTATGTTCTGGATGATAAATGCCGCCGTAGATACTACGATGAAATTATTATCTTGTTAGGGACAGGGTTGCGTATCTCCGAGTTGTACGGGCTGACGATTTCGGATATTGATTTCGTCAACCGCAGAATCCGAGTAGAACGGCAGTTGACCCGGACACGTCTTAGCGGCAGTTGCGAGTATTACATCGAAAAGCCGAAGACTGAAAGCGGAGAACGATACATACCTATGCTGGATGAAAAGGTGTACCAGGCTTTTCAGAATGTAATTCGTAACCGCAAGCCGTCAAAGGTAGAGTATATAATACAGGGATACACAGGGTTCCTGTTTCTGGACAAAGACGGCAAGCCTAAAGTGGCGGGACACTTGGAACACGCATTGAAACGGACTGTTGACCATTATAATGAAAGCCACAACGACAAACTGACTGTGACCCCGCACGTTCTTCGTCATACGTTCTGTACCGATATGGCGGCGGCTGGAATGGATTTGAAAAGCCTACAGTATCTTATGGGACACAGTGATGCCTACACCACGTTAAACATTTACACCCATTCTAACTATGATACAGCGGAAAAGGCCCTTGCGAAAATTGTAGGGAGCGATTGATATTACAGGCTTCCGGCATTGAAATACAAGGGCAACAGCTTACTCCACAACTTACTCCATTTGCCCGTAGATTAACATAGATTTACGGTGGTATTCGTGGAGTACGGCAAGAGGGCTGAACGGCTGTAACCGTTGAAAATACTGGGACACAAGGAGTAAACAAGGTGACTAAAATTCTGTTTGTATGCCATGGGAATATATGCCGCAGCCCAATGGCGGAGTTTATCATGAAGGATCTGGTGAAAAAAGCCGGACTGGAGGGGCGGTTTCACATCGAGTCCGCGGCCACCAGCACGGAGGAGATCGGCAATCCGGTTTATCCTCCCGCCCGCCGCAAGCTGGCCGAACATGGTATCGGCTGCGCTGGCAAAACAGCCCGCCAGATGAGGAACGAGGACCTCCACCGCTTCGACCTCCTGATCGGGATGGACAAGGCCAACCTGCGGAATATGCACCGCATCTGCGGAGTCGGCTTCGACGACAAACTGCATCTGCTGATGGAATATGCAGGCCGCCCGGGAACGGAGGTAGCTGATCCTTGGTATACCGGAGACTTTGAGGCCGCCTGGCGGGATGTATTGGCTGGTTGTCAGGGGCTTTTGGACTTCTTGCAGGCATAGGAGGGCAATTATGTTCGGCAGACGAAAAAAGCGGACAGTCCCACCCTACAACAAGGAGGGGAAGATTCCTGTCATCCGCTCCAGTATCTGTACCGGAGAGCAGGTGGCGGGCTTTAAAGACCCCGTCAGCGGAAAATTCCACGACCTGATGCTGATTCGGGACAGCAGTGACCTCGCAGAATTTCTCTCCCTGTATCAGATCGACGAGAAGGATATCCGGCGGGAATGGTAGCAGCGATCGGATCCTAAAAGGAAAGACACGCAAGCGTGTCTTTCCTTTTACCGTGTTAAACAATTTCGACGCTGTGACTTTCCGAATCAGGAAAAGTCAACCGCGAGCCCGGCGAAGCGGTTGCGGGTTGGAGAGGAGGAGCAGCGCAATGAGCGCGCTCTGACTTTTGAAAAAAGTCGGAGCAAGCGATATGAAGCTTGCTCCGACGTGGTGCCGGTGGGGGGACTCGGACCCCCACGCTGTTGCCAGCGGCGGATTTTGAGTCCGCTACGTCTACCAATTCCATCACACCGGCAGGTGCGAAGGATATTATACACAATATTTCCCCGCTTGGCAAGAGTGAAAATCAAATTTTGACCCATGGAATTATCTCCGGCCCCTGCTACACCAGCCGCACCTTCACCTCATCCCCCTGGGCTGAGACCTGCAGGGTATCCCCCTGCTTCAGCCGCCCGGCGAGCATCAGGTCGGCGGCGGGGTCCTCCACCAGGGAGGCGATTGCCCGGCGGAGGGGCCGCGCGCCGTACTCCCGGTCACTGCCCTTGCCGGCCAGAAGGTCAACGGCTCTCTCCTCCACCGCCATAGCCACTCCCAGCTTTTCCAGCCGTTTTCTTGTCTCGGACAGCATCTGCCGGGTAATCGCGTTCAGCGCGGCGGCGTCCAGGGGGTGGAACACCAATGTCGCATCCAGGCGGTTAAGGAATTCGGGGGCAAAGGTGCTGGCGGCATCGGACAGCACGGCCCGCTCCAGCTCCTCCCGCTCCGCATCGCCCCCGGCGGTGAAGCCCAGCCGCTTCCCCTTGGCAAACCGCTGAGCTCCCAGGTTGGAGGTCATCACCAGCACGGTGTTGCGGAAATCCGTCCTGCGTCCCTGGGCGTCGGTAAGCACCCCTTCCTCCATCACCTGAAGCAGAACAGACCACACGTCCCGATGGGCCTTCTCCAACTCGTCCAGCAGCACCACCGACCAGGGGTTCCGCCGCACCCGCTCGGTGAGCTGTCCTCCCTCCTCGTGACCCACATAGCCCGGAGGGGAGCCCAGCAGGCGGGAGACGGTGTGAGCCTCCATATACTCGGACATATCAAAGCGCAGAAGGGCCTCCTCACTGCCGAAAAGAGCCCCGGCCAGAGACCGGCACAGCTGGGTCTTTCCCACCCCGCTGGGCCCCAGCAGGAGGAAGCAGCCCACCGGCCGGCGGGGGTCCTTCAGGCCCAGGCGGCCCCGGCGGATAGCCCGGACCACTGTGTCCACCGCCCTGTCCTGGCCCAGGAGGCGGCGGCGCAGGGACGTGTCCAGCCCGGCCAGGGCCTTTCGGTCCGCCTCGTCCGGGTCCTGAACGGGCACCCCCGTCCATTGGGACAGCACCGCCTGAATGTGGTGGGGTTCTACGGCGAACTGTCCCTGGCCCGACTGCCACCTCTGCCGCTCCCCCTCCAGCTCCCGCTTAAAGTCCCGCTCCACATTGCGCAGGATAGCCGCCTGCTCAAAGTCCTGGCGGCGCACCGCGTCGGCCAGCTGGCGGCCGGCCTGGGACACCCGCCCCTCCAGCCGCTGGAGCTCCGGAGGCAGAGCCTTGCCCGAGAGCCTGGCCTGGGCAGCCGCCTCGTCCACCAGGTCAATGGCCTTGTCGGGCAAAAAGCGCTGGGGCAGGTAGCGGCAGGACAGGTCTACCGCTGCTTCCAGGGCGCTGTCCGAAATAATCAGGTGGTGGTGAGCCTCATACCGGCCCCGAAGGCCCTGAAGGATCTCCATTGTCTCCGCCCGGCTGGGCTCCTTCACGGTGACGGGCTGGAAACGCCGCTCCAGGGCGGCGTCTTTTTCGATATACTTGCGGTACTCGTCGATAGTGGTGGCCCCGATCACCTGCAGCTCCCCCCGGCTGAGGGCGGGCTTGAGAATGTTGGCCGCATCAATGGCCCCCTCGGCGCTGCCCGCCCCCACAATAGTGTGGAGCTCGTCGATAAAGAGGATGATATTTCCCGCCCGGCGCACCTCCTGAAGGACGTGCTTCAGCTTTTCCTCAAACTCCCCCCGGTACTTGGTGCCCGCCACCATGGCGGACAGATCCAAAGCGTAGATCCGTTTGCCCAGCAGATGCTGGGGTGCGTTGCCGTCGGCGATGGCGGTAGCCAGCCCCTCCACCACGGCGGTCTTGCCCACGCCGGGCTCACCGATAAGGGCGGGGTTGTTCTTGGTCCGGCGGGAGAGGATCTGAATCACCCGCTCCAGCTCCTCCTTCCGGCCGATCACCGGGTCCAGCCGCCCCTCCCCCGCCATGCGGGTCAGGTCCCGGGCACACTGGTCCAGCTGGCGGGTATCGCCGCCTGGGCGGGATTCCGGCTCCCTGATCCGGGGCTTGGGGGCCGGGGATTCCTCCCCGCCCAGAGACGCGGAGACAGACTGATACAGCCCCTCGGTCTCAACCCCGCAGTGGGCCAGCAGCCGGGCCGCCCCGCTGCCCTTGGTGCGCAGCAGACCCAGCAGCAGGTGCTCGGAGTTCACCGCCCCCGCGCCCAGGCGGCGGCTCTCCTCCACCGCCCCCTGGATGGCCAGACAGCAGTTAGGGGTAAGTCCCTGGTGGATGGAGCGGGCGGGCACCCCCGTCCCCACTCGCTGCACAATAGCGGAGCGCAGGCTGCGGCTGTCCGCTCCCGCCCGGCGCAGCGCCATAGCGGCGGGGCTGAACTCCTGTCCGGCCAGCCCCAGCAGCAGGTGCTCGCTGCCCACATAGCTGTGGCCCAGGCGGGCGGCGTTCTCCTGGGCCAGGCGGATGGCCCCCAGAGCGGTGGATGTGAATTGGCTGTCTGCCATGTTAGGATCACCTCAGAATTAAATCTTCTACCATCATTCCCTGATTTGCGAAAATTTAGAACCGCTTCCCCGGCGAAACTTTCGGGAGCATCCCAGCTGCAGAGATTTCATCTGCGTTTTCCCCGCCGGAGACAGAGAAACCACATCAACAGTTTTCCCTGCGCACGCTCCTGAACTTTCTGCCCGCCGCCAAAAATTAAGCATTGCTTTTTTTGAAAATTGTGATAGAATGGGGATACCATTCTAATGGAGGTGTACATATCATGGCCTATGTTATCAGTGACGCTTGCATCAGCTGCGGCTCCTGCACTGACGGTTGCCCCGTGGGCGCCATCTCTCAGGGCGACGACCACTACGTCATCGACGCCGGCGCCTGCATCGACTGCGGCTCCTGCGCTGGTACCTGCCCCATGGGCGCGATCTCCCAGGGCTAACGACCAAAAAACAGCGCCGGCAGAAACCGGCGCTGTTTTTTGCATCATCTTATCTAATTTTTAATATTATATTTTGTCATATTTTATATTGATAATTCCGCCGTTTGAGGATATACTGTATTCAGAAGAAATAAAGCCCTGTCTCCTCTGGAAAGGAGTGTGTCCCATGCGTACAAATACCATATCCGTAAACGCCCCTCTGACCGTCTCCAAGCCCCGCCGCCGGGCGGAGGTCCGGGATCCCTACGACGGCCTGCGGCCCTGGTCGGCCATCACTCACGGCGTTGGGGCCGCGCTGGCGGCAGCCGGCACCGCCGCCCTGCTGGTCCGTTCGGCGATGCTGGAAAAATGGCTGCTGTTCGGCCTGTTCGCCGTCTACGGCCTGTCCATGATCTGCCTGTACACCGCCAGCACCCTGTACCACTGCCTCAATGTCTCCGTCCCCGGACGGCTGGCCCTGCGGAAATACGATCACTGCTCCATCTATCTGCTCATCGCCGGCAGCTACACCCCCCTGTGCCTCACCGTTTTACGGAACGCCGGCGGCATTCCTCTGGCCGCTGCCGTCTGGACCCTGGCCGCCGCCGGAACGGCCCTCACCATCGCCAAACTGGGCATCCCCCGGTGGCTCACCAGCGCCATATACATCTTTATGGGCTGGCTGGCCCTCTTTGCCATCGTCCCCATCTACCGCGCCCTGCCCGCCGCGGGCTTCTTCTGGCTGCTGGCCGGGGGACTGCTGTACACTGCGGGCGGCGTGCTCTACGCCGTCAAATGGCCGGGGAGGGACAACCCCCGCTTCGGCTGCCATGAGATTTTCCACGTGTTCATCCTGCTGGGCAGCGCTGCCCACTTCATCATGATGTACCGCGTGGTCCTGTGGCTGTAAGATGCAAGAGCTCCCCGGCTGCGCCGGGGAGCTTCCGTTTGCCTTAAAATCCAAAAGGGCACACCAAAAGGCTCCTTTGGCAAAGGAGCTGTCAGCCGCAGGCTGACTGAGGATTGTGTTCGGCGAAGCCGAACGTGCGAAGCAAACCAGGTCTTTGCAAATCTCGTTTACTTCGTACATTTCGCTTCGTGAGATACAGTCCCCACCCGGCTCCGCCGGGAGCCTCTTTGCCTAAGAGGCCTTTCCGCCTGCGGGCGGGACGGTAAAAACCAGCGGGCCAGTTTCCCGGCCCGCCGCTGCGCTGATTCAGGGCCTGGGAACCTCATGCTCCGTTGTATAGATTCCGGTGGCAGCACCGCCCTCCGAACCAGCGGAATCGCCCTCCGTGACGATATACGTCTCTACGATCGCCTCGCCGTCCGCTCCCTCCTCTTCGGCAAAATAGTGTCCGACACTCTTGACACCCTCGTGGTCGCTGGAGAAGGTATAAACCGGACCGTCGGGATTGCCAATAATCACTGCAGCGGTCCAGTCTTTCGCCGTACCTTCCACAGATATAACCAGACGGCTCTCCTCTGTAACGGACTCGTAGGTGTAGCGGCCCTCTGATTTCAGCTCTTCGGTAATATCGGCGGCGTCTTTTCCGTCAATTACCAGAACAGCCCGGCCATCCCGCTCCTCCACACTGACCTCAGGGTAGGTGTACAGCGTAAACATCTCCCCGTCCACAGTGGTCACGTCCTGTCGGTAGTCGTCCACCCGGACGATGGAGGCGATGTTGTATAAAAACTCCTGCACTCCCTCCGGGTTGGCGGCGGCCACGCTGACCACCATCATGGCCACAGCGGCGGCGGCGATGAGCGCGGTGCGCAGGGGGCGGACACGCTTCTTGTTAGTTTTCTCAGTCATAGCGATAATCTCCTCAATTTTACCCTCGGGAGCTCTCAGCTCCCGGCACGCTTCACGGTACAGCTTCGGGTCGAACATAGACAGATTCCTCCTTTTCCTCGGTCAGCGACCTGCGCAGCCGCTCCCTTGCCCGGAGCAGCCAGGTCTGCACGGTGGACGGATTGGCCCGCATGGCGGCGGCGGTCTCGGCCACGCTCAGCCCCTCGTAGTAGTAGAGGTAAATTGCCAAGCGGTACTTTGGCTCCAGGGCCATCACCGCCTCCAGCGCCTCAGCCCGGGCCGGGTCCTCCGGGGCGGCGGTATCCCGCCACTCCTCCAGGGGGACGCAGGTCCGCCGCCAGAAGGCCCGCAGCACCTTGCGGCTCTCGTTCACCGCCACCCGCAGAAGCCAGCGCTTCATGTGCTCCTCGCTCTCAAAATCCTTTTTGTACTCGTACAGCCGCAGAAGCGCCGTCTGCATCACGTCCTCGGCGTCGTGGGGACTGCCCAGCGCGTGGTACGCCACCCGGTAGAGGGTGTTCCCATAGGTCCGGGCCGCCTGCGCAAATGCCTCGTCCGTCATAGCCGCTCACCTCCTTGGAAATCTGTTTTTGAAAGGCCTTTCACTATGTAATATCCGTGAGCGGGGGATAAAATCTCAGAGTGAGAAAAATTTTTTCAGGACCGCTCCCATAAGGCCCCTTAGGCAAAGGAGCCTTCCCCTCCGCCTGCAGAGCGAAAAGGACCGCCGCGCACGCGGCGGTCCTCTATTTACGACAGCAGAATCCGGTCGTTGTCCAGATCCTCGCCTACCTTAGCCTTAAAGCGCTCCAGCAGGCCGCCGACAGTCATATTCTCCCGCTCCTCCCCCTGAACGTCCAGCACGATCCGGCCTCCGTCCATCATCAGGGTTCGGCTGCCCAGTTCCAGGGCCTGATGCATGTTGTGGGTCACCATCATAGTAGTGATTTTGTGCTCCGCCACCACCTCCCGGGTAATTTTCAACACCTTTTCCGCCGTGCCCGGGTCCAGGGCGGCGGTGTGCTCGTCCAGCAGGAGAATCTTGGGGGGCACCATGGTGGACATGAGCAGGGTCAGGGCCTGACGCTGCCCTCCGGACAGCAGGCCCACCGGCTGATTCATCCGGTTCTCCAGCCCCATATCCAGCCGGGCCAGTTGGTCCCGGAAAAAGGCCCGGTCCGCCCGGCTGGTGCGGCTGAAATAGGCGTGCTGGTGCTTGGCGGTGCGCAGATAGGCCAGGGCCAGGTTCTCTTCAATGGTCATGTGGGGGGCGGTGCCCCTCATGGGGTCCTGGAACAGCCGGCCCAGCTCCCGGCTGCGCCTGTACTCCGGCTTGAAGGTGATGTCCTCCCCGTCCAGCACCACAGACCCCCGGTCCGGAAAGAATACCCCTGCAATGGCGTGGAACAGGGTGGACTTGCCCGCCCCGTTGGAGCCGACAACAGTGACAAAATCCCCAGGGGCCAGATGCAGGCTTATTCCGTCCAGCGCCTTTTTCTCGTTGACGGTGCCTGGGTTGAAGGTTTTGGCAATATCGTTCAGCTTCAGCATGGGGCTCCCTCCTTCCGCCGGGCCAGCTTCTGCCGCTGGAGGGCGATAAGCTTTCGCCCCTGGGGCATGGCGATGGCCACCGCCACAATGAGGGCTGACACCAGCTTGAAGCACTCGGTGGGCACATCGGCCGCCAGGGCCACGGCAATGATAATCCGGTAGATGCAGGAGCCCACAATCACCCCAAAGATCCGCACTCCGATGGAAAAGCGGCCGAACAGGGTCTCCCCGATGATGAGGGAGGCCAGAGCCACCGTCACCATGCCGGTGCCCAGATTGATATCGCAGCTCTTGTTTACCAGCCCGGTGAGGCAGCCGGCCAGCCCGGTGAGGGAGTTGGCCGCGCACAGCCCCACGGTGATGGTAAAGGCGGGGTTGATGGAGGATGCCCGCACCATATCCGCGTTGTCCCCGGTGGCCCGGATGGACAGGCCCAGCCGGGTGCGGAAGAACAGGGCCGCCAGCACCGCCGCCAGCACCAGAATGGCCGAGAGCACAACCAGTGTGCTCCAGTCGGTCCAGGCCTTAACCCCGCTCAGTCCCTTAGCCAGGGAAAGCAGGGTGTCCGTCCCGAATATGGACAGATTGGAGGACCAGCCCATCACCGCCAGATTGACGGTATACAGCGCCGTGTTGACGATGATGCCGGCCAAAATACTCTCCACCCCCAGCTTGGTTTGGAGAAAGGCGGTTACAAAACCGGACAGCATTCCTGCCAGCATGGCCGCGGGGAGGGCCAGGAAGGGGTGGCCCGCCAGGGTAACGACGGCCCCCACGGCAAAGCCCAAAGTGTAGCAGCCGTCGGTGGACAGGTCGGCGATGTTCAGAATGGAGAAGCTGATGAACAGGGCCAGGGCCACCAGGGAGTAAATGGCTCCCATCTCCAGGGCAGTGCGCAGGGTCACGACGGATAACAGCATGTTCTATGCCTCCTAAACGCTTTTGCAGGGGCGGCCTGCAGCCGCCCGCTGCAATCAGCGCCATATTTTCAGGGCGAGCGGCCTGCGGCCGCTCCTGCGGGGCTCAAGCTCAGGAAAAGCTCTGCTGGGTGGTGGTCTCAACAACCTTGATGCCCAGAGCGGAGAAAGCGGTCCTGATCTGCTCCAGGTCCATGCCGATGGCCGCGCAGGTCTCGGTGTTGATAAAGGCGCTCTCGGCGGTCATAATGCGCACGGGGGTGGACGCCGGGTCCGCGCCATTGACCAGCAGGTCGGCCGCCATCCGGGCAGTCTCCTGGCCCAGCTGGACGTAATCCACGCCGTAGCCGCAGAACGCGCCATTGAGGGCGAAGGAGTCCGCGCCGCCGTAGTGGGGAATTTTGGCGTCCTGGAGCTTCTCAAAGATGGCCAGCTCGGCGTTCTGGACCGTGTTGTCGGTGGGGGTAAAGACAGCGTCCACTTTGGCGGCCGCCAGGGCATCCACCGCGGAGCTGATCTCGTTGGTGTTGGTGCCTGTCTTTTCCTCCACGGCGATGCCCTTGGCGGCCAGGTAGGCCTTGGCCTCCTCCACCGGCTTGGCGGAGGAGCTTTCCGACTTGGAGTACAGCAGACCAACCTTCTGGATATCCGGGTTGGCGGCCAGCATCAGCTGCATCACCATCTCGGTGTTCAGCGCATCGCTGGTACCAGTAGCTTTGCCGCCGGGGGCATTCAGGTCGGCCACGATGCCGTCCTTAATGGGGTCGGACACGGCGGAGAAAATAATGGGAATATCGGTGTCCTCGGCGGAGGCCAGCATGGCCTGGACGGCGGGGGTGGCGATGGGGATAATCACGTCCACGTCGTTGGCAACCATCTGGGCCCCGATCTGCTGGAGGATGGTGCCGTCCTTCTGGCCGTTGGCGGAGTAATCGGCGTAGTTGAAGGTGACGCCCATCTCCCTGCCCAGCACGTCCAGCTCCGCCTGGAGGCTGGCCTCAATCTGGTCCAGAGAGGCGTGGTCCATAAATTTCACGATGCCCACCTTATAGGTCTTGCCCGCGGCGGGCTGCTGGGCGCCGGAGCCGCCGCCCTGGGGCTGAGAGGCGGAGCCGCCGGGGGCCGGGGGGGTGCTTCCGCCGCCGCAGGCGGCCAGAGACAGGGCCATGGCCAGAGACAGGGCCAGGGTCAGGGTCTTTTTCAGCATGTTGTTCTTTTTCATTTTGAGTTCCTCCAAATTTTAGATTCAGGCGGCAGATGTGGGGCCTTGCCGAGGCCCGGGTTTGTTGGAGTGCTGCCGGGACTGCCCTTAAGCAATAAAAAAACAGCCCCTCATCCCACATGGGACAAGAGCTGCACTCCTGCGATACCACCCAAATTGACGTTTTGGAAACGTCCGCTCGCTTCACGCGCCATCACGCGTGCCCGATGGATAACGGGTGGGTCCCCGTCGGCATCTACTTGGGTCGCCCCGTTCAAGCCGCCCTCGAAAGTCCATTCGCCCGGCTGCGCCCCGCCCCGATTCCACCATCCGGGACTCTCTTCAGGTTTGCTTCGCCGGCTACTACTCTTTCTCAAAGGTTTGCCGCTGTTTGGTTGTTGTGGCTATTATAGCGGCTCCTCCCCCGCTTGTCAACCCCCAATTTTTTAATTCGCTAAAGAAAATTTTTGAGGGCACGCTGAAAGCGTGCCCTCCTCTTAATCCCATCACAGGGCGGAATATCCGAATTTGTCCACCACCGCGTCCAGCTCCTGCTTCTCTTTGCACATGGGACACTCCTCGGGCACATAGCTGGCGTAACCTGGCAGGTCGTTGGTGTCAAACAGAGAGACCACCGGGATTCCGTCTATCTCCTTCTGATGGCTGTAGACGGCGGCAATGCCCGCCACACTGCCCTTGTAGTACTCCACGCACTCGATGCCTCTGCGCACTGTGCCTCCGGTGGTGACCGAGGCCAGGAGCAGAAGCACATTCTTTCCCTCCAGCATGAAGCGGGCGTTGTCCCGGAAAATCAGCTTCCCGCTGGTACCCGGGTTCTCCCGGAGAACATAAATCTCCCGGCCCGCATTGATGGAGCGGAATCCGCCCTGGGTCAGCTTCTGGGCAAGGCAGGTGCCGATCACCCGGGTGCCGTCCATGCAGAGGATCGTGTCTATCATCAGGTGCTGCGTCAGGTTGCGCTGGGCCAGCTGCTGGGCCACCGCCTCCGCGTCGCGGATGCAGGACTGCTGTCTGGTCACGTCGATAAAGTAATTTGTGTGGCTGTTCCGGGTGGCAAAATGGCCCTTGGCCACATTCAGCGAGACGTCGCCTACACAGACTGGGATTTTAAAAAACCTGGGCTCCATTGCATTTCCTCCTTTTTCTTAACATGGGCTTAACAGCTCTTTTTAAATATACCATATTTATCCCCATCTGTCCAGATTTTTTTGTAAATTATCACCAATATCTGTTTTAGTGCAAGAGAGGCGCACCTCACGGTGCGCCTCTCTTTTAATCTCAGCCCAGCGCTCTGGCGCCGGCCTTCAAGTAGGACAAATAAAATACCAATGCGGCAATACTCACGATAAGATTGACCACCACCAGAATAAAGGCCAGCGGCAGCAGCACTAAGGCCAGTACTCCGGCAGCCACGCTGACGGCAATGGAAACCAGCTGCCACTTCCATGCCCGGTCTCCCATGGATACCTCTGTCAGGCATCCCCTGTCCCGCAGAAAGCTGTTAGTCCCGCGAACCACAAAGTACACCTGAAGCAGGCTGCAAATCGACTGGGCCAGACTCATCAGACTTCCGAACACGCTCTCATCGTTGGACAGCAGGCCGAACACAATCCCAAGGATACACGCCACCAGGGCGCTCATATAGTCCCCGTGTTCATTGCGCAGCTTCACCAGCCCTACCAGGCAGGTAATCCCGCCTACGACAATGGCAATCATCGTCAGAATCGCCAGGAACGGCGCCAGCAGGGCAAGCAGCGTACACAGAGCGGCGACAATGGCAATGATATTGCCCACATACATCAGATTCAGGCCATCGCTGATTTTTCCTGTGTTTCTCATGCTATTTCCTCCTCGATTTTGCCAGACTCCCAATCTATTTTATGTTCTTCAAATGAAACATACCTTTGCAATCCCCGCCCCCTGCGGAGGCGGGGACAGGAAGATAATGCAGACTTATGAAAAGGACGGGCCGGAGCCCGTCCTTTTGTATGGCGAAAATTACTCGTTGATGCCGATGACCACGCCGGAGCCGACGGTACGGCCACCCTCACGGATGGCGAAACGCAGGCCGTTCTCAATGGCGATGGGGGTGATCAGCTCCACGTCCATGTCCACGTTGTCGCCGGGCATGCACATCTCGGTGCCCTCAGGCAGGGTGATGATGCCGGTCACGTCGGTAGTACGGAAGTAGAACTGGGGCCGGTAATTGTTGAAGAAGGGGGTGTGGCGGCCGCCCTCGTCCTTGGACAGAACGTAAACCTGGCCCTTGAACTTGGTGTGGGGATGGATGGAGCCGGGCTTGCACAGCACCTGGCCGCGCTCAATGTCGGTCTTGGCAATGCCGCGCAGCAGGCAGCCGGCGTTGTCGCCCGCCTCGATGAAGTCCAGAGTCTTGCGGAACATCTCCATGGAGGTGACGACGGTGCTCTTCTTCTCCTCCTGCAGGCCCACGATATCGACGGTCTCGCCGGCCTTCAGCTGGCCGCGCTCCACACGGCCGGTAGCCACGGTGCCGCGGCCGGAGATGGTGAACACGTCCTCCACGGGCATCAGGAAGGGCTGGTCGATCTTACGGTCGGGAGTGGGGATATAGCTGTCGACGGCGTCCATCAGCTCCTTGATGCAGGCATACTCGGGAGCGTTGGGATCGCTGGACTCGCTGATCAGGGCGTTCAGAGCGGAGCCCTTGATGATGGGGATGTCGTCGCCGGGGAACTCGTACTTGGACAGGGTCTCGCGGACCTCCATCTCCACCAGCTCCAGCAGCTCGGGGTCGTCCACCTGGTCGCACTTGTTCAGGAAGACCACGATGGCGGGCACGCCCACCTGACGGGCCAGCAGGATGTGCTCCTTGGTCTGAGCCATAACGCCGTCGGTAGCGGCGATGACCAGGATCGCGCCGTCCATCTGAGCGGCGCCGGTGATCATGTTCTTGATATAGTCGGCGTGGCCCGGGCAGTCCACGTGGGCATAGTGGCGCTTCTCGGTCTCATACTCCACGTGAGCGGTGTTGATGGTGATGCCGCGCTCGCGCTCCTCGGGGGCCTTGTCGATGGAGCTGTAGTCGGTGTAATCAGCCTTGCCCTGGAAAGCCAGCCACTTGGTGATGGCGGCGGTCAGGGTGGTCTTGCCGTGGTCGACGTGACCGATGGTACCGATGTTTACATGGGGCTTGTTGCGCTCAAATTTTGCCTTAGCCATGGGATTTTTCCTCCTTATATTACAGTTATGCTTTCATTGGGAATGGGGCTGCGGACGTATTGTGGATATTTTATCCTATTTTGCCCATAATTGCAACCCTATTTTTTCCGGGAGAGCAATCTGCGCTCCCCGGGTCCGATCTTCGCGCTTCCCGCCCCGCAGGGGCGGAAAACCGCGGGATCTCAAAGCCGGAACCTCAGTCCTGATTGCGGCCGCGCTCGGCCACGATCTTCTCGGCGATGTTCTTGGGAATCTGCACGTAGCTGTGGGGCTCCATGGAGTACTGGCCGCGGCCCTGGGTGGAGGACCGCAGGTCGGTGGCGTAGCCGAACATGTTGGCCAGGGGCACCAGGCTGTCCACCTGGGTGGCGCCGGTACGGTTTTCCTGACCCTGGATCTGTCCCCGGCGGCTGTTCAGATCGCCGATCACGTTGCCCAGATAGTCGTCCGGGACAATTACGTCCACCTTCATGATGGGCTCCAGCAGCACGGGTCCTGCCTTGCGGCAGGCCTCCTTGAAGGCCATGGAGCCGGCAATCTTAAAGGCCATCTCAGAGGAGTCCACCTCGTGGAAGGAGCCGTCGTACAGGGTGACCTTCACATCCACCACGGGGTAGCCGGCCAGCACGCCGGCCTGCATAGCTCCCTGGATGCCCGCGTCCACAGCGGGGATATACTCCTTGGGGATGGCGCCGCCCACGATGGCGTTCTCAAACACGTAGCCCGCACCAGACTCGTTGGGCTCCACACGAATCTTGACGTGGCCGTACTGGCCCTTGCCGCCCGACTGGCGGGCGTACTTGGTGTCCTGCTCCACGCTCTTGGTGATGGTTTCCTTGTAGGCCACCTGAGGAGCGCCCACGTTGGCCTCCACCTTGTACTCACGGAGCAGACGGTCCACAATGATCTCCAAATGGAGCTCGCCCATGCCGGCGATAATGGTCTGACCGGTCTCCTCGTCGGTGTAGGTCTTAAAGGTGGGGTCCTCCTCGGCCAGCTTCATCAGGGCGATGCCCATCTTTTCCTGGCCTGCCTTGGTCTTGGGCTCGATGGCCACGCGGATGACGGGCTCGGGGAACTCCATGGACTCCAGGATAATGGGGTGCTTCTCGTCGCAGAGGGTGTCGCCGGTGGTGGAATTCTTCAGGCCGATCACGGCGGCGATATCGCCGGAGTAGACGGTCTCGATATCCTCCCGGTGGTTGGCGTGCATCTGAAGGATGCGGCCAATGCGCTCCTTCTGCTTCTTGGTGCTGTTCAGCACGGAGGTGCCGGTGTTCAGCATACCGGAGTACACCCGGACGAAGGATAGCCGTCCCACATAGGGGTCGGTGGCAATCTTAAAGGCCAGGGCTGAGAAGGGGGCGCTGTCGTCGGCGGGACGGGAATCCTCCTCATCGGTGTCAGGGTTCACACCCTGAATGGCGGGAATGTCGATGGGGGAGGGCATATAGTCCACGATGGCGTCCAGCAGCTTCTGGACCCCCTTGTTCTTGTAGGACGTGCCGCACACCACGGGAACCAGGACGTTGTCGATGGTGCCCTTGCGGATGGCCCGGCGGATCATGTCCTGGGGGACTTCCTTCTCGTCCAGCACCAGCTCCATGATCTCCTCGTCGATGTCGGCGCAGGCGTCCAGCAGCCTGGTGCGGTACTCCTGGGCCTTGTCCAGCATGTCGGCGGGGATTTCCTCCACCCGCATGTCCTTGCCCAGCTCATCGTAATAGATATCGGCGTCCATCTCCACCAGGTCGATGATGCCCTTGAAGGTCTCCTCCGCGCCGATGGGCAGCTGAATGGGGACGGCGTTGGCCTTCAGCCGGTCGTGGATCATGTCCAGCACGTGGTAGAAGTCCGCGCCCATGATGTCCATCTTATTAACATAGATCATCCGGGGGACCTTGTAGTGGTCTGCCTGGCGCCAGACAGTCTCGGACTGGGGCTCCACGCCCCCCTTGGCGCACATGACGGTCACGGAGCCGTCCAGCACCCGCAGGGAGCGCTCCACCTCCACGGTGAAGTCCACGTGGCCCGGGGTGTCGATAATATTAATCCGGGTCTGGGGAAATTGGGTCTTGGTGCCGGTCCAGTAGCAGGTGGTAGCGGCGGAGGTAATGGTGATGCCCCGCTCCTGCTCCTGGGCCATCCAGTCCATGGTGGCGGTGCCCTCGTGGGTCTCGCCGATCTTGTAGTTCACGCCGGTATAGTAGAGGATACGCTCAGTGGTGGTCGTCTTGCCCGCGTCGATGTGGGCCATGATGCCAATGTTGCGCGTATTCTCCAGAGAAACTTTTCTAGGCATACTAAGTCTCCTTTGTTACCAGCGGTAGTGAGCAAACGCCTTGTTGGACTCGGCCATTTTGTGGGTGTCCTCGCGCTTCTTCACGGCGGAGCCGGTATTGTTGGCCGCGTCCATAATCTCGCCGGCCAGCCGCTCCTTCATAGTCTTTTCGCCCCGGTTCCGGGCATAGGTGGTCAGCCAGCGCAGACCCAGGGTCTGCCGGCGCTCGGGCCGGACCTCAATAGGCACCTGGTAAGTGGCGCCGCCCACACGGCGGGCCTTCACTTCCAGGGAGGGCATGATATTCTCAAGGGCCTGGGTGTAGACCTCCATGGGCTCCTTGTCGGTCTTTTCCTTGATGATATCAAAAGCCCCGTAGACGACCTTCTGGGCAACGCCCTTCTTGCCGTCCAGCATGATGCTGTTGACGAGCTTGGTAACCAGGACGGAGTTGTAAAGCGGGTCGGGTAAAATCTCCCGCTTGGGCACATTTCCTCTTCTTGGCACTTTGCTTCCCTCCTTCATATAAACTTGAAATCATAGGTACTCGTCGTGAAACTCACGGCGTGTAATGCCTGTCCGAGGTCCACCCGTTATATAGGTAAACGCCCGGCAAGGCTTTTGCCTTGCGCGTACGCACAATGCAATTTTGGGCGGCAACACGAAGATTACTTCTTGCCGGCCTTGGGCCGCTTGGCGCCGTACTTGGAGCGGGCCTGCATACGGCCGGAGACGCCCTGGGTGTCCAGAGTGCCGCGGATGATGTGGTAACGCACGCCGGGCAGGTCCTTGACACGGCCGCCGCGG
>CANEFX010000003.1 GCA_947426945.1 uncultured Bacillota bacterium
TCGCCAGGAATCGACCTTATCACATTTTAATTAACGGATAATCGTATATTATCCTTTATACAATAAGGTTTTAAGTACTTCTATCTTTAACTACAGTGTGCTAAGATATCTTAAATCTTTTTGCAATTCCAGATTTGTCGTCTTATCAACAATCGTCCGGACGTTCTGACCTATGTTTTGTCCCCACTGAATGGCGTTGTCTCTCCAACATATAGAAAATATTCCATCTATAGATAAAAAGCTGAAACTTGCGATTTTGATTTCTCTATGATTTGCGCTACTGATGCTATAAAGTTAATTGCGAAAAATCAACCAGAGCAAGGAGTTCAAATACGCTAGAAGGAATGATATAAAACAATTTGTCAAGCTTCGGAATGGCTTCTTTATTATTCTTCGGGGAAAGTATATTGATTTTCGCTATTTTTCGCTTGACAGCTTTTGCTATAACATATCGCCTATCCTGTTCCTATTTGCTATGATTAGCCCCTCCTCAGTCCAAAGGCCTCTCGCTCTAAAAAATCTGTTCTTCCTAAAGTTGAAAATAGTGGACAATTCTCGAAACTTGTATCTTCATTTTGTAGCTGGCATTTCAGCAGGCATAATGGCGGTATTTTGCTCTTGTTGTTTGACAATACCATCCGCAGATAGATTGGATGTTTGTAACTTGTCGCGTTCAAGGCATAATCTCTCATTTAAATAGGAGTGACGCATTTCAAAATCAGTAAATACTTCGCTCCATCGCATAGCATAAATTTTGTATCGTGGAGCCATAAACACTAAATAAGGCAATCCGTGGGATTTATTTGTTTCTAGTTCTCCTTCAATATAATGATCTGAAGTAAATTTGTTTCCAACAAGATAAAACTCCCATGACATAGTAGATGCATTGAATTCAGGAATTTCCATGATTGTTCTCATATATCTTTTTACTTGCCCCAATTGGTTTTCTCCCAGAGAAATATTCGGGTGTTTGAGTTCAACGACTATATTATGATATTTTCCATGTGTAATATCTTGACGAACAGCAAATATATCCATTTGTTTTAGTTTATCTGGATGATTCACAGTAGCGCTTTCATATTCTTTGTGTAAATATCTTAAATAACGCTTCAAAGCTTCCACGAAATTTGGTTCTGCCGCAGTAACGAGGTTATACTGCTCGCCAAAGAGCCAGTAGTGCTTTTCAATCATCTTCTGCAAATGATTTATTTCATTTGCATGGAGGTTTGGGTTAAAAACTAATTGTTTTAGATCTTCGACGGCCTGATACCTATCTTGAATTAATTTGATTGTTTTAGTAATGCTGGACATATGTGAGTACCGCAAGATATCAGCTAAGTCAGTTCGTTCAACCTCTGTCATATCCAAAATTTCGTTAAGTATTTTGAATAAAGAATCCACCTCTCCGCTTTCCATTACTAAATCGAGTAAACGGATAAAAGTTTTCTTTTGTTCTTTATTCATCGAGTTTGTAAATAATTTGGGCTGGGCAACGTAGATCGTTGACACCATTTCTGAGATTTGAGATTTACGATATTGGTCGAGAATATTTTTGGGATCATAGTCTGGGAAAGCCCCTTCAATATCAAGAGCGTCAATAACTTTAGAAACCGTTTCTTTAATAAACGGTCGTCTCATATCGTAAAGATGTCTGTTTACCTCTTTCATAATGAATTCAAACTCTGGTGATTTTTTATGTGAGAGCCCTCCAATAGTTAATTGAATCATACCAGAATCATTTGTATCAAAATAGTTGAAAAATCGGCTTTGTATATATACACTGTGATAAAAGGAATCTCCTTTATTATTTAAGGTTGTGTTTTCTTTCGCAATTTCCGTTCCATCCTCTTTTATATAGTAATATTTTGAATACTCCGATAGTTTAATGTCCCAGCAAATATATCGAACTGTGAATAGAGTCTTAGTATTTGGATAAGTGTATTGGTGTTCCTCAGATTTGAGAATATGGGTGCTATAGTTTAATTGTTCTCCATTAATATAAATAGAGAAGCCTTGATTTTTATTGAGTTCCAAGAACCAGCAAAATTCTTGCGCTAAAAAAATCCGTGCAGTATCTGGTGTGATGTCTGAATTTGTCAAATCGGAAAATATAACAGTAGTTCCTGTAAATTCGTCGCTTTTCTGTTCATCACTAGGTTCATAGCGTTGCAAAGTAGCGGCATTTATCTCAATCTCATAAGATAAAATGAGATCATTTTGTCTGTAGCAAGTTTTCCATGTAGCAAAGTTTGCAAATGTAAAGAATGTTAACCGGCCAACGCCATTTTTTCCATGAGTGGCAGAGTGTTTAATAGTAGGTTCATATATTTTTTCAGATTGGTAGAACGGTTTGAATTTCTGCGATAACAAAGAACGGTCGATACCTGACCCATTATCTTTGACCGCAATCATACCTGTACCGTCTAAATCGTTATTATAGATTTCAATATCTACACGACTGGCATGAGCGTCAAAGCCATTCCAAACATACTCCGCGAGCGCTTGTAATGATTTGTACCTTTTAAGTGAATTTTTAATTCCTATAGAAGTAATTAAAACATCTTCGGTTCTTTTTGCCATAGTGTATACTCCTTCGATTAAATAGTCGTATAACTGTAAAGGCTCATTTGACAGTGATATGGCCCGAAGTGGATAAGTGGATTATTAATGATTTTCCTGTCATAACCATAATTTCAAAAATGCGTGAGCAAAGATTTATCAGGACTGATTTTGACACCATAAGTGGGAAGTCTGCTAACCGAATGGAATAACCGAATTAGCAATCCGCTGTTCATTCCCAACTAAAGTTGTGTAAAACCGCTGCTCAATTCCATATAGAAGCAATTTCAACTCGTTTTCGTCGCTAATAGCAAATTTGTTATCTGGAGTCTTTAAGGAGGGGCAGTATTCCCCTATGTAGGTGAATATGTTATCTTTATCCTGCGGTGCTAGATTGGATATGGTTTTACTTGCAAGCGCAATCCTTTTTCGATTAGCTGTTTTTACGTTTTCAGCGGTATAGGTTCCTCCAAGCCGGATAAAGTTGCTCTGAAGAAATTGGGATGTCTCCTCATCAGTGGCTTCCCTGTAAATCTGGTCAATTCCTTTGAAAATTGAAGTGATAGATTCGAGACGGCGAAAACACAGTGTGTCATTGTTCTGGCAATAGATTGCATCAGGTAGGCTATTGATTACAATTTCATTACAGGCACTTCGGAATTGATAACCCTCTCCGAAATCCCAGATATGCTTTTTTAAAGCAAGTTTTGCTCGGGTAATATTTTGAAAGAGTAATGTATTCCCTTGCTTGACGAACAAAAAGTCAATCAGCGAAAACTCCTCCCGCGCGAGGGAATCAAAATCGAGGGTATTAAAATCACTACTAAAAATATCTAGCGCATAATCCGCATGTGACACATCTGAAAGCTGAAACCATTCACCGGGCTCGGATAAAGCACCAGGAGCATATGGGATCACAGAGGTTACCATGTCCTCAAAGCTGGGAAAGATCTCCTCATTGGTAGACAACATTTTACGATACTTATTCACATTACCCCGGAGACGAAGCTTAGCAAAGATCAAATTCATTTTACTGTTCCTTTCGTACAATGTAGGTTGTGTCATTAATTCTCCGCAGGTCATCGAAGTCCAAATAACTTTTATTTCGGATTACTTTTCCTCGGGCAATGATGAAAACTTTTGTTCCCTGTGGTGTCAGAACATGATAGTAATGGTATCCAAACAACAAAAAAATCGGGTTAAAATATTGCGTTTGCGAGATAAATGTGAAAATGAACACAATAACATACAGGAACGACATTGTCATATCGTTTGGAACACTGAGAGAAACAAAGAAATATCCCAGATAGACTGGCAGAAACTCTTGATCTGCGAGGCTGCACTCGCTGCACCCATGTATGGAATCGGAACCAAGCTTAGACGTGATTCTTATTGAGAGAGCGGAGAGCAGAATTGGAATGCAAAGAATCAGTAGGGCAATCCCCCACACCGGTATTGATTTATAAGTCCACTCAGCTTTGAGAGCGTATACAACGACCATCCATGATGTAGCGTTTAGAGTTAATAAGAGTCGAAATAGCAAATTCATAGCAGGATATCCTTATCTGAATAGGGTTTTATGCTTTTGTTATTATAGTCCAAATAAAGGGATTTTTCAATACATATCTTTTGTCTTCGCAATGTACTGGAAATGATTTTATTTTCTCAAAGCTTTTGATATGTGTTGCTGTTTAAGCATTTGTTCTTTGAGTAAGTAACAGCGAAAATTATATTTCAAAAACTTGTTGAAATATTGAAATAAAGAGCGTATTATATATGTAGTATTTCAAATCCATATACTGGAGGATTGCAATGAATAGAGCTGGTCAGTACATTTCAAATATGACAGGGGAAGCCGCGTATCAGTCTTTTTGTCCTGCTCCTTTGCCGCCGCAACCTGCTTTGGATATTAGCGATGATATATTGCGCCTGTTAATTGAAGCCAGCCGCAACCTTCAAAAGCTGGATGTCGCGTCTCAGTTGATCCCCAGTACAAAATTATTTGTGTCTATGTATGTCCGGAAAGAAGCTCTGCTTTCATCTCAAATCGAAGGCACTCAGTGTACTTTGGAGGACATACTTGACCCAGAGCTGGATATTAACGCCAATCTGGACGTGGCAGACGTGGTCAATTATGTAAAAGCGACGCAATATGCTTTGGAACAGCTTGAGAAGCTGCCGATTTGTAATCGGTTGCTTAGGTCGATCCATGCCGTTCTTATGAAGGGCGTACGGGGACAGGAAAAAAATCCGGGAGAATTTCGCCGTTCCCAAAATTGGATTGGACCAGCGGGATGCTCTCTAAAGAATGCCCGATATATTCCGCCAAATGTTGAAGATATGAAGGCATCTATGTCCGCATTGGAGCAATATATCAATGAAAATCGAGAGTATGATCCACTCATACAAGCTGCACTGATTCATTATCAGTTTGAGACGATTCATCCTTTTCTTGATGGTAATGGTAGAATTGGCAGACTTTTGATTTTGCTCTATTTGATGGAGCAAGGATTGCTACGCAAGCCTGTAATTTATGTCTCATATTTTCTAAAGAGAAATCAAATCGAGTATTACGACAGGATCAGCGAAGTCCGTCGGAGTGGAAACTATGAACAATGGGTCCGGTTCTTTTTAGAGGCAGTCAGCGCTGCGGCTGCCGACGCGATGACATCAATTGAGCAGTTATCCACGCTGCACGATCAAAGTCTGGAGCTGCTGCCCCAAACGACTCGCAGCAAAGATAATATCCGCGCTGTGTTTGATTATTTGGAACAGCACCCTATTATCGATATTAAGCACACGGCTGCCGCGCTGGGTGTTAGCTATAACACGGTTTCTGCCGCTGTTAAAAAACTGATGGAACTGGATATATTGAGGGAGACGACTAATGCCGCCAGAAACCGTGTATTTGCTTATGAAAAGTATCTGGCAATATTGCGGGAGGGAACATAATTTCTGATGAGCTTCTGGATATATGTTGAGCGGCATTGACTATAACAAAAATTTTAAACACTAACATTCGATTTGTTATAATCAATTTATTTCAAAATCAGTGGCCTAGCCCGCATTATTTGTGGCGTAACGAGCCTGGAAGCGCAGATATTTTTCCCACAGGCAGCCCACAGAGTAAGTGTCAAGGTCGTTGTGGCACAACGGATTTCGCGATTTTTGTGGGAAATCATTGTATGCTGGCGGTAAAGGAATATTTTTGCTGTTTTTTCCCGCTGATTTCCCACCAAACAAAAAAATACAAATCAATACAGCGAAACACGGATAACGAAAGCTCGTTATCCGTGTTTCGTGAACTTGTTCTTAAATGCGGTCCGCAACGTGAAAATAAGGGTGTTCTCGTTGCATTTAATCGTATTTATCTGTATTTATGCGTATCGAATCCTTAGCCGAAGTACCGCTCCAGCAGACCCTTGAAGGCCTTGCCGTGGCGGGCCTCGTCCCGGGCCATCTCGTGGACGGTGTCGTGGATGGCGTCCAGGTTCTGCTCCTTGGCCATCTTGGCCAGAGCGACCTTGCCGGCGGTGGCGCCGTTCTCGGCCTCCACCCGCATCTCCAAGTTCTTCTTGGTGGAGTCGGTCACCACCTCGCCCAGCAATTCGGCGAACTTGGCGGCGTGCTCAGCCTCCTCCCAGGCGGCCTTCTCCCAGTACAGGCCGATTTCGGGATAACCCTCGCGGTGGGCTACACGGGCCATGGCAAGGTACATGCCGACCTCGGTGCACTCACCCTGGAAGTTGGCGCGCAGGCCCTCCAGAATTTCGGGGTCCACACCCTGAGCCACGCCCACGACGTGCTCAGCGGCCCAGGACATCTCGCTCTTCTGCTCCACAAACTTCTCGGGGCCGACGCCGCACTGGGGGCACTTGGCGGGGGCAGACTCGCCCTCGTAGACATAGCCGCAGACGCTGCAAACAAACTTTTTCATGACAGTGGTTCCTCCTTAAAATTTTGTTGATCCATGCATTTGGGGCACAGACCATAGAAATTGAGCTCACAGCGTTCCGCTGCAAACCCGTATTGCCGGCTGACGGCCCGTGTCAGGCTGGCCTCCGGATGAATATCCGGAAGGTCTAAAATAGAGCCGCAGCAATTGCAAATGAAATGACTGTGGGAGGCGGTAATGCCGTCAAACCGTTCTTGGCCCTGGACCACGCCTACGCTCTGAATCAAGCCGCGAGCCCGGAAAAAGGCCAGATTGCGGTAGACCGTCCCCAGGCTCAGGTCCGGATGGAGGGGCCGGAGCTGCTGATACACCCACTCGGCGGAGGGGTGGCAGCTTGTCCCGCGGATGGCGGCCAGAATGGCTTCCCGCTTTTTGCTGTAGCGTATGGCGCGATACATATGGCGTCTCCCTTAATAGTAGTTATTATCACTATGAGCGCATTTTATCACATGGACAGGGATCTGTAAAGGGGGTAATTGAAAAAATTTGGGGCCTGCGCCTCAAGTTTTCAGTATTTATTCAGTTTTTCCATTTTTGTGTTCTTTCAAACGGCTGAGAACAGATTCTTCCAGTTTATCGCCATATTTCATTCCCAGCAGGAATACGGTCAGCCCGGCCAGTCCGATGGGAATCATCACCCAGGGCGGAAGGGCCAGGGTAGACCCGCCCAAGGCACTGGCGAAAAGCAGTCCCCAGGGCCGGGTGAGCAGCACGATGACGGCAAAGCGGCGAAAGGAAATACCCGTGAGGCCGGCCAAAATACACAACATGTCGTCGGGAAAAAAGGGAAACAAAAAGGCCAGGACCAGAAAAACCGGAGCTTTGGATCGTAGGACATCCCGGTACTTTTCTGACAGCTTTCGGCTGACCAGCCGGTCGGCAAAATTCCGGCCCAGGGCCCGGGCCAGGGAGAAAGTGAGCAGGGACCCGGCCGCCACCGCGCCGAATGTGAGCAGAAAGGCAGGCCAAGTGCCGAAAAGGAGGCCACCGGCGGCAGCGGTGATATTGCTGGGGATGGGGGCCAGCACCACCGACAGGAACTGCACAAGGAAAAACAGCAGGTGGGAGTAAGGTGCAAAGTCGGCGATATAGGCCCGCAGACTGTCCAGAGAGCCAATGGCCCGGAAAAAGCCGGTGCTGTATAAAAACCATCCGCCTCCTGTCAGCAGCAGAAGGACGGTGACCAGTATCAGAAGCTTCTGTCTGTTTTTCATAAAGCGCCTCCGTTCTCAGGAGGTATTGTAACATAGCGGCAGCAGAAATACGACAAAAAACTCCTTAAAATTCGGTGAATAAATTGTAAAGAGGCCGCCCGCCGGGCGGCCTCTTTGATCATACCTTTCGGATGGAGGAGATGCTCCCGGCAATCTGCCGGGCCACGTCGGGATTGTTCATAGTGTACAGGTGTATGCCCTCTACGCCGCCGGCAATGAGGTCGGAAATTTGGTCGATGGCGTAGGCAATGCCCGCCTCCCGCAAGGCATCGGGGTAGTCACCGTACCGGGCCAGAATGCGGGTGAGCTTGCTGGGCAGGCTGGCTCCGCACATGGATACCATCCGCTGGATGGACTTGGCGCTGAGCACCGGCATGATGCCCGCTTCAATGGGGACGTTGATACCGGCGATGCGGGCTCGCTCCAGAAAGCGGAAAAAGTCCTCATTATCAAAGAACAGCTGACTCACCAGGTGCTGGGCCCCGGCGTCTACCTTCTCCTTCAGGTGGCGGATGTCGCTGACCAAGTCGGGGCTTTCCAGGTGGCCTTCCGGGTAGCAGGCGGCGGATACGCCAAAGTTTCCCCGGGTCCGGATGTAGCGAACCAGGTCGCTGGCATACTTAAAGTCAGTTTTTGGGGAATAGTCCGGGTTTACATCTCCTCGCAGAGCCAGTACATTTTCCACACCGTCTGCCTTCAGGTCGGCCAGCAGACGGTCTACATCCTCCTTCCCGGCGGCCACGCAGGTGAGGTGAGCCATGGCGGGAATGTGGTACCGGTTTTCTATGAGGGCGGCAATATCCCGGGTAGTTTGGTTCACTTGGGAGCCTCCGGCTCCAAAGGTGACGCTGATAAAATCAGGGCGGATGTCCTTCAGACCATCTAAAGTTTTGTAGATGCTGTCCACCGGAGCCTCCTTTTTTGGGGGGAAGACCTCGCAGGAGAAGACAGTCCGTCCTTGGCCAAACAGTTCGCATAATTTCATTGTGATCGCTTCTTTCTGTTAGATATCAAGCTCCAGCAGCACCGGGCAGTGATCGCTGCCGTCCACGTCGGACAAAATCTCTGCCCGGAGGATCTTGCCCCGCAGCCGGTCGGAGACAATAAAATAGTCGATGCGCCATCCGGCGTTGTTTTTCCGGGCGCTAAAGCGGTAGGACCACCAGGAGTAGGCTCCCTCACGATCGGGGTAAAGGTACCGGAAAGTATCGGTAAAGCCGGAGGCGAGCAGCGCGGTCATCTTTTCCCGCTCCTGGTCGGAGAAGCCGGCGTTTCCCCGGTTGGTCCTGGGATTTTTCAGATCGATCTCCTCGTGGGCCACATTCAAGTCACCGCAGTAGATTACCGGCTTGGTTCTGTCCAGGGACATGAGGTACTTCCGCAGGTCGTCCTCCCATTCTAGCCGGTAGTCCAGCCGCTTCAGGCCATCCTGGGCGTTGGGGGTGTAACAGCATACCAGATAGAACTTCTCATACTCCAGGGTAATGAGCCGCCCCTCGTGGTCGTGCCGGTCGATGTCCATGCCATAGGCGGCGTCAACGGGGGCGTGGGGGGTAAAGATGGCGGTTCCGGAGTAGCCCTTCTTCTCGGCAGAACTCCAAAACTCTAAAACGCCATCCTCCAGAGGTACCTCTGCCTGTCCCCGCTCCATCTTGGTCTCCTGAAGGCAGAGGAAATCAGGTTGATATGACCGGTAAAAGTCGGAAAATCCTTTTTTCATACAGGCCCGCAGACCGTTGACGTTCCAGGAAATAAATACCATAAAAAATCCCTTCCGGCGGGACTGCCCCGCTGAGTTTTTCCCATTATACGCCGGCCGAATCGATTTTGCAAGAGAGAAAAATCAGCCTTCCTCAGGGGAAGGCTGTGGAGCTATTGAATATAAAACGCGTAGGTCAGGCGCTTTTCGCCCCCCGACTGGAGGACTGTACAGAAGGGCTTGTCCTCAAACCGTCCGCTCTCGTTGTCCCAGGCGGCGCAGCCCTGCCAGGGTTCCAGGCACAGAAAAGGGGCCCCTGGCTTGGTCCAAAAGGCTATCATGGGAAACTCGTGAAAGTCCAGTCGTACGCCCCGACCCGTTTCCCGGTGAAGCAGAGATACGTTTCCGGAGCGGAGCATGCTGAAAATAATGGTGTCCATCTCGGAAAAGACAGAATAATCCAGAGCGATCCTGCTGCCGTCCAACATAGGACGCCGGCCGTTGTGGCGGATGACGCCGGCGGCGTTGAGCAGATGGCTGTCAGCTTGCTCCACTGTGTCGAATACCAGCTCATAGTCCTCAAACCGCTCCCCGTCCGGGATTCGGATGGCGGTGTGGCCCCCTACGCAGAAGGGCATGGGGGCGGAGCCGGTGTTGGTCACGGCGAAGGTGGTGGAAAAGCCGTCCTCCAGCAGACGGTGGGTCACCTTCAGCGAGAAGGGAAAGGGATAGCAGACCAGAGAGTCCTCGTTTTCCCGCAGCTCCAGGGTGATGAAGTCCTCTCCCTGGTCCACAGGGATAAATTCTGTCCTCCGGGCAAAGCCGTGACGGCCCATTTCAAAGGGCTTGCCGCCGATATCCACCCTTCCGTCCTTTAGGGTTCCAACAATGGGAAATAGAATGGGGTTCTGCCCAGACCAGAAGGCCGGGTTGCCCTCCCAGATATACTCCCGGCCGCCGTCCTCCCGCAGGGAGACCAACTCTCCGCCCAGGGTACGGACCGCGGCCCGCAGGCCGCCCTTTTGTAGTTCAAACTGCATATCTCCGCCTCCTTTATGTTAAAGTATGGCGCTCGCAGGGCGGCCGTATCAGGCCGTCCCGGTTAAAACGCCACCTTGAGGAACAATGCCACGCAGCACAGAATCATAGCGCAGGGGACGTAGAAATACCGGCCCACGCCATACCACACCTGACCGGAGGGCCTTTTCGCACCCCGGTTAATCTCCTCCATCAGTTCGTCCCGCTTCATGATCCAGAACCAGGAAAGAGCGCCCAGAGTGGCTCCAATGGGGATGATATAGATAGATACGATATCCATCCAGGGACCCCACTTGAAGATAGGCTCCATATTCAGGCCGATTCCCAGGCAGACGACGCACAGGATACCCAGCATCACCTTCCGGTTCAGCCGTGGGAAGCGGTGGAGAAGAGACTCGCCTACCGCCTCAAACATGTTCTGCAGGGAGCTTACCCCGGCGAACACCATGGCGGTGTAAAGAATGACAGCGAAGATCTGTCCCAGGGGGATGTCCTGGAGGATGCGGGGCAGGGTGACGAAGAGGAGGGAGGGTCCGGCCCCCACGTCCAGCCCGTAGGCAAAGCAGGCAGGAATAATTACCAGGGCAGCCACCAGAGCGGCCACAGTGTCGAAAAAGGCGGTCTGCTTGGCCAGGGATACCACGTCCTCGCCGGGGTCCAGATAGGCCCCGTAGACGATCATGCCGCTGCCGGTGATGGACAGGGAGAAAAAGGCCTGTCCCATGGCCCAGATCCACACCATGGGGTTGAGCAGGTCTGCCCAGCGGGGGGTGAACATATACTTGTAGCCGGCGGCGGCCCCGGGCAGGAAAGCCACCCGGACAGCCAGGATTAGGAAAATGAGGAAAAACAGGGGCATCATAACCTTGTTGGTCCGCTCGATACTCCTGGCTCCCAGCAGGAGGGTGAGCAGGGTGCCGACCACTACGATCACGTGGAAGGGGATGACAGAATAATCCGACAGAGAGAAGGACTCGAACCAGGGGCCGGGGTCCACATGCATCAGAGACCCGCCTGCCGAGGCGGCGAAGGCCTTGAGTACATAGGCAATGATGACGGCATAGCCGATAGCGATGCACATAGAGCCGGCCAGGGGCAGCCAGCCCAGCAGGCCGCCGGCTCTGCCCAGCTCCTTTTTCCGACTGGCCCAGGCCATCTCATAGGAGCCCAGGGTGCCGGTATGGGCCCGGCGGCCCACGGCGTACTCCGCCGACAGACCCACCGTGCCGAACAGCATAATAAAAAACAGATAGGCCAGCAAAAAAGCGCCGCCGCCGTTGCTCCCCATCTTGGCGGGGAAGCCCCACACGTTGGCCATGCCCACGGCTGAGCCTACCGCCGAGAGGACAAAGCCCCAGCCGCTGGAAAACCGGTGTTTTTTGTTGTTTGTACCCATAACTGATCTCCTTGCCTGCGTCCGGCGCGTCCCCGCCGAATGCAGTGCCGTTTTTTAGTACGGATGATTATACTATAAAGTGGACAAAAAGACAATGAAAATATATAATTTTTTTGAAGATTTGACTGGACTTGTTTTGCAAGGCGTGGTATGATTATTCCAAAGCGCCTGATGCAATATTTATGAAAAGGAGTAATGTGTCATGAGAATTTATCGTGAGAAGGATTATGAGGCCATGAGTCTCCGCGCCGCGCAGATTATCGCAGCGGAGGTCACCCACAATCCCGCCTGCCTGCTGGGTCTGGCGACCGGGTCCACCCCAGAGGGGGCCTACCGGTATCTGGTGGACTGGTATAAGCGGGGCCTGCTCAGCTTCAAGGACGTCCACAGCGTCAACCTGGACGAGTATGTGGGTCTGGCTCCCGACCACGACCAGAGCTACCGCTATTTTATGCAGAGCAACCTGTTCGACCACGTGGATATCGCCCCTGAGCACACCCGGGTGCCCGACGGACTGACAAAGGACCCCAAGGCCTTCTGCGACGAGTACGACGCCTATATCCGCTCCATGGGCTACGTGGACCTGCAGCTGCTGGGCATCGGCCGCAACGGCCACATCGGCTTCAATGAGCCCGGCGATGATTTTGTCAAGGAGACCCACGTGGTGGACCTGGCCGAGAGCACCATCGACGCCAACGCCCGCTTCTTTGCCAGCCGGGACGACGTGCCCAAGCAGGCCATCAGCATGGGTATGGGAGCCATCATGGGGGCCAGGAAGGTCCTGCTGTGCGCCAGCGGCGAGGAGAAGGCCGACGCCATCTACAGCTCCGTCTGCGGGGCGATTACTCCCAAGTGCCCCGGCTCCATCCTCCAGCTGCACAAGGACGTAGTCCTGGTGGCTGATGAGGCGGCCCTCAGCAAGCTGATTGCCGCCGGGGTGGAAGTATGAGGATAACAGGCGGTCAGGTCTTTGATCTGGAGCAGGGCTTTGTCAGCCGGGACGTGTGTACCGACGGTGCGCTGATTACTGCTGTCAGCGGAGACAGCCAGGTGATAGACGCCGGCGGCTGCTACGTCATCCCGGGACTGGTGGACGTCCACTTCCACGGCTGCGTGGGGGAGGATTTCAGCGACGCCACCCCCGAGGGCCTACAGAAAATTGCAGACTATGAGCTCTCCCAGGGCGTCACCTATATCTGTCCTGCCGGCATGACCCTCCCCGAGGACCAGCTGACGGCCATCTGTAAAAACACCGCCGCTCATCGGGCCAGAAATTCCGGCGGCTCGGAGGTAGTGGGCGCCCATCTGGAGGGCCCCTTCCTGTGCATGGCCAAAAAGGGGGCCCAGAACGGGGATTATCTTCATGACCCGGATGCCGCCATGCTCCAACGACTCCAGGCGGCGGCGGAGGGCTGTGTCAAGCTGGTCACCCTGGCCCCCGAGCAGCCCGGTGCGGTGGAGTTTATCAAGGAGGCGGCAGAGCTGGGCATCCATGTCTCGGTGGGCCACACGGTGGCCGATTATGAGACGGCCAAAGCGGCCTTTGAGGCGGGGGCCGACCACGCCACCCATCTGTATAACGCCATGCCCCCTCTGGCCCACCGGGACCCCGGAGTTATCGGCGCGGCCTATGAGGTCCCCGGCGTGAAGCCCGAGCTGATTTGCGACGGCATCCACATCCACCCGGCTGTGGTGCGCCTCACCTTCGGCCTGTTCGGCAGAGAGCGGATGATTATCGTCTCCGATTCCCTCCGGGCCACCGGCATGCCTGACGGGGAGTACCCCTTCGGCGGGCAGATGATTGAGGTCCACGGCAACCGGGCCACCATTCTGGGCCACCCGGAGACCCTGGCCGGCTCGGTTACCAGCCTGATGGGCTGTCTGCGCCAGGCGGTGTCCTTCGGCATCCCTGTGGCCGACGCAGTGCGTGCCTGTACCTACAACCCCGCCCAGTCCATCGGCATCGAGGACCGGACGGGCACCCTGGACGTAGGCAAGGAGGCCAGCGTCGTCCTGCTGGACCAGGAGGATTTGTCCATCAAGGCCATCATCTTTAAAGGGCAGACCGTATAAGCGAAGCGCAAAGGGTCCCTGGAGGAAACCAACCGGTTTCCCTCGCTTCCGTTGGAATGGGCGGGTCCGCCCGCCTTTCCAAATATAATCCAAGGGTCGGGACGCTACTCCATCACTATAGCCCCCGGCACCAAACAAAAAGGAGGAAAAAGACCGCTGCGGCTTGCGGTGCGGCAGTGTGGAGACCTGTCGTAAAGATCCCGGGGACTATGCTGCTCCGGGGCGAGGTGGAATGGCGGTGGCCGTTTCATCAAAGCCGAACGCAAATGGCAACTCTGAATCTGAAGGGCATCACCAAAATCTATCCCCACAGCGGAGACCAGAAGAAGGCGAAGAAGAAAAAGGGCGAGCCTGAAAAGAAGACCAATCTTCAGGTGACCGAACAGGGCGTCATCGCCGTCCAGCAGTTTGACCTGGACATCGCCGACAAGGAGTTCATCGTGCTGGTCGGTCCTTCCGGCTGCGGCAAGTCCACCACTCTGCGGATGGTGGCCGGCCTGGAGGAGATCAGCGGCGGCGAGCTCTACATCGACAACAAGCTGATGAACGACGTGGAGCCCAAGAACCGGGACATCGCCATGGTGTTCCAGAGCTACGCTCTGTACCCCCACATGACGGTGTATGAGAACATGGCCTTCCCCCTGAAGCTGCGTAAGATGGACAAGGATGAGATCGACCGCCGCGTGAAGGAGGCCGCCGAAATCCTGGACATTACCCAGTATCTGGACCGGAAGCCCAAGGCTCTGTCCGGCGGTCAGCGGCAGCGCGTGGCCATCGGCCGCGCCATCGTCCGCGAGCCCAAGGTGCTGCTGATGGACGAGCCTCTGTCCAACCTGGACGCCAAGCTGCGCAACCAGATGCGGGCCGAGATCATCAAGCTGCGCCAGAAGATCAACACCACCTTCATCTACGTCACCCACGACCAGACCGAGGCTATGACTCTGGGCGACCGGATCGTCATCATGAAGGACGGCTTCATCCAGCAGATCGGCACTCCCCAGGAGGTCTTTGACCACCCCGCCAATCTGTTTGTCGCCGGCTTCATTGGCATGCCTCAGATGAACTTCTTCAACGCCAAGCTGCTCAGCGAGGGCGGGAAGTACTTCGTCAGCGTGGGCGGCTGCAAGGTGGAGCTGTCTGACGAGAAGCAGAAGAATCTGGCCGCTCACAGCATCGCCGCACAGGATATTACCCTGGGCGTGCGTCCCAGCCACATGGTGCTGGCCAAGGAGGTGGGCAACACCCTCTCCGCCACCGTTGAGGTGTCTGAGCTGATGGGCAGCGAGGTCCACTTCCACGCCAACGCCGAGGGCAAGGACGTGGTGGTCATCGTGCCCACCATGAACGCCGACGGCGAGCGCATCGACTCCTTCCACTCCGGGGATAAGCTGAACCTCACCTTCAGCGGCAACGTCTGCCACGTCTTTGGGAAAGACGGCAAGAACCTGGAATTCTAAGCAAATTCTTCCTCCACAGTAAAATCCCCCGCCTTTGATGGAAAGGCGGGGGATTTTATGTTCAGCTGACGCCCAACTGGGTCCAGAGACTCTTGTACAGATTGAGGGTTTCGGCCGGCAGGTTCATGTAGGCCTCGCACCGCTCCAGGGTTTCCGGGGGGGCGGCCATAATTTCGTAGACCTCCGGGTCCAGCTCCTCGCCGTAGAGCTCTTCATAGTAGGCGGGGTACTGATTCAGAGCTTCCCGATTGGGAGAGGCGTACCAGATATAGTCCATATTGGCCAGGTTTGCCTCGGTGGAGGCGATAAAGTTGATCCACATGTGGGCCTCCCGCTGGTGGGGAGCGTCCTTGAGCATGCACATGGCGTCCACAAACCAGTTGGAGCCCTCCTCCGGTATGACGAAAGCAAGGTCCACTCCATCGGCCTGATTGTCCACCATGGACAGATAATCTCCGGCGTAATAGGTGGCGATGGCGGCGTTGCCTCCCTCCATCTTCTGGAACACCTCATCCATTACCCGGCCCTGAAATACTCCCCGGCGGTTGGCGTCGGCCACCAGCTCGTAGGCCTGCCGGATCTCCTTCGGGTCAGTGGTGTTCACCGAGCAGCCCAGATACAGCAGAGCCTCCCCGATGGCGTCCCGGGAATTGTTGATGAGCAGGACGTTTCCGGCGTATTTGTCGTCATAAAGGGCGCTCCAGCTGGTAATCTCCTCCTCCACCGTGGCGGTGTTGTAGATGATGCCCAAGGTGCCCCAGGTGTAGGGGACGGTGTAAAGGTTTTCCGGGTCATAGGACAGATTTTTGAACCGGTCGTCAATGAAATCAAAGTTGGGGATCTGGCTGTAGTCCAGGGGCTCCAGCATGTCCTCGGCAATCAGGCGGCCGATCATATAGTCGGAGGGGACCACCACGTCGTAATCCGCCCCGCCGCTCTTCAGCAGGGAATACAGGGCCTCGTTGCTCTCGGCGGTTTGGTAGTTGACCCGGATGCCGGTCCTCTCCTCAAACAGGGTGATCAGGTCCTCGTCGATATATTCTCCCCAGGAGCATACGTTGACCACGGGCCGGGAACCGGTGGCATAGCTGAGGAAGCCCACCGATGCCAGGAAAGCGCAGGCCAACACGCCGGCTGATCCCCGGCGGACCCACTTGAACTGAGGTTCGGCCAGCTTCATCCGGGCCCTGTCCAGGGCAGAGGATTTGCGGGCCGTTCCCAGCCGCTCCCGGGCCTCCTGCCGGACCTCCTTCAGGTTAGACAGCACCAGCAGCACCAGCACCGAGAGGAAGAGGATGGTAGACACCGCGTTGACCTCCGGGGTGACCCGTTTTTTGGTCATGCCGTAGATGGTCATGGCCAGAGTGGAGCTGGCTGAACCGGCGGTAAAGTAGGAGATGATAAAGTCATCAATGGACATGGTAAAAGCGATGAGTGCCCCGGAGACGATGCCCGGCTTGATTTCGGGGAGCATCACCTTCCAGAAAGCCTGCATCCAGGTGCATCCCAGGTCCTGGGCCGCGTCCATCAGGTTGCGGTCCATCTGCCGCAGCTTGGGGGCCACGTTGAGGATTACATAGGGGATGTTGAAGGCCACATGGGCCAGCAGCAGGGTACCGAAGCCCAAGACCAGCCGGTCAGGCAGCTCTATCGCGCTCTGAATGGAGTTGAACCACCGGGCAAAGCTTCCCCAGCCCTGAAAGAAGGCAACAAAGAACAGGCAGAGAGACACGCCGGTGACAATGTCGGCGTTCATCATGGGAATGTTGTTCACTGTCAGCAGGGCGTCCCGCTTTTTCCGGCCCAGACTGTACAGGCCGATGGCAGCGAAGGTGCCCGCCGCCGTGGCAATGGCGGTGGCCAGCAGAGAGACCAGCAGGGTGGTGTAGACGCTCTCCATAATCAGCCGGTTCTGAAACAGCCTGCCGTACCAGTGGAGAGAAAAGCCTTTCCACACAGCGCTGGAGTCCCCCGCGTTGAAGGAGAAGATAATCAGCAGCAGGATAGGGGCGTATAGAAAGAGGAACATCAGGCCGATAATCAGGCGGCTGCCCAGACGGTTTTGCTTTTTCACAGCATCACCGCCTGTTCCTCACCCTCGCCGAAGTGGTTCATGACCACCATACAGACGACAACGATGACCATCATTACCATAGAGATCGCCGCGCCCAAGTGGGGATCGTAGGCCCCGCCCAGGAACTGCTGCTCAATCAGGTCGCCCAGCATCATCTGGGTGCCGCCCCCCAGCAGACGGGAGATGGCGAAGGTGGACACTGAGGGGACGAATACCATGGTTACGCCGGACAGCACTCCGGGCAGGGACAATGGAAGAATTATCTTCCGGAATACCAGCTGGCCGTCTGCCCCCAAATCCCGGGCAGCCTCCAGCAGGGAGTGGTCCAGCTTGACGATTACGGAATAGATAGGCAGAATCATAAAGGGCAGGTAGTTGTACACCATACCCAGCACTACCGCCCCGGAGGTTCCGATGAGAGGGATGTAGTCCACACCCAGCGCATCCAGCAGGCCGACGGCCTGAAACAGCTGGTTCAGCAGGCCGTTGTTCTCCAGGATGGACATCCAGGAGTAGGTCCTCAGAAGGAAGTTCATCCACATGGGGAGCATGATCAGGGCCATGGCCAGGCGCTGGAAGCCGGGACCCTCGTGGGCCATCCAGTAGGACACCGGATAGCCGATGAGCAGGCACACCAGGGTGGCGATGAGAGCCAAGCGGAAGGAGCGAAGGAACACCGAGGCGTAGGAGCCCATTTCGGCGAAGTTATCCAGCGTGCCCTCAAAGTCCGCGGTAGTAAAGGAGTAAACTACCATGATCAGGATGGGAATGACCACCATCAGCGCCATCCACACCACATAGGGGACGGCAAACCAGGACAGCTTATTCTTCATCCCCGCCGTCCTCCTCCTCCGGACCGCAGCTGGCGTCGCTGATCTCCTCATACTCCTCGGAGTAGGAGGAGTAGTCGCCGAACATGCCGGAATATTCGCTCTTCTTCATGACATGGATGCCGTCAGGGTCGATTTTGATGCCGATACGGCTGCCCACAGGAGACAGGTCGGTGGTCTGGATGAGCCATTTAAAGCCGTAGAAGTCCACGATAATGTCGTACTGCATCCCCTTGAAGGTAACGGAGGTGACTGTGCCTTTCAGCTGGCCTTGGTCCTCAGGAACGATGTCCACATCCTCCGGACGGATGACCACGTCCACCGCTTCATCTTTCTCAAACCCACCGTCCAGGCACTGAAAGCGCCGGTTGAAGATTTCCACAACTCCGTCGGTGCGCATGATGCCGTCAATGATGTTGGACTCGCCGATAAAATCTGCCACAAAGGCGTTTTTGGGCTCGTTGTAGATGTCCTCGGGGGAGCCGATCTGCTGGATGCGGCCGGCGTCCATGACCACCACCGTGTCGGACATGGCCAGGGCCTCCTCCTGATCGTGGGTGACGTAGACAAAGGTAATCTCCATGGCCTTCTGGATGCGCTTGAGCTCGTTCTGCATGTCCTTGCGCAGCTTCAGGTCCAGCGCCCCCAGAGGCTCGTCCAGCAGCAGCACCTTGGGCCGGTTCACCAGTGCCCGGGCAATAGCCACCCGCTGCTGCTGTCCGCCGGACAGCTGGGTGGTGCGCCGCTTTTCAAAACCCTTCAGATTGACGATCTCCAGCATCTCTGTCACCCGCCGGCTGATCTCCTCCTCCGGAAGCCTGGTTTTATTCCCTTTGGCATCCGCCTTGGGGATGCGCAGGCCGAAAGCGATGTTCTCATACACGTTCAGATGAGGGAACAGGGCGTACTTCTGGAACACCGTGTTGATGGTCCGTTTGTGGGGCGGGACAGCATTAATCCTCACCCCGTCGAACAAAACATCTCCAGAGGTGGGCGTCTGAAAACCACCGATAATTCTGAGCGTGGTCGTCTTGCCGCACCCGCTGGGTCCGAGCAGCGTGAGGAATTCCTTATCCCTGATGCTTAGATTGATTTTGTCGAGTACAACCTCGTCGTCGAACGCCATAACGCAGTCGGCCAGGCGGATCAACTCCTTGGACATGTATCCTCCCCCATTTCCTTCTGTTTTACCTTTTCAGCTCCCTCGATTTATTCACCGGGCGGCCAGACCGTCCAGGGGGGACGGCGGTGCGGTGACCGGCTTTCACGGATAGCGAGATACACTATAGCGGGTTGCGTCCCAAATGTCAATAAGTTTCCGAGAAAATTTTGACGGATTTCCTGCATGAAAGCGGCGCGGCGGCGGGAAGGCCGCCGCGCTCTGGTCAGCAGTCCATTTGGGGACGGTTTTTCCAGGCGTACCGCAGGAGATACAGCCCCAGCAGGACCAGCCAGGAGAAGGCCTCCGCGTAAGCAATCACCATCCTGCCCAGCACTCCCGCGAAGGCGTAGGAGGACGCGATGCGCACCAGCAGGGCGGCGATGCCCGCCATGCCGGAGAAGGTCATGTCCCCCAGGCCCTCCAGATAGCCCCGCACCGCCATGGCCAGGCCGTAGATCACATAAAAGCTGGCGATGCGGATAAAAAACTGTCTGCCGATCTCCACCGACTCCGGGGTCAGCCCGAACATGGCAATCAGATATTTTCCTGCCAGCACAATAAAGAGAGTCAGCAGGAGGGATATCACTGCAATCATGGCCGCCCCGGTCTTTAGCGCCTGCTTTGCCCGCTCCGGCCGGCCCGCCCCGATATTCTGTGCAGCCATGGTGGCCACTCCGGAGCCGAAATTGATGATGGGCAGAAGGAGTACCGTATCTACCCGGTAGGCGGTGGTGATGGCGGCCACTGTCTGGTCTCCAAAGCCGTTCATAAAGCGCTGGAGCAGGATGTTGCCGAAGGAGGAGGTTCCGGCCTGAATGGCGGGGGGCAGACCGAAGCGGGTCCCTTCGCCGGCGGTGGCCCGGCGGAACGGCTCCCGGAGGGAGCGGATGCGGAGTATGGGATACCGGCGCATAGCGTAGCACCACAGGTAAACCGTCATGGCAATCTGGGATAGTACTGTGGCGATGGCGGCACCCCCTGTGCCCAGCCGCAGCCCGGCCACAAAGACCAGGTCCAGCGCCACGTTGATGACAGAGCACACCAGCACGGACTGGAAAGGGGCCCGGCTGTCTCCCAGGCCCCGCAGAACGGCGCAGCAGGTGTTGTAAACCGCCAGGAAAGGTATGCCGGCGAACATAATGCGCAGATAGTCCTCCGCACTTTGAAAAATATTCTCCGGCGTGTCCAGCAGAACCAGAATGCGCGCCACGAACACCGCGCCCAGCCCGCAGATGACCAAAAAAATCCCGCCCAGTATCAGGCTGAAGGACGCCAGGATATGCTTCAGCTCCTCTGCCCGCCCCATTCCAAACCGCTGGGCGGCCAGCACGGACAGCCCGGAGGTGAAACCGACGATAATCATCACAAACATACTGTAGGTGGAGGTAACCGCGCCGATTCCGGCCAGGGCCAGCTCCCCTTCCACATTGCCCACAATAAAGGCGTCCACCCAGTTGAACAGCTGCTGGAACACGCCGCTGAGAATCAGGGGCACGGTAAACGCCGTCAGCGCTCTGGCGATGTTCCCCTGGGTCATGTCGTTTTTCATGGGTGCTTCCTCCTGTCAGTACTACAAAAAAGGGGCGGTCAAAAGCTACCATACGGCAAACGCCGTACCACAGGGGTAACTTATGAACGCCTCTCAGTTATGAACTTGTTCATCTGATCGCCAGTGTAGCAGAGATTTTTGGGGAAGTCAACCTCTTTTTCGGATATACGCTACATGGTCCGGCCGCCTTGGTCCTTCTGAGGTGGGGCCGGGGGCCGGCGGGTGCGCTGTCCGGAAACCGGCCTGGCAGCAGGCCGGACCCCGGGCCTGGCGCCGGGGCGGGTGTGGAGAGCGCCGGCCGGGCCAAGCTTTGCCGCCGGTGTCCTGGCTTGGGCCGCCGGGGCTTTGGTCTGAGCCTCGGCCTGGGGGGCCTCCCGCCGCACCCGGACGGCCCGGGCAGCGCGCTGCTTTTGCATGAGGGCCTGCCGATCCCGGAAGGCCTGGAGCTGCTCCTTACGCAGGGCACTGGCCTGCCTGGAGGTGAGAGTTGGCTTTGGGGGCTGGACCTCTGCCTCCGCCTGGAGGCGGGCCCGCGCCGCCGCGTTTCGCAGGGGCTGGCGGCTCTTGGGGGCAGGACGGAAGCGGGAAGGGCGAATCTCTCCGCTTACCATGGTGGCGGAGGGCTCACGGCGGGTGCGCTGGAGGCCCCAGGTCTCTCTCTCGGCGCGGCGGCGCAGCTGCGCCCCCTTGACGGCCAGCTTCTGGAAGGTCTCCTCGCTGGCGCGTACCTGCGCCCGGCCCTCCGTTATCTGCCGGTAGGCGGCGTCCTGGGCGGCCCTCCCCTTGAACAGGCCGAACCGGCTCAAAAGCCGCTGGGCCGGGTTGAGGGTGGCCGGCCTGACGGGCTCCGGCCGGGTCCCCGCCTTGATGATCTGAGCGGGCTCCTTGGGCAGGTTCCCCTGGCTGTCCGGCACAAAGACCTCCACCCGCTTGCCGTCTCTCAGGCCGGCGGAGACAATTTCGTTGGTCATCGCCCGCAGATTGTCCCGATACCAGCCGGGAAAGCTCTCCTTGGGGCCGGTGTACCGCTCCTCCATCAGGGCGCGGACGGTTTTTCCATCCACCGTGATGCAGTTGGCTCGGCTCAGGGCCTGGGGAGCCTCGTCTCCCAGCTCCTCCAGGTTTCGTTCCACCCCTTCGAACAGGGGCTGGAGCGTCCGATCGGCTGCCTCCCGAAAGGGGGTCCGGTCCTGATACCCGGTCCTCCGCTGAGACATCCGCTCAGCCTGGTCAAAGTCTATGGGGATGGCAAAAATGACTTCCTGTTCCGGCATGGAAGTTCCCTCCTATATTTACTTATATTTCTGTCCTCATTTTATCAGAGAAGGAGGGAAATGCGGCTATTATTTTTGCTTCTTTCAGGTTGATTTTGCAGGTCCCTCCGAGTCTTGGCGGATGAGCAGCCTGATTGCCTCCACCCCTACGGCGACGGCGGCCTCGGTGTTGAGAGATTCCTCCTGGTCCAGACCGGCCTTTTCCCGTTCCTGGTTCCAGATGACGTGAAATACGGCGCCGCACCGCACCCGCCGGCTGGCGGCCACCGTGAAGAGAGCGGCGGTCTCCATCTCGGAGGCCAGCACGCCCAGCCGCTTCCAGGCCTCCCATTTCTGTTCCAACGCATAGGATACAGGCATCCGGGCGGGGGAGTGCTGGCCGTAAAAGGAGTCCTTGCTCTGGACCACACCGGCGTGCCAGGAGTAACCCAGGCGCTTACAGGCTTCCGTCAGGGCGGCGGTGACGGTGAAATCTGGGACGGCGGGCCACTCGATGGGGGCGTACTCCCGGCTGGCGCCCTCCATACGGACTGCTCCGGTGGCAGTCACCACGTCTCCGCTGCGGACGGACAGGTCAATCCCTCCGCAGGTGCCTACCCGGATAAAAGTGTGGACCCCCAGGTTGGCCAGCTCTTCCATGGCGATGGCGGCGGAGGGGCCCCCGATTCCGGTAGAAGTTACGCTTACCTTTTCTCCCAGTAGGGTACCGGAGTATGTGACATACTCCCGGTTGGTCCGGACATGGACCGGGCTGTCGAAGTGCCGGGCAATGGCCTGGCACCGGCCCGGATCACCGGGCAGGATGCAGTACCCGCCTACCTCTCCCTGGGCGCACTGGATATGAAACTGACGTTCCCGAGTCTGTTCGTTCATGGGATGACCTCCATTGCTGAAATTTATGTGCTATTTTACCATAAAAGAGGGGTCCGTTCAAGGTTCCTTTTGTTTATGACTTGACCTTTTTCCTGTTTTAGCCTATAATATAAAAACATAAAGGTTGCCTCACGCCTGTTTGTGTCCTGAAGGAGGCTTTGAGCTTGAAACGATTTCTTTTCTTTCCCTGTGCGCTGTGCCTGGTGATCGGCCTGCTGGTGGGAATTCTTCTGCCTGTTGATTTTCAGGAGGATGACAAGCCTGCCGCCGCGCCGGGCGGTAACAATGGCTTTACGCCGCCACCCGGTGCTTCCCAGTCTGCGAGCAGCGGCACTTCTTCTGTGTCTGCGGCGGCCCCTATGGATGTGGAGGAAAATTTTCCTCTGCTGGGCTCCGCCTGCTTTGTTAACCGGGCGATTCAGCGGCAGGACTGGACCACGCTGGCTGCCTATGTTCATCCGGAGCAGGGCGTTGTCTTTACCCCCTACTCTACGGTAGAGCCGGAGACCGACCTCAACTTTACCGCCGACCAGATCAAGAATCTGGCCCAGGACCAGAATGTGTACACCTGGGGTCTTGAGGATGGCCGGGGCGACCCCATTCAGATGACCATTTCCCAGTATTTTGAGCGGTATGTCTATGACCGGGATTACACCCAGGCTCCGGAGATCGGCGTGGACCGGATTATGACCGGAGGCAATGCGCTGGAGAATCTGACAGAGGCTTATCCGGACTGCCGTTTTGTGGACTTCAGCTTTCCCAGTGTCGACCCGGTGAACGACGGGATGGACTGGTCCTCTCTCAAGCTGGTGTTCCAGCCCCAGGGGGAGCACTGGTATCTGGTGGGCATTGTCCATGGGGAGTGGACAATTTAGGCAAGAAAGTGGCTCTGCCGCTTTCTTGCTTTTAACTGAAAGGATTATTGACATTATGGATATTGTTATTGTAGGCAGCGGCAAGGTGGGTTTTACCCTGGCTGAGCAGCTGGTGAGGGAGGAGCACGACGTCACCATTGTGGACAGCGACGAGGAGACCCTGCGCAGGGCGGGCGACCAGTTGGACATTATGACCGTGCGAGGCAACGGCGTGTCCGCATCCACTCTGCGGGAGGCAGGAGCGGAGGGCGCCGACCTGCTGGTGGCCGCCACAAACTCCGACGAAGTGAATATGGTCTGTTCTCTCACCGCCAAGAGTTTAGGTACCAAATACACCATAGCCCGCATCCGAAATCAGGAGTATACCGCCAGCGTGGCCGAGCTGCGCCGGGACCTGAAGATCGACATGGTCATCAACCCGGAGAACACCACCGCTGTGGAAATCTCACGGCTGCTCCGCTTCCCCAATGCAGCCGACATTGAGACCTTCTGCCGGGGCATGGTGGAACTGATGGGCTTCCGCCTTCAGGAGGGGGACTTCCTGGTGGGCGCGCCCCTGCACAGTCTGCCGGGTCAGGTGAAGAAGCTGTCGCTGCTGTTCTGCGCTGTGGACCGGAACGGAGAGGTCTCCATCCCCAACGGCTCTTTTGTGCCCCAGGCGGGGGACAAGCTGTACCTGATCGGTCGGCCGGACAGTCTGGACCAGTTTTTCCGCCAGCTGGGCCGTTATGCTCCCAAGGTAAAGCGGGTCTTTCTGGTGGGGGGCGGCAAGGTGTCCATGTACCTGGCCAGCATTCTGGACCGGATGGGCATCCAGCTGAAGATTGTGGAGCGCAGCGAGGAGCGCTGCCGCCTGATCAGCGAGCGCTTTCCCCGGGTTACCGTTATCTGTGGGGATGGCACCGACTCCGAACTGCTGGAGTCGGAGAACCTTACTGCCAGCGACGCCTTTGTCTCCCTCACTGACCGGGACGAGGAGAATCTGATCATCGCCCTGTACGCCATGCAGCAGGGTCTGCCCAAGGTCATCACCAAGTGCAACCGGCAGAACTATGCCGGTATTGTCCGTTCCCTGGGACTGGACAGCGTTATCTCGCCCAAATTTGTCACGGCCTCCCACATCCTGCATGTGGTGCGAGGGATGCAGAACACCCACGGTAATGTGATGAACTCCCTTCACCGCATCGCCGGCGGCGAGGCGGAGGCCATGGAGTTCACCGTAGGGCCCGGCACCAGGCACCTGGGCGTGCCGCTAAAGGATCTGAGGCTGCGCCCCGGCGTGCTGCTGGCTGTTATTGTTCGGGGGAAGGATATCATCATCCCTGAGGGCTCCTCCTGCCTGCAGGAGGGGGATCAGGTCATTATTATTGCCCGGGAGAGCGGGATTTTGGACCTGAATGCTATCTACGCCGCCGATGCCGCCGCCCCGGGAGGGAACGCGAAATGAATATCAAGCTGGTTCTGAAACTGGTAGGACGAGTGCTGCTTATTGAGGCCGCCGCCCTGGCCATCCCTCTCGCAGTGGCCTTGATTTATCGGGAAAGCCCCGTCCCCTTTCTGCTTACCATTGCAATTATGGGGGTCTGCGGCTTTGCCCTGTCCGCCCTGCCCGCCCGGCAGCAGTTTTTCGCCCGGGAGGGCTTTGTGGCAGTGGGGCTGATCTGGATTTTTACCGGGCTGGCAGGAGCGCTGCCATTTCTCTTTTCCGGTTATTTTGCCACTCCCATGGACGCTGTTTTTGAGTCCTGCTCCGGTTTTACCACCACCGGCTCCACCATCCTCACGGACATTGAGGCCCTGCCCAAGGGTATCCTGTTCTGGCGGGCCTTTACCCATTGGCTGGGGGGCATGGGGGTGCTGGTGCTGGCCACCGCCATTGTACCTAAGCTGGGCATCCGGTCCCACTACCTGACTCAGGCCGAGACGCCGGGGCCGGTATTCTCCAAGCTGGTGCCTAAGCAGTCCCAGACTTCCAAGATTTTATACAGCATGTACTTCGTCCTTACGGCTTTGGAGGTTCTCTGCCTGAAAATTGCCGGGATGCCTCTGTACGACGCCCTGATCCATTCTTTCTCCACTGCGGGTACCGGCGGCTTCTCCAATCGGAATGCCAGCGTAGGGGCTTATGGCAGCGTGCCCATAGACATTATCATTACGGTGTTTATGCTGCTGTTCTCCATCAATTTTGCTATCTATTTTCTGCTTCTCACCAGAAAGTGGCGGGATGCTTTGGCCAGCGACGAGCTGCGCTTCTTCCTGACGGTAGTCTTTGGAGCCACGGCGGTGCTCACCCTGGCTAATCTGGGAGTATATTCCAGCGTGTGGGAAAGTCTGCGCTACACCGCCTTTCAGGTGGCCTCCATTATCTCCACAACCGGCTTTGGCACGGCGGATTTTGTCCTGTGGCCCCAGTTTTCTCAGCTGATTATCGTTTTGATTATGTTCTGCGGAGCCAGCGCCGGATCTACCGGAGGCGGTATGAAGTGCTCCCGGATCCTCCTGCTGCTCCGGGCCGTCCGCCGAGAGATCCATCGTATCAGCCACCCCCGCAGCGTGGAGGTGGTTAAGCTGGACGGCAAGCTGGTGAGCGAGGCTACCCTGCACTCCCTGCTGGTGTTTCTGGGGGCCTATGTGATGACCGTGTTTGCCGCCGCGCTGGTGATTTCCATGGACGGCTTTTCCTTTGCGGTCTCCTTCAGCGCCGCCCTCACCTGTGTCAGCAATGTGGGGCCTGGTCTGGAGGCTATCGGGCCCAGCGGTAACTTCGCCGCCTTCTCCGGGCTGTCCAAAGGAGTTATGTCCCTGTGCATGATCATCGGCCGGCTGGAGATATATCCCATTCTGGTTCTGTTCAGTCCCTCCACATGGCGGAGGACATGAGAAAATGGCCGCCCGATTTGATCGGACGGCCATTTTTCAGTACATTTTGGCGACCAGCCGGTCGAGGGAGCGGGGGGAGACGTCATCTTCCACCACCACGCGAGCCCGCTGACCTACCAGGGCGAACAGCCCCAGCAGGGACCGGGCGTCCAGCATGATGTCATCGGTGAACAGCCAGACCTCATAAGGAGCGCTGCAGGCCAGGCGGTTGATTTTTTCCACCTGGGCCTTATTTTTAATGTCGATTTCTCTTGTCATAGCAAAGACCTCCTTGCTGTAGTTCCAGTTCTTTGAGATTTCTTGTTCCGGAAGAGATCCGCGGAAAGGAAATTTGATTTTCCTGCAGACAGGCTCGTGAAGCACTTATTGATAATGCTTTTTTAGCTTGGTAAACAGGTGATAAACCAGCGACGCAATGCAGGTTGCGGCGATGCTGATTATCATTAGGATACACTTTCCTGTAATTGAACTCATAATCATAATTCAGGACTCCTTATGCATGATATCCCGGTTGTTTGTTTCTTCCAGGGATGCCCGTAATTGTAGCAGTGACGGCAGGCTGCGTCAAGGTGTGGATTGTTTAATTACAACAAAATAAAGTGCAAATAATTGTGCATTAGATACAAAAACGTTGACATGCAAAGATAGGAAGAAAAACACTTGTATCTGGAACATGGACTGAAGATCCAAGGCCGCGGGACTGATTTGGAAAAAGTTACATGAGAGAGAACAAACTGAAAGAAAATTTATAAAAAATTGCAAAAAGGACTTGACAAGCAAATGCATTTGGTTTACAATAATCAAGGCCGCAGAAGAGGTTGTTTCAGGGCTTCTGCGGTTGGGGAAAAGATTCTGTCGGAAAAGAGGCGGGCGAAGATGCAGCAGCGTTATGTTACCCCAGGGAAATTCTTTTCCTGCAAGCGAATGGAGCGTATTATGTGCGGATGTCCGGACTGACAGACTGAGCCACAGTTTTTCTCCATCGTTTGCAGTGCAGACGGTGGTATTTTTATACCCATTTTTCAGCAGAGACAGAAAGGAGATGGCGGCTATGACAATGCCCAAACGGGAAGTGAACAGCATTTGGTCCAAGGTCCGCGAGGACCGGGATATTGACGATCTGATCTTCAACTATGATGCCTGTCACCCCAGTGACGACGATGCCGGCAGCGACCGTTGACGGTCCGCTGTGTCCGGCGGAAGGCCGACAGGAAAGAATAAGACACCGCGGCAGTTCCACCGACTGCTGCGGTGTTTTTTTGCACAAGAAACGGCAGAAAAAAGGCCAGAATATTCTTCATAAGGGGCTTGCTTTCTTTGGGAGATTATACTAAAATATAAAACAAGCGACTAAAATGTCCGCCCCAAGGGGCAAATTATCCCCGACAAACCCGCCGTGCAATTCTAGACGGGAGCGCATGGTGCGGGGAAACGCTCCGGGAAGCAATTTGGAGGTCGAAAAACTATGAGCAAGACAAGAAAAGTAGGCTTTACTGAAACCGTCCTGCGTGACGCCAACCAGTCCCTCATCGCCACCCGCCTGCCCTACAGCAAGTTTGAACCCATTCTGGAGACGATGGATAAAGCTGGCTATTACTCTGCCGAGGTCTGGGGCGGAGCCACCTTTGACGTCTGTCTGCGCTATCTGCAGGAGGATCCCTGGGACCGGCTGCGTAAGATCCGCGCCAAGATGCCCAACACCAAGCTGCAGATGCTGCTGCGCGGCCAGAATATCCTGGGCTACAAGCACTATCCTGACGACGTGGTGCGCAAGTTCGTGGAGTACTCCATCAAGAATGGTATCGACATCATCCGTATCTTTGACGCCCTCAACGACGCCCGCAATCTGGAGGTCGCCATCGACGAGACCGTCAAGCGGGGAGGCCACGCTTCGGGTACCATTTGCTTTACCACCAGCCCCGTCCACACTCTGGAGAAGAATGTCCAGATGGTGAAAGACCTGAAAAGCATGGGCGTGAAGTCCATCTGCATCAAGGACATGGCCGGCATTATGGGTCCCAAGGAGTCCTACGACCTGGTGTCCGCTATCAAAGACGCCGTGCCTGAGCTGCCCCTGGTCATCCACACCCACTGCACCACCGGCCTGGCCTTTATGACCTGCCTGAAGGGCGTTGAGGCGGGCGCCGACGTGATCGATACTGCCATCTCGCCCATGTCCGGCGGTACTGCCCAGCCCGCTACCGAGACCTTGGCTTACGCCCTGCGCTCCCTGGGATATGAGGTGGATCTGAACGATAAGGTGCTTATCAAGATGGCTGACTTCTTCAAGGGCGTCCGCGCTGACTTTATTAAGGACGGCACCTTGGACCCCATCTCTATGGCTACCGACACCCAGTGTCTCAACTATCAGATTCCGGGCGGCATGCTGTCCAACCTGATCTCACAGTTGAAGATGATGAACGCCATCGACAAGCTGGACGAGGCCCTGGCAGAGACCCCCAAGGTCCGCGCCGACATGGGCTATCCTCCGCTGGTTACCCCCACCAGTCAGATGGTGGGTTCCCAGGCCGTGCAGAATGTGCTGGCCGGCGAGCGCTACAAGGTGGTGGGCAAGGAGATCAAGGCCTATTGCCGGGGCGAGTACGGACGCACTCCCGCTCCCATCGATTCCGATATTCAGAAGAAGATTCTGGGCAACACCCCCGTGGTGGAGGGCCGCTTTGCCGACTCCCTGGCTCCCGAGTTTGAAAAGACCAAGGCTGAACTGGGCGCCACCGCCCGGAGCGACGAGGACGTGCTGAGCTATATTGCTTTTCCCCAGGTGGCGATGGCCTTCTTCAAGGACCGGGAGGCCGGCTTCCCCAAGAAGGGCACCCCCAAGAAGGAGGCTGCCGCTCCCGCCGCCAAGAAGGAATCCGACCTGCCCCCCATGCCCGCCTGGCAGGGCCACGTCTACTATGCCAACGTGCCAGCCTCCGTGTCCAACGGCGTGAATACCCGGCCCATCCAGCCCTTTGCCGCCAGCTATCAGCCCCCGCATCTGGTGTTGGCCCCCAAGGACACCTGCCCCGGCACCTACACTATCACCATCGATGGAAAGGCATATGCCGTGTCGGTAGCCGCCGCTGACAGCCCCGCTCCTGCCGCCACAGCTCCTGCCGCCCCTGTGGCCGCCGCGCCTGCAGCAGCCGCCCCTGCGGCTGTTCCCGCGCCCGCTCCCGTGCCTGCTCCGGCTCCGGCCGCTGCCCCTGTGGCTGCTCCTGCTGCCGGTGAGACCGCTGTGAAGAGTCCCATGCCTGGCAACATCTTCAAGGTGGAGTGTAAGCCCGGCCAAGCTGTGAAGGCCGGAGATGTGCTGATTGTATTGGAAGCCATGAAAATGGAGATCGAGGTCTCCGCTCCCGTAGACGGCACCGTGAAAGCCGTGGCCGCCTCTGTGGGTACCGCTGTCAATACCGACGACCTGCTTGTGACTCTGGGCTGATTCATGATACCCGCAAGTCCCCGGTGAAAACCGGGGACTTGTTTTGTGTCAGAAGAAAGACAGGCGGCCGTCCGTTGTGGGCGGCCGCCTGAACACTGGAATCTTGTACGCCGTAATTACTATGTCCGCGCTAATCTCCGAACCGCTTCCTCTTTTGTCGCGGTAAAAAAGATATCTCTGCCCTGGTTGGACTCGTAGATAAAGTCCTTCAGGGGTTTGCTGGTGTAATGGGAATAGTCGCCGTAGATAGCGGCTTTCATATGGTAGTTGATAAATTTTTGAAGGATTTCCCCGGCAATCCCGGTGCTGAGGATAAAAAACTCCTCGCAAATCAGTTCCTTGGGGAGTACGATCCGCTCCGCGCCAGTGTTATATTTGACCGACATGATCAGGTCCAGAGCGGACTGCGTATCAGCAATAACCACATCGCTGCTGGAAATGACTGCAATATCGGTTCCGGTTTCATTTATTTTTTCAATGTTCATTAGAGTCCTCCTTTATGAGAGCTACAGTACAAATTCCAGCTTGAAGATGGATAGTAGCACAATTCCGAGTGTTTGTCAATTCGGAGCTCCTTATTTTGTGTTTGGGATTGTTTTTCTCTACAACAGCGTGTATAATGTAAACCAATAAAATATTGATCGAACAGAAGGAGGATTATTTATGGAAAAACTGCTGGAGCTGCTGGAGCAGGACTGCACCATGCCGGTGTCAGCGCTGGCCGCCGCCGCAGGCGTGAGTGAGGCCGAGGCAAAGGCCGCTGTTAAGAGGTACGAGGACGACCGGACCATCTTGGGTTACCAGGCCATTGTGGACTGGGACCGGGTGCGAAAAGAGACGGTGACCGCACTGATCGAGGTCAATGTTACACCCCAGTCCATCGACGGCTTCGACCGCATCGCCGAACGCATCTACCAGTATGACGAGGTGGAGAGTATGTACCTCATGAGCGGCTCCTTCGATCTGACGGTTATCATCTCGGGCCGCACCCTCCGGGAGGTGGCCCAGTTTGTGGGTGAGCGGCTGGCCCCCATCCAGGGAGTTACCGGCACGGCCACCCACTTCATTCTGAAAAAATATAAAGAGAAGCATCTGGTGTTCCGTCCCCAGGACCCGGAGGAAAGGGAGTACATCTTCGTATGAATTATGACAGCATCCTAAACCAGAAGATACAAAATATCAAGCCCTCCGGCATCCGGAAATTCTTTGATATCCTGGAGGAGATGACCGACGCTATCTCCCTGGGGATTGGTGAGCCCGACTTTGTCACTCCCTGGCATATCCGGGATGCGGGCATCTACTCCCTGGAGCGGGGCCACACCAAATATACCTCCAACGCCGGCATGCTTCAGCTGCGGCGGGAGATCGCCGCCTACTTAAGCCGCCGGTTTGACCTCCAATACGACTACGCCGGCCAGATTTTGGTAACGGTGGGGGGCAGCGAGGCCATTGACCTGGCCCTGCGGGTGCTGGTGAACCCCGGCGACGAGGTGATCGTCCCCACACCTTCTTTCGTCTGCTACGGACCTCTGACCGAGATGGCGGGGGGCGTGCCCAGGTACCTGGAGCTGAAAGCGGAAAATCAGTTCCGCCTTACTCCCCAGGAGCTGGAGGCGGCCATCACCCCCGAGACCAAGGCGCTGGTGCTGCCCTTCCCCTCCAATCCCACCGGAGGGACCATGGAGCGCAAGGACCTGGAGGCTGTTGCCCAGGTGCTGAAAGGCACCGATATCATGGTCATCTCTGATGAGATTTACGCCGAGTTGACCTATGGCCGCCGCCATGTCTCTCCGGCCAATCTCACCGATCTGTATGACCGGACGGTGGTGGTCAACGGCTTCTCCAAGAGCCACGCCATGACAGGCTGGCGCATGGGCTATGTCTGCGCCCCCAGGCCAATTGTGGCTGCCATGACCAAGCTGCACCAGTTCGGCATCATGTCCGCCCCCACCACCAGCCAATACGCGGCCGTAGAGGCCATGCGCAGCGGGGATATGGATATCGAGCATATGCGGGAGGAGTACGACCGCCGCCGCCGGTATCTGGTGGAAAACCTGAACCGCATCGGCTTGAGCTGTTTTGAGCCCAAGGGAGCCTTCTACGTGTTCCCGGACATTCGCTCCACCGGCCTGACCAGCGAGGAGTTCTGCGAGCGCTTCCTGCTGGAGGAGAAGGTGGCCGTCATTCCCGGCTCCGCCTTCGGCCCGGGCGGCGAGGGCTTTGTCCGGGCCTGCTACGCCGCATCCATGAAGGACATCGCCGAGGCTGTGGCCCGGATGGACAATTTCCTGACCAATTTGAGAAGAAAACAGGGAAGAGAGGAGAGCTGTGAATGAATATCGTATGCTTAGACATGGAGGGCGTGCTGGTCCCTGAGATCTGGATCGCCTTCGCCGAGGAGAGCGGCATCCCGGAGCTGCGCCGTACCACCCGGGACGAGCCCGACTACGACAAGCTGATGACCTGGCGGCTGAGCATTTTGAAGGAGCATGGCCTGGGCCTGAAGGAAATTCAGGCGGTGATCGCCAAGATCGACCCCCTTCCCGGAGCCAAAGAATTTTTGGACAAACTGCGGTCTGAGACCCAGGTGATTATCCTCAGCGATACCTTTGAGCAGTTTGCAAAACCCTTGATGGAGAAGCTGAACTGGCCCGCCATTTTCTGCAACACTCTGCAGGTGGGGGAGAACGGGGAGATTACCGGCTATCAGATGCGGTGTGAGAAATCCAAGCTGACTACCGTGAAGGCCTTGCAGTCCATCGGTTACGACACCATTGCTGCCGGAGACAGCTTCAACGACCTGGGAATGATCCAGGCCAGTAAGGCAGGTTTCCTGTTCAAGTCCACCGAAGCCATCAAGGCGGCTCATCCCGAGCTGCCCGCCTTTGAGGAGTTTGACGAGCTGCTGTCTGCCATTGAAAAGGTGCTGGGCTGAGATGGTATCCTTTATCATTTACTTCTTTTTATGTGCCGCCGGGCTTTTTTTCACCACTCTTCTTCTATCGTCCCTGGGTGACGCCTGGCTGATTTTTGGTTTGGTGCTTGGCGGTTTAGTACTGGCCGGCCTGCGGGTACTATGGGAAAAGCTGGACCGTATGGAAAAAAAGCTGGATAAGCTGTTAGAGCAAAAGAAAGAGGAGTGACCCCTATGAACGACATTTTTGACGGTCTGCCTTTCGGGCCCGCAGATGTTCTTCTGCCTCAAAACTGCGACCTGTCCCTGTGGTCGGTGGTGGCCTGCGATCAGTACACCTCCCGGCCGGAATACTGGCAGCGGGTGGAGAACCGGGTAGGCCGCGCCCCCTCGGCCCTGCGGCTGATTCTGCCTGAGAGCTGCCTGGAGGGCCCCAGCGTGGAGACCGACATTATGGAGGTCAACAATACTATGAGCCGCTACCTGCGGGAGGGCCGCTTTCGGGAGTACCCCGAGACGCTGATCTACGTGGAGCGCACCCTGTATTCCGGAAAGGTCCGGCGGGGGCTGGTGGGCATGGCGGATCTGGAGCAATACGACTATGAGCCGGGGGCCGCCTCTGCCATCCGTGCTACGGAAGGCACCGTGATGTCCCGCATTCCGCCCAGGGTGGCAGTGCGGAAGAACGCCCCCATCGAGTTGCCCCATGTCATGCTCCTGGCCGACGATCCGGATAAGACCCTCATTGAGCCTCTGTCCGCCCGGACCGGGGAGATGGAGCTGCTCTATGACTTTGATCTGATGGAGCGGGGGGGGCATGTGAAGGGCTGGAAGCTGACCCCAGCACAGATGGAACATGTGGCCCAAACCCTCCAAGTTATGAAGTCCGGGGCCGAAAGAGAGCGGGGCGGGCTGCTCCTGGCCGTGGGGGACGGCAACCACTCTCTGGCCACCGCCAAAGAGTGCTATGAGCGGCGCAAGGGAATGACCGATCCGGCCCGCTGGCCTGAGCTGCCCTCCCGATACGCCCTGTGCGAGCTGGTCAATCTCCATGACGACAGTCTGGAGTTTGAGCCCATCCACCGGGTGGTGTTCGGAGTGAGGCCGGAGGAGCTGCTGGACGAATTGATGAAATACTACCCCTCCGCCCTCCAGGGCAGGGGAGAGGGGCATGTTCTGCCCTTCGTTGTCAGCCGGTGGAGCCGGGGAGAGGTGACGGTGGGGGAGCCTTCCGCCCGGCTGCCGGTGGGTACCCTTCAAAACTTTCTGGATGACTACATAGCTTCTCACCCCAGAGCGCGGGTGGACTATATCCACGGTGGAGACGAGGCCAGGCAGCTGGCGGAGGAGCGGGAGGATGCCGTGGCCTTCCTGTTGCCTCCTATGGACAAGGGGGAGCTGTTTCCCACCGTGATTCACGACGGTGTGCTGCCCAGAAAGACCTTCTCTATGGGGGAGGCCCACGACAAGCGCTTTTATCTGGAGGCCCGGAAAATCAGAAAATGAGAGGGGAGGAGACTGCCATGGAGGTTTTGGCCCACGCGAAACTGAATTTGACGCTGGATGTGCTGGGCAAACGCCCCGATGGCTACCACGACCTGCGGATGATTATGCAGTCCGTTGCGCTGGCCGACGCCCTTACCCTGAAGGAGAATGGGTCCGGGGAGGTGCGAGTGAGCACCAATCTCCATTTCCTGCCCAATAACGAGAAGAATCTGGCTGCCCAGGCCGCCCTGCGCTGGTGGGAAGCCCGAGGACAGACCCCAAGGGGACTGGATATCACCATTGAAAAGCGAGTTCCTGTGTGCGCCGGAATGGCCGGGGGGAGCAGCGACGCAGCCGCCGTCCTCCGGGCTCTGAACCGGGCGGAGGGGGAGCCCCTGTCTCCGCCGGATTTGGCCAAAATCGGGGAGCGGGTGGGCTCCGACGTGCCCTACTGTGTAATCGGCGGCACTGCCCTGGCCGAGGGGAGGGGGGAGGTTCTCACCCCTCTGCCCTCTCTGCCCCGGTGCTGGGTGGTGCTGTGCAAACCGGAATTCTCTATCTCCACTCCCGCCCTCTTTGCCAAGATTGACAGTGTGCGCTTGCGCTGCCGCCCCGACACCCAGGGGGCCGTTGCAGCCCTGGGGGCGGGAGATCTGGCCGGAGTGGCCCGGCGGATGTATAACGTCTTTGAGGACGCTCTGCCCGAGCGCCAGCACGCTCGGGTGAACGACCTTAAGAATGTCCTGATTCAGTGCGGAGCTCTGGGGGCCAGCATGAGCGGAACCGGCCCTACTGCATTCGGTCTCTTCGACGATGAGAGCTGTGCCCAGCAGGCCCGGGAGCGCCTGAGCGACTTCGGCGGCGAGGTTTTTTTGACGTACACCGTTTAAAATCAGAAAGAACCGCCTATACTGTAAGAAATCTTACTGTATAGGCGGCCTTTTTTGCCGCCGGGGAGCGGTATTATGGACCGGAAGCTGAAGATATGGGAGCTGGCATTGATGCTGGGCGTATTGATGGCCGTGGTAACGGGAAGCTGGCTGGGTCGGGAGCAGCAGGAGCTGGCGGACAGCGTCATTCGCTTTCACGTGATTGCAAACTCGGACAGCGAGGGAGATCAGGCATTGAAGCTGGCTGTACGGGACCGGGTGCTGAAAGAGGCTGAGGAGCTGTACCCGGAGGGGGCAGCCCTGGCTGAGGCTCAGGCATCCCTGGAGGGCGGTCTGGGTATTCTGGCCGCCGCCGGCCGGGAGGTAGTAGAGGAACAGGGGTATGACTATCCGGTGTCCGCCTCACTGGAGGAGTGCTGGTTTCCCACCAGGGAGTATGAGGGCTTTGCCCTTCCAGCCGGAAACTATACTGCCCTGCGGATTGTTATCGGCGAAGGGAAGGGCCGGAACTGGTGGTGTGTGGCATTCCCGCCCCTGTGCCTGGGGGCGGCCAGCGAGACGGTAAATCAGGCGCTGGAGGCCGGTTATTTTACTCCCGGTCAGGGGGCGCTGGTTACGGGAAGCGGCGAGGGCTATGTCCTCAAATTCAAGGCCATGGAACTCCTGGGTGAAATACAGGGCTTTTTTGAAAAGTAGGGCGGCGCGCAGCGCCGCCCTTTCATATCCTGCCGCCATCCCCGCATACTGTGTTGGGGAGGGGGATATGTGTTGATTGGTCAGCTGGTTTTAACAGGCCGGGGCAGGGGAAAGGCGGAAGCAGGCAGACTGTATGGCCTGCCTGTCCTGCGGGCGGAGGCGGATCCGAGCGGTTTATGGGGGGAGCGCCGCCTGTGCCGGGCGGGAAAAGGGCTGCGCCGGGGCGGCGCTGTGCGGGTGCTGGTCTCCGGAGAGTTCGGCCAGTGGCCTCTGCTGAGCCGGTTTGGGCTGCGGCCGGTGGACCCGGAGAACTTTGTCCGTGCCCAGTCGGCGCCGCTGGCGCTGGCGTTGCTGGAACAGCGGGGCCTGGCGCCGGACAGGGCCGTAGTTGCCCTTCGGGGACTGCGGGCAGACCGGGACATGGCCCGGACGGCGGCCCGGCTGTGCCAGAGGGTGCGGGGCCTGGTGGTGGACGCCCCCCGGGGCGGAGAGGAGCTGTCTGCCTGGCTGCGGCAGGAATTCGGGATTCCTGTTCTGCCGCCAGGGGAGGCTTGTCATGCGGCGCTGTGTTTTCATGCGGACTGTCCTCGGCGGGAGGGGGAGGCGTTGAAGCTGTACGGTCCCCAGCCGAATCTGGCGGGGCTGGTGCTCAGCGCGCCCGGATTGGGAGAGGGGGACCGGGAGGACCTGTCCTTGCTGTCCGCCCTGTGGGAGGGGGGAAAACTGGGGCCTGACGACATAAAAATCACTTGACAGACGGTTGGGAAACACATATAATGGCACAGAATGTACGACTGTACCCAATTTTGCCTTTGTTCCCGCCGGAGCGGGGACGGCAGGGAGTAGTCCAATGGAAGGGTGTGCAAAGATTTCATGGCGAAGGAGTATAAGCTGAGTCCCCAGCGACTCAAGGAACTGCAGGACGAGATGACATACCTCAAGACGGTCCGGGAAAAAGAGGTGGCCGACCTGATTAAGGAGGCCCGTTCCTTCGGCGACCTGTCAGAGAACAGCGAGTATGACGAGGCGAAAAATGAACAGGGCAAGCTCTATGCCCGCATGAGCGAGTTGGAGGAGATCCTGTCCAACTATGTTGTGATTGAGGAGGACGAGACCGACGGCGACTACGTCCGTCTTGGCTCTACTGTCACCGTGCTGGACAGAGAGTTTGATGAGGAGTTGATCTATAAGATTGTGGGCTCCCAGGAGGCCGACCCCATGAACGGGGCGATTTCGGAGGATTCCCCCTTTGGCAAGGCGCTGCTGGGCAAAAACGCGGGGGACGACGTGACTGTAGACGCCCCCGGCGGCCTGGTGGAGTATAAGCTGCTGAAGGTAGAGAGATAAGGAGTAGTCAATATGGCCGATAAAAACAACCAGACCGGGGCGCCGGAACAGGAAAATCTGTCCCAGCTGCTTCAGATCCGCCGGGACAAGCTGAAAGAGCTTCAGGACAGCGGAAATGACCCCTTCCGGATTACCCGGTACGCAGTGGACAACGACTCCGCCAATATCAAGGACAATTTCGACGCCCTGGAGGGAAAAGAGGTGTCCATTGCCGGACGGCTCATGTCCAAGCGGGGAATGGGCAAGGTGTCCTTCTGTGACCTGCAGGACAAGTCGGGCCGCATCCAGCTCTACGCCCGGAGAGACGAGATGGATGAGGAAGAGTACAGCCGTTTTAAGAAGTACGACATCGGAGACATTGTGGGCGTAAAGGGCGTGGTGTTTCGTACCCAACGGGGAGAGATGTCCATCCGGGTGGTGAAGGTCATCCTGCTCAGCAAGTCCCTGCTGCCCCTGCCCGAGAAATTCCATGGATTGACCAGCACTGAGCTGCGCTACCGCCAGCGATATGTGGACCTGATTGTCAATCCGGAGGTAAAACGCAACTTCATCATCCGCTCTAAATTTATCAAGTTCATGCGCAGCTACCTGGACAATATGGGCTATATCGAGGTGGAGACCCCTGTCCTTAACACTATCGCAGGCGGAGCCGCCGCCCGGCCCTTTATCACCCATCACAATACCCTGGACATCGATATGTACATGCGCATCGCCACCGAGCTGACCCTGAAGCGGCTCATTGTGGGCGGCATGGACCGGGTCTATGAGATCGGCCGAATTTTCCGCAACGAGGGGATGGACCCCAAGCACAATCCGGAGTTTACCACCGTAGAGCTGTACCAGGCCTACGCTGATTTCCACGACATGATGGACATTGCCGAGGGTATCCTGTCCGGCGCAGCCCAGGAAATCCTGGGCTCCTATCAGGTTGAGTGGCAGGGGGAGCAGATCGACCTGACCCCCGGCTGGCGCCGGCTGACCATGGTAGATGCGGTGCGGGAGTATACCGGAGTGGATTTCGCCGCCATCTCTGACGACGCCCAGGCGGTGGCCGCCGCCAGGGCCATCGGAGTGGAACTGGCCGATGCCGCTGAAAAGACCTGGGGCAACGCCCTGTACGCCTGTTTTGACCAGAAGGTGGAGGAGCAGCTGATCCAGCCCACCTTTATCACCATGTATCCGGTGGAGGTCTCTCCCCTGTCTAAGCGCTCCCCCGACGACCCACGGCTCACTGAGCGGTTTGAGCTGTTTGTCTGCCACAGTGAGCTGGCCAACGCTTTCTCTGAACTCAATGACCCTATCGACCAGCGCCAGCGCTTCCAGAAGCAGGTGGAGCAGCGGGAGCGGGGGGACGAGGAGACCGAGATGATGGACGAGGATTTCCTTACCGCTCTGGAGTACGGTTTGCCCCCCACGGGCGGTATGGGCATGGGTATCGACCGGATCGTTATGCTTCTGACCGGGTCCGACTCCATCCGGGAAGTGATTTTGTTCCCCACCATGAAGCCGGTGGAGTAAGAAGCTGTGTTTTGCGTTCAATTCAATCGACAATATTAAATGTGCGGCGATCGATTTCGATCGCCGCATTTCAGCATTCTCTCTGACTGATTTCAACTTTTAGTCCGGGTTTTCCCTGTTTTATCGCCTCCAGCAGCAGGAGGGAGGGGAGGTGCTCCGAACTGTGGGAGACCAGCCTCATCCTTTTGGGCTCCAGGTGGTGGGCCCGGAGGGCGCAGATTACGTCTGCCAGCCGTTCCGGGCGGTGGCACAGGGTAAAGCGGCCCCCGTTCTTGATAAGCCGTGCGGCGGCGGCGCACAGGTCTTCCAGAGTGCAGGCATCCTCACTGCGGGCAGCGCCGCCGCTTTTGCCGCTGCCCGCAGAGAAATAAGGCGGGTTGGACACTGCCAGGTCAAAGGCTCCGGCGGGGAGGGGGGCGGAGCGCAGGTCGCCGGAAAGGATATCTCCGGTGAGCTGGTTAGCCTCCAGATTTTTTTGGGCGGTCTGGGCAGACAGGGGATCCAGTTCCACGCCGGTAAGGGACAGGCCCTCCGCTCGCCGGGCCAGCAGCAGAAGAAGAGCCCCGCTGCCCGTCCCCAGGTCACACACCCTCCACCCGGGCTTTATTGTGCAGAACCCCCCCAGAGCCAGGGTGTCGCCTCCTAGAGGAAAGACGCCTTTGGACCATGATATGGTATAGGGGCCCAGCTGTTCTGTTTTGATCATAAAATACCGCCTTCCTGCATCTGGACCTTGCCCAGCAAAAAATTTTTTCATTTTTTTTGACATTTTGCTGTTGATTAAGCAGGGATCTGAAACACACCCGGACAAATTTTGCGCATTTCAATACATTATTGTCAAAAAGGATACCACAAATTTCCCGTCTGTGCTATAATATTTTGAAAATTATTGGGAAGAGGTGACTGTATGGCCGGGACGCTCTATCTGGTGCCCACCCCTATTGGAAATCTGGGGGATATTTCCCGGCGGATGGCGGAGACGCTGGAGCGCGCAGACTTTATCGCAGCCGAGGATACCCGTGTGACGGTGAAACTGCTCAACCACCTGGGACTGAAGAAGCCTATGCTTACCTACCACCGTCACAATACGGACTGGGGTGGTCAGGCGGTCATTGACCGGTTACTGGCCGGAGAGAACTGCGCCCTGGTCACTGACGCGGGAACCCCTGCTGTCTCCGATCCGGGCGAGGAGCTGGTGGTCCGGTGTGCCGGCTTGGGCATCTCTGTCTGCGCCATTCCGGGCCCCTGTGCGCTGGTGACGGCCCTGGCCGTTTCCGGCCAGCCCACCGGCCGATTCACCTTTGAGGGGTTTTTGGCCATGAATAAGAAGAACCGCCGGGCCCATCTGGACTCCCTCCGGGGGGAGGAGCGGACCATGATTTTTTATGAGGCTCCACACAAACTGGCTGCCACTCTCCAGGACCTGTCGGAGACTTTTGGGGCTGAGCGGCCGTTGACCCTGTGCAGGGAGCTGACCAAGCTCCACGAGGAGATTTGCCGCACCACCCTGGGGGAGGCCGCTGCCTGGTATCGGGAGAACGACCCGAAGGGGGAGTTTGTGTTGGTGGTCCGGGGGGCGGCGCCCACCGGGGAGCAGGAAATTTCCCTGGAGGACGGGCTGGCGCTGGTAGAGAGTCTGCGGAGGGAGGGACTCTCCCTGCGGGATGCGGTGCACCGGGCGGCCGGAGAACTGGGGCTTTCCCGGAATCAGCTTTATGATCTGGCGGTGAAGAGATAAAATCTGCACCAATTTTTCCAAAAATGGATAGAATAAAGAGAGAAACCATGTAAAAGAGGTGCTGTCCTATGAATCGGAACATTGAGGACTATATTAAGCCCGGGGCCCACGCCCATCTGGTGGGGATCGGCGGGGTATCCATGGCCCCGCTGGCTGAGGTGCTGAAAGGGAAGGGAGTTGATATTACCGGCTCGGATATGAAGGAGAGCGCCGCGGTGGAGCATCTTCGGTCTATGGGGATCCCAGTGGTGATCGGCCACCTGCCCCAAAGTGTGGAGGGGGCGGGATGCGTGATCCGTACTGCCGCTGTCCACGACGACAACCCGGAGATTGCCGCTGCGCTGCACGCCGGTATCCCTGTCTTTGAGCGGGCACAGGCTTGGGGAGCCATTATGCGCCACTATAAAAACGCCCTGTGCGTGGCGGGGACCCACGGAAAGACCACCACCACTTCCATGTGTACACATATCTTTTTGGCCGCCGGCCGGGACCCCTCCGTGATGATTGGGGGCACTCTGCCCATTCTGGGGGCAGGCCACAGGGTGGGGCATGGAGACACCATCATTGCCGAGTCCTGTGAATACTGTAATTCCTTTCTCTCCTTTGCCCCCACAGTGGCAGTCATTCTCAATGTGGAGGCCGACCATCTGGACTTTTTCAAGGATCTGGACGACATCAAACGTTCTTTTCACCGCTTTGCCCAGCTGGTACCCTCCGGCGGAAGGGTGATTATCAATGCGGATAACGCGGGGGCGCGAAGTGTTGCCTGCGGACTGGACCCGTTTACTTTCGGACTGAAGGAGGAGGCGGAGTGCACCGCTGAAAACCTCACCTGGGATCATGGACTGCCTGCCTTTGACATTGTGGTCCACGCAGAGCGATACGCCCACGTGAAGCTCCGGGTAGGGGGAGAGCACAATGTCTCCAATGCGCTGGCTGCTGCTTCCGCCGCCTATGTGCTGGGCGTGCCGGGAACGGCGGTGGAGGAGGGGCTGGATGCCTTTACCGGAGCGGGAAGGCGTTTTGAGAAGAAGGGGGTTTTTCACGGCGCTGACATCTATGACGACTATGCCCACCACCCCGATGAGCTGCGTGCCCTGCTTGTCATGGCCAAAACGCTGGGCTATCGGCGGGTTGTCTGCGCCTTCCAGCCCCACACCTATACCCGAACCGCCGCTCTCTTCGACGACTTTGTGGAGGTGCTGAAGTTGGCTGACGCGGCAGTGCTGGCAGAGATTTACGCAGCCCGGGAGCAGAATACCCTGGGTATCTCCTCACTGGATCTGGTGCGGAAAATTCCGGGAGGGGTATACTGCCCCTCTCTGGAGGAAGTGACCTCCTGCCTGGCGAATATTGCTCAGCCCGGCGACCTGATTCTGACCGCAGGTGCGGGAGATATTTATCTGGCCGGAGAGGCGTTGGTCAAGAAAAGATAGATTTACAAAAAAATATTTCGAATATCTTTACAAAAAATATCTGGAGTGGTAAAATAGATAAGTGAGATATTTTACAGATTGGGGGTGGGCGGAACGTGATCAAAAAGAAGCATCAAAACTCAAACCGAATGGCTGTGATACTCACCGTATGCGGCGGAATTCTGCTGCTGGTTCTGTTGGTCATGCTGATCGTACGCTACCGGGCGGTGGAGTCAGAGTTGGACCGGATGCTGGTAGAGAGCCTGACCGCTCACACAGAGGAGGCAGGAGAGGGTGCCGGCTATCTGATTCACTATGCGGAGACCGTGCTGAAAAATACGAATCTCTTTATTGAGGGAGAGGGCAAAGTCCCCGAAAAAAGCTGGGTGGAGCCGATGGTGGAGACCTTCAATCTGGTGGATGATCGTATGGATCTGGATTATCTGGACCGGAGAGACCTGTCCGCCGCCCCATGGGGGCATGAGGACCCGGAGCTGCTGGACCGGATTCTTGCGGGGGAGGCCGTAGTCAGCGGAATCCTTGCCGGCCCGGATGAAAACAGCTGTTATGTTGCGGTACTCCGCCCGGTGGAGTGGGACGGGCAGGTGGTAGGCACGCTGGAGGCCAAAATGAACGCCGACACCCTGCTCCGGCAGGGAAAGCATTCCACATTCTTCCACAGTGTCCACAGTGTGATTGCCGGGGAGGACGGCTATGTTGTCTATGGGAGCAATTCTGGTATTCAGGAAAGCAGTCTGGTTGATTTGGGGAGAAGAGACGGCTTAAGTCAGGAAGGGGAGAAGGAATTTGCTGCGGCCTATCAGATGAACCCATCCGGCTCTTTCAGTTACGCTATGGAGAAAGGCCAGAATTATACCGCCTGGGCGCCGGTCTCTTACAATGGCTGGCGGATTGTGCAGTTTTCTACGTCCCCCAGTGTGAATATAGAGCGCACGGCGATGATGCAGACAGTAATTATGCTGGTGAGCATGGTAGTGTGTGCCGTTTTAGCTGCCCTGATGTGGCGGCAGCGGGTCAGGATGGCGAGGGATCGGATGCGTTACGCCGCGCTGGCTGAATTCAAGGATACACTTCTCTTTGAGTATCACTGTGGGGATGACAGTCTGGAGTTTACCTCAAACGCTTTGGGCACTTTAGAGATTGCAGGTCTTCGGATAGAGAAAGTCACCAGTGGTGACGGCGGCTTGTCTGTTTTTCACCCGGAGGATGCGGACAACGCGCGGCAGATCCTGAAGAATGCAGTGAATATGGTTCCGGACCAGATTGAGCATGACCGCATCCGCCTGAAGGGGCGGGACGGAAACTACAGATGGTACCGCAGTCAGTATAAGGCGGTGTTTGATGAAGAAGGCCAGGTCGTCCGGATCATTGGCACGCTGACGGATATCAGTGTGCAGATTGACCGAGAAAAGGAGCTGCGGAAACAGGCCCGGCAGGATCCCCTCACCGGGCTGTATAACCGGGCTGGCGTAAAGATGATTAACGCCCGGTTGGAGCAGATTTCCCGGGGTGTGCTGTTTATGGTGGATCTGGATGACTTCAAATCTATCAACGATACTTATGGACATGCCGCCGGCGACAAGCTGCTGACTGCGGTGGGCCGAATTCTGACGGAGACCTTCCGTTCCGACGATATTGTGGCCCGGATAGGCGGAGACGAGTTTGTGGCCTTTTTGTCTGGTTCCGACAGCAGGAATACCGCCGAGCAGAAAGCGCAGGAGCTGCTGGAGCGAGTACGGACGCTGCGAATTGAGGGGATTGATGCCCGTGCCAGCGTCAGCATCGGTGCGGCCAGCGCCCCTACCTGCGGGCGGAGCTATGAAGCGCTCAGCGCCGAAGCGGACGAAGCACTGTATCAGGTGAAGAACAGCGGAAAGGGCGGCTTCCGGCTCAAATAAAGAATCAAAAAAACCACCGGTTTTTAACCGGTGGTTTTTTTGCGTTTCAGTTCCGGAGGTGCTTTTACATCGCCAGAAGCTCCAGCGCCTCTCCATCAGAGACGGCCTTCAGCTGGGACACTGGCTCCTGCCAGCCCTCGATGAGCCGGACGGCAATAGCATCCTCCAGCTCTTTCTGGATGAGGCGGCGCAGATTCCGCGCGCCATAGGCTGCGGAGTAGGACTTCTTTACCAGGTAATCCAGCAGAGTTTCGTCCCAGGTGAAATTGATATCCTTCTCCTTCAGGGTGCCTACCAACTCCTTGAGCATGAGGACTGCAATACCTTTGAAATTATCCTCAGACAGCTGGTTGAAATAGACGATCTCATCCACCCGGTTAATGAACTCGGGGCGCAGGAAGTCGTTCAATGCCTTCAGGGCCCGGTCCTTGCCCTGCTCATTGGCGGTGCGGCCGAAGCCAACGGAGCCAACTTTGGTACCGCTCCCGGCGTTGGTTGTCATAACGATTACAGTGTTTTCAAAGTTTACCGTCCTGCCGTGGGCATCGGTAATGCGGCCGTCATCCAACACCTGCAGAAGGATATTCAGCACGTCGGGGTGGGCTTTCTCAATTTCATCAAAGAGAACCACGGAATAGGGTTTGCGGCGGATTTTCTCGGTAAGCTGGCCCGCCTCGTCGTAACCCACGTAGCCCGGGGGAGAGCCGATGATCCGAGAGACGGCATGCTTCTCCATAAATTCGGACATATCCAGCCGGATAAGGGACTCGGGGGTGTCGAACAGGTCAGCGGCCAGCTGCTTGACCAGCTCGGTCTTACCCACGCCGGTGGAGCCCACAAAAATGAAGGAGACCGGCTTGCGCTTGGGAGAGATACCGACTCTTCCGCGGCGGATGGCGGCGGAGACAGCCTTTACCGCCTCGTTTTGGCCGATGACATGCTCCTCCAACCGCTGTTCCAGCTTGGCCAGCCGCTGGAACTCCTGCTCCTGGATGCGGCTGGCGGGAATGTTGGTCCACAGCTCGATGACGTTGGCCAGATGTTCCTCGGTAAGGGCAGGATGGGCCTCGTTTTCCAGCCCTGTTTTCTCCTCCTCCAGCCGCAGCTCCAGGCTCTTGATGTCGGCCAGCCGCTTGTAGGAGTCCTCAGTGGCGGCGGCCATCATGACCTCCTTCTCCTTGGCCAGATCGGCCAGCTCTTTGTCCACCGCATTCAAGCGGGCCAGAGCCTTGTTGTGGAGGTTTACATTGGAACAGGCCTCGTCGATCAGGTCGATGGCCTTGTCAGGGAGGTAGCGGTCAGTGATGTAGCGTTCGCTCATGGTGACGGCCAGACGGCACATGGCAGGGGAGACCTCCACCTGATGGAAGGACTCATAATAGGGGGCAATGCCCTCAATGACCTTCACGCTGTCCTCAATGGAGGGCTCCTCCACGATAACGGGCTGGAAGCGCCGCTCCAGGGCGGTATCCTTCTCAATGTGCTTGCGGTACTCGTTGAGCGTAGTGGCGCCGATGACTTGCAGTTCCCCGCGGGACAGGGCGGGCTTAAGAATATTGGCGGCGTTCATGGAGCCCTCGGCGTCTCCGGCCCCTACAATAGTGTGTACTTCGTCGATAACCAGAATGATGTTGCCCAGCTTTTTGATCTCCTCGATGAGACCTTTCATCCGGCTTTCAAACTGGCCCCGGAACTGGGTGCCCGCCACCAGTGCAGTGAGATCCAACAGGTAGACCTCCTTCTCCAGCAGCTTGTAGGGTACGTCCTTGTCAGCGATGCGCTGGGCCAAACCTTCGGCGATGGCAGTCTTGCCTACACCGGGCTCGCCGATGAGACAGGGATTGTTCTTCTGCCGGCGGTTGAGGATCTGTACCACCCGCTCCAGCTCCCGCTCCCGGCCGATGAGTTTATCCAGCTTACCTTCCTGGGCTCGCTGGGTCAGGGAGATGCAGTAGTTGTCCAGAAACTTGCGCTTGGCGGGTTTGGCGGCGCTCTTGTCACCCCGACCCGGAGGCGGGGCAGAGCTCTCGCCGGAGGCGGGAGAGGGGGTGGAGGAACTGCCGCCCCCGAAAAGTTGGTTGAGAAAGGGGAAGGTGGCGGTGCGGCCGTCATCTTCCTCATCGTCCTCCTCCTTGGCAGGGGACATCATGCCTTCAATACCCTCGGCGCCGCCGAAAGCGGACATCATCTCGGAAGTGAGGGTGTCCAGGTCCTCGTCGCTGATACCCATTTTTTTCATCATGTCGTCGATGGGCTTGATCCCCATCTCCCGGGCGCACTTGAGGCACAGCCCCTCGTTCTTTGAGGTGCCGCCCTCCAGCTTTGTGATAAAGATGACCGCCACATTTTTGCCGCAGCGGCTGCACATGGTAGGCTGCATGGTGAATACGCTCCTTTCGGGAAAAGTTTACGTTTGGGGAGATGGTACACCCTAATTATGAACTGGGTATGAACTTTTCCCTGAGAAATACAGGGTTTACAGGAAAAATGAAAGAGGGCTCACGGTGGCAAAGAATTTCAGCAGATAAGAGCTCTCTACGGCTGCGGGGGAAATGTAGCTGTCCGTCAGCAGCCAGACGGCGATGAACACGATCAGCGCCCCTTTGACCAGGCCCACCGCCCCGCCGCCCCAGGCGTTGACGGTGTTGAGGACGGGCAGCTTGGCCACCAGGTCCAGGGCGTGGCTGATAAAGAACCAGGCGATCAAAACGGCCACAAAGGCCACGGCGAAGATTACCATCCGGGCGATCTGCACCGCCACAAAGTGAGCCAGCTCCTGGGCGGCGTGCGTGACGATGTCGGCGGCCTTGTCATCCACCGCTTTTTGGAAAGCATCCGCAAAGCCCTTGAAGGCTTTGGATTCCTTCAGGGGTTCCAGCAGCTCGTCAACAGGGAGCTGGGCCAGCCAGTCGGCCTCATCCCGGGAGGAAGCGCCGACCTCCGGGGCCCGTTGGTAGTAGCTGGACACCGTGTCGTGGATGCTGTTGGCGACAACAGGCTCAATAGCCTTGGCGACCGGCTCGGCCAAAGCGTTGGACAGGATACTGGCCCCGATCAGGGCCACAAAGACGGCCAGCAGGGAGCACAGCGTGAGGACAAAGCCCTTCCGGTATCCCAGCCAGAAGAAGAAGAGCAGGACCGCGGCGATGATAAGGTCGTAGATGATGTAGTTCATAGTTTGTTCCTCCAGGTTGTCAGGATGGGGGGATATACAGCCAGGCCTGCTGCTCGTTGGCCAGCAGGGCGGAGCCATTGGGGGCCAGATCCAGATGCCGGGCGGCCTGGGGATTGTCCAGGGCGGCGTACAGGTCGGATCCCTTGTTATATATGGTCAACCGGCTGCCTGTCAGCAGGGCGAAATATTCGCCGGCGGCGGCGTAGTCCAGTACCTGGCCGGCCAGAGGGACAGAGCAGACGGCCTGGGCGGCGCTGTCGATAATAACGGCCTGGGCAGCTCCGCCGGCCCGGTAGGGGCCCGTCAGGAGGAGCGCGAAACCGTCCCCCTTCAGCGAACAGCCCTTCAGATAGTTCGGGGTGAGGAAATAGGAATTCACCGTTGTGCCGTCGGTGGAGACGGTAAGCAGCCGGTCCTCACCCAGTACCCACAGCAGATCCTCCTCGTAATCCAGGTCCAGTACGGTGAGAGCGCCCAGTTCTACCTGGGCAGAGGGCTCCGTCTGGTCCAGGGGATAGAGGAGCAGGCGGCTGAAAAAGTTGCCGTTTTCCTGCCCCATAGTGATCACTGCCACCGACTGTCCATCGGGGGAGACAGCGGCGTCTACGGCAAAGACAGAGGACAGGCCGACGGTGATGACCTCTGTGCCCCGGCTGTTGTAGACGGTGACCGCTCCCTTGAAGCCGCTCTGCTGGGCGGTGACTGCCAGCCAGCCGCTGTCGTTTACCCGGGCGGAGAGAAGGTTGTTGCTCCCTGTCAGGGTGAGCTTGAAGGTCTCTGTGCCGCTGCGGAAAAGAAACAGGGATTGGTTGCCTGCGTCGTAAGCCACCGCGGCCGTCCGGGAAGCGGACAGCACCGGGTTCTCCATGGACAGCACTTCCTCCGCCAGGTGTTCGCCGTCCAGACCATAGTAGTGAGCTCCGGCGGCGGAGACGGTGACCACGCCGCTGTCCAGATAGGCTGTGGACAGCTTGTCGCCCCCGGCATGGGTAAAGGGAGCGGCTTCGCCGGTCTCACTGGTGGGCATATCCCGGTAGGCCAGCCACCGCTTCAGCGCGCCCACGTTATAGGTGTCCCGGTAGACGACCAGCGCCAGGGCCCCCAGCACCAGGGCTGCCGTCACGACGAGAGCGAACAGACGGAAAAATATATTCGGTTTTTTGATTCGTTTGGGGGCCGGGGATTTCTGATTCTCTTTCATACTCTACTTATAAAATATCCTCTTCATACCACAATTTTGTCATGTAAAGCCCTCCCGGGGGAACAGTAGGCCCGGCCAGGGTTCGGTTGCCCGACTCCAGAATGGCGGGAATGTCCTCCGGAGCCAGCTTTCCCTCGGCGGCGTAGACGACGGTGCCCACCATGGCCCTTACCATGTTGTACAGAAAGCCGTTGGCGCACACCCGGCATTCTATCAGGTCGCCCTGGCGCTCCACGTCGAACCAGTACACCGTCCGAACGGTGGTTCTGGTCTCGGTGCCCACCGAGCGCACTGCCCGAAAGTCGTGGGTGCCTACGAACTGCTCCGCCGCCCGGGCCATAACGGTCTCGTCCAGCCGTCTGGGGTAGAACCAGGCCCGATTGACATAAAACGGATTACCCAGACGGGAATTGTAAATCCGATAAGTGTACTCCTTCTTCCGGCAGGAGCCGATGGCGTTGAACGCCTCCGGTACCTGGGCGGCCTTGACCACCACGATGTCGTCGGGCAGACGGGTGTTTACCGCCAAAGGGAGCTTGTCCAGCGGGATGCGGGAGGTGGTGCGGAAGTTGGCCACATATACCTCGGCGTGGACCCCCGCGTCGGTGCGGCCCGCCCCGGTGCACTTCACCGGGTGGCCCACTGTGGCCGCCAGCGCCCTTTCCAGCGTTTCCGCCACAGAAACTGCGTTTTTCTGTACCTGCCACCCGTGGTAGGCCGTGCCGTTGTACATCAGTTTTAAAGCAATGTTGCGTTCCATCGTAAAAACCTTTCGTCCCGCCCGCAGGCGGCAAAGCCTTCTTTGGCAAAGGAGGTGGCATCCGCAAAGCGGATGACGGAGAATTGTGTTTCGCAAAGCGAAACATATGAAATAAACAAGGTTTTCGCAGATGCAGGCTTTGTTTCACACATTTCGCCTGCGGCGAAATACAATCCCCACCGCCCTCCGGGCGGAGCCCCTTTGCCTAAGGGGCCTTTCTTGCGCTCACCTGTTGACTTCCCGCTTATCCGTCAGGCCCAGCAGGTAATCGGTGCTGACGTGGAAGAATTTGGCGATCTCAATCAAGCCAAGGACTGTGGGGTAGTTTTGGCCGTACTCGTATTGCTGATAACCACGCAGCTTCATACCGAAGATTTCAGCCATTTCCCGCTGTTTATATCGGTTCTCCTGGCGCAGTAATTTGAGCCGTTCAGAAAAAATAGACATAAATATCCCTCATACACTTGACATACTGAAAAAACGCGCTATAATATACTGTAAATACACATAAAGAAGGTGCAACCATGAACGATATCCTTTATACCCTGTTCCAGGATAACATTGAGCTGCCGGGGAAGATTTACGAGTTTTGTAAGGAAAACCCGGAATTTTGCCGGGCGGAACAGGAATTTGAAGCTATCAGTGAACAGAATGCAAAAAAGCTGGGCTGGGAGCTGTACCTTGAGTTTGAGGGGATCCAGTCCTGGTACATGGCCAACCTGGTCAACGCCTATTATCTCTTTGGATTGGGCCTGCGTCAAGAGGTTTTGGCAGCATTAGGTGTTTAAAAGCCAAAATGACCTAAAATTCCAACCCCAACAGTAATTGTTAGGAAGAGGAACAGGGTAAAGTAGTCTGCCCCCTTGTATTTCAGCTGCCGCAGGCGGGTGCGGCCCTCGCCGCCGTGGTAGCAGCGGCACTCCATCGCGGTGGCCAGCTCGTCGGCCCGGCGGAAGGCGGAAATAAACAGGGGCACCAGCAGAGGCAGCAGGGCCTTGGCCCGCTGGATCAGGCTTCCGCTCTCAAAGTCGGCCCCCCGGGCTCGCTGGGCGGACATGATCTTGTCGGTCTCTTCAATCAGGGTGGGAATAAACCGCAGGGCGATGGACATCATCATGGCCAGCTCGTGGACGGGTACTTTCACTTTCTTCAGAGGTCCCAGAAGGGCCTCCAGCCCGTCAGTGAGCAGGATGGGAGAGGTGGTGTAGGTGAGCAGGAAGGTCCCGGAAATAAGCATCATGATCCGGACGACCATAAAAAAGGCCCGGTATACCCCTTCCAGAGTGATGGTGAAGATCCAGAAATGGGCCAGTACTGTGTTCCCCGGGGTATAGAACAGGTTGAGTACCGCAGTGAACGCCACGATAAACAGCACCGGCTTCAGTCCCCGAAAGACGGACTTGGGGGGCACCCTTGAGACAGCGATGGAGCCGGCCAGCACCAGGAACATAATAGCGTAAGTGACAAACCAGCTGGCCAGAAACAGGGCTACGATATACAGCACCACACAGATTAGCTTGGTGCGGGGGTCCAGGCGGTGGACCGGGGAGTTTCCCGGGAAATACTGGCCCAGGGTAATATCCTTCAGCGCCATTCAGTCCACCCCCTTTCTCTTATCGGAAGCGGTCTGTTTTATTTTCAGGATATCCAGAATAGCGGTCTTGGCCTGGTCCAGGGTGTAGACCGACGGGTCGATGTCCACCCCCATGGCGCGCAGCCGGTGAAACACCCGGGTGAGCTGAGGAGTGCCCAACCCCATCTGTTCCAGCTCGTTTCCGTGCTGAAAGACCTCACGAGGTGTGCCCTGGAAGGGGATTTTTCCGTCGTTGACGGCCACAAGCCGGTCTACCGACCGGGCTACCTCCTCCATGGAGTGGGACACCAGGATGATAGTGGCGTTGTGGGCCTGGTGGTACTCCCGGATATTGCCCAGGATGGACTCCACCCCTTCCGGGTCCAGCCCGGCGGTGGGCTCGTCCAGAATCAGCACTTTGGGCTCCATGGCAATCACCCCCGCGATGGCCACCCGGCGCTTCTGGCCGCCGGACAACTCAAAGGGGGATTTTTCCAGCTGGTCGTCCCGCAGGCCTACAAAGTAGGCCGCCGCCCGAACCCGGCGGTCAATTTCCTTCTCGTCCAAGCCCATGTTTTTGGGGCCGAAGGAGATGTCCTTGTACACCGTCTCCTCAAAGAGCTGGTATTCCGGATACTGGAACACCAGCCCCACCTGGAACCGGGTCCGCTTGGTGACCTTGGGGTCAGACCAGATATCCGTGTCCTGGAACAGCACCATTCCCGAGGTGGGCTTGAGCAGGGCGTTGAGATGCTGAATCAGGGTGGATTTACCCGAACCGGTGTGGCCAATGATCCCCAGGTACTCCCCGGGGTAGGCGCAGAAATTTACGCCGTCCAGGGCCGTGTGCTCAAAGGGCGTCCCGGCGGAGTAGATGTGGGTGAGATTTTTGGTTTCAATGATAGGTTCCATGGATGGTACATCCTTTATATTTGGTACACGCCCAAGGGGTCGCGTCCTGGGCCTCCTTTGGAAAGGAGGTGACTTCAAAGGGGGCAAAGGATTGCATTTGGGCGAAGCCGAAATATGCAAAGCAAATTCAACTTTGCAAAACCTTGTTTACTTCGTATGTTTGCTTCGTGAACGCAATCCTAAGTCGGCTCCGCCGACAGCTCCTTTCAAAAGGCGTTTTTTTCGCTGCGGCAGGACGGGGGGTTATCGCAGCAGTTCATACAGCGCCTGAGCGCACTCCTCGTCGGAGAGGGCGTCCAGGGGGACGTTAAAGCCCTCCTGCCGCAGCTCCCAGAGCAGTTGGGTCGTCTGCGGGACGGTGAGCCCCACCTGCCGCAGTGCCTCCACCTGGGAGAAAACTTCTTTCGGCGCGCCGTCGGCGACGACTGTCCCTTTGGCCATGACAATCAGCCGATCAGATTGAGCGGCCTCGTCCATGTGGTGGGTAATGAGGACCACTGTGACCCCGCGCTCCCGATTCAGCTCCTTGATGGTGCGCAGCACATCCTTCCGGCCGATGGGGTCCAGCATGGCAGTAGGCTCATCCAGCACGATGCACCTGGGCCGCATGGCGATTACCCCCGCAATAGCCACCCGCTGTTTCTGCCCGCCGGAGAGGAGGTGGGGGGCGTGCTCCCGATAGTCGTACATGTTCACGGCTTTCAGCGCATCGTCCACCCGCCGGCGAATCTCCGCCGGGGGGACCCCAAGGTTTTCCGGGGCGAAAGCGACATCCTCCTCCACCACGTTGGCCACAATCTGGTTGTCCGGGTTCTGGAACACCATGCCTACCGTCCGGCGGATATCCAGCAGCCTGTCCTCATCAGCGGTGTCAATGCCGTCCACATACACCGTTCCCCCGGAGGGCAGGAGAATGGCGTTCATGTGCTTGGCCAGGGTGGACTTGCCGGAACCGTTGTGGCCCAGCACGGCCACGAAGGAGCCCTCCTCAATGGACAGGCTCACTCCGTCCAGCACCATTGGGGTTGTTCCCTCTTCAGCGGCGGGATAGGAGAAGCGTAAGCCTTCGGTTTTGATAATTGCGTTACTCATAAAAACACCTTGAATCAGCGGTTTTTGATCCATCTGCCTGTGGCGCCGCAGGGGAGAGCCAGTCCGGTCTGGGTGACGGGCAGACCCAGCTCGTCAGAGACGGTGTGTCCACTGAATTTTTTGGAGATGATGCACTCCAGAATATAGGTCACCACGCTGGGGGCCAGACCGGTAGTGTAGGAGTTTAAAATAACGAACAGAGGGTCGTCGGACAGCACGCCGGATACCAGCTCCACAAAGGGGTACAGGTTTTCCTCCAGCTTCCAAACCTCGCCGGTAGGCCCCCGGCCGTAGGAGGGGGGGTCCATGATGATGGCGTCGTACCTCCGGCCCCGGCGGATCTCCCGCTCTACAAACTTGCCACAGTCGTCTACAATCCAACGGATGGGGGCGCTCTCCAGCCCGGAGCTTTTGGCGTTCTCCCTGGCCCATTGGACCATCCCCTTTGCGGCGTCCACATGGCATACAGAAGCACCGGCGGCGGCGCAGGCCACGGTGGCCCCGCCGGTGTAGGCAAAGAGATTCAGCACGCTTATTGGCCGACCGGCGCTTCTGATCTGTTCCCGGGCAAAATCCCAGTTGGCCGCCTGTTCAGGAAAGAGGCCGGTATGCTTGAAATTCATGGGCTTTACGTTGAAGGTGAGATCTCCATAGGACACCGTCCACCGCTCCGGCATGGATCTGTTGACCCACTGCCCGCCCCCACTGGAGGAGCGGGCATACCGCCCGGCATTTTTCTTCCAACCGGGGTGGAGCCGGGGAGTGCTCCAAATGGCCTGTGGGTCGGGCCGGACCAGCAGCTGATCCCCCCAGCGCTCCAGTTTCTCCCCACGGCCGCAGTCGACGAGCTCATAGTCGCTCCACTTGTCAGACAGCCACATAACCGAAATACCCCCTGGAAAAATATGTCCTGAAACTAGGATAGTATATCATTTTGGGGGCGTTCCGTCAATGAAATACAAGGGATTTTGCGGGAATGACAGAGAAGTGATTGTATTTTGCGGCCGACTGTGATAAAATATCTCTAACAATGACAAAATTACCGGCCCGAACGGCCGTTTTGAGAGGTGCGAAAGATGGATCATCCCTTCCGTTCCGCCCCGTTGGGGGGCTTTAACAAGCAGGATGTGCTTACCTTCCTGGAGGAGCAGTCCAGGCAGGCGGCCCAGACCCAGCAGCAGCTTCAGGAGCAGCTGGAGGGGGCGGAGCGTCAGATTGAGACCCTTCGTCAGGAGGGAGATGAGCTGCGCCGCCGCCTGGAGGAGTCCCAGCGGGAACTGGAGACCGCCCGTCAGGGCCGGGACAGTCTGAACGCCCAGACGGAGCAGACAGGGCGAGAGCTGGCGGCCAGCCGGGAAGAGACCGTCCGGGTGCGGCGGGAGCTGGAGGAGGCCTGCCGGGAGCGGGAGGCGGTCTGTGCCGAGCGGGACAGGCTTCGGGCCAGGCTGGATGGCGTACTGCCCGACGCCCAGGCCTATGCACAGATTAAGGAGCGCACCGCCGGGGTGGAGCTGGATGCCCATCGCAGAGCCCAGTCCATCCAGGAGAAGGCGGAGCGGGATGCCGAGCGTGTGCGCCGCCAGCTGGAGCAGTGGCTGGAGCGGATGGAGAAGGAGTACAGCGCCATGCGGGGTGAGGTGGAGATCACCGTTTCCCACGCGGCCAGCGAGTTGGACCGGGTGCGGGCCGGGCTGAACCGGATTACCCAGTTGGTGGACGCCCAGGAGGGCGCGCTGGAGGGCCTGGCCAGGACTTACGGCGAGACCGCCGGCCCCAAGATCGAGGCCCCTATGCCCATCCCGGAGGAGGAGTAATTGACAAAACGGCGCCTGTCCTCAATGGCAGAGGGCAGGCGTTGTTGTAAAGCGGGGGAAAGGCTTTGAAAGATACAAAATTTTTAAGCGTTCGGATGGATGAAGCGCTGTACGGCAAGTTTTGGTATACTGCGGAATATGAGGGCCGCTCCATGAACAGTCAGGTTGTACTGCTGATCCGAAAGTGCGTCCGGGAGTATGAACAGGAACATGGAGCGATTTCAGAGAGTTCGGAGAAATATTAAGCGTATAGATTGCATGCAAATTTAAGTAAATGTTTGCGAATAATATACCATATGCTCATAATCTTCAGATTTAAAAATATGGAGCATTTGGTATGGATAGACAGGCAATCAAGAATATTGGACTTCGGGTCGATCCGAGCGTTCACAAGAAACTGCGTTATATTGCAAAGTACGAAGGCCGCACGATTAACGGCCAGGCGTACTATCTCATTTTGTCGTGCATCCGGGAATTTGAGAAGGAGCACGGCCCCATCCCGGAGGACGAGCTGAAATGAGCCTGCGGGAGAAGGCGCTGGACCTGCTCTTTCCGCCCAAGTGCCCCTTCTGTCAGAAGATTCTGGACGATCCTGGGTCGTCCGTGTGTCCGGTCTGCCGGGCCGGGCTGCCCTGGCTGGAGGGAAAGGCGGGGGAGCGGAAAATCGACTTTGCCGACGGCTGCTTTTCGCCGCTGGCATATCAGGACCCAGTACCCGAGGCGGTTCACCGCTATAAATTCGGCCGTGTGCGGGCGCTGGGAAAGCCCTTCGGAGCCCTGCTGGCCCAGTGTCTCAGTGAGCGGCTGGAGACTGGGGCGGACCTGATCTGCTGGGCGCCTCTGGCCAAAAAGAGGCTGCGGGAGCGGGGATTTGACCAGGCGGAGTTGATGGCCCGGGAGGTGGGACGGCTGCTGTCCATTCCGGTCCGGCCCGCCCTGGAGAAGAGGCGGAATACTGCACCCCAGTCAGAGCTGAAGGAGGCATACGCCCGCCAGGCCAATGCCCGGGGGGCGTATGTCCTCGTGGGCGGAATTGATCTGGCAGATAAATGTGTGGTGCTGGTGGACGATGTGGTGACATCCGGCGCTACCCTCAGCGAGTGCGCTGCCCTGCTGCGCCAGGGGGGCGCGGCGCAGGTGTTCTGCCTCACCCTGGCCAGGGCCAGGGGGGATTAATTGCGGGAAGGGGTTTTTACAGATGTAGAGAGCCCTGGAAAAAAGGACGAAAATTGTAGGAAAAAACGGTTGAAAAGCGGCTGGTATCAGGTTATAATACAAGTTGGCATCTAAGAACCGACCCACTGATGGGCGGATGAAAAATAAACAAATTACAGAATAGGATGGAACAAAGTATGGGTTTCTTCAGTAAAGATATCGGCATTGACTTGGGCACTGCCTCGGTTTTGGTATATATCCGTAACAAGGGCGTGGTGCTTCGCGAGCCCTCCGTGGTGGCCATGGACAAAAATACCGGCAAGCTGCTGAAGGTGGGCACAGAGGCCCAGGCCATGCTGGGCCGTACCCCCGGCAATATTGTGGCCATGCGTCCCCTGCGGGAAGGGGTTATCTCTGATTACGATATGACCGAGCGGATGCTCAAGGAGTTTATGAAGAAGGTGACCTCCTTCTCCCTGTTCAAGCCCCGCCTGCTTATCTGCGTGCCCTCAGGCATCACTGAGGTGGAGGAGCGCGCCGTGGTGGACGCCGGAATCCAGGCGGGCGCCCGCCGGGCCTACCTGATCGAAGAGCCTGTGGCCGCTGCTATTGGAGCCGGCATCGACATCACCAAGCCTGACGGCCACATGGTGGTGGATATCGGCGGCGGCACCGCCGATATCGCTGTTATCTCTCTGGGCGGCGTGGTGGAGTCCGCCTCCATCAAAGTGGCTGGCGACAAGTTTGACGAGGCTGTGGTCAAGTATATCCGCCGCAAGCACAACGTTCTTATCGGCGACCGCACCGCAGAGGAGCTGAAAATCAGTATCGGTTGTGTGTTCCCCCGCCCTGAGGAGGTCTCCATGGAGATCAAGGGCCGCTGCCTGATGACAGGTCTGCCCCGAGTATTCAACGTCACCTCCAGCGAGATGATCGAGGCCTTTGAGGAGACCTCCGGTTCCATTCTGGAGGCGATTCACGGCGTGCTGGAGCGCACTCCCCCCGAACTGGTGGCCGATATTTCCACCAACGGTATTGTCATGACCGGAGGCGGTTCCCTGCTGTGGGGCTTCGACAAGCTGGTCCAGTCCCACACCGGTATTGAGACCCATGTGGCAGACGACGCCATCTCCTGCGTGGCCTACGGCACCGGCAAGAGTCTGGACAGCCTGGACCAGATGCAGGACGGCACCATGAACCTATCCCGGAGAAAGCAAATGAATTATTAACATAAACAGCCGGCCCGAGGCCGGCTGTTTTCCTGAAAGGGGAATATTATGAACACCATACAGGAGGTTATAAAAGCTGTAGGCGGCGTCCTGGGAATAGAAAATCTGACGCCGTGGTCGCTGCTGCGGGTGGCCGTTATAGTACTGGCCGGCTGGTTGGTTATCCGGTTGCTGATGCGCATGGCGGATCGTCTGCTGGAGCGAAGCAAGGGGCTGTCGGACGTCAGGGTGTACATCCGGTCCGCGCTGCGGATTTTCTTGTGGTTCCTGCTGGCCCTGATGCTGGCTGGTACATTGGGCATCGAGGTAACTTCCATCATCGCCATGCTCAGCGTGGTGGGCCTGGCGGTGTCTCTGGCCCTGCAGAATACTCTGTCCAATCTGGCCGGGGGGCTGACGCTGCTGGTGACCAAGCCCTTTGCGGTGGGGGACTATGTGGAGGCGGATGGAGTCAGCGGCACCATTGCCGCAGTGGACCTGTCCTACACCAAGTTTATTACCCCGGACAACAAGGAGATATTTGTGCCCAACAGCCAGCTTTCCGCAGCCAGGATCATTAACTACAACACACTGGGCCGGCGGCGGATGGACCTGAAGTTTACCGCCTCCTACGACGCCCCTACCGCTCAGGTGCGCGCCGCCATTGAGGAGGTGCTGGAGGCTGTTCCCGGTATCCTGGACGACCCCGCCCCAGTGGTCTATCTGTCGGAGTACCGGTCCAGCAGCATTGAGTATCTGGTCCGCCTGTGGACCGCTGCAGGCGACTACTGGGACGTGTACTACGCTCTGCTGGAGGGGGTGCGGGAGTCCTTTGCCCGCAATGGGGTAGAGATGACCTACGATCATCTTAACGTACACCTCGTGGAGAGATGATTACGGCATCGCCAGTCCGTGTAAAAATCCGTCCAGCTGGGGAGAGAGCACCTCGCCGCCTATGACGGTGTTTTTGCAGATCAGCAGGTTGGCCTGGACCCCTGTCTCGCCAGTGGGATAATTGAGCACCTCATAGGTATACCGCTTCACGCGTCTGCCGGCATACTTCTGCAAATCAAAGCCCTGGCCGTTCTGGAGTGCCAGGTACTCGCTGTAGCTGTCGTCCATCTCCTCGGGGATAAGCAGTTCCTGGGTGGTAATGGGCTCTGATTCCACCTGCCAGCCATAGGCGGACAGGTAGTCCACCCGGTCCTGATTGGTCTTTACCCCCTTGGGGTTGGGCAGGGCGGAGGCGGAGGCCTCTCGTCCCAGGGTATGCCCAAAGTTCAGGGCGATGGCGCAGCAGCACAGCAGGGCGGCTGCGGCCACCCCCAGCGACAGCTTCCGCCTGGGCAGCTTTGCGGTCATAATCAACACAGCGCATCTCTCCTTCCGCAGCTTGTTCTCCCTTTACCATATGCGGAGGAAGAGGGAGGTATGCGGAAAAAAGAGGAGGGGGAGCATGTCTCTGAAACGCTTGGATAAGCTGCTGTGCGCCACCGGCAGGTGGAGCCGCAGGGAGGTAAAAGAGCTGATACGCCAGGGGCGGGTGCGGGCAGACGGGAGGCCGGCCGCCAGACCGGAGGACAAATATGACCCGGAAACTGTCCGCTTCACGGTGGACGGGGCGGCGGTGGACTGTTCCCCTTTTGTTTATGTGATGCTCCACAAGCCGGCGGGGCTGCTTTCCGCCACAGAAGATGCCGGTCAGCCTACGGTACTGGACCTGCTTCCGCCAGAGCTGCGCCGCCGGGGGCTGTTCCCGGTGGGGCGGCTGGACAAGGATACCACCGGATTGCTCCTTCTCACCGACGACGGAGATCTGGCCCACAATCTGCTGTCCCCCAAAAAGCATGTGGACAAGGTTTACCTGGCCCAGGTGGAGGGGACTGTTGATGAGGAGGATGCCGCCGCCCTGGCCGCAGGCATGGAGCTGGGGGGCGGGCTGCGCTGCCTTCCGGCAGGCCTGGAGCCGCTGGGAGACGGAAGCTGCTGCCTTGTTACCCTGCGGGAGGGCAAGTACCACCAGGTGAAGCGGATGCTGGCCGCCCGGGGAAAGCCGGTGCGCTCTCTCCACCGCTGTTCCATGGGCCCTTTGGCGCTGGATAAGAGCCTGCTGCCCGGAAAGTGGCGGTTTTTGACCGGACAGGAGCGGGCCGAACTGCGGGAAATTGGAAGCGGCCAATAAAAATTGGGCAAACTGAACAAAAAAACAAAAAAAAGCCTTGCCAAACTGGAGGACAGCCGGTATAATGGGAGCACAGACAGAAAAAATGTAAAAAGTGTAGGAGGGATCGCTGTGTCTAGCAGGATGTTCCAGGGTGTCGTACTCCAAATGAAGGACAACATCAGCCGCACGGTGGGAGTGATAGACGCGGAAGGAATCGTGGTCGCATGCAGCGAGCTGACCTGCATCGGCGAGCACTGGTCCGGCGCGGCTGCTGCTATTAACGGCGCGGAGAACGGCCTGGCCCGGTTTGAGGGCCGTACTTTCAAGCCCCTGACAGGCTGGGGGGCTCAGTTTGATTACGCCGCCTTTGTCAAAGGGGAGGACGAGATGGCCGCCTCTCTGTGCGCCATGGCCGTGGTGGCCTTTAACGGGGCCAAGACCTACTATGAGGAGAAGCACGACAAGGCCACCTTTGTAAAGAATATTATCTCTGACAATATCCTCCTGGGAGACATTTACACCCAGGCCAAGGAGTTGCACTTTGTCTCCGAGGTGCCCCGGGCCGCTTTCTTGGTCCGTCAGCTGGGTCCTGGCGACGTCTCCACCATTGATGTGATTCAGAACCTCTTCCCAGACAAGCAGGCCGACTTTGTCATCTCCATTAATGAGACCGATGTGGCCCTTATCAAGCAGCTGCCTGAGGGGGCGGATGCCAAGGACCTGGGTAAGATTGCCAAGCAGATCGTTACTGCGGTTACTCAAGAGCTGGGTGTGAAGGTGGTAGTGGGCATCGGCACTATCGTGCCCCACATCCGGGACTTGGCCCGGGCCTATAAGGAGGCCGGAGTGGCCATCGACGTGGGCAAGGTGTTCGATACAGAAAAGACCGTCATCAATTACGAGAACCTGGGGATCGGCCGGCTGATCTACCAGCTGCCCACCATTCTGTGCCAGATGTTCCTGCAAGAGGTCTTTAAGAAGAGCCCCATCGACGCCCTGGATCAGGAGACGCTGCTCACCATCAACAAGTTCTTTGAGAACAACCTGAACGTGTCCGAGACCGCCCGAAAGCTGTTCGTCCATCGGAATACCCTGGTCTACCGGCTGGAGAAAATCAAAAAGCTCACCGGCCTGGATCTGCGGGAGTTTGACGACGCCATCACCTTTAAGGTGGCCCTGATGGTCAAGAAGTACCTCATCTCCCGGGGAATCGAATCCTAACAAAATTTTGTCAGAACCCCGGGGTTCTTGTCCTTTTCGTGAAAAGGACAAACCGGGTTCAAAAAATAGGGAGGAAATCAGTATGAGAAAGAAACTTTTATCCCTTGCGCTGGTCCTGGCGCTCAGCTTGGGCCTGACCGTCCCCACATTTGCTGCGGGCTCAGAGTGGAAGCTGGAGGTGTCCGGCAAGTCCAACGTCCAGGTGTTCGTGGGCGAAAAGACCTTTACCGTCCGCGATTGGAACGTGTCCCAGGAGTTGCGCTATAACGCCGAATACGATGACGAAGAAACCATCCTCATCGCGACCAAAACAGGCAGCCGCCAGTATACGGCGAAAAATTTGTATGTACTGTCAAAGGGCGAAACGGCGGTATTTACCAAAGGCGGAAAGAGCTTCGATTCCCTCTACATGACGGCGTGGTCGGACCCGGACGGGGACGGCGTGTATGACAGCCGGTTGGCGAACTTGGGAGCAAGTTTCGATGATGCTGGTAATGTGATTACTAATCCTTTTCTGTCGGCCGACGCCGCCAGTCCCCAGTGTAGCGAAGGGGCTTATTATACTACCAGTATCCAGTTTGGTATGGTCGATTGGGAACGTTGGAATCCCGGTGGCAACCCTCCGGCGTATGAGTACGGAAGCTGGGACCCTAGTGGCTTCCCCGCTCTCATGGTGACGGAAGTAAAGATGGCTCCTGACATGCTGTTGGAACTGTTTGGACCCAATACCCTTGTGTCTGTTACCGCATACGGTGAAGATGGGAAGGAATACGACGTTTGCACCATTCTCGTGGAGGGCAATGTCCAGCCCGAACAGCCCACCACCCCTGTGGAGCCCCAGCAGCCCGCCGGGACCAAAACCGCTTCTCCCACCAACGACAAGCTGTCGGTAAACGGCGTGGAGCAGACCCCCACGGTGTACAAGATCGGCGGGAGCAACTACTTTAAGATCCGGGACATCGCCGCCATGCTCAACGGCACCGAAAAGCAGTTTGCCGTAGGCTACGCCGGCGGCAAGGTGACCGTCGCCTCCGGCCAACCCTATGAGACCACAGGCAAGGAGCTGGCGGGCCCGCCGGACGCCGCGAGGAGCGCCTCCCCCTCCAACGATACCGTGGTCATCGACGGAGTTGACAGCAGCCTGACCGTCTACAAGATCGGCGGCAGCAACTACTTCAAGCTCCGCGACCTGGGCAAGGCCCTGAATTTCTATGTGGGCTGGGAATCCGGCCGGGGCGTGTACATCGAGACAGACAAGCCCTATTCCTGAAACTGTACAGCACCGCCCCGCGCCGTCAGGCGCGGGGCGGTATGCATGTTATGTCCGGATTATCAGCGGACCAGCCCCAGACAGCCGTAGTAGACAGCGCCTACCGCCTGGGCAAATTGGGCCACACTACAGCCGGGACGGGCGGTCAGCTGCCGCATCAAAACGGTGTTGGCCAGACTTCCGTCGGCGGCCAGCAGCCGCAGGCCGGGTTCCCGTCGGGCGGCCCCCTGGCAGATCAGCTGAAAACAGGCCGGGTGCTTCACCAGCCGGCCGAAAAGAGTGCGGTCTGGAGTCTCGGGGCGGAGGATATACTCCGTCTCCCGCCATGTGACGGCCAGATATTCCCCCACCTGCCGGAAGATATCCTGGCAGACGGGCTGACCTGCGACAGCCTGCTCCATGAAGTATTCCAGGCAGTCCTTGCGCATGTCTGTGGGGGAGGTGGGAACCGTCAGAGATTCTCCCTCCCACCGAAACAGCCCTCGGCTGAGGACGTCCTGCCAGAGCTCCGGCGCCTGCCCAGGCAGGCGGGCAGCCGCCAGCCGAAAGACAGCGGACTGTCCTCCGTACTTCTGCAGCGCTCCAGGCAGGCCGGTGTTGGTGCTGCGCACGCTTCGCACGTCCTCCGGGGAAAAGGCTCGCCCGTCCCGGCTGCCCAAGTCGATTAAGAAGTTGTAGACCTCCAGGGGGATGTCCGGAATAGAGCCGTCAGGCCGGACCCAGCCGGTGCCCAGATCGGTGCCCAGAGAGTGGGCGAAGAAGCCCCGGGACAGGTCTGTCCCTGCCGTCACCTGCTCCACAGCAGCGGTGAAGGCGGCCATGGGCCCATCGTTGATGCACAGCACAGGCCCGTCGGGGATGGTAAAGGCGGCCAGTGCCTGATTCAGGGCGGTGATCTGGGCAAACTGAGCCTCATAGTCCAGGGCAGAATTGCCCCGCAGGCCTTGGGTCTTTGGGGTATCGCCCCCGACGATGCGGTTTTGGACCACCACGTCGGGGAAGGACAGTCCGATTGCGTCAAAGCCACGCAGCCCGGCTCCGATGGCCAGCTCCATATCGGCGGCCCCCCGATTCATCTCCTCCAGGGAAGCACGGCGTTCCAGAGCAGTCCGGTTGATTTCCTCCTCCCGGCCGGCGAGGTACAGGCTGCCTGCCGCCCGCAGCAGACGGGTCAGCAGCAGCAGGGGAGCGGTAAGGTCCTCCGCCCGGGTGCAGGCGGAGGGGAGCCAGTCAAACTCCTTGCATAAGGCCAGCCGGCCGTCAACGCTGACAGCCAGCTTTACGTCGGTGCCCCCCACGTCCATGCCAAGCAGCATCCGTCCGCCGGTCAGGGCCGGAAGTTCGGCAAAGATCGGCCGGCCAGTCGGCGCAGGGGGATTTTTCACCGCTGGCTCCTCCGTAATGTCATGAATACCGAAGGAAAAGAATCTCCCGCCTTGAAATAGGGCGGACAGAACGCGCTCATTTACATTAAGGCATTTGCCAAAGCCGGTTCGGGCGGACTTGGGCAGGGAAATTTGAAAGGTCTGATCGAGCTGTTCTGCCAGGGATCGGGCGGCACGATCCGCACGGTCCAGGTAGATGTCGACCCTTACACCGCCCAGGGCGGACAGGAGGTTATACACACAGGCGCAGACATACTCTGCGGTAAAGGCCTCCTCCGCTCTGGTTTCCGTCTCAGGCAGGAGGAGCGGAAAGCGCCGAACCGAGCCGTCATACAGGGTGATGTGGAGGTAAAACGGACGGGTTCCCCGAGCCTGAAAGGCGTCGCGAACGTCGGTGATGTACACGCTTCGGCCGCAGGCCGCGTTTTCCAGAAAGGCGTTCAGCATGGCGGATATCTCCTTGTCTCTTTTTGGGGATTGTAACATGGGGGCGCGGCGCAGTCAATCCCTGGCGAGGCGAAGAAAGCGAGTCGGTCTCTTGCAGCCAGGGCCGCGCTGTGGTACAATGTAAATATCAGGGAAATTAGTCAAATCAAAGGGGAAGGAGAGGTTATGCATGGAGGAGAAAGGAGCCGCGCCCGGGCGGGAGGTCAGACTGGAGCCCGAACTCATGGCGGAGGTGTGTCGGGCGCTGAATTTCGACCCGGCCGAGTTTGCGAAACGCCACGCCGAGGAGTTTACCCACCAATACCTGCGTCTGGATGGGATGCTCAGTTATGTGGGGGAGGAGATTGTCGCCTACCTGGCCAAACGAGTGAATGAGTGCCTGTCCAAGGCGGAGTACGCTCTGCTGTCCTACATTGAGTATGCTGGACGGGGACCCAAAATGAAGGATTCCGACGGTTTTAATCAGGCGGTTGCCCGCTACCTGGAGGTGCGGAGGAGGACAGGAAATTGCTGGCTCTATCTCTTTGAGCGGGAGGAAGCCAAGTCCGCCTGTCTGGAGGTATATCCCCAGATGTACGCTATCGCCCAGGCGATGTACGCCTTCGCCGGAGAGATAGGGGAGTTCAAAAAGGTAAACGGGACCGATGGTCCGGATGCCTGGCCCAGCCCTGAAAAGATCAAAATATAATGCCGACGGCGCGAAATGTTCCGCGCCGTCGTTTTGTAAAAAAATGACGTATTTCCTGCAAAATCTTCTTGTAAAATGACGGATGCTGTGTTAGAATCACAGGGAGCGAATTTGGTCCGCGACAATGAAAGAGAGAGGAGAAAAACAAGCCATGTCCAATGGAATTTCCATGGAGCGGGTGGAGGAGATCATCGACGGCTACGGCTGTCAGGTGTACAACCTCATTGCCATTATGCAGGACATCCAGGCGGAGTACAAGTATCTCAGCCCCGCAGTTTTGGAGCTTATTGCCCGAAAGCTGGGGGTGGGGGTGGCCAAGGTGTACAGTGTGGCAACCTTCTATGAAAACTTTTCCCTGGAGGCCAAGGGGAAGTATATCATTAAGGTGTGTGACGGCACCGCCTGCCATGTGCGCAAGTCCCAGCCCATTTATAACGCCATCCGGGAGTATCTGGAGCTGGAGGGCAAACAGAAGACCTCTGCCGACGGCCTCTTCACCCTGGAGACGGTGGCCTGCCTGGGAGCCTGCGGCCTGGCCCCAGTGGTCACGGTAAACGATCAGGTCCACTCCAAGATGAGCCCGGAGCTGGCCATCGACCTGCTGGAGAAACTGAGAAAGGAGGACGCCGCCAATGGCTGAGATGAACCGTGAACGTCTGGAGGTCCGCCGGGTTAAGGCCAAGCGGGCTCTGTCCTATCAGAGGCGGCAGATCCTGCTGTGCGCCGGCACCGGCTGCATTGCCGGCGGCTCCCTGAAGCTGTACGACTACTTTAAGGAGGAGTGCACCCGCCGTGGGCTGGACGTCTACATTGGCCTGACCCAGGAGAACGAGACCGAGGACGTCACCGAGCCCAAGGGGGACGGGGTGTATCTGAAAAAGAGCGGCTGCCATGGATTTTGCGAGATGGGACCCCTGGTCCAGATTGAGCCCGAGGGCATCCTCTATACCCATGTCCAGCTGGAGGACTGCGACGAGATCATCGAAAAGACCATCCTCAAGGGCGAGGTGGTGGACCGCCTGCTCTATGAGCTGGACGGGACAAAATACCCCAAGCACAGCGACATCCCCTTCTATCACCGCCAGCACCGTATTGTGCTGGAGAACTGCGGTACCACCGACGCAGAGGATATTGACGAATACCTGGCCAAGGACGGCTATGTGGCTTTTGAAAAGGCCCTGTTTGAAATGACTGACGAGGCCATCTGCAAGGAGATTCTGGACTCCGGCCTCCGGGGCCGGGGGGGCGGCGGTTTTCCTGCCGGCCGGAAATGGGACAGTGTGCGCAAGCAGCCCAACGGCAAGAAATATGTGGTTTGCAACGGCGACGAGGGCGATCCCGGCGCGTTCATGGACCGCTCCATCATGGAAGGCAATCCCCACTCCATTATTGAGGGTATGCTGATTGCCGCCCTGGCTGCCGGCAGCGATGAGGGCTATATCTACGTCCGGGCGGAATACCCCCTGGCAGTGGCCCGGCTCAAGACCGCCATCGTCAAAGCGGAGGAGATGAGTCTGCTGGGGGATCACATCCTGGGCACCGGATTCTCCTTCCACCTCCATGTCAACCGGGGTGCGGGAGCCTTTGTCTGCGGAGAGGGCAGTGCGCTCACCGCCTCCATCGAGGGCAACCGGGGCATGCCTCGGGTCAAGCCTCCCCGGACGGTGGAGCAGGGCCTGTGGGCCCGGCCTACCGTGCTCAACAATGTGGAGACCTTCTCCGCCGTCCCCCTGATCATTCGTAAGGGAGCCCCCTGGTTTAAGTCCATCGGCACTGAGAGCTCTCCGGGCACCAAGGCCTTCGCCCTCACCGGTAACGTGGTGAATACCGGCCTCATTGAGGTGCCCATGGGGGCCACCCTGCGAGAAATTATTTTCGATATCGGCGGCGGAATCAAGGACGGCAAGAAGTTCAAGGCCGTCCAGATCGGCGGTCCCTCCGGCGGCTGTCTTACCGAGGAGCATTTGGACATGCCCCTGGACTTCGACTCCCTGAAAAAGCTGGGGGCTATGATCGGGTCCGGCGGCCTGGTGGTCATGGACGAGGATACCTGCATGGTGGAGGTGGCCCGGTTCTTCATGAACTTCACCCAGAACGAGTCTTGCGGCAAGTGCGTCCCCTGCCGGGAGGGCACTCGTCGGATGCTGGAGATCCTCACCCGAATCGTCAACAACGAGGGCTCTCTGGAGGACCTGGACCTGCTGGAGGAGCTGTCTGCCACCATCAGCGAGACTGCCCTGTGCGGCCTGGGCCAAAGTGCCTGCAAGCCGGTGCAGAGCACCCTGAAGTACTTTAGGGACGAGTACCTGGCCCACGTGGTGGATAAGCACTGTCCCCACTGCAACGGCCGCAAAAAGGTGCTCCAGATCGATCCGGAGCTGTGCAAGGGCTGCGGCAAGTGCATGAAGCAGTGTCCCATGGAGGCTATCTCCGGCCAGATCCGGATGCCCCATGTTATCGACACGGAGAAGTGTATCAAGTGCGGCGCATGCTGGGGCTGCTGTCCTTTCGGCGCCATTCGGGAGGAGTGAGCGGTATGGCAAAGGGAATTATGTACATCGACGGCCAGCGGGTGCCCTTCGACGGGGAGCCCAATGTGCTGTCCGTCATTCGGAAAGCGGGCATTGAGATGCCCACCTTCTGCTACTACTCCGACCTGTCTGTCTACGGAGCCTGCCGGATGTGTGTGGTAGAGGACGAGCGGGGAAAGATCGAGACCTCCTGCTCCATGCAGCCCCGGGACGGGTTGAAAATCCGCACCAACACCGCCCGGCTGCTGAAGCACCGGCGGATGATCCTGGAGCTGATGCTGGCCTCCCACAACTGCTCCTGTACCACCTGTGAGAAGAGCGGTGACTGCCACCTTCAGGAGCTGGCCATGCGCTTCGGCGTGCGGAAGGTCCGCTTCGGGGACAGCCGGGAGGAGTCGGAGCTGGACGACTCCAGCCCCGCCATCGTTCGGGACCCCAGCAAGTGCATTCTGTGCGGCGACTGTGTCCGGGTGTGCGGCGAGGGCATCGGCATGGGCATCATCGATTTTGTCAACCGGGGTTATAACATGCGGGTATCCCCTGCCTTTGACAGGAAGCTGAGCGAGACCCACTGCATCAGCTGTGGCCAGTGCTCCGCTGTCTGTCCCACCGGTGCGATTACCGTTTATAACGAGATTGGCCGGGCCTGGCGGGCCATCCACAACCCCAACAGACGGGTGGTGGTGCAGATCGCCCCTGCCGTCCGGGTGGCCATTGGCGAGGCTTTCGGTCTGCCTGCCGGGCAGAACGCCCTGGATCAGCTGGTCACTGCCCTGAAGCTGATGGGAGTGGACGAGGTGTACGACACCACTTTCGGCGCCGACTTCACCACTATTGAGGAGGGTACTGAGTTTCTCCAGCGGCTGGAGAAGGGGGGACCTTTCCCCATGTTTACCTCCTGCTGTCCCGCCTGGGTGAAGTATCTGGAGAATGAGAATCCCAAATACCTCAAGCACATCTCCACCTGCAAATCCCCCATGGAGATGTTTGCCTCCATCCTCAAGGAGCGCTATGCCAAAAAGGACCAGGAGGACGGCCGCACCACCTTCCATATCGCCATCATGCCCTGTACGGCCAAGAAGATGGAGGCCGCCCGGCCTGAGTTTACCCATGACGGCAAGCGGGACGTGGACTTGGTGCTGACCACCCAGGAGGTGGTCAACATGATCAAGGAGTCGGGCATCCAGCTGCCCCAGATCGAGCTGGAGTCCCCTGAGCTGCCTTTCGGACTGGGTTCAGGCGCAGGCGTCATCTACGGCACCACCGGCGGGGTGGCCGAGGCGGTGGTCCGGTTCTGCCTGCCGGACAAGTCCAAAAACGTGCTGCGGGAGCTGCGCTTCTCCCCCCTCCGAGGCAACAAGGCCATCCGGGTGGCCGTCATCCGGGTGGGAGACCGGGACGTTCATCTGGCCGTGGTCCACGGCCTGGCCAACGCCCAGAAGCTGCTGCGTGAGATTGAGGCGGGCAACGCCTACTTCGACCTGGTGGAGGTCATGACCTGTCAGGGCGGATGCGTGGGCGGCGCGGGCCAGCCCCACGGTATGAAGCAGGATAAGCAGGAGCGGGCCGAGGGCCTGTATAACCTGGACCGCATGGCCCCCTTCAAGCGGGCCGAGCGCAACCCGGTGGTGGGTACCTTCCTCCAGAGCATGGACGAGGAAAAGCGCCACAAGCTGCTCCATGTGGACTATGTAAAGGAATAAAGAAAAGCGCTCCGCTGACAGCAGCGGAGCGCTTTTCTGCTTATCGGTAGGAGTCGGCCAGGGCCTTGAACTTGGGAAGAGCCCGAAGGATGGCTTCGGGCTGGACGCAGTAGGAGATGCGCACATGTCCCGGCGCACCGAAACCGCTGCCGGGGACGATGAGCAGGTCCAGCTTCTTGGCCCGTTCGCTGAAAGCCATGTCGTCGGGTTCCAGACTGCGGGGGAAGAGATAGAAAGCTCCGCCGGGTTCCACCACGTGGTAGCCCATCTCCCGCAGGGCGGAGACAAACAGCTTGGCGTTCTCCTCGTAGATTTTAATGTTGGAGGTCATGTCGCAGCACAGGGAGGTGACTTGCTGAAAGAGGCTGGGGGCGTTCACATAACCCAAGGAGCGGCCCGCCCCCGCCACGGCGGCGTACACGTCGTCTCCCTCTGCCGCCTCTTTGGGGACAAACACATAGCCGATTCGCTCGCCGGGGAGGGACAGGGACTTGGAGAAGGAGTAGCATACAATAGTATCCCGGTAGATATGGGGTACCCAGGGGACCTCGAAACCGGCGTAGACAATCTCCCGGTAGGGTTCGTCAGAGATAAGGTAGATGGGATGACCGAACTTTTTGCTCTTCTCGACGAGAATAGCGGCTAACTGCTCCAGGGTGGCCTTGGAATACACCACGCCGGAAGGATTGTTGGGGCTGTTGATTACCACGCCCTTGGTGTGTTCGCCGACCGCCTGCTCAAAGGCGTCGAAATCGATCTGGAAGCCCTCAATCTCCGGGGGAATGAGGACCATTTTTGCCCCGGCGCCCTCGATAAAGACCTTATACTCCGGGAAGTAGGGGGCAAAGACTACGAATTCGTCTCCGGGACAGGTGAGGCCATTGAAAACGCAGCACAGGGATGCGGCGGCCCCTACGGTGAGATAGAGCCGGTCAGGGGTACAGCGGGCGTCAAAGCGGCGGTTTAGAGAGTCAGCAAAGCGCTCCCGGGCGTCGGCGGCGCCCTGGGCGCTGGTATAGGCGTGAATCAGATCGGGCTGTTCATGAAGCAGGCGGGCGGCCGTCTCATTGACGGTGGTGGGGGTGGGGACGCTGGGATTGCCGATGGAGAAGTCAAAGACATTCTCCGCACCGACTTGGGCGGAGCGGAGCTTGCCGTACTCAAAGAGTTCCCGGATTACGGACCGGGCAGTGCCCAGTCCCTTCATACGTTCAGAAACCATGAAAATACCTCCTGAATCAAATTTGCCTTATTATAGCACAGTAATTTACCGGAGTAAAGCAGGAGATCAGAGGGAGGGGAGAAAAGTAGAAAATTGCTAATAACTGCCAATTGTCGGGAAGTTGACGAAGAAAACTTTAACAAAGATAACAAATTTGGAAATTTCTGACCTTTACAAGAGAAACGCTTGGCGCTATAATTTGCCTAATTAGAGACAGTATCTCCGGAAAGGGGGGCGGTGTCGTGCAGATCCTGATGGGAAAGGCGATTATGGAGCAGATTGTGGCCGGACGGCTGTGCTTTTACCGCCGTCCCGCTTGCCAGTTCCAGATGTATACTCAGGGGGATTGGAGGCAGGAGCTGAATCGTTTTCACCGTGCCCAGCAGCTGGCAATTCAGGAGCTGAATACTCTGTACCACCGGGCGCTGAACCAGGTCGGGGAGGGGGTGGCCTCCATCTTCCTCATCCACGGGATGCTCCTGGAGGACCACGACTATGTGGAGACCGTCCGGAGCCTGATCAACGGCCAGGGGGTTACGGCGGAGTACGCCGTCCAGATGGCGGAGGTCAGCTTTTCCGCCGCCTTTGCGGCCATGGACAACCCCTATATGCGGGCTCGGGCAGTGGATATCCGGGATATTTCTCAGCGGGTGCTTCGGGCGCTGATGGGTGGACGGCAGACCCTGATGATGGATGAGCCTGCCATACTGGTGGCCGACGAGTATCTGCCCAGCGAGGTAATGGATCTGGACCAGCGCCGCCTGCTGGGCCTTATCACCCGGAAGGGAAGCCTGGACAGCCACACCGCCATGCTGGTGCGGGCCTACCATATCCCCGCCATTGTGGAGGTCAGTGTGACCCCCAAGTGCGAGGGGCGGCCGGCCCTGATGGACGGATATACCGGCAATGTGTACATCGATCCGGAGCAGGAGCAGCTGGAGCTGCTGCGGGAGCTCTATCAAGCCAACGGAAGGCCGAAGAGCCTCTCCGGCGTTCGCTGAAGTGTTTGGGCGCTCCTCCTGCCAGGGAGGGGCGCCCGATTTAATTTGATTATGGCTGCTGTAATTTGGCCGCCGCCTGCTTCAGCTGCGCGGCAGAGCGTTCCAGGGCCTGCCGCTCCTCCGGACCCAGGGGAATCTGTAAAACTTTTTCCAGGCCGTTTTTTCCGACGATGGAGGGGATACTCAGCGCCACGTCCTCTAGACCGTACTCCCCTTTCAGCACGGCGGAGACCGGGAGTACAGCGTGTTCGTCCTTAACGATACACTCCGCGATGCGGCCCACCGCCATGGCGATCCCGTAATAGGTGGCTCCCTTTCGGCAGATGATTTCCTGGGCGCTGTCCCGGATTTCCCGGTAAATCCAATCCCGCTTGGCGGCGTGGAGCTCTTTTCCCCGCAGACGGCCGAAGTCATCCAGGGCCAGGCCGGACACATTGGCTCCGCTCCATACGGGCAGCTCACTGTCGCCGTGCTCGCCGATGATGAAGGCGTGGACGTTGCGGCTGTCTACCCTCAGTTCTTCCCCCAGCAGCTGCTTTAGCCGGCCGGTATCCAGAACGGTTCCCGAGCCGATGACCCGTTCTCTGGGAAGGCCGGACAGCTTCCAGGCTGTGTGGGTCAGCACGTCTACTGGGTTGGACACGATCAGCAGAATGCCCTCAAAGGGGCGGCCCCCAATCTCCCCCAGGATATTCTTCAGGATCGCGGCATTTTTTTCAATCAGGTCCAACCGTGTCTCCCCTGGTTTCTGATTTGCGCCGGCGGTGATGACCACCAAAGCGCAGTCAGATAAATCGTTGTAGCTTCCTGCGGTGATTTGCATAGAGGCCCCGTAGGGCAGGCCGTCGCTGAGGTCCATGGCCTCCCCCTCCGCCTTTGCCCGGTTGGCGTCCAGCAGGACCAGCTGAGAGAACAGTCCCTGTTGTAAAAATCGAAACGCGATGGAAGCGCCTACAAAGCCGCAGCCGATAATAGCTGCTTTTCGGGGATTGACCGCCAAATCTATCCACTCCTTTTTATGAAAATTCAGCTCTCCGAACCGAAAACCGGCGGAAGCGCCGTACTATAGTTGTGCCAGATTCGGCGCGGCTTATGCGGAACTTTAGGAGAGAACAGACTGAGGATTGCTCTTTTTCGGAGGTTCCTGTATAATAAATAATCGGAAGGGAGGACGGAGTGTTATGCGTATTATGGCAATTGACTACGGGGACGCTCACACCGGAGTGGCCCTGTCCGACCCCACCGGCCTTTTGGTGGGGATTACCACTACCATCGACAGCTGGCGGCAGGAGGTGGTAGTGGACCGGCTAACCCGGCTGATTGAGGAACACAGGCCGGAGGAGGTGGTGCTGGGTTTTCCCAGGAACATGGACGGCAGTGACGGCCGGAAGGCGGAGCAGTACCGGGGGCTGGCCGCCCGGCTGGAGGAAGCTGCCGGCATAAAGGTAATCCTCTGGGACGAGAGGCGTACCACTATCGACGCCCATCGTATTCTGTTCAACCAGGGGAAGGACGGCCGGAAGCGGAAAAAGATTGTGGATTCGGTGGCCGCCTCCCTGATCCTGGAGAACTATCTGGACTATAAACGAATGAGGAGAGAGTGATTTCGATGAAAAAAAGGGTTTTCGGCCTTGTTCTGTCTCTGTTGCTCCTGGTGAGCCTTGCCGCCTGCGGCAGGACATACGACGCGGTTTCCAGTACGGAGATTCATTACTCCAACTCTGGAGCCTCCGGCGGCCTGATCGACCTGCCCGTTCAGGGCCCGGAGGACGGCAGCCGCCCGGATGAGGGCCAAAATCTTCCGGACAGCGGTCAGGGAAACCTCCCGGATGCCAGCCAGGGCCCCTCCAACGGCGAGAAGGAAAATGTCAACCCGGATGGAGAAAAAGGCGACGGTGGAAACAAGTCGGTTGACGAGGACGGCTGGTACACCTCCAAGGAGGAGGTAGCCCTGTACATCCATCTGTACGGCGATCTGCCCGACAATTACGTCACCAAGAAGGAGGCGGAGGACGCGGGCTGGAGCGGCGGCAATGTGGAGCGCTATACCGGGGAGGGCACCGCCATCGGCGGTAGCCGTTTCGGGAATCGGGAGGGGCTGCTGCCCAAAGAGCAGGGGAGAACCTACACCGAGTGCGATATCGATACGCCGGGAGAGAATTCCCGCGGAGCGAAACGAATCGTATTCTCTAATGACGGACTGGTTTACTATACAGAGGACCACTACGAGAGCTTCGAGCTGCTGTACGGAGAGCCATAAAAGCTGAAGTAATTTTTAAAAATCCCTTGCGCGGCGGCAGATAATTTAGTATAATTATCCTGTGAGATTTTCAGGAAAGGGGTGTCCGCAATGTCAGCCATCGGAGCGTATGGAAGCTATGGCAGCATGAGCGGTTACTATTCCGTTTTTCAAAATAGAAATGCATGGCTGAGCCAGCGGGCCAACCCGGGCAGCACTGATCCAGTCAGCCCGGTGTCCCGGTCCCAGACCACGCCAGTGCCCCCTGTGGACAGAACCCCCACCGTCCATCGAGGAGCCGCCCAGGCCGTCCCGGAGGAGCAGGAGGGTAGATTCCCCTTCCCCACCATGCGGGAGGGGGCCGATCCCGCCGAAATGGCGGTGCGCGCCCGAATTCAGTATTTGGACGGCAGGGCGGAGGACTTGCAGAACGAGCTGTTGGGCTGGAACCAGTCCGAGGGTCTGGAGAAACTCCTGAAAGGGGAGGCGGCTTCGGACGGCATTAAGCTTCCTTGGGAAAAAGAAGCGGCTGAGGACGGCGTTAAATTCCCCTGGGAGGAGGAGGCCGACCCCCTGAAGACAGCGAAGGAGGAAGAGGCCAAGACGCCCCAGGAGGTCATGGAGGAGTCCGAGTGCCAGACCTGCAAGAACCGCAAATATCAGGACGGCTCCGACGACCCTGGCGTCTCCTTTAAAACGGCTACCAACATCGCCCCCGAGCAGGCGGCCTCCGCCGTCCGGGGTCACGAGCAGGAGCACGTGGTCCGGGAGCAGGCCAAGGCCCAGCGGGAGGACCGGAAGGTGGTCAGCCAGTCGGTGAGTATCCATACCGCTATCTGCCCCGAGTGCGGCGACGTGTATGTCTCCGGCGGCACCACCCGCACCACCACCAGGGCCAACCCCGTGGAGGAGGTTCAGCAGCCGGAGGACGACAAGAAGTCCGGCTTTGAGGCGGTAGCTTAAAAAATGCGTACAGCCGGCCTGACGGGCCGGCTGTTTTTGACCTTAGTACTGATTTGGGGGGTGAGCCGGAATGAGGGGAAGCATACGGAAGTCGTCTGTATTGACGGTGTATCTCATTGCCTTTTACAGTATCTGGACCGTGTGGGAGTTTTGGGGAAAATCTCTTGTGGACGCCGTCCTGAAAGAGGAATGGGCGGCGCAGATGATAAAATCCGGCGTGGTTAAAAACCTGGTATGGACGCTCCCTGCGCTCCTTCTAATCCGGCATTTTAGCTCAGATATCGCGATTCCTTTCAGGGAAATATTTTCCGCCAAGATCAGCTGGCCAAAGTACCTGCCGGTTTTTATTGTGTTTACAATCTACATCCTGACAGGTTCCATGTTAAAAAACGGCAGGGTGGAGATGGCCGGCGAGTTTGGGCTTGATAAAGTCATCATCGTTTTGTTTGTCGGGATCACGGAGGAAATGGTGTTCCGCGGCTGGCTGCTCAATGCGATGATCTGTGACAATAAGCCGCGGCCTTCCATGTTTTTGAACGCGGTCCTGTTCCTGGCGATTCATTTTCCGGGATGGATTTGCACAGGAGTGTTTGTCCACCGCTTCACTAGTCTGCAATGTTTGGAGGTCATGGCGTTGGGCGTTGTGTTCAGCCGCGCGTTTATCAAAAGCAGAAGTATATTCGTGCCGATTGCCCTGCATATGTACTGGGATTTGCTTGTGTTTCTGTTTATTTGACCGCAAAAGGTGAAAAGGAGCCGAATCACCTCTTGCAATTGCAGGCTCATTCCGCTATAATAGCATGGAATTACTGTCGATTCGGCCCTCTGCGGCCAGACGATACAGGAGAGTGTTTGCTTTGAAGTACGATTTTACCGCCATTGAGAAGAAATGGCAGACCAGGTGGAAGGATGAAAAGACCTTCGCCTGCAAAAATGGCGACCCCCGGCCCAAATTCTACGGCCTGGTGGAGTTCCCCTACCCCTCCGGAGCAGGACTGCATGTGGGCCATCCCCGGCCTTACACCGCTATGGACGTGATCGCCCGGAAGAAGCGGATGGACGGCTATAACGTCCTGCTGCCCATCGGCTACGACGCTTTCGGCCTGCCCACTGAGAATTTCGCCATCAAGAACCACGTCCATCCTGCCGTTGTCACCAGGCAGAACATCGAAAACTTCACCCGCCAGCTCCACATGCTGGGCTACTCCTTCGACTGGGACAGGTGCGTGGACACCACCGACCCCAGTTATTACAAGTGGACCCAGTGGATTTTCCTCCAGCTGTACAAGCACGGCCTGGCCTACAAGACCACCATGCCGGTGAACTGGTGCACCTCCTGCAAGTGCGTGCTGGCCAACGAGGAGGTGGTGGAGGGGGTCTGCGAGCGGTGCGGCGCCCCCGTGGTCCGCAAGGAGAAGTCTCAGTGGATGTTGAAGATCACCGCCTATGCCCAGAAGCTCATCGACGGGCTGGATACCGTGGACTTCATCGAGCGGGTCAAGACCCAGCAGCGCAACTGGATCGGCCGGTCCACTGGCGCGGAGGTCACCTTCAAGGCCACCACCGGGGACAACATCGTGGTATTCACCACCCGGCCCGACACTCTCTTCGGCGCCACCTATATGGTTATCTCTCCGGAGCACCGCTTCGTCAGGGAGTGGAAGGACAGGCTGTCCAACTGGGACGAGGTGGCCGCCTATGTGGAGGAAGCAGGGCGCAAGTCCGATTTCGAGCGCACCGAGCTGTCCGCCGACAAGGAGAAGACCGGCGTTATGCTCCGGGGCGTGCAGGCGGTCAACCCGGTGAACGGCCGGGAGATCCCCATTTTCATCTCCGATTACGTGCTGGCCTCCTACGGCACCGGGGCCATTATGGCCGTCCCTGCCCACGACACCCGTGACTGGGCTTTTGCCAAAAAATTCGGCTGTGAGATCATCGAGGTGGTCTCCGGCGGTGAGGACGTGCAGAAGGAGGCCTTTACCGCCAAGGATGACACCGGAATTATGGTCAACTCCGACTTCCTGGACGGCATGACCGTGAAGGACGCTATTCCCGCCATCACCAAATGGCTGGAGGAGAAGGGCATCGGCCACGAGCAGGTAAACTACAAGCTCCGGGACTGGGTGTTCTCCCGTCAGCGGTACTGGGGCGAGCCTATCCCCATGGTGTGGTGCGAGAAGTGCGGCTGGGTGCCCCTGCCTGAGGACCAGCTCCCTCTGCTGCTCCCGGAGGTGGAGAGCTACGAGCCCACCGACAACGGGGAAAGCCCTCTTGCGCAGATGCGCGACTGGGTGAACACCACCTGCCCCTGCTGCGGAGCCCCCGCCAAACGGGAGACCGACACCATGCCCCAGTGGGCAGGATCCAGCTGGTACTTTTTGCGGTACATGGACCCACACAACGACACGGCGCTGGCTTCCAAGGAGGCGCTTGAATACTGGGGCCAGGTGGACTGGTACAACGGCGGCATGGAGCACACCACCCTCCACCTGCTCTATTCCCGCTTCTGGAATAACTTCCTCCACGATATCGGGGTGATTCCTTACGCCGAGCCCTACGCCAAGCGCACCAGCCACGGCATGATCCTGGGCCGCAATCCACATTATGTGGGCTATGCGGAGACGGAGGAGGAGAAGCAGGCCCTCATCGACAAGTACGGCAGCCAGGCACAGCGCCCTTCGGTGAAGATGTCCAAGTCCCTGGGCAACGTGGTCAACCCCGACGACGTGATCCGGGACTACGGCGCGGATACCATGAGGCTGTATATCATGTTCATCGGCGACTTTGAGAAGACGGCCACCTGGTCCGACGAGTCGGTTCGGGGCTGCAAGAAGTTCCTGGACCGGGTGTGGAACCTGAGCGAGAAATTGAAGGAGGGGGCGGAGGTCTCCCCTGAGAACGAGCTGGCGGTTCACCGGGCCATTAAAAAGGTGTCTGACGATATCGAGGCCATGAAGTTCAACACGGCCATTGCCGCGCTGATGTCTCTGGTTAACGACTTCTATGCCAAGGGGGCAACCAAAGGAGACTATAAGCAGCTGCTGCTGATGCTGTCCCCCTTCGCCCCCCACCTGTGCGAGGAGCTGTGGGAGATGAACGGCTACGGCGGACAGGTGTGTCTCCAGCCCTGGCCCGTGTACGACGAGAGCAAGACGGTGGCCGCTACCGCTAAAATGGCCGTTCAGGTGGGCGGTAAGGTGAAGGCCAATATCGTGGTAGCGGCTGGCGCTTCCGACGAAGAGGTGGTGGCTGCGGCCTTGGCCGATCCCAAAATTGCCAAACTGGCCGAAGGGATGCAGCTGGTCAAATCCATTGTAGTCAAAGGCAAGCTGGTCAGCCTGATTTTCAAGCCACAGTAACATTCACAGGCTGTTTACAAATCTGCTCTTGACAGATAGGCCGAAAGGCAATATAATAACAATGTTAAAGCCATAAAAATGGCCCTTACGTGAGCGGGAAATTCCCGCCGCGCGCGGAGGGAGGGAAATATAAAATGTCGGAAGTCCGAGTGAGAGAAAACGAGTCTCTGGAGAGCGCCCTGAAGCGTTTCAAGCGCAGTTGCGCCAAGTCTGGAGTGCTGGCCGAGGTCCGCAAGCGTGAGCACTACGAGAGCCCCAGCGTCAAGCGCCGCAAAAAGTCCGAGGCCGCCCGCAAGAACCGCAAGAAGTTTTATTAAGCAGCAGTAAAGCCGCCGGAGCGTACGCTCCGGCGGTTTTATCAATATTCCGGTTGTGAGAGGAATCCCCTTATGACCAGGGCAGCCAGCTGCCGCTGTTCCGGGCCTCTACCATGTCCAGCGCGCCATCCAGCATCTCGGCGGCGTCGGCCATGGTCAGGGGGCCGGACAAGGGGCCGGAGCCGGCCTGCTCCGGGCGAAGTATGCCGGAGGCGGACAGGTTGGCCGCCGCCTGGGCGGCCCAGTGTCCGTTTCCAGCGGAGAACACGGTCACCGGCACGTCGGTGATTTCAAGCAGATTGTCTAGCATCACGGCGGCCTCCGCCCGGGAGATAGAGCTGCCGGCCCGGAATACGGGAGCGCCATCTGCATCCCGGGAGCCCTGAACCACGCCAGCCTTCAGCGCGGCGGAGACGGCTCCCTTGGCCCAGGTGGGGATGGCGTCGTCATCAGAAAAACCGGTAAGGGTGACTCCCTCCAGATCCTCCAGCCCGGCCACAGACATGGCCATAGTGAGGAACTGAGCCCGGGTTACGGGCTGTTCCGGATCGAAGAAGTACCGCCCGTTGACATACCGGCCCACGTAGATGCCATCCTCGGCCAGCCGGACGGCGGCCTTCTGGACAGGATGGCCGCTGAGGTCGGAATAGGTCACCCTGGTATCAGGCTTATCGATGCGCAGAGAAACCTTGGCCTCCGGAGAGGTATTGCCCGCCGGGTCAACGGCCACGTAGGTGAAGGAATCCCGTCCTGTCTTGTTTTCATAGGGGGTGTAGACAAACTGACTGGAGCCGTCCTCCGCCAGGGTCACCGATCCTCGGGCAGGGGTGGAGGTGAGTTGGAAGGAAAGGGGGTCTCCCTCACCGTCTACCGCGTCAAAGTATCCGGTGATGGCCACGTTTTTATAGGTGGTCAGCTCCATATTTCGAGCTACTGGGGGGTTGTTTGCTTCGGTCAAAAGATAGAATGTCACTGTGGTTTGCTTCTCCCCCTGCCGGTCGGAGAAGGCGGGGGTAAACAGCAGAGAGGCAGTGGTGACCCCGGGGTGTTCGGCGCATTGGAAGCGCAGACCGGACAGCGCGGTGACGTCTACGCAGGAGCCTGGCTCCAGGGGCTGGCCGCCGATATTCAGAACGCCGGCCTCCGGATCGGGGAGGCGGTCCACGGTGATGCCGGTGAGGACGGCCTTCTTGTCGGGCTTGACTACGAAGTCTGCCGCATCAAAGACGATGGCGGAACCGGTCAGGCCGTTTTTGGAAAAATCCTCCACATAGGGGACCTCTGCTTTTTTGTTCCAGAAGAGTGCGGAGGCGGGGAGTGCCAGGGAAAAGGCCAGTGCCAGTGCCAGGAGGGGCGCGGCAGTCCGGCGTAGAGATTTGTATTTCATGGGGGATACCTCCTTAAAAATGGATGTATCCCTATTGTTTTTCCCGCAGAGGGAAATTATGCAGTGAGAAAAAATGGAAAAAGGGGAGCCGCCCGACAGGTGATCCCCTGGAATCAGGCGGGCTTCAGGGGAACATGGGGGAGGAGAGGTAACGATCGCCGGAGTCCGGAAGGATAACCGCGATATTTTTTTCAAAAAACTCCTCACGAAGAGCCAGCCGGCCCGCCGCCCACAGGGCCGCGCCAGAGGAGATACCCACCAGGATGCCCTCCCGACGGACGGCCTCCCGGCCCATGTCATAGGCGTCCTGGTCCCCGACCCGGATCACCTCGTCGTAGCAGCTCCGGTCCAGGGCAGCGGGAATGAAATTGGCTCCGATGCCCTGGATGCCGTGGGGGCCGGGACGGCCGCCGGACAACAGGGGAGAGGAGTCAGGTTCCACTGCCGCCACATGGATATGGGGGTTCTGCTCCCTGAGATACCGGGCAGTTCCGGACAGGGTGCCGCCGGTGCCCACGCAGACGACCAGGGCGTCGATTTGTCCGCCGGTGTCCCGCCAGATTTCCGGGCCGGTGGTACGATAGTGGGCCTCCGGTCCGGCGGGGTTTTCGAACTGCCGGGGCATAAAGCCGCCAGAAGTGGAGACAAGCAGCTCCTCCGCCTTTTTCACTGCCCCCTGCATCCCCTTCGCCCCGGGGGTGAGGACTAACTGAGCCCCGTAGGCGGCCAGCATGGTCCGTCGTTCGGCGGACATGGAGTCTGGCATGGTGAGAATAACCCGGTAGCCACGGGCGGCGGCCACCATGGCCAGGCCGATGCCCGTATTGCCGGAGGTGGGCTCGATAATGGTACCGCCGGGCTGCAGTATGCCCCGGGCCTCGGCGTCGTCGATAAGGGAGAGGGCCAGCCGGTCCTTGGCGGAGCCGGCGGGGTTAAGGTACTCCAGCTTGGCGAGCACGTTGCCCTTCCAGCCCATCCGGGCGGCCAGGCGAGAGAGCCGCAGCAGGGGGGTTCCACCCACCAGCTGTTCCACGCTGTCATATATGGCTGACATGATGATCCGTCCTTTCCGGAAAAACGATGGTACTATGATACTCCGAAAGAGGGGCGGCTGTCAACGTCAGTCTATGTACTCCTGAGTCAGGGACATGACGGATACCTCAAAAGCGGTGCGTTCCTGGAGCAGGCCGTTCACCTCCTTGGTATATATCCGGCTCTGGAGCCGCCCCTCCAGAGACAGCCGGTCCCCCACGCCCATGGAGCCGCAGCGGTAGGCCAGACTGCCCCAGGCGATGCAGGGCAGATAGTCCGCCCGGCCGTAGCGCCGGTTGATGGCAAGGATCATGTCGCAAATGGTTCGGCCCAGGGGGGTGGTGCGGAGGACGGGCGGCTTGCACAGCGTTCCAGCCAGTTCCAGCCGGTTTTCGTCCTCTCCTTCCTCCTGAGAGAGCTCTTTGGCAAAGACGCTGACCACCAGCCTGCTGCCCACGCCGCTGCGGTTATTGAAGGTGCGTACCTCTCCCCGAACGGTAAGGGGACAGCCTTCCTCCAGGGCAAGGCTGCTGAGCTGCTCCCGGGCGGCAACGATATTCAGGCAGTCCTCCGCCCCGGACAGGCGGCGTACCGCAAGGGGAAACACGAGATATTCCACTCCGTGGTTGCTGTGAGAAGACGCGGGAGCTGCGACCAGCCGCCCCCGGAGGAATATGGTATTGTTGGTCTGCATGAAAGCAACACTCCTATCGTCAAAACGGCCAATGGCCTGTTGCTTTCATCCTATGCGGCGCCGGGGACGGGTATGTCCGAAAAAACTCCTCCCGTACACCGGGAGGAGTCTGTTAAAAACTGTTTAATACTGTTTGAACCTTCTCCTGTGGCAGACCCGGAATGGGAATCAACGGTTTGGGTGTGGGATCATAGGAGGCGATAGCCTGTTCAAACCAGAACAGATCGATCCATCTGCCATTTTTATAGCCCGCCTTTTGCTGGACTCCCATCAGCCGGAAGCCCAGAGCGGCGTGGAGCGCCTCGCTGGCGGGGTTGGGACTGGCCACCAGACCGTAGACAGTCCGCACGCCCTGGAGCCGCAGCAGCTCGATCAGCACCCGGTACAGCCGGCTGCCCAAACCCTTTCCGGCGGCATCGGGATGCAGGTAGATGGACAGTTCCGCCCCCCAGCCGTAGGCGGCCCGCGATCCGATGGGGTGGGCGTAGGCATAGCCCAGAATGTCGGAACCGTCGGCTATGACCAAATAGGGGTATGTCTTTAAAATGGCGGCCACTCGCCCGGTGAATTCCTCCTCACTGGGCAGCACGTATTCAAAGGTGACAGTGGTGGGGATATACTGTTCGTAGATAGACAGAAGGGCGGGCACATCCGCCGCTGACGCAAAGCGTAGATTCATGACACCTTTTCCTCCTTTTGAAGGGCGGGCAGGACGACGGTGATGCGAGTGCCCACATCGGGGCGGGATACCACCTCAAACCAGCCGCCGTGGCGCTCCACGATCCACTTGGCGATAGACAGGCCCAGCCCGGTGCCGCCGGTTTTCCGGTCCCGGGACTGGTCGGTGCGGTAGAATCGTTCGAAGATGTGGGGAATGCCCTCGGGGGGGATGCCCATACCCTCGTCCTGGACGGTGAGGCGGACATAGCCCTGGTTTTCCAGGATACGCAGATAGATCCGCCCCTCGGGGGGGCTGTATTTCAGGCTGTTGTCCATCAAAATGCGCAGCACCTGCTTCATCAGGCCGGGGTCAGCATATATGCTGACGGGGTCCTCCCCCCAGCGAGGGAGGAAGGTGCGCTCCGGATGAATCATCTCCTCCTCCCGCAATACCTCGCCGGCCAGGTCGGTAAGGTCGACAGACTCCATCTTCACCGGCTGAGAGTCGTTGTCTCCACGGGCCAGGAAGAGGAGCTGTTCCACGAGCCGCTCCATGGAGGCGGCCTCCCCCCGAATGGCGTCGATGGATTCCTGCAGGGCCTCGGGGTCGCTCTTGCCCCAGCGGTCCAGCAGGGAGGCGTAGCCCTGGATGACGGCGATTGGGGTGCGCAGCTCATGGCTTGCGTCGGATACAAAGCGCATCTGGGCGCTGTAGGCCTGATTCACCCGGTCCATCATCTCGTTGATGGACTGGGCCAGGGAGCGCAGCTCCTTCTGGGTGGGGGGCAGATTGATGCGGCTGTCCAGGTGGCTGGCATCGATTTTGTCCAGCTCGCCGGCCAGACTCTCGATCTCCCGCTTGGACATGTGGGTCATGGAGTTGAGCCTGGCCGCCGTGGCGGCCAGGTCCTGGATGGGCCGCAGCACCTTGCGGATGGAGCGGCTGCTGCGGAATAGGTTTGTCAGCAGAGAGAGGCCCTGACAGATCAGAACGACCACACCTGCCCAATATAAGCCGGTGAAAATGCCGGATGTATCCACAGTAATGGCGTAAGAATGGCCGCTATTGGGCATTTCGACCGTGTAAAACTCACTGAGGTTCCAGGTGCGCAGGCCCTCCCAGGTCTCCGTCCGGCTGGTGGGAAACCAGGAAGCAGCGGCGGATACCCCCTGGGGCTCTCGATCCAGGAGGGCAATGGTGTAGTCGCCGGCATCCATCCAGGCCAGGGCTTCCTCAGTGGGAACGCCCCGCTGATTTACCAGCTCCACCACATCGGCGCAGCGGTTCTCCGCGTAGAGAAATATGCCGGCGGCGGCCAGGGCCAGCAGGAGCAGGTCCATCACCAGAAAGATGCCCAGCTGCCGCAGGAAGAAGCTGATATTCAGCCGCAGCGCCAGGGAGGAATCCCGGGCGGCGGCGATGGGGTCCCCAAGCGGCGGGGTCTGAAATTTATGGTGCTTTCGGGCCATGGGGGTCACCTCCTCTCAAGGCCGCTTTGGCGGAGTTTTTATGCGTCCCTCATCCAATCCTGAATCTCTTTCAGATTCTCGAAGGACACATGGCTGCCGCCGTGGATCAGGAAGTCCAGCTGCTTGTCCTCCTCGGGGGTGCGGCGGCCGCCCTTGTCCCGGAGGGACTCCCGCATGGATTTGGTGGCCATACCCACCATCCGGCGCTTGAGCCAGCCCACCTTTTTTGGGGCCCAGCCGCCCTGGAGATAGAAGATAGGCGCGCCGTTGGTATAGTTGGCTTTTGCCAGCGACTCCATCACCTGTGGGGAGGCGGGAGACATGCCCACGCCGCATACCCCTTTGACGGCAAATTGTTTCATTGCCTGGTCGATGCCGGTAATGTGTCCTGCCATCAGAGGCCCCATGTAAAAAATGAGCTCTCCGGGTCCCACTCTGCCCTGGGCCTCGGAGAGGGGGCAGACCTTCAGTTTTTCCGCCCTGCCCAGCATCTCGGCGTACTCTTTGGTAAAGCCGGTATTGGAACGGTATACGACGACCATAGTTATTCCTCCTTAATCACATAACCCACGCCCCGGACGGTGTGGATCAGCTTCAGGCCGAAAGCGTCGTCCAACTTGCCCCGGAGAAAGCGGATATATACGTCCACCGAGTTGGTCTCACCCACAAAGTCAAAACCCCACACCGCGTCCAGAAGAGTTTCCCGGGTGAGAACACGGCCCTTGTTTTCCAGCAGGCAGCGCAGCAGGTCGAACTCCTTTTTGGTCAACTCCACATTCTGACCCCGCACGGTGACCTGATGCTTTTCCACATCCAGCACCAGCGGTCCTGCGGAAAGCGGGACGGACGATCCGACTTGGCCGCCCTTGCCGCGCAGGGAGGCCCGTATGCGGGCCAGCAGCTCCTCAATGGCGAAGGGTTTTGTAATATAGTCGTCGGCCCCCGAGTCCAGCCCGGCCACCTTGTCCACCACGCTGTCCCGGGCAGTTAACATAATAACTGGAACCTGACTCTCACGCCGCAGGCGGCGCAGCACCTCCATGCCGGACAGCTGGGGCAGCATGATATCCAGCAGCACCAGGTCGAACCCGCCTCCCAGAGCCAGCTCCAGCCCCCGGCGGCCGTCCAGGGCCTTTTCCACCTCGTAGCCCTCGTATTTCAGCTCCATCTCCACCATCCGAGCCAGTTTTTCCTCGTCCTCCACCAGAAGGATGCGTTCTGCCATCTCTCTCACCTCGTGCGGTTATGTGGGGGCGGCCGCAGGCCGCCTCTATCTCTTATCCTGCTCATCGGAGTGCCAGTCGTGCTTCAGCTCGTCCATGACCTTGTGGCCCAGGTCAGCGGCGGTGTCGGCCAGGTCGCCGATCATGCCGTTCAGGTTGTCCCGGTCCAAGTCAGGGCCGGAGAAGCGGTAACGGAAGCCCAGAAAGAGCAGAAGCACCAGCACCGGTATGGTTACCCAGGGGGCGCAGCACAGCAGCAGGACCAGAATCAGCACCGGCAGAGCGGTGATGGGCTGGTCATGCCGCCAGATCTCCAGCTCATTGTCTACCAGCCAGCGGCGCAGGGTGTTGAAGAATCGTCTGGCGCCGCCCCCTCCAGACCGGGGCTGCTTTGGGGACCTGGAGGCCTTCTGCTTTTTTGCCCTGACGGGCAGCTGGACGGGCAGGGGCTCCGCCGGCGGGGGTGGCGGCGGCGTCTCGCTTCGGGAGGAGAAATAGGCCCCCTCCTCCCGGGGAATGGCCCCTTTTTCCTCCAGATAGATCAGAGCATCCAGCAGGTTGCCCCCGCTGTACTCCAGAGCTTCCTTGGCCTGGGCGTAGCTGACGCTGGCCTTTTCCTTCAGGCGTTCTACCATTTCCAGTGTAATCTCCATAAAGACGGCTCCTTTCTGCGGGCCATGCTGATTTTATGTTGTTATCCTATCACGGCCAGGTTGAAGGACCGTTTAGCTTTCATTAAGATTTCCTTAAAAAGCGGCGATCGGGGGTGCGGAGGAGCCGCCGGAAGCGGAGGAAGCACGCCGACAGATCGTTCCTGCGGGTACGCCCGGCATCCGGTTGCACTTGCCCAAATAATTATACTATGCTATAATCAAAAAGGCAACCGGGAGAGAGGAGGGAAAGCTCTTGAAAAAACGCCGCATTCTGCCGTTGCTGCTGGCCATGGTTTTGGTTCTGGGGCTGTTCCCGCCCATGCCGGCCTCGGCGGCTACCTTATACTTTACTGCGGTCAACAACAGCGTGACGCCGCTGACCTCAGATACCATGCCTTTCTGGTCGGGCGGGACCCTCTATGTGCCTTACAGTATTTTTGACGGAAGCCTGAATGGCATCGGGGTGGGGCTGGGGTTGTATACCAGCTACAATCGTGACAGCCGTACCGTCACTCTCTTTAATCTGCGGCAGACATTGATTTTCGATCTGAACAGTGGGACTTGCCGGGACGATGTGACGGGGACTACCTATATTTCCCGGGCCATTATGCGGGGCGGGCGTCCCTATCTGGCGCTGGGCACGGTGTGTTCTCATTTCGGCCTGGAATACAGCTACAGCCAGCTGCCAGACATTCCCCAGGGTTTTCTGGTGCGAATCAAGGGCAGCGGTACCGCGATGAGTGATGCGGATTTCATCGATGCGGCCAGGAATGTGATTAACAACCGCCTGCGGGAGTATACCCAGAGTCTGAATCCGGCGGAGAGCACCGACCCGGGGCCGAACACGTCCACCCCATCCAGCCCGGGGGGAACTGCCACAGTCGGACAGGACGACACGGCAGCCTATTTGGCTTTCCGATGTGAGACGCAGGCCGGGCTGACGGATATTCTGGATACCCTGAGCGGGAATGGGTGCTGGGCCGTATTTTTTCTTACTCCTCAACTCCTGGAGGAAGGGGATCTGGTGCGCCGTATTCTGGGCGACGGCCACAGCGTGGGCATTCTGGTGGACGGCGGGGAGGCCTTCCTCATGCTGGAGGCGGGGAGTTTGGCGCTGGAGCGGGCGGCCTGTGCCCGGACGACAATGGTCTATGCCGCCGGCCGTCCGGAGGCGCTGGAGGAGCGTGGCTGGGTCTGCTGGAGGGAGACCGCCCTGCTCCAGCCGGACGACGCGGTAAATCCCAACTCCTTTGCTTCCGGCGCCGTCAGGCGGCTGGGGAAGGAAAACGAGTCGGTTTACGTTACGCTGGAGGGCGGTGAGAACACCGCCCGGATGCTGCCCGCCCTGCTGCGGCAGTTAGACAGAGAAAACTACATTGTCTCTGTCCCGATGGAGACGAGAATATGAAAACCGCCGGCACCGCCGGCGGTTTTTCTGCGTTGCAGGGACGCTTGCGCAGTGCCCAACAATTTGATATACTGGTCAGGACATTATGCCGTTGAATACAGCGGAACAGAAATGAGGAAAAGAATGATGTATTCCATTGATTTTCAGAAGAAAAAGGGTTTTATCTGCGACATGGACGGTGTCATCTACCACGGAAGCCAAATTTTGCCCGGCGTTCCGGAGTTCCTGCAATGGCTCCACGACGAGGGCAAATCCTACCTCTTTTTAACCAATAACAGCGGCTCCACGCCCCGGGAGCTTCAGCAGAAGCTGGCCCGCATGGGGCTGGATGTGCCGGAGGAGCACTTTTACACCAGCGCCTTGGCGACAGCGGCCTTTTTGAAAAGCCAGACCCCCGGTTGTTCCGCCTACGTGATCGGTGAGGCCGGGCTGCTCAATGCTTTATATGACGCGGACATCACCATGAACGATGTAGATCCGGACTATGTGGTGGTGGGGGAAAGCAAGTCCTACTCCCTGGAGACAGTGACCAAGGCGATCAACCTGGTTCTGGGTGGAGCCAGGCTTATCGGGGCTAACTCCGACGTCTCCGCCCCGGGGGAGAATTCCACCGTACCGGCTTGCGGCGCACTGGTGGCCCCCATTGAAATGGCTACCGGGACCAAGGCCTACTTCTGCGGCAAACCAAACCCACTGATGATGCGCACCGGCCTGCGCCTGCTGAAATGCCACTCGGAGGACGCAGTGATGGTGGGGGACCGGATGGACACCGATGTAATCTCCGGTTTGGAGAGCGGTATGTCCACTGTGCTGGTCCTCTCAGGCATCTCGACCCTGAAGACTCTGAAAACCTTCTCCTATTGCCCCTCCATGATTTTGAACGGCGTGGGAGATATTGTCCGGGCGGCCCAGGGAGAATTGGGGGCCTAATGTTTCCAGGTTACTCTGATCTTCTGCCGGCCAGGTGCCGGGTATTTCCCGCAGACTTCAAATTTTTACATCAGCCCCTTTGTCAGAACCGATGAACGGGTTCCGGCCTCAGCAGAGCCGGGGTCCTGTCCATAGCCGGGCGGAGGGGCTGTGATTATTGCCCGAAAATTTCCGCGGCCCGCTTCATATTTTTGATAACAGGCACCGAGAAGGGGCACCGCTTCTCACAGGCGCCGCAGGCTACGCACTCCCCGGCGTGGCGGGGAAGGATGGCGTAGTGTTCCCGCACGGTCTCAGGCGCCTGACCTTGGGCTCTGGCCAGATTAAGGAACTTGGTCACAGCCGCTACATCGATGCCACGGGGACAGGGAGCGCAGTGGCCGCAGTACATGCAGTGGCCTTTCCAGCTGATTTTTGGCATAGCGGCGAAGGCGGCGGCGTAGTCCTTTTCGCTGTCCGGGGCATCCTCGTAGGCGGCGCACTGGACCAGCTCCTCTACCGTCCGGGCCCCCGCCATGACGCAGGCCACCCCGGGCCGGGTGAGGGCGTAGTGCAGGCACTGGAAGGGGGTCAGTGCTATTCCGGCGGGGGAGTACCGGCTGAGCAGGTCGCCGCCGCCGAAAGCCTTCATCACAGTGATCCCCACTCCCAGCCGCTGACAGCTTTCATACAGGGCCTGGCGCTGGGGGTCCATGTTTACCAGCTGTTTTTCATAGGCGGATTCTGCCCACAGCTGCTCCACATCCTCATTGGCGGGCTGGAGGTCGTAGCAGGGGTTGACGCTGAACATGAGCACGTCGATGAGCCCGCTGTCCACCGCCGCCTGGCCTACCTCCGGGTTGTGGCTGGACAGGCCGATACAGCCGATTTTTCCGGTCTCCTTTAACTCCCGGGCGTAGGCCATCACCGGCCCATTTACGATCTCCTGCCAGTCGGACAGGGCGTCGGAGTAATGGATCATGCCGATGTCGATATAGTCGGTGTCCAGCCGACGGAGCATGTCGGCAAAGCCGGTCTTTACCTTGGCGATGTCCCGGGTGCGCAGGTATTGGCCGTTCTCCCAGATGGAGCACAGGTGAGACTGGAGAATGAATTTATCCCGCCGGCCCTTTATGGCCCTGCCCAGGTTGGCCCGAAGCTCCGGATTGGGGGTGTACAGGTCGATGCAGTTGACCCCCAGCGTTTCCATTTTGTCCACAAATTCCAAAACCTGTTCATAGCTCTTGTCCACAAGTCCCTCACAGCCCATGGCGATCTCGCTCACCTTCAGGCCGGTGCGGCCCAATATACGGTAGTTCATACGTTGCCTCCTTACGATGTTTTCTGCGGTACAGCTTATCACTTAAAGCTGGGTTTAAGTCAAGAGGAGATTTCCGTCCCTTTTCTCTTTCGTGTTGGCGGCTCTGGCGATTGGCGATTTCACTAACAGCCACTTGAAAGGGGAAAAAGCACGTGATATAATCGGCTCGATAAATCGGCGTTTGTCAATCAACAGGGCCTCTATCCCTCGGAAAGCCAGTGTTTTCAAGGCTTTTGAGGTTTACCTGCCTGCCCTTTTCCCTTGATTTTTCCCTTATGAGAAAATTTAAGGGAAAACCTCGTTAGCCGCTGCTCACTACCTTGTCCAAAAGCCTTGCGCTGGAACGCTTTGCCTCCCTGGTGGCGTGGGCGTAGATGTTCATAGTCGTGTTGACATCCGAGTGTCCCAACAGCTCCTGCACATCCTTGGGGGCCGCGCCGTAGGAGAGGAGGTTGCTGGTGAAGGTGTGACGCAGCATGTGGAAGTGGAAGTCCTCCAGGCCGGGGACCTTCTCCTTTGCCCTCCGGCACATGAGGCCGACGGTGCTGGGCGTTTCGATGGCCCCGTCAGGCCGGAGGCACACAAAGGACAGGCATTTATCCGTCTCCGGCGTGGCCTCCGTCCTGGGCAGCATGTAGACCTCATAATAGGTGCGGTTCTTTTCCTTGACCTCTTTGCAGTAGTTGAGCCGGTAAAGCGCCCCATATTTCAGACTGTTCCGAGCCTGCTCCCGCTTCGCCTGCTGGAGAATATCCGCCAGGGTGTTGCAGAAGTCCACGGTTCGGATTTTCTTTCGCTTGGTGGCCCCGACCTCCAGTTTGTGTCGCGTCCCGTTGTAGCGCATACTGCGGCGGACCGTCAGACACTGTTCTTTCAGATCAATGTCCTGCCATGTCAGCCCGCAGACCTCGCCAATCCGAAGCCCGGTGTAATAGGCGATCTGGATGGGGAGAAGCGCGGGGTTGTTCTTGGCTTTTAGGAAATCGGTCAGGCTTTGATACTGCTCATGGGTGATGGTAGGAACCGCGCCCTCCTGATCGGCCCCGCTCTCAAACAGGTCGTAGTCGTCGCCCTTGGACCGGCGGACCACATACTGCATGGGATTAAAGGTAATCAGGCGCTTGGGAAAGACCGCGAAGCGGAAGGAATTTTGAAGGACGGCAGAGTACAGACGGATGTACCCAACACTCAACGCCTTTGCCGGTGTACCGTCAGGATTCGTGCCGCCGAAGCTCAACAGGTCCATATAGGCTTGCAGATGGTCGGCGGTGACGGTTTTCAGCTTGCGCTTGCCGATGGGATGCTGCTTGATCCGGCTGACGGTGGACTGATAGGCCATGACCGTTCCGTTGCTCAGAGAACCGGGCTTTAAGTCCTCCTCCACCCACATGTCCAGCATATCGCCCAGGGTGATGTTCTTGGCCTCCGCGAGAAACATTTTGGTCTCGTAGTCCTCCATCGCCTTGCGGAGCAGGGACTCCGTTTCGCTCTTGCTCTCCGTTCCGGGAAACTCCTTCTGGATGCGGTTGCCGCTGGCGTCCTCGACGTAAAAGCGGTAATACCACTTCTTTCCCTTTCTTCTAACAGAACCTTTTGCCATAGCTGTACTCCTTTCGATGGCGGCAAAGGTCACTGTCGTGATGTGATGGTCACATTATAACAGAGAGCCGCAGCCGTTGCAAACATGCCGTCCGTATTTTCAAGTTAGGTCACTTGCTACATGATAAGTTGACAGGCTACACCAAGGAGGTAGTCTGTCGCTTTTATATTAGAACATCGTAAACCTGTTGCTCCGCAGTGATTTCACTGCGGCATTTTGTTTTTTGGGAGGAAATTGTAATGAACGTGATACAAAAGAGTGAAACAATCAAGAACGACCTTCGGAAAGGTTTTCAGGATGGCAGCTCCAAAATGGCAAAGCGAAAGTGCTATGGATATGAAGTCGGTCCTAATGGTGAGTTTGGCAGTGAATTTTGGTGAGATGCAAGTAGTGCACTGGATATTTGAACGGTATCTCGCTGGTGACAGCCTGGGAAAAATTGCTGCTGGTTTGGATCAGCAGGGCATCCTTTCCCCTACCGGCAAGCCCAGGTGGAACCGCGATGCTATCGATAAGCTGCTCTCCAACGAAAAATATACTGGACGGGTACTGCTCCAGAAGACAATCAGCACTGGCGCAGTTCAAATTGAGAATGATGGCCTCATGGAACGGTACCTCTATACCAGAACCCATGAGGCTATTATTTCTGATGAGATGTTTATGGCGGTACAGCAGGAGAAACTCAGCCGTTCAAAAGATCCGCAAAACCAGGTTGCCATGAGGCTCATCTTTTGATACAATAATAAGAAATTAGTCCAATCCAAGAGCCGGAAAAGTTGAGAGGTGCAAATGATGGAGGATGTTATAATCTTTAATGATGACAGTATAGATTTTATTTGGAATACAATCCAAAATCAACAAATTATTTTCCACCCTGAAATTGCCCCAGAGGGCAAAATAAAGTATGATGTATTTGCAGCGACAAAGAGAAGGAAAGCACTTATCCTGTTAGTAGATAGAAATATTCTGAGTAGCCTTCTGAAATTTTGTGAAATAGGTAGCCTAAAAAACAAGGGAGAATCTCAGCTTATTGGTGTAATCATGGCATGGGCAATCTTTAATAATATGCCAATCAGTGCTGGAATGGCAATTAAGGAACGAGCTTTCCAATTACATTCCCAAGAGAAAGGTTTAGTAGAGTTACAAAAATTCCTGGAGATATTTGACGCATATCCTGGTCAAATGTGGCTACAGATTGCTGAAGGGCGGTTAACAGAAATCCCGCCAATCAAATACTCAAATACGCTTGCACAAAATATAGCTGTCAATTATTCCGATGGTGGGGATCATTATGACATGGCAGTCGCTTCCTTGCTCCATGCCATACGGCTATATAGAGATCAGACTAAGCGGCCTGTAGAAAAGGTATACGAGTTTATCCAATGGATGTATGATTATTTGTTAGTAAGTGAGTATCTGCTAGTTTATGTAATTATGCTGTTTACAGGGCAGGACAATATTAAAGCACCTAAACACGCCAACTCTAATGATTTTGGAAAAATCGTTGCCGGTTGTGAAAATCAAGCGTGGGATATAGCATATCTGACGAATTGGAGTACACTGTACTCAGACACAGAAAAGTATTCTGAGGAATTTTTGTTTGCAACCAATGATGTTCTGTTGAAACGAATCTTTATAAATTGTAATACGCCTTACGGGGTAAATGGTCTGCTCTTTAATGTGTTTCATAAAAAGGAATATAATCAGCTTATGGATTATATAGAGGATAGGGTACGCAACAGAGTTAAACCTGATTTTGGTGGTAATCCTCAAATATATTTTCAAAAATTAATTGAGAAAGAAAAACGGAAACTTCAAATCCTATTAGGGTAATATCAATTAAGAATATGAAAGCGTTTTTTGCTTTGTATTTGGAACCATTCCAACGATTTGCGGACGGAAACGACGGATGTATTGCCGGAGAAATCGATTTTACCCGCTTACTCCACCACATACGGCGGGCGGTATTCCGGCGCGGCTGATTCGGTTTTAGCTGCTTTCAAACTCGCCGCATTTGCCACGCACCCCCGGCGAGGGGGGGATATTGCAGGCCGCTGTTGGCACAGCTGTCATAACTCCACAGCGTCGTTCTGAACGTGCGCCGCAGGGTTCCGCTTCAAGTCTGTGAGCGGGCGTGAGCAAGTCTCATTGTCCTCCATGCTGTCGTCGCGTCCCGGCCTGCCAGAGCCGGTTGAAAGTGTGCGTAGATCGCTCGGCCAGCTTGTCCGTTCACCTCCTGAAGCTGGCGTCTTGGCGGCGCACCTTTTACCGCTGTTCACATGGGTTTTGTGCCTGCAATACCGTGTATTCAGTTTTTAAGGTTCGTGAAGGTGATGGGGGGAAACGCACCTTTCACCTATCACAAAAAAGAGGGGTGTTTGTTACCTATTTTCGCCCCCTTCCAGGAAAAAAGCAGAAATATTTTTCAGCGCGGCGCTGATGGACCTGGATGCACTCGCTTTTGAGATGCCCTCCGCCTTGGCAATGGCGGTCACGTTCATTTTCCGGGCATAGAGCATCCAGAGGCGGCGGTACTGCGTTCCGGTCAGGCAGCTCTTGATCTGCTCAATCAGGGCGGCGGTCCTCCGGTCCTGCTCCGCGTTGGCCTCGGTAGCGTCCAACATAGTGAGGATGTCCGCCTCGACGGAAGGGACCGCTCCCAGCTTGTCCACACGGGGGTCCAGGGGGAGGCTGTTGTCGTAGAAGCCGCGCCCGTCTTTTTCGGTGTCGTAGTAGTCGCCGTCGGACCAGACCTTCCAGCGAAGAAATTCTTCCTCGCTGGCAAAGTCCTCGCGGGTCAGCCGGATATGTACGCCGGTGGCGCTCCTGCATACGATAGCGTCCCGGTCAAACTTGTTCAAAGCAAAATCGCTCTTGGTATCAAACATAATTTCCTCCATTTCATTTGTAGGGACCTACGGACGAAAAATTGAAATGGAGGTCAGGCGGGCCACGACACCCGCAGGGGCAGACTGCTTTCCCCAGGATTCGACAAAGCAGAGGGCCGGGTACTTCCATTGAGTACTCGGCCTTCTGCCGTGTGTCTGAGTAATAGTTCTTGCTTACATGCCTATACAGTTCCGGTTGATGGGTGGAATGGGTCGCATTAGCCGCAAGGATTTTTTTGACGATTCACCTATCTGGAGCAGACGGAACAGCTCCAGCAAATAAAATAAAAGCACCGTAGCCATCTCCTTAACCGGCGGCTACGGTGTTTGAGCGCACAAAAGCGTCCCGCAAAGCTGCCGTTTTTTTGACAGCCTCCCGGAATCGTTTTTTCTTGAAAAGTTCGACAAAAATCGGAACTATATTGCTTAATAGTCGGAATTGTACGGGGATTCATTTTCCACTTTCCGAACTATACAATACAGTAGAGGTGAAGAATTATGCCGAATGATGTCTTGGTAAACGGTGGAGCGCGGTTAAGGGCGATCCGAAAGGAACGGGGCTATACACAGGAACAGCTGGCGGAACTGACAAAGCTCTCCACCCGTCATATCGCAGGCATTGAAAAAAGTGGGCAGTAGTAAGTGTGGGCCGGAGGGAAAGAAGTAATTTCCCTCCGGCTCTAAACCATTGTGTAGATTGCGGTTTTGTCATTGGGTTACTTGGATTTATCAAGTTTATAATCCTGCATATTTATGGCAGAAATTGCGAATGTGCTGCCTAAGAAAGCCACTACAATTTTAGATACGGCAAGCCATCCCGGAACATGAAACGCTGGGTCTAATTTTTCAACAGTCAACGGAAATTGAGAGAAAAAACCACTCAATGAAAAATTGATTGCCGGGGGCAGGGGTAACGCAGTCAATAAAATTACTGCCGCCATAAGAACATAGATCAGAGTATGGTTGAAGCGGCTCAACATCATCCCTGCCCCCAGGCAAAAGACAATGGGCGGAATCAGGGTCAATAGAGCGGGTAAAATCAGTTCTCCATAATCCACCCGCCCAAACAGCGACACATAGAATCCAACCGCCAGGGCTGCGACACATAGGCAGAGGACAAGGGTAGCTGTCAGCACCGCTCCACACCGCAGAGCCATATACCGCCGCTGCCTGACCGGGGTGGCCTGGGTCAAGGGCCGGAGCAGACGCTCCTCCTTGGAGAAGAAGAACGCAAGGAAAAACAGCTCTCCCAGGCAGATCAGCGGCAGGGTCTGACTGAGATAGTATCCAAAGCTCCATGGCGAAAAAGGCGCTGTGTGAGCCACGCCCCGGACCACAGAGCCAGTCAGTGTCAGCCAGCCATATCCCAGGGACACCAGCAGAACACCGAAGAACAGCTTGTTCCACAGCAAACGCCGCAGCTCATATCCAAATATCTTATCCAAGGCTCAAATCCTCCTCCGTCAGATGGCAGGCGTCCAGAAACTCCTGATAGGTCAGATAGGGATATTCCGGGTCCAGCTCCCGGCCAAAGAGACCTTTCAAAATCTCGTCCATAGCCTCCTCACCGCCCACCAGTTGTTCAGCCTTCAAGATTTTCAAGGGCATTTCGTTATATTGCCGCATCCCTCGCAAGTTGTTGGCAATGTCAGCCTGATACTGCTCCGGCAAAGCTGACAGGTACTCCGGGTGACGGACATAGAAATCCTTGTAGTAGTCATCTACGGCCTCCTGCCAAGCGTCCACAAAGCTGGCCTGGGCCTCCCGTTCCCCATACAGCGCCTTTACAATGCGGTAGGTGGTGTAACAGGTCAGGCCCTCGGCAGACCAAATGCCGCTCTCGTCCATGGGGTCAAACATATTCCCCAGGCCCCACCATTGATGGACAATTTCATGGATCGTCACCTGAGCGGAGGAGCCGCCTTTTGCACCGTTGGACAGATTTTCAGCGGTATAGTCCAGCTCATTTGCGATGCTGGCGCCTTCTCCCGCATAACCGCCGCCGTCGCTTCGCCGTTCGATTAGATTAAAGGTCCCATCTCCATAAAAAGACAATGGACCTATATGCTCGGTACAGTATTCAATGGTCTGGCGGATGGATTCTGCGGCGTTCATAGCCTCCATGACGGGCTGATGCTTACGGCTGTAATAGAAATTGACAGTAATACCCGCCGATTCCACCGGAATTTCCTCCCGGATATAATCCCCAGCATAGGCAATCATACGGTATCCTTCATCCGCCATGCGCCAGGTTTTTGTACCGTCCGGGTTTTCTCGCAGAAGTTCAGTAGAACCCATGCCAAACAGGATAGGGGTCATGTGTCCGGGAATCGTGAGGTCCATCACAGCGGGCAAGACTTCTCCCTGATACCACACATTATAGGGAGAAGGAGATAGAACATCATTCTCAAGGCTCATGTAGGCGTCACCGATTTCCAGACTGCCCTGTTCAGCGGACACGATATTCCACTCCCGGGGAAAACCGCCATATTCCATGGTAAGCTCAATTTCCGGGGCGGCAGGGATAACCACAACGAACGCCTTTTCATTGATTTCTTGCCCATCCTCCAAGGTAAACGGCACATCTGCACCATTAGCTTGAATAGAGGAAATTTTATATCCCGGATTGATAAGGAAACGGACATTCTGTTCCTGACCGCTGGTATTTTGAAACTGAAATTGGGCCTTCCCATATACGCTGCCTGTTTTTGGGTCGGGACGCACGTCTGCATAACGGCCAGAACAGGTGACGGCCTCCATATATTCAGAGGCAAATGCAAAGTCATAGTCTATATCCGGGCTGCTGTGATCGAGGAAGGGCTGGCCCATATAGAGCAGGCTGGAACAGGCCACCAATGCCACAGCTAACGCTGGACGGTAAAATCGCCGGATATTATGAGCAAATGGGCCGAGCAGCCCCTTCCCATATTGACGCACACAGAGATAGGACAACACCCACAGCCCAGCCAGTGCCAGCAGCCAAGTAAGGCGCACATAGGCCACGGAGCGAAAAATACGGTCATTGGAAAAATCGTCGGAGACTGCCCAAACACAGGGATTCAGCCAGCATAGCTGCCACTGTTCCTTCCAGACCGTCAGGCTGAGGGCGGCAAAGGCGGCAAAGAGGGCCAGAGACAGATCGGCCCGCTGGGTGAATTGATAGGCGGCAGAGGCGGACAGAATTGCCAGAGGGATTGCTCCATACATAAAAATCAAATGTATCAGCAGATAGCTTTCCACATCAAAGACTGCGCCCAGCTTCATTATGGTATACGGAAGCCATGCCAACGTGGTAATGGCTTGGGCCAGAATGGAGACGCACAGCAGCGCCCCCAACCGGGTCAGAGCGGCGGTCATGGGAGATACCACCGCATGGGTCAAGGCTTCCATGCCGTCCCGCCGGAGCCTGTCCATACTCCAAATGGTGAGAATTGCAAAGGCGACAGCCCCCAAAATACCGCCGACCAGGGCCGGATTTGCAAGATACATCCCCTGCATAGTGGTGACGTAGCCGCTGTCGCTGCTGGAATACAGAGGCCGGTAGACCGTCAGACCCGCAATCGGAGAGAGGGCGGTTAAGAGGATCGCCAGCCAAGTAAGGCGGTTATGGAGCAATCTGGTCAGCTCCAAACGAAATTGCCGCAGGGTGTTCATTGAATCGCCTCCCTGGAGATTAGATAAAGATAGGCATCCTCCAGCGTAGGTTCTATCTGTTCCATAAAATCAGGAAGTTCCTCTGCCACGGCGCGGCAGACGATTCCCTGGGCCGTGTTAACACGGGAGGTAATATGCAGGCCTGCTTCCTGCCGCTGGTCTTTCTCCCAAAATACACCAACGTGGCCCACAGCTCCGGCAATTAATTCGGCGGGAGCACCAACAAAGCGTATACGGCCCTGGTATATCACAATCAGCTGATTGCATGCCGACTGAACATCCTCGATGATATGAGTGGACAGAAGTACCAGCCGGTCCTGGGCCATTTGGGAAAACAGATTGCGGAAGCTGATCCGCTCCTCCGGGTCAAGGCCCACCGTGGGCTCGTCGAAAATCAGGAAATGGGGATTGCCCAGGATGGCCTGTGCGATTCCTACCCGCTGGCGCTGTCCACCGGACAGGGTACGAATTTTCGCTTTCTGCTTTTCCTTCAAATTGGTGCTTTGGATAGCGGCGGCGATGGCCTCCTTGCTGTTGACGATTCCTTTCAGCGCCGCCATGTAGTCCAGGAACTGCCAGACCGTCAGCTCGTCAAACAGTCCGAAGGACTGCGGAAGATAGCCCAAGCGGGCTTTCAGCAGGCGCTCCTGCTTCACCAAGGGTTTCCCATCTACCGAGATTGCCCCCTCCGTGGGGAGCAGGCCAGCCACCAGGAGCTTCATCAGGGTGGACTTTCCCGCACCGTTCGGCCCCAGGAGGCCGATAAGGTTCGGGCTGCTCAGGTTCAGGTTGATTTCCCGCAAGGCTGTTTTACCTGACGGGTAGGTCATGGATAGATTAGAAATCTCCACATTCATCTGTGTTTCATCCTTTCTGCTTGAGATTGCAGTCAGGATAACAGAAGAATGTGGAGTTCGTTTGTGGTTAATATGTGGTTTGTGTGGAGTTTGGCAGAATCAGTGTCGCACAGACGCCTCTTTCAGAGTTTTGGATTTGACAGCTGCCCCCATGCTGCTCCGCTATTTTCTGAACAAGGTAAAGCCCTAATCCACTTCCGCCTGTCTGACGGCTCCGGGATGGGTCGCTGCGGAAGAATGGCTCAAACAGGTGCGGCAGCTGCTCCGGGGCAATATGCGCGCCTTCGTTTTCTACATTCAAAACAATATGGTCCTCTTTCTTACGGGCGGAAATCCAAATCTTGATGCCCTCCGGCGAATGGAGCGCGGCATTAGAGAGAAGGTTGCCCAGGACCTTTTTCAAGAGGGCCGGGTCTCCCATACTCCAGATTTCCGACGGTAAATCTGCGACAACCTCTTGTTCTTTCTGCCGGAAAAGTTCATCGTAATTTTGCAGACAGTTCCGAATCAGAGCGGTAAGTTCCACAGGAATCATAGACAGCTCCCCCCCCCTTTCCATACGGGAGACAGTCAAAAGCTCCTGCACCAAGCTCTCCATCTGGTTTGCCACAGCCAAGCTGCGGGCCAGATATTTGTCCCGATCCGCATATACGCCAATTCCGTCCAACATCCCGCCCAGCTGACCTTTCATAACGGTGATAGGGGTTTTCAGCTCATGGGAAACCGCCGAGAAGAAATCCCGCTGGGCCTGCTCCAGCTGCTGTTCCCGCTCTACGTCTTTTTGGAGGGCTTCATTTGCGGCCTGGAGTTCCTGCATGGAACGGGATAGGTGATCCGCCAGTTCGTCCAGATTGTGGGCCAACGTACCAATTTCATCGGTACGCTGTTCTCTGCACCGCCAGCTAAAATCCAGTTCAGACAGCCTTTGGGAGATGCCGCTCAATCGCACAATGGGTCGTGTGATGAAGTGAGCGTAGAATAGGGAGGTAAACACAGACACCAGCACAATGGCCGCAGCCAGCCAGGGCCAGATATGGCTCAAAGCCTCCGCTGCCTGATTGACCGCGCGAGTGCTGGCAAATACCAGCAGCTGACAGTTTTCAGAGGAATCCTTAAAAGAAAAATCGCTTCCAATACAATGTACGATATAATCCGAGCTTTCATCGTTGGGCCGAATGTCCTTGCCTGACGAATGGGGTGGCAGCACTTCCCATTGCCCATTTTCTCCTGTTGGCATGATGTCGGAGGGGTCAACGCCACCGACAACATTCCCCGCAGAATCCTGGATGCTCACCGGGACGCCGTACTGGAAAGTGAACTGCGAGAGAAGCGGTCCGCAGTCCGCCAGTGTATATTCGTCTAACTGTTTTGCCAGCCGGTCAGCCTGGGCAACCAGCAGACGCTCCTGATCTGCTGTGTAAGTCAGCGGCATAAGCTGGGCAATCAGGCCATAGGTCAAAGTACAGACTGCCGTCAGTAGCAGGCAGGTGACGAGGAAAATTTTTGTTGTCAGGCTACTTTTCAGCTTCGTAATCAATGCGATACCCCACCCCTCTGATAGTTTCGATGCAATCCAGTCCCAGCTTTTTTCGTAAATTCTTGATATGCGTATCGACAATCCTCTCGTCACCGTAAAAGTCATAGCTCCATACCCGATTCAAGAGCGTTTGCCTGGATAAAACGCGCCCTTGGTTTTGGAGCAGGACCTTCAGTAGGTCAAATTCTCTTTGGGTCAAATCAACAATTTGCCCGGAAATATAGACCTTGTAGCCCTCCAAATCCAGGGTCAGAGCTTTATATGTTATCCGACCGGAAATGCTGTCTCCCATTGTACGGCGCAGAATTGCACCAATTTTACGGAGCAAGACCGGCATGGAAAAGGGCTTTGGAATGTAATCGTCAATCCGCAAGTCAAACCCTTTTAATTGATCTTCTTCGCTGTCGAGAGCTGTCAGCATGATGATTGGAATATCTGATTCCTCCCGAATGGCCTTGCATACTTCATAGCCATTTAAGCGGGGGAGCAGAATATCCAGCAGGATCAAATCGACATTGGAGCTGCGGAATACTTCGATGGCCTGTTCGCCGTCAGAGGCAGTAACAACCTGATAGCCTTCATTTTCCAAATAGTTCTGCAAAAGCTCCCGGATGTCGTATTCATCCTCGACCACTAAAATTTTCACCATGTGATTCACCTCACCAACGCGATTATAGCAGAGAATTATGAATTTTGTGTGGAGTTTTACTCCTACATAAAATTCATTTGGATTTTTGTGGTCTCATTATACCTTACCACCCCCAATGTATCAACTTTGAGCTTTTTGCCTGCTATTTATTTGAAGGAAAACAGGAATTAGCGGGCAGAGTAAACGGGGGCCGGAGAAACGGGTAAACGGGGGCCGGAGAAACGGGCAAGCAGGGCATCGTGGGACCCACGATGCAAAATTGGACCTCCCGCCCACGGCGAGAGGTCCAATCTGCTTGTTGGTGGCAGTGCCCCCAAACCCCTTTGAACAGCCCCTTGGCGGGGCTGGCTGCACGTTCCTGCGGAACGCTTTTTTGTCGGGCCTACGGCCCTCTGGAACGGTATAAAATCAGCGTTCCTCCTCCCGGCGATCCGCTTCCTTTTCCTGCTCTTGGGCCTCATAGCCCATGCAAGATGCCGGAGATCACCACGTCGCTCTCCCAGACCATCCACCCATTTCTTTTGACAATGGCATAGCAGGGCGGCACATTTTCGAGAGGCGGATAGGTGGTGCTGTCATAGCTGGGAGGGTCCACCTCCCGGTCGAGGTAGGCCAGCACCAGAATGGCCGTGATGTGAGGATAGAGAAAATAGGACGGCTTTTTGCTGTCAGGTTTGCAATGGTGTTCACCGCCCCTTAGTGGGCCGTTAAAAAGACGTTTTAGTGGTTCGGAATGATAACATACAGCCCCCTTATCGACCACACCCGAAAAGCCCTGAAAATCAGGGCTGTTTTGGGCCTAAAGCGTTACATACCAGCCCTATGCCGGCGCACTCGCTCACAGGTCTTTCGCCGCCGCTCCTGTTCGGCACAAACGGGGCAGTATTTGGCCCGGTTGGACTTTGGGGTGTACCAGCCTCCGCACACGACGCATTTTTTCATGTCCTCCCGGTGGAGTAAGGCAGCGCATAGACTTTCATCCAGCGGCAGCACAGCGTCCCGAAACCAACGGCAGATTAGTGAGTAGCTGATAGACTGGGGACAAACACATCCCTCCCCATCGTCCAGAAGGATGCAGTTGCCGTCCTGGTAGTTGCAGCAGCTATGTACCAAACGCCGGACAGCCCGATACTGCGGATAGGTCATGTGTGGTATCATCGCTCCTGTTCCTCCCTGCGCTGGGGCTGGCCCTTCCAGGCAAGCCGGTCGGCGGTCTTTTTTAGAATTTCCACTTTTTGCTCCTTTCCCGCCGTTTACAGCTCGTAAACGGAAATCTCATACATGGCGGCGAAGTAGGCCGGGGTGTCCCGCTTCCGGCGAAAGCCCTCCCTTGCTTTCAGCCGCTCCATGCGGCCCTGGTGGGCGGGGGAGAGGAACTGTAATTGCGGACGGTATCGCTGCTCATACCCATGGCCGCACCGATTTCATCATCACTTCTCAACTTAGCCGAATTATTCGGCGAAGTTAAATCTGTCCTCGCTCCGCGCCGCTTGATGGCCTCAAGCTTCATTTTGTACGCCTGCGCCCTCTCGCTGGGCAGGATGTTCTCCCGCTGGATGTTGCTGTCCACCATTAGAATGGTAGCGGTGTCGTCGTCCAGATTGCGGACCAGGGCAGGCAGCGCGGCCAGACCTGCCAGCTCACAGGCGTGTTTGCGGCGATGGCCCGCGACGATCTCATAGCCGCCCGCCTTGCGGGGCCGGACAATGGCCGGGGTCAGCATACCATACTCCTTCACACTCTCGGTGGTCTCCTTCATGGCATCATCATCCCTCACTTTGAACGGGTGGTTGGGAAACGGGTGCAGCTCCGTCAGGGGGATGGAGATGACCACCTCTCCCTGGGGCTGGGGCGCGGGGGCAGGGGCCTCCTTCGCCTTGGGCAGTCTGCCCCGCCGCTTGGGAGGGGACGTGTTGGGGCTGCTCAAAATATCTCACCTCCAGAGAACGAAAAAACGGGCATCTTCCGATGTCCGTTTTCGTGTCGTGTATGAAGTTTTGGGCTGATATAGGGTGCAAGTTCGTTGACTGGTCACATCACGACAGCCCATACTTGCCATATCCTTGACGCTTCAAAATCCTATATCTTCCCTTGATTTTTCCCTTGCCAGCTCCCGTGAAGCCCTTAAAAGGGTGTGGGACCCGACAAGAGGGAATGAGTTATTGGCTTGCTTAAATCCCAGTGTTTTCAAGCGTTTCCGGGGATTTAATATCGTCCTATGAAAGCTCTTGATGGCTGACGATTTCTGTGGGTTCAAATCGGAGCTTAAGGGGATAAAGATAGATATGATACTTGAAACTGAACGGTTATATCTGCGTGAGATGAATCAGGCTGATTTTGTATCTCTGTGTAAAATCCTACAAGATAAAGATACAATGTACGCATATGAGGGAGCATTTAGTGACGATGAAGTCCAAGAATGGCTTGACAGACAAATTGCCCGCTATCAAAAATGGAGTTTTGGTTTATGGGCAGTTGTTTTGAAAGCAACCAATGAAATGATTGGGCAATGTGGGCTTACAATGCAACCATGGAAAGAAACCGAGGTGCTTGAAATAGGTTATCTTTTTGAGCGGACGTATTGGCATAATGGATATGCCATTGAGGCGGCAAAAGCGTGTAAAAAGTATGCTTTTGAAACATTAAATGCAACGGAAGTATGTTCCATTATCAGAGATACGAATATAGCATCTCAAAATGTAGCCATCAGAAACGGAATGTCAATGACAGATACATGGATAAAGCATTACAAAGGTGTAGATATGCCCCATTATCGTTATGTGGTTTTCCGATAAATTCCAATTTATCGGGCAGTGAGCCATCCCCGGCTCACTGCCCATTCCATCATTTTGACGATGGAAAATTTTTATAAGCGTTTCTCAACACGAAAGAGAAAAGGGATAGATTTCCCTGTGCGTTGACGCTTTGAGCCGATGGTGATATAATCAAGTGATAGATCGGCATTTAAGGAGGACAAAACTTGAAAATTGTAGAGGTAACGGACAGGATTGCGCCGTTATTGGAACAATTATTAAAGGTGTGGGAAAGCTCGGTAAAAGCGACGCATCTCTTTTTATCAGAGGACGAAATAGAAAGCATTAAGAAATATGTGCCCCAAGCGTTAAAAGAAATCCCCTTTTTGATCCTTGCAGAAAATGAAAATCAAATCCCCATCGGTTTTATGGGAATTGCGGGGCAGCATCTTGAAATGCTCTTTATTTCTCACGAAGAGAGAGGGAAAGGATTAGGCAAAGAATTACTTAAATACGGAATAGAAAAATATTCGGTTAATGATTTGGCGGTTAATGAGCAAAATCCTTTTGCGAAAGGGTTCTATGAGCACATGGGATTTGAGGTCTATAAAAGGACAGAGTGTGATGAACAAGGCAATCCATATCCGCTTTTATATATGAGATTGGACGGATAACTTTCAGTTTAAAGGAGGGTTCCCCATGGATGAAAAGATTAAAACCTTACAACAGTGGATCGACGAGAGCAGTGCTGTTGTCTTTTTCGGCGGGGCGGGGGTATCCACCGAGAGCGGCATCCCGGATTTCCGCAGTGTAGACGGCCTGTACAACCAGAAGTACGCCTGGCCTCCGGAGCAGATTCTCAGCCGTACCTTCTTTGACGCAAAACCGGAGGAGTTTTACCGCTTCTACCGGGAGAAGATGCTCTGCCTGGCCGCCCAGCCCAACGCCGCCCACAAAAAGCTGGCCGAGCTGGAGGCGGCGGGTAAGCTGAGAAGCGTGGTTACCCAGAACATCGACGGCCTCCACCAGCTGGCCGGGTCCCAGCGGGTGTGGGAGCTCCACGGCAGCGTCCACCGCAACTACTGTATGAAATGCCGCAAGCCCTATGCGGTGGAGGACATCAAGGACGGGCAGGGGGTGCCAAAATGCTCCTGCGGCGGAACCGTCAAGCCCGATGTGGTACTCTATGAGGAGGGGCTGGACAGCGCCACCATCGAGGGGGCGGTGTCCGACATCCGGGCGGCGGACCTGCTCATCATCGGGGGCACCTCTCTGGCGGTCTATCCGGCGGCGGGGCTCATCAACTATTTCCGGGGAAACCGGCTGGTGCTCATTAATAAGAGTCCTACCTCCTATGATGACCGGGCCGATCTGGCCATCAATCTGCCCATCGGGGAAGTGCTGGGGCAGATTGCGGTCCGATGAAAAACGGCCGCCTTTTTGAGCTACTCTACCTCTTAATTGAGAAGCGGGCCGTCACCGCCGGGGAGTTGGCCCAGCGGCTGGAGGTGTCGGAGCGCACCATCTACCGGGACATTGACGCCCTGTCCGCCGCCGGCATCCCCGTCTACGCCCAGAAGGGCAAGGGGGGCGGCGTCCGCCTCCTGGACCAGTTTGTGCTGGACCGGGCACTGCTGTCCCGAGAGCAGCAGGACGAGATTCTCTTTGCCCTCCAGGCCATCCGGGCTACCGGCGGGGGAGAGGAGGCCCTGTCCCGGCTGTCCGCCCTGTTCCGCCGGGAGGGGGGCGACTGGCTGGAGGTGGACTTTACCGACTGGGGCAGCGGCGCGACGGAGCGGGAGAACTTTGCGCTGGTGAAGCGGGCGGTCCTGGAGCGCCGGCCTCTGTCCTTCACCTATTACAGCTCCGCGGGGGAGCGCCGCCGCCGCACCGTGGAGCCCGCCCGGCTGGTGTTCAAGTCCGGGTGCTGGTATTTGTCAGCCTTCTGCCGGAACAAACAGGACTGGCGTGTTTTCCGGCTGGTTCGCATGGAGGACCTGTCCCTGGAGGAGGGGACGTGCCCGCCCAGAAATCCTCCGGAACAGCTGGAGGCACCTTTGCCCGAGGGGTACCGGGGAGTGGATCTGCGGCTGCGGTTCGCCCCCTCCGCCGCCTGGCGGGTGCGGGACTACTTTCATCCCAGAGAGATTGCTGCCCAGCCGGACGGCAGTCTGCTGGTGAGCTGCACCTTTCCGGAGGACCGGTGGCTGCTGTCCTTTCTCCTGTCCTTCGGAGCGCAGCTGGAGGTGCTGTCCCCGGACCGCTGGCGGGAGATTTTAAAAGAAGAAATAAAAAAATCTTTGGGAGTTTATGAAACCTGACATACCCTGTCAGGTTATAGGGCGTATCCTTATGTCAGAGACGGGGCAGACCCCGCCCAACATAAGGAGGCTATCCCAATGGAAGAAAGAAAGTTTTGTCAGTGCTGCGCCATGCCCCTGGACAAGCCCGAGGATAAAGGAACCGAGGCCGGCGGCGTCCTCAGCGAGGACTACTGCCGCTACTGCTATCAGGACGGGGCCTTTACCGCCCCCGACGCCACCATGGACGACATCATCGCCTTTAATCTGAAGTTCAACGCCGAGAACGGCCACCCCTTCGGGCCCCAGGAGGAGGCGGAAAAAATGATGCGGGGCTGGTTCCCCACCTTGAAGCGGTGGAAAAAGAGCTGAAACCAAAATTCCCTCCCAGTGAGGGAATTTTTTTATAAAAAACCTTGACTTTTCCGTTGCTACGATATATATTATATGTAGCGACAGGAAAGGGGGGAGTAAGTGGTTGCGCCAAGAGGCCGTCCTGTGTCAGACAATCCCAAGGACTTCATGCTTCGCGTTCGTTTGGACAAAGAAACCCTTCAACAGTTGGATGAATGTTGTGAGGCGGAGCAGCTTTCCAGGTCGGAGATAGTCCGAAAGGGGATCAGAGAACAGTATAGCCGGATAAAAAAATAACGGAAACGCCCCCCGTCGAAAGCGAGCGAATCCGTTATAATACCAACACCCGGAGGCATGGTAAATCTTATTATGCCATACCTCCCGGTGAAAATCAAGGAGGTTTTTCAGAATGGAACCCATTATCAAGGAGATCAAGCGGTACATAGCGCAGACGGAGATGGACGAGAAGGCGGAACAGGGCTATCAAATCGGGATGAATGACATTCTCGCCCTGTGTGATGTGGCGGATCGGGACACCTGCGGGGCGATCTGCTACACCTTTCTGTTCGGCAAAGCCATGGGCTACCGGGCGGCAAAAGGAATATAGAATTCAACGCCTCAAATATTCCGGTGGTCTGTATTGCAGTGCCTCTGCCAGGTGGGCGGGCTGGATGTCCCCGCCGCCGTCCAGGTCGGCGATGGTGCGGGTCACCCGGAGAATGCGGTCGTAGCTCCGGGCGGTGAGGCCCATGCGGTCGAAGGCCCCCTTCATCAGCCGCTGGCAGGATTCGTCCAAGGCGCAGAAGCGGTCCAGGCTCTCCCGGGTGAGCCGGGAATTGCTGGGCACGCCGGTGTCCTTCTGCCGCGCGGTCTGGAGAGCCCGGGCGGCGTCCACCCGCTCCTTTACCTGAGCGGAGGTCTCCGCCCGCTCCCGCTGGGCCAGCTCGTCAAATTCCAGAGGGGACACCTCCACGAACAGGTCCAGCCGGTCCAGCAGGGGACCGGACAGCCGGGAGAGATACTTTTTTACCTCTGCCTCGGTACACCGGCACCGCCCCGAGGGGTGGCCGTACCAGCCGCACCTGCAGGGGTTCATGGCGCATACCAGCATAAACCGGGCCGGGTAGGTGACGGCCCCCGCCGCCCGGGAGATCTGGACCTGTCCGTCCTCCAAAGGCTGGCGCAGTACCTCCAGTACCTCCTTGGGAAACTCGGGCAGCTCGTCCAGGAAGAGGACCCCGTTGTGGGCCAGGGAGATTTCTCCGGGCCGGGGGGTGGAGCCGCCCCCGGACATGCCGGTGGAGGAGACGGTGTGGTGGGGGGATCGGAAGGGCCGCAGAGCGACGAGGGGCTGCCTGGCGCTGGTCTGGCCCATGATGGAGTGAATCTCGGTGCACTCCAGGGCTTCCTGCTTTGTCATGTCGGGGAGGATGCCGGGCAGGCGGCGGGCCAGCATGGACTTGCCTGTTCCCGGCGGGCCGGACATGAGAACGCTGTGTCCCCCGGCGGCGGCAATCTCCAGCGCTCGCTTTATCTGCTCCTGGCCCTTGACTTCCGCCATATCGGGACAGCGGAGGGCGGCGGGGGAGGGCCTCCAGGGCGGTGCGGGAGAGATGGGTTCCTCTCCGGTGAGGTGGCGCTCCAGCTGGGCCACATCCCGGACGGGGTATACCGCCGGTCCCTCCGCCAGGGTAGCCTCAGCGGCGTTTTCCGCAGGGACGTACAGGGCCTCGATTCCCTCACGCTTGGCGGCCAAGGCCATAGACAGCATCCCGGCGCAGGGGCGCAGCTGTCCGGAGAGGGACAGCTCCCCGAGGAAGGCGCACCTCTCTTGGGGCAGGTGCAGCTGTTTTCCGGCGGCCAGGATGCCCACAAGCATAGGCAGATCGTAGAGGGTGCCCGCTTTTTTCAGGTGAGCAGGGGCCAGATTGACGGTGATCCGGCTGACCGGGAAGGTAAATCCGCAGTTTTTGATGGCGGAACGTACCCGTTCCCGGGCCTCGCTGACGGCGGCATCAGGCAGGCCGACCACCGTGAAAGCAGGCAGTCCGCCGGACAGGTCGCACTCAGCGGTTACCAAATAGCCAGTGACTCCGTGGAGCCCAAGGGACTGAATGGATTGTACCATGTGTCCACCTCCGAATCAGGGAGTAATTGCTTAGGACTATTGTAACGGTTTTATGGGGAAATTGCAACACGGTTTTGGAGCGGGCCCATCGTAGAAATTACCGCTTTTCAGACATGTGAGCCGTCCGGAAAATGTAACAAACTTATGAATATTAAAATTTAATAAATTTCTATTTTAGCGGTTGATTTTTCTAAAAACCACTCGTATAATGAAATTCAAGGCCTGTGGGCCGAAAGTTGAAAAAGGAGTGACTGTAGTGAAGAAAACCCGTAGAATCCCTGCGCTGCTGCTGGCGATGCTCATGCTGTTCTCCCTGACTTTGACCAGCTGCGGTAAGAAAGAAGAGATTGCCGATCCCGATAAGGTGGCTGTGGCCATTTTTGACATCGTCCTGAAGGACGATCCCAGCGCTATTGTGGAGCTGTTCGGCTACACCGACGAGGCTGAGGCCCGGAAGGATATGGGCATTGAAGGCAGCGTGTATGACGATCTGGCCGAGCAGATGGTCGAGATGTTTGCCGGTATGGGCGTCACAGCCACCACCGAGGATGCCCAGACCTTTGTGGACGCGTTCCTGACTATGTTCAAGAATGTGACCCTGACCGCCAAGACCAAGTCGGCCGACGAGAAGGCCGGCACTGCGGTTGTCACCTGCACCATCAGCACCTTCGACCCCAGCGCCATTGAGAACGCCATGGGCCAGGTCATGCAGGAGATCATGAGCGACGAGGACCTGCTGGCCGGCGATGAGGCGGCTCTTTACAGCACTTTGCTGAACAAGATATCCGCGGCCATTGCCGAGTTGAAGCCTACCGACAATACCAAGGATTTTGACGTGGACTTTGTGCTGGAGAAGCACAACATCAACGGCAAGGACCGTCAGGTCTGGATGCCAAAGGATGTTAACGGATTTGGCTCCGCCATCGGCAGCAACGCCATGGGCGGCTGATACATATTTCTTTATAGTGAAATTCCGCCCCGCCGGTCCCATATCGGCGGGGCGGAATTTGTTTTTTGACTATAAAAAACGCTTTAATGGCCCGAATTTTTGAGGGGAAAAATACGCCAGAAAAGTTTACAAAACCGCTGAAAAGTGATACACTACATTTGTATGGAAATCCAAGGTCCGCCCTGTCTGCCGGGGCGGTCGCAGGTTCGTCCCCATATAACCGTATGCCTATGAGAATCATAACTATTTTCACCATTGGTCAGATGGGGACAGGCCTGTAAAATAGAGCAGAGAAGCATTTTCATACTCCAAGCAAAATTAGGAAGAAAGTAGGGAACCTCTATGGCAAGAAAATTCAAAACCATGGACGGCAACAACGCGGCGGCATATGTCAGCTACGCCTTTACCGAGGTGGCCGGCATCTACCCCATTACGCCGTCCAGCCCCATGGCCGACTACGTGGACCAGTGGGCCGCCCAGGGCCAGAAGAACATCTTCGGCAACACCGTAAAGGTTATTGAGATGCAGTCTGAGGCCGGCGCCGCCGGTACCGTCCACGGCTCTCTCAATGCCGGCGCCCTGACCACCACCTACACCGCCTCCCAGGGCCTTCTGCTGATGATCCCCAACATGTACAAGATTGCCGGCGAGCTGCTGCCCGGTGTGTTCCACGTGTCCGCCCGTACCGTGGCCGCCCAGTCGCTGAACATCTTCGGAGACCACTCCGACGTGATGGCCTGCCGTCAGACCGGCTTTGCCATGCTGGCCGAGGGCAACGTGCAGGAGACCATGGACCTGGCCCCGGTGGCTCATCTGGCTGCCATCAAGGGCCGCGTTCCCTTTATTAACTTCTTCGATGGCTTCCGCACTTCCCACGAGATCCAGAAGGTGGCTATCTGGGATTACAAGGATCTGGCCGAGATGGTGGATATAGACGCCGTGGCCGCTTTCCGGGCCCGGGCCCTGAATCCTGAGCATCCCACCATGCGCGGCTCCCATGAGAACGGCGATATCTTCTTCCAGCACCGTGAGGCCTCCAACAAATACTATGAGGCCCTGCCTGAGATTGTCGAGGAGTATATGGGCAAGATCAACGCCAAGCTGGGCACCGATTATCAGTTGTTCAACTATTACGGCGCGCCTGACGCTGACCGTGTGATCATCGCCATGGGCTCCATTTGCGACGTGGCCGAGGAAGTCATCGACTATATGAACGCCCACGGAGAGAAAGTGGGTCTGGTCAAGGTTCGTCTGTACCGCCCCTTCCGGGCCGACAAGCTGATTGCCGCTATCCCCGCTACGGCCAAGAAGATCGCCGTGCTGGACCGCACCAAGGAGCCCGGCTCTCTGGGTGAGCCTCTGTACCAGGACGTAATCACCGCACTGGCCGAGGCCGGCATCGCCGACAAGACTGTCATTGCCGGCCGCTATGGACTGGGCTCCAAGGACACCCCGCCCCGCTCTGTCTTTGCCGTGTATGAGGAGATGGCCAAGGCCGAACCCAAGAAGAAGTTCACCATCGGCATCGTAGACGACGTGACCGAGCTGTCCCTGGCCGAGCACGCTGCCCCCAACACCGCCGCCGAGGGCACCATCGAGGTCAAGTTCTGGGGTCTGGGCGGCGACGGCACCGTGGGCGCCAACAAGAACTCCATCAAGATCATCGGCGACCACACCGACAAATACGTCCAGGCGTACTTCCAGTACGACTCCAAGAAGACCGGCGGCGTCACCGTGAGCCACCTGCGCTTTGGCGACAAGCCCATCAAGAGCCCCTACTACATCAACAAGGCCGACTTCGTGGCCTGCCACGTGCCTGCCTACATTCTCAAGGGCTTCCCCATGGTCCGCGACGTGAAGGACGGCGGCGTGTTCCTCATCAACTGCCAGTGGTCCGACGAGGAGCTGGATAAGCACATGCCCGCCGTGGCCAAGCGGTACATCGCGGAGCACAACATCCAGGTCTACACCATCAACGCCATCGACCTGGCCGCCCAGATCGGCATGGGCAAGCGCACCAACACCATCCTCCAGTCCGCCTTCTTCAAGCTGGCCAAGGTCATGCCCGAGGAAGAGGCCATCGGCTACATGAAGGACGCCGCCACCCACTCCTACCTGAAGAAGGGCCAGGACGTGGTGGACATGAACCACAAGGCCATCGACCTGGGCGCCACCGCCTTCAAGAAGTTCAACGTGCCCGCCTCCTGGGCCGCCGCTCAGGACGCTCCCAAGGTGTCCAAGCACACCGGCCGTCCCGAGCTGGTGAAGATGGTGGAGAACCTGATGGAGCCCATCGGCCGCATGGACGGCGACAGCCTGCCCGTGTCCGCCTTTGCCGGCTTCTACGCCGACGGCACCTTCCAGCAGGGCGCTGCCGCTTATGAGAAGCGGGGCGTGGCCGTCACTGTTCCCGCCTGGGATCAGGATAAGTGCATCCAGTGCAACCAGTGCGCTTACGTCTGCCCCCACGCCACCATCCGTCCCTTCGCGCTGACCGAGGAGGAGGCCAAGGCCGCTCCCGCCGGCGCCAAGATCGTGGACGTGAAGGCCGGCAAGGGCAAGGGCGTCTACAAGTACACCATGGCCGTCAGTCCTCTGGACTGCATGGGCTGCGGCGTCTGCGTCGGCGTGTGTCCCACCAACGCCATCACCATGGCTCCCCAGGAGGGCCAGCTGGAGCAGCAGCCGGTCTTCGACTATTGCGTTGCCGAGGTGGCTGAGAAGGCCGATATGGCCGGTATCACCAACCCCAAGGACAGCCAGTTCAAGAAGCCTCTGCTGGAGTTCTCCGGCTCCTGTGCCGGCTGCGCCGAGACCGCCTATGCCCGCCTGATTACCCAGCTGTTCGGCGACCGGATGTATATCTCCAACGCCACCGGCTGTTCCTCCATCTGGGGCGGTCCCGCCGCTACCTCCCCCTACGCCACCACCCCAGAGGGAAAAGGTCCCGCCTGGGCCAACTCCCTGTTTGAGGACAACGCCGAGCATGGCTTGGGCATGTATCTGGGCCAGAAGGCTATCCGTACCCGCCTGGCCGAGAAGACCCGTGCCCTTATCGCTGTGGAGCACACCTACCAGCCGCTGAAGGAGGCCGCTCAGAAGTGGCTGGATACCATGGAGGACGGCAAGGCCAACGCTGAGGCTACCAAGGAGTATGTCAAGCTGTTGGAAGAGAGCATCATGACCGTTGACGATATCGTTGCCTTCACCTCCAGCCCCGAGGCAGGCAAAGTGTTTGGCGACCAGCTGCCCCAGTTCCAGGCCCATGCCAAGGAGCTGAAGGAGTCCGGCGCGAAGTACTGTGACTGCGACGCCTGTAAGCTGGTTAAGGAGATTCTGGACGAGAAGGACTACCTGGCCAAGAAGTCCGTGTGGATTTTCGGCGGCGACGGCTGGGCTTACGACATTGGTTACGGCGGCGTGGACCATGTGCTGGCCTCCGGTGAGGACGTGAACATCTTTGTGTTCGACACTGAGGTGTATTCCAACACCGGTGGTCAGGCCTCCAAGGCATCCAATATCGGCCAGGTGGCGCAGTTTGCTGCCGCCGGTAAGGTGATGCCCAAGAAGTCCCTGGCCGAGATTGCCATGACCTACGGTTACGTCTATGTGGCCCAGATTGCCATGGGCGCCAACCCGAACCAGACGCTCAAGGCCATTGCCGAGGCCGAGGCCTATCACGGTCCTTCCCTTATCATCGGCTACGCCCCCTGTGAGATGCACTCCATCAAGGGCGGCATGGCCAACTGCCAGGCCGAAATGAAGAAGGCTGTCGAGTGCGGCTACTGGAACCTGTTCCGGTTCAATCCTGCCGCTGAGGGTGCCAAACTGACCGTGGACTCCAAGGCTCCCGCCGGCGGATACCAGGAGTTCCTGCTCAATGAGGCCCGCTATTCCGCCCTGACCCGGTCCTTCCCAGATCGCGCCAAGGAGCTGTTTGCCCTGTCTGAGGAGACTGCCAAGAAGCGTTACGAGAAGCTGTTGCGTCTCCAGAAGATGTTCGGAGAGGAATAATCCTTAAAACGTTAAACCGCCCCGCTGCTACGGCAGCGGGGCGTAATATAAGCAGATACTTTAGCGAGGGAAAGGCCATGCTAGGAGCCATTGTACTTTTGATTTTGGTTTTGTGTATCATTTGCTACACAGGTCAGACCTTTTTAAACAAATTGTTTTCTATTTATTATGCGGGGCCAGCAGCTGCGGCAACGCCGGTTTATGCTTCGCTGTATGGACTGATTGTGAGTATTGTCACTCTGTGCCTGGTTGGATTTCATTTTGCCCCATCTCCAATTACTGTGGTTTTGGGGTGTGTCAACGGTGTTGTGCTGTTCTTTTACAACTTAGGCATGATTTACGCTGCCCGCACAGGACCCTATGCGTTCCAGAGTATTGTCATGCTGTTTGGAAGCATTGTCGTCTGTCTGGTTTTTTCGGCGCTGTATTGGGGAGACCGCCTGACTGTTTTGCAGTTAGCCGGGATCGCCGTCATGCTTGCGGCGTTTGTTGTGCTGAACAGTGGAGGTATTGACTTTCACACAATCAAAAAGGGATATTTTTTCTGGGTGATTTTACTGTTTTTTACAAATGGTTTTTACGGCGTCCTGATGGATGCCCAGCAGAGGCTGTATCCCCCGGAACGCAACGATATGATCGTCGTGACATTTGCCTCGTCGTCGGCAATATCCCTGCTTTATCTATGTGTGGTGCAGCGCAGGCAGCTGATGAAATCCTTTCAAATGAGCAGAGCTGCTTGGAGCTTTGCCACAGGGAGCAGTCTGTGCGCTGCTTTTGCAGTCTATACTCTTATGTTTTTGCTGGAATATATCCCAAGTTATATTCTTTTTACCATCGCAAATGGAAGCATTTTAGTCCTCTCTGCGATTTTATGTGCAGTAGTTTTGAAGGAAAAGATGACAAAAATGACCATATTGGGCGTTGTGCTGTCCGGACTGAGTATTATGCTGCTGAGCGTTTAGAAATAAATGGCCCCGGCTTAAGCCGGGGGCTGAATCATGCTCAGACCTTTCCGATGTCGGTGCGGAAGTGCATGTCCTGGAAGGAGATAGGCTTGGCGGCGGCGTAGGCCTTTTCGATGGCCTCCTCCAGGGAGGGAGCGGTGGCGGTGACTCCCAGCACCCGGCCGCCGGCAGTGAGGATTGTGCTGTCCTCACCCTTTTTGGTCCCGGCGTGAAACACCGTGGCTCCCAGGGCCTCGGCCTCCGTCAGCCCGAAGATGGGATAGCCGCTTTTGTAACTGACGGGATAGCCTCCCGAGGCCAGCACCAGACAGCAGGCCGCGCCGGACTTCCACTTGATATCCACCTGATCCAGCGTGCCGTCTACGCAGGCCTGGAAAATGTCCATCAGGTCAGTGTCCAGCATGGACAGGATAGGCTGGGTCTCCGGGTCACCGAACCGGGCGTTGTACTCCACCACTTTGGGGCCGTCTTTCGTTAACATAAGACCAAAATAGATGACCCCCTTGAAGGGCCGGCCCTCTGCGTTCAGGGCGGCCACCGTGGGCAGAAAAATCTCTTTCATGCACCGCTCGGCGATCTCCGAGGTGTACTTGGGGGAGGGACAAAAGGCCCCCATGCCACCGGTATTGGGGCCCAGATTGCCGTCATAGGCCCGTTTGTGATCCTGGCTGGACAGCATGGGGACAAGGTGCTCACCGTCGCAAAAGGCCAGCACAGTTACTTCCGGGCCCGCCATACACTCCTCAATAACCACTGTGGAGCCGCTTTCCCCGAACTTCTTGTCCTCCATCATCTCCCGGACAGCAGTCTCTGCTTCGGCTACGGTGGAAGCTACCACCACGCCCTTGCCCAGGGCCAGACCGTCCGCCTTGACCACGATAGGCGCGCCCTGGGCCTGGATGTAAGCGAGCGCCTTGTCCAGGTCGGTAAAGGTCTCATACCTGGCAGTGGGGATGTGGTGCTTTTTCATCAGATCCTTGGAAAAGGCTTTGCTTGCCTCAATGATGGCGGCGTTGGCCCGAGGGCCGAAGGCGGGGATGCCCGCCCCTTCCAGGGCGTCCACCATGCCCAGCGCCAGCGGGTCGTCCGGGGCCACCATGACAAAGTCGATTGTGTTCTCCTTAGCCCACTTTACCATCCCGTCCACGTCGGTGGCCTTGATGGGCACGCAGGCTGCCACTTGGGCAATGCCACCGTTGCCCGGAGCGCAGTAGAGCTTTGTAACCTTGGGTGACTGGGCCAGCTTCCAGCAGATGGCGTGCTCGCGGCCGCCGCCGCCCACAACTAAAACTTTCATTTTGTTCTCCTTTTTTAATCTCGGCTGCAATCCAATGACAGCCTGTGCCCACTACAGCAGCGAGGTAACTGATGCTTGTTGCGGTTTCATTGAAGAGTGGCCCCGCAGGAGTGTCGGCTGAGAGCAGTATGAGAAAAAAGATGACCACTGAAATTACAGCACGCATCCATTTTTTCTGCATGTGATTTACCACTTCTCAATGATGGAACAATCTCATCCCGGTGAAGGCCATCACCATGCCATACTTGTCGGCAGTCTCAATGACCTGGTCGTCCCGGATGGAGCCGCCGGGCTGGGCGATATACTTTACCCCCGACTGCCAGGCCCGCTCCACGTTGTCGCCGAAGGGGAAGAAGGCGTCGCTGCCCAGGGTCACACCGGACAGCTTGGCGATCCAGTCCGCCTTCTCTTTCTGGGTGAGCACGTCGGCGATAAAAGCGTCGATGGCGTTGTCCCGGTCGGGGCGGCGGACGTTATCCGGGAAGGGGAGGGCAAGCACCTTGGGATGCTGCCGCAGCCACCAGATGTCCGCCTTGTTCCCGGCCAGCCGGGTGCAGTGGATGCGGCTCTGCTGGCCGGCCCCCACGCCCAGAGTCTGTCCGTCCTTGACGTAGCACACCGAGTTGGACTGGGTGTATTTCAGGGTAATCAGAGCCAGCAGCATGTCGTTTTTGGCGCTCTGGGGCAGGTTCTTGTTCTTTGTGACAATGTTTTCCAGCATTTTCTCATCGATGGCCAGATCGTTGTATCCCTGCTCAAAGGTAATGCCGAAAATGTTCCGCCGCTCGATGGGAGCGGGGGTGTAGTCCGGGTCAATTTTTACCACGTTGTACCCGCCCTTACGTTTGGTTTTCAAAATTTCCAGCGCCTCGTCGGTGTAGTCCGGGGCGATGACGCCGTCAGATACCTCCAAAGCCAGGAAGCGGGCAGTGTCCCCATCGCAAATGTCGGACAGAGCTGCCCAGTCGCCGAATGAGCACAGCCGGTCGGCCCCCCGAGCCCGGATATAGGCGCAGGCGATAGGGGAGAGGTCCCCCTTTGGGGCGAAGTACATTTGACGTTCAACGGCGGAGAGGGGCAGGCCCAGAGCTGCTCCAGCGGGGGAGACGTGCTTGAAGGAGGCGGCTGCGGGCAAACTGGTGGCCTGTTTCAAGGCCTTGACCAGCTGCCAGGAGTTCAGCGCATCCATAAAATTGATATACCCCGGTCTGCCGTTGAGCACCTCCAGGGGCAACTCGCCCCGCTCCATGAAAATGCGGGCCGGCCTCTGATTGGGGTTGCAGCCGTATTTCAGTTCCAGCTCATTCATGTTGTGCGCTCCTTTCGGTAATTCTCTTCTTTTTTATTAAAAAGAAGCAAAAAACTTTTTAGAAAACTTCATTTTTCTGGTTAATTATGCTTATTGATGATGGCGGTATCCCGCATCCCGCTGGCCAGGTCGAAGAACTGAACGTAGAGGGACACCTTGTTTTCCTCATTCAGGCTGGCCCAGATTTGTTCCGCCCAGGATTGGACATCTCCGGCGTTGATAATCACCCGCCGGGGCTCACCCTGGAAAGAGGGCAGGGGGTCCAGATTTTCCTGATAGGTATGGATGAAGTGGCCTGTGCCGGCGATAGGGGCGTCGTATTCGAAGAAATACCGGCAGCAGCAGGAGGGATCTCCATCCATACTCTTGAGAATAGACAGGTTATAGCTTCCGTCAGGCTTGACTACCCCGGAAATACGGGGAGTCCAGTTGGGGCCGTCGGGCTCAAACTTTCGGGTATTCAGAGCGTGGCGGTAGCAATGGCCCTCCCCGATAGCGGCCTGAATGGTGTCGGTCTGGTCGCCATTAGTTACCACCAGCAGACCGTTAGACAGCAGTCGGACAGGGTGGTAGATGATGAGGGAGGGGTCGGTCATCCTGGATTCGTCAAAGGCTCGAGTGCGGATACCGTCCTCCGTCGTTTCAAAAATGCGGTTGCGGCTGTTCTCGCTGCGGCCCATGATAAAGTAGGCGATGGCCGCCTTTTTATTGTCTGCCGTGCGGCCCAGGACGATGCCGCGGCCGGGGTAGGGGTTTTCGGAGAGGTATTTCATCAGATCAATCATGTTGGGACCTCCTGCAGGGCGGCTTTTGTACCGCCGTGATATTGAGTTGCATTCCGGGAAGGACAGGACGGCACAGAGGTCGCCGTCAGGGTAAGATCCGCACCGTCCGTCCCTCTACCTTAAGCCTGTTCTGGCAGAACAGAGACACAGCCTGGGGCAGCAGTTTCCACTCACACTGTTCCATGATGCGGCGTTGGAGGGACTCCGGGGTATCGTCCGGAAGAACGTCCACTGTCCCTTGAAGGATGATGGGTCCGCCGTCACACTCCTCGGTGACAAAGTGGACAGTGGCTCCGGACACCTTTACACCGTAAGCCAGGGCCTTTTCATGGACGTGGAGTCCGTAGCACCCAGGTCCGGCGAAGGAGGGGATAAGGGCGGGGTGAATGTTGATGACGGCATTTTCGTAAACCTCAAACAATTCTTTGGTTACAATCGTCATAAAACCAGCCATAACCACTAAATCAATGGATAATTCCTTTAATTTATCCACCAGGGCAACCGTCATGGCCTGGCTGGAGGGGTATTGCTTCCGATCCAGCACATAGCTGGGGATACCGGCTTTTTGGGCTCGCTCCAAAGCGTAAACCATTGGAGATGAAGAGATTACAATTGAAATTTCTCCGTTGACGATCTCTCCCCGGCTTTGAGCGTTGATGAGGGCCTGTAAATTGGTCCCGCCCCCGGACACCAATACGGCTATTTTTTTCATTACAGTAGCTCCACGCCGGCCTCCCCGGCCACAATTTCACCGATGACGCGTGGCGCATGGCCTGCCTTTAAAAGAAGGTCCGTGGCCTTGTCGGCGTCGTTTTTATCTACCACCAGCACCATGCCGGTGCCCATGTTAAAGGTGTTGAACATATCGTGCTCCGGGATATTGCCCAGCCGCTGAATCATCCGGAAGATGGGGGCGATCCACAGAGCAGATTTGTCAATTTTAGCAGTCATTCCCTTGGGAAGACAGCGGGGAATGTTCTCATAGAACCCGCCGCCGGTGATGTGGCTGATGCCGTGAACATCCGCAATCTGGAGAACCTCCAGCACCGGCTTGACATAGATGGCGGTGGGGCGGAGCAGTTCGGCACCCAGTTCACAGCCCAATTCCTCGGACCACTCGTCCAGCTTGGCGCGCTCAATATCAAAGACCTTGCGGACCAGGGAGAAACCGTTGGAGTGCAGGCCGTTAGACTGGAGAGAGATTACCACGTCCCCCGCCTTCACCCGTTCGGGGCTGAGCATCTTCTCCTTGTCCACGATGCCTACGGTGAAGCCGGCCAGGTCGTAGTCGTCAGGGGCCATAAGTCCGGGGTGCTCGGCGGTCTCACCGCCGATGAGGGCGCAGCCTGCCTGGACGCAGCCCTCAGCCACGCCAGAGACGATGGAGGCCACTTTTTCCGGCTCATTCTTGCCGATGGCGATGTAGTCCAGGAAGAACAGCGGACGCGCGCCGCAGCAGATGACGTCGTTGACGCACATGGCCACGCAGTCAATGCCGATGGTGTCGTGTCTGTCCAGCAGCTGAGCCAGACGGATTTTGGTGCCCACACCGTCGGTGCCGGAGACCAGCACCGGTTCCTTCATCCCGGACAGGTCGGGGACGAACAGGCCGCCAAAGCCGCCGATGCCGGAGACGACCCCGGGAATCATAGTGCGGGCCACATGCTGCTTCATCAGCTGTACGCCCCTGTAGCCGGCTTCAATGTCCACGCCGGCGGCGGCGTAGGATGCGGAATGAGAGTTTTCCATAGGGAGAACCTCCGTAAATCGTGATTAGGGGCGGACACCATCCGCCCGATATGGTTCAAATGCCGTCAAGGGGGCGAAAGATATCCGCCCTTCCGGAAAAGAAATTATTCCTTTCCGCTCCAGCAGTAGGTGCATACTTTGTCCTTGTCGATACCGATGGCCTCCAAAAGGCCGTTCAGGGACTGGTAACCCAGGGAGTCGAAGCCGAATTTTTCACAGATGGTTTTCAGCATGCAGCCGCCCCGCTCCGTCGAGGCGTCAGCGTACTCCTCCAGGTGCTCCTGACCCCCGTCTCCCTCCAGTTCCTGGATGGTACGGCGGGCAAGGAGGTCCATGTCCGAATTGCCTCGGGAGAAGTTCAAATATTTACAGCTGTACATGATGGGGGGACAGGCGGAACGCATATGAACCTCTTTGGCGCCTGATTCATAGAGGAATTCCACCGTCTCCCTCAGCTGAGTGCCCCGAACAATAGAGTCGTCCACAAAGAGAAGCTTTTTGCCCTGAATCAGCTCGGGGACGGGAATCTGCTTCATCTTGGCCACCTGGTTGCGCACATCCTGGTTGTCGGGCATGAAAGACCGGGGCCAGGTGGGCGTGTACTTTACGAAGGGCCGGGCAAAGTGGGCGCCGCTCTGGTTGGCGTAGCCGATGGCATGGGGAATACCGGAGTCGGGAACGCCGGCCACATAGTCCACGCAGGGAAGAGTCCCGCGCCGCTTCTCATCCCGGGCCATAACGGCACCGTTGCGGTAGCGCATGACCTCCACATTAACCCCTTCGTAGTTGGAATTGGGGTAGCCATAGTAGCTCCAGAGGAAAGCGCAAATCTTCATCTCCTCCCCGGCAGGGGAGAGAATGTCGAAGCCGCCCGGGCGGATGCGGACGATCTCCCGGGGACCCAGCTCATAGGCGTCCTCGTAGCCCAGCTTGTGGTAGGCGAAGGATTCAAAGGAGACGCAGTGTCCGTTCTCATTTTTCCCGATCAGAACGGGCAGGCGACCCACCCGGTCCCGAGCGGCAATAATTTCCCCGTTCTGGGTGAGGATGAGCAGAGTGAGAGAACCCTTGATCGCCTCCTGGGCATGGAGGATGCCGTCTACCAGGTTATCCTTCTGGTTGATGAGGGCGGCAGCCAGCTCAATGGAGTTGACCTTGCCGGAGCTCATGGCCATAAACTGGTGTCCGTGGTCGGAAAAGTACCGCTCTACCAGCTCTTCCGCGTTGTTAATGATGCCCACGGTGGTAATCGCGTACAGGCCCAAGTGAGAGCGGACCAGCAGAGGCTGAGGGTCGGTATCGCTGATGCAGCCGATGCCGGAGCAGCCGTGAAATTTGGCCAGGTCCTTCTCAAACTTGGTGCGGAAAGGGGTATTCTCAATAGAGTGGATCTGGCGCTGGAACCCGTCTCTGGCGTCATGGAGGATCATGCCGCCCCGGCGGGTGCCCAGATGGGAGTGGTAATCCACCCCAAAAAAAATGTCAAGAGAGACGTCCCGCGTGGAGACGGCCCCAAAAAAACCGCCCATGTATGCTTGTCCTCCTTAGATAATCAGGCGAAGAACAGCTTGGACAGGGTCATGGGGTCGATATACTGTCCGTCCTTATAGACACGCATGTTGCCGGAGGCGATCTCGTCGATAAGCATGACTCTGCCCTCGGCATCGTAGCCGTACTCGAACTTGATGTCATAGAGGACTAAGCCTTTCTCCTTCAGATCATCGGCCACGATTCTGGTAATCTTCTGGGTCATGTCTTTGATGTCGTCGTACTGTGCCTCGGTCATTACATCCAAGGCCACCAAAGCGTCCTTGGTCACGAGAGGGTCGCCCTTCTCGTCGTTTTTAAAGGTGGTTTCCACATAGGCGGGCAGGTCGGCACCCTCTTGGATATACTCACCGTAGCGGCGGAAGAAGGAACCTACCGCTTTATGGCGGCAGATGACCTCCAGGCCCTTACCGAACACCTTGGCGGGCAGAACCTCCATGGTGGTGCTGTCCAGATCGGCGGAGACGAAGTGAGTCCTGATACCGGCGGCGTTGATTTTTTCAAAGAAGTAGATGGACATGCGCAGGTTGACGTCTCCTACGCCGTCGATGGTCAGGCCGACAGAATTCTCGCCGGGATCGAACACGCCGTCTTTGCCGGTGCAGTCGTCCTTGAACTTGAGCAGGTAGTTGCCGTTCTCCAGGGCGTAGACGTTCTTGGTTTTGCCGGTGTAAACCAGTTTGTTTTCCATGATAAATTCCTCCAAAAATAGTTTAAATTTTGTCGGCCGGTCCTGTTTGCGGGAATGTGGCGGGGGAAAAGGGGCAGTCTTTCAGTTCCGCCTGGAGGCTGGCCTCTTTTTCGGCAATCTGATTGGCCATCTCCTCCCGGGCCTGGTCCAGCTTTGCGGCCAGCGCGCCATCGGAGACGGCCAGAATCTGAGCGGCGAGCACCCCGGCGTTTTTGGCCCCGTTGATAGCCACGGTGGCCACGGGAATACCGCTGGGCATCTGGACAGTGGCCAGCAGGGCGTCCAGGCCGTCCATGGCGCCTCCCTTCATGGGGATGCCGATGACAGGAAGGGTGGAATTGCCGGCAAAAGCTCCCGCCAGATGGGCGGCCATGCCGGCGGCGCAGATAAGAACGCCGAAGCCGTTGTCACGGGCGCCTTTAGCGAACTCTGCGGCTGCGGCAGGGGTGCGGTGGGCACTGAGGATATGGGCCTCATAGGGGATGCCGAACTCATCCAGCTGCCTGCACGCCCCCTGGACCACGGGCCAGTCGCTGTCAGAGCCCATAATAATGGCCACTTTTTTCATAAAACCACTCCTTTGAAAAAAGTTTCAGGCTATCTGAGGGTACAGACAGCCTGACAGATTACAAACAGGGAGTTGACAGATTGGGGCCGTGAAGAAGCTGAAAACGGAAGCCGGAGAAGCAAAACAAAGAAAAGACCCCCTTCTGTTAGTTTGGCTCCCATTTTATAGGAAAAACGCAGATTTGGCAAGAGGGAGAAGTATTTTCGTATGTTTGTACAAGAAATGAGAAAAATCCGACAAAAAAGTGGGAAGTAGCGTCACAGCAGGCCGGCGGTGGTGAGGATGCGCTCCACCTCCTCCACCCGCCGGGGCCATGCGGCGACGGCCGCCCGGTCCATCCGCCGGGCGGAAAAGCCGGGAGCTTCCTCCAGGGCGTGGGCGCAGAGGGTGGCGAATTCATCCGGGTCGTGAGCGTTGTACACCACGTCGGGAAACTGCTCTACCTGGCCGGGCCAGAGCATGGTGACCACCGGCTTTCCGGTAGCCAGATACTCATAGAGCCGGGGGGAGACCACGTCGTCATAGGGACGATCCTCCCGGAGAAGGTCCAGCAGCACGTCGCAGCGGTACAGCCAGTCGGGCACCTCCGACGCAGGCCTGGAACCGGGAAGAAAGACGTTGGACAGCTTATTCAGCCGACGCAGAAAGGGATTTTCCGCCTCCACGGGGCCCAGCAGCAGAAATCCCCAGTCGGGCCTGGCCTGGGCGGCAAGGAGCACCGGGGAGAGGTCCAGTCCGGCCCGAATGGTGCCGCACCAGCCGAAGATGGGGGCGGTCACGCCAGGGAGCGGGTCGTGCCGGGGATTGGAGGGTTGAAAGAGAGGAAGATTGATGCCGTTGGGCAACAGGGCGATATTGGCGCTGCAGGGAGACAGCCGGTCAGACAGCTGGGGGGAGGCGGCAAAAACCACATCCGCCGCCTGGGCCAGGCTCCCTTCCCAGTGGGGAGGCAGGCCGTCCCAGGCCTTGTCGCAGTCGTAGACCAGAGCACCGTAGTCCAAGCGATCCAGCAGATGGATATGACGGGGGTGGGTGGTCCACAGCAGCGGCTCGACAAAGCCCTTGCGGCCGGCGGCCTCCCGAATAAAACGACTTACCCGGGTCCAGGCCAGGCTGAACAGAAACCGCTGCTGTTCCTGAATGGGAAAGAGAACGGGGGGCAGGGTGTAAGCAGTAACATTAGGGCGTACCTGCCGCCCCTTTTGACGGAAAGAGCGGTCCCGCCGGCTCTGGGCCGGGGAAAAATATAAAATCCGCGTGTCCCTCAGCCGGGATACCAGCTGCTGGGTGCGGCCGGGCAGTGTGTTGGACCAGGGTTCGCTGGAAAGACAGAGGATCTGCTTCAAGGGGGTGACCTCCCAAATCCGGAAATCAAGGTTGACTTAGAGGGGTTTTTCTTCTATTATAATCATGGCGGCTTAGTCCGTCAAGCAAAAAGTTTACATAATATAAAAGGAGGGCGAAATGCTGGATACGATACTCCAACTGGACGGACAGCTGCTGGTAGCCATTCAGGGCCTGCATTTGTCCTGGCTGGACCCCATAGTGTCATTTTATACCAAGCTGGGGGATGCGGGGCTGCTGTGGATCGCCCTGTCCCTGGGGCTGCTGTTCTGCAAGCCCACCCGAAAGGCGGGGGCACTGGCGCTGGCGGCCATGGCGCTGGGGCTGCTGATCACCAACATTACCATCAAGCCCCTGGTGGAGCGGGCCCGGCCCTGGCTGGATTGGCCCATTGTCCCTTTGGTGACCGAGAAGGACCCCAACTCCTTCCCCTCGGGCCACACCTGCGCCGCCTTTGCTGCCGCGATGGTCTGGGTGCGGACCCTGCCCCGGAGGCGGGACCAGATTATTGCGGCGCTGATGGCCGTGCTGATGGGACTGTCCCGGCTCTATGTGGGAGTCCACTACCCCACCGATGTGCTGGCGGGGGCGCTGGTCGGCTCGCTGTGCGCCTGGGCAGTTTGGAGGGCGTATCAGCTCTATGAAAGCAGAAGGAACCGCGTTTTTAAATGAATTTGTGGTGAAAATGGAGGAAAAAATCATGTGGAAAAATGTAGGCTATTACAATGGGGAGATGGGCCCTCTGGAGAATATGAAGGTGTCCATGGGGGACCGGGCCCTCTATTTTGGCGACGGCATCTATGAGGCCACCTGCGTGGCCAACCGGGTCCCCTTTGCCATTGAGGACCACCTGGACCGGATGTACAACAGCCTGCGGCTTCTGGAGATTCCCTTCAAGATGGAGCGGGAGCAGGTGAAGGCGGAGCTGCAGAAGGTAATCGATGCAGCGGAGGATGCCCCTATCCACTTCCTGTACTGGCAGATCACCCGCGGAAACAGCCCCCGGAACCATGTGTTTCCCAAGGACGTGGAGCCCTCGCTGATGATCTTTGTCAAGCCCCATACCATGAAGTCCATGGAGGTGCCCTACAGGCTTATCTCCCTGGAGGATACCCGATTTAAGCTGTGCAACATCAAGACGCTTAACCTGATTCCCAGCGTGCTGGCCAACCAGAGGGCACTGGAGGCCGGCTGCGACGAGGCGGTGCTCCACCGGGGCAGCCGGGTTACCGAATGCGCCCACAGCAACATCTCCATCCTGAAGGACGGGGTGCTGCGTACCGCCCCTACCGATGAACTGATTCTTCCCGGCATCACCCGCAAGCATCTGCTGGCGCTGGCGAAGGAGCGCGGTATTCCGGTAGCGGAGGAGCCCTTCTCTATGGTGGAGCTGATGAATGCCGATGAGATTATCGTTACAAGCTCCAGCGCCCTGTGCATGCAGGTGGAGTCTATTGACCGTATTCCCGTAGGGGGGAAGGATCCGGAGCGCCTGAAGCTCCTCCAGAATTCCTATCTGGAAAAATTCCGGCGGGAGACCGCACTCGTTGGGTAAAGTGGACGGGACGGTGGGAAAAAATAACTTGCATTTATGTGGAAGATATAATATAATAGACTTGCAAGCACTGATTTGCTTGTACATCCATACGGCAAAAGCCCGATCGGGCTTTCGCTCTTCCGAAATTCGGAAGAGCATGCCAGACTGAAAAATGGAGGAAGAGAATATGAAGAAGAAACTCGCATTGGCCCTCGCTCTGGTTATGACGATGAGCGTGGTGCTGGCCGGCTGCGGCGGTAAGGGCGGCAAGCTGACCTTTACCACCGGCGGCGAATCCGGTACTTACTACGGCTTCGGCACCAACCTGGCCGGCCAGATCAGCGACAAGACCAAGACCACCGTTACCGCCATTGTGGGCAAGGGCTCCAAGGCCAACATCGAGCTGATGGACCTGGGCGACGCTCAGCTGGGCTTCGTGCAGTCCGACGTTATGGCCTACGCCTATAACGGCGAGCGCCTGTTCGAGAAGAAAATCTCGGGCATTTCCACCGTGGCCGCTCTGTACATGGAGCAGGTCCAGATTGTAACCCTGGACCCCACCATCAAGTCTGTGGCCGACCTGAAGGGCAAGAACGTCTCTGTCGGTGAGTCCGGCTCCGGCGTGTACTTCAACGCCGTGGACGTGCTGAACGCCTATGACCTGGATGTTGAGAAGGACATCAAGCCCACTTACCAGGGATTCGGCGACAGTGCCGACGCCCTCCAGGACGGCAAGATCGACGCCGCCTTCGTGGTTGCCGGTGCCCCCACCACCGCTGTCACCTCCCTGGGCGCCAGCCGGGACGTGTATCTGGTCAGCCTGGATGACGCCCATATCGAGAAGCTGATTGCCGCCTCTCCCTACTACAGCAAGAACGTCATCGCCAAGGATGTGTACAGCACTCCTGAGGATGTGACCACCGTGGCAGTGGGCGCCGTCATCATCGCCCGTGACGACTGCACTGACGACGATATCTACAATGTGGTCTCCGGCATCTTCGACAGCATCGACACCCTGGGCCATGACAAGAAGAATGAGCTGAATCTGGACTTTGCCGCCAGCATCACCGCTGTGCCCTATCATCCCGGCGCCGCCAAGTACTTCACCGAGAAGGGTTACACTGTTCCCACCAAATAAAATCATGTAGCAGCCATCGGACTGCGGTGGATGACCCTCCACCGCAGTCCATTGTGTGTACTAAGCGTTGAAAGGAGAGCAGAACGTGAGTTTGTGGAAAAAAGAAAAGGAAACCCCTCCTCCCGTCAGCGAAGCTATGACAGACTCCCAGGAGGTAGGGACCGCGGCCGACGTGGACGAGGTTATGAAAAAATTTGACCGGGAGTCCAATGTTCGGGTCTGGGAAGGGACGCCCAAATGGATCGTGAAGGCGCTGATGATCGCCTTCTCTCTGTTCTGTATGTACCTGACCTTGTTTGACAAGAACCAGGCCGAGTTCCGTCTGTGCACCTTCCTGGGCGGCATCATCATCATCGGCTATCTGAATTTCCCCATCAAAAAGGGCATGGTCAAGGTAAACAGCCTGCCCTGGTACGACATTATCATCATGATCGCGGGCTGTATCCCCTTCTTCTATTTCGCCTTCAACGCGGAGAAGATCGCCCTGACCGATTATACCATCGTATCCAACGATTTTATGCTGCTGGGCTTTGCCGTCATCGGCATCTTGGCCATGGTGGAGCTGTGCCGGCGCAGCGTGGGCCTGCCCATCCTGTGCGTGGTGGGCGTGCTGCTTTTGTATACCCTCTTCGGCGCCCAGATCCGGGTGGGCAAGGTGCTTTTTGATCTGTTCTACACCACCAGCGGCATCATTGGCACCCCCATTTCCGCCTGCCAGAAGTTTATTGTCATGTTTATTATTTTCGGCGCGTTTTTGGAGCGCACCGGAATTTCCAATTTCTTTATCAGCCTGGCCAACTGCGTGGCCGGCTCCTCCTCCGGCGGCCCGGCCAAGGTGGCCGTCATCTCCTCTGCCCTGTGCGGCATGGTGTCCGGCTCCTCGGTGGGCAACACCGTGACCACCGGCTCTGTCACCATCCCCATGATGAAGAAGACAGGCTACAAGGGCGAGTTCGCCGGGGCGGTGGAGGCCGCCGCCTCCACCGGCGGCCAGATCATGCCTCCCATCATGGGCGCCGCCGCCTTCATCATGGCGGAGACCACCGGCCTTCCCTATCAGAAAATCGTGGTGCTGGCCATCCTGCCCGCCTTCCTGTACTTTGTGGGCATCTTTATCGCCGTCCATCTGGAGGCAAAGAAGCTGGGCCTGAAGGGCATCCCCAAGAGCGAGCTGCCCAAGTTCAAGGAGCTGGCCCCCAAGCTGTACCTGCTGCTGCCCCTGATCATCCTGGTCTGGCTGGTGTCCACCGGCAAGAATACCATGGCTTACTCTGCCGCCCTGGCCATCATCATCTCCATCATCGTGGGCATTGTCAATATTTTTGTCAACAAGGCCTGCGGGTTTGAGGATACCTCCGACAACATCAGCTTTATGAAGGTTCTGGATGCCCTGGAGGCGGGCGGCAAGGGCACCATCTCGGTGGCCGCCGCCTGTTCCATGGCCGGTATCGTGGCCGGCTGCGTCACCTCCACCGGTCTGGCCAGCGATCTGCTGCGGGCCATCCTGTCCGTCTCCGGCGGTGTGAAGATCGTGGCCCTGTTCCTGACTATGCTGTGCTGCATCGTGCTGGGCATGGGCGTGCCTACCACCGCCAACTACTGCATCATGGCCGCCACCTGCGCCCCCATCCTGATGAGCGACCAGATTGGCATCCCCATGATCTGCGCCCACTTCTTCGTGTTCTATTTCGGCATTGTGGCCGACATCACGCCCCCCGTGGCTCTGGCCGCCTATGCCGGCTCCGCCATCGCCAAGTCCCCGCCCATGAAGACGGCCTTCAACGCCACCAAGCTGGCCATCGCCGCCTTTGTGGTGCCCTATATCTTCGCGCTGAACCCCGCCATGCTCTTCCAGTTCGCGGAGGGCACCAGCATGGCAATGAAGGTGGTCCAGTCCGTCCTCATTGTCGTCACCTCTCTGGCCGGTCTGTACGGCGTGGCCGCCGCCCTGAACGGTTATCTGTACAAGCCCATGAACCCCCTGTTCCGCGTCCTGATCGCGGCGGGCGGCCTGTGCATGATGATCCCCGGCAACCTTACCGACGTGATCGGTGTGGTAGTGGTCGTGGGTATCGTGGTGCTCCAGCGCATGAGCGCCAAAAAGAGCGCCGCGGCGTGACCGGTCAAAGACAGAATCAATTTGATGAATCAGACAACCGGCAGGGGGAAAAGCCCCTGCCGGTTGTTATAGTTTGGGGCAGCTTTTTCTTGAAAGGGAATGAATTTTGTGTTAAAATAACAAAATGACTACGGACACAGCCGCATGTGCCCCAGCCCATGCGGGCGGAGTAGGAGGACGCTATGAAAGGTATCGTTCTGGCGGCGGGGAAGGGAACCCGCCTGTACCCTATGACCAAGCCGGTCTGCAAGCCTCTGCTGCCGGTATATGATAAGCCGCTGATTTACTATCCGATTGCCATTCTTATGCAGGCGGGCATCTCTGAGATCATGATTATCGTTCCGCCGGGAGAAACTCCTACTTTTCAGGCCCTGCTGGGGGATGGGAGGCAGTACGGCCTGCATATTGAGTACGCTGAGCAGATGGTGGCCCGGGGCATTGCCGACGCCCTGCTCATTGGACAGGAATTTGTGGAAGGCGACCGGGTGTGTCTGGTGTTGGGGGATAATATTTTCTATGCCCCTACGTTGGCCGCCACGCTGAAACGGGCCGCCGCCAACGACCGGGGCTCCACTGTTTTCGGTTACTGGGTAGAGGATCCCCGTCCCTTCGGCGTGGTGGAGTTCGACAAAGACGGACGGGCCATCTCCATTGAGGAGAAGCCCAGATATCCAAAATCCAACTATATCATCCCCGGCCTTTATTTCTATGACCACCAGGTGATGGAGATTGCCAATCACCTGAAGCCGTCTCCCCGGGGAGAACTGGAGATCACCGACGTAAACCTGGAGTATATGCGCCGGGGTCAGCTGCAGGTGGTTCCCCTGGAGAAGAGCTTTACCTGGCTGGACGCCGGGACCGCTGACAGCCTGCTGGCGGCGGGGGAGACCATCAAGCATATTCAGGATACCACCGGCCGGTATGTGGGCTGTCTGGAGGAGCTGGCCCTTTATGAGGGCTGGATTACCGAGGAGCAGGTCCACAAAATTGGAGATGAGTTGTCTATGACCCTGTACGGAAAATATCTGCAGTGTTTGTAAAGGAGCGGACATGAAGCGTATTCTGATGTTGGCCACAGGGGGAACCATCGCCTCCAAAGAGAGCGGTCAGGGCCTCAGCCCCGCCATTACCTCGGAAGAAATTCTGAGCTGCGTCCCTGCGGCGGGGGACCTGTGCAGGGTGGAGGCTGTTCAGCTGATGAATCTGGACAGCACCAACGTCGGCCCCGGCCACTGGCTGAAAATTGCCGGGGCAGTCCGGGAACGGTATGACGACTACGACGGCTTCGTCATTACTCATGGTACCGACACTATGGCCTATACAGCCGCCGCCTTGTCCTACCTCATTCAGGATTCCCCCAAGCCGATTGTTATTACTGGCTCTCAAAAGTCCATTGCGCTCAACGACACCGATGCCCGGCGGAACCTGTACGACAGCTTTCTTTACGCCTCCGACAGGGACTCCCACGACGTCAGTCTGGTTTTTGACGGCCGGGTGATTCTGGGCACCCGAGCCCGGAAGGAGCGAAGCAAGAGCTTTAATGCCTTCTCCTGCGTGGACTATCCGGAGCGGGCGGTAGTCCGGGATGGAAGACTGATCCGCTACCTGGCCCCACGGTCCTACGCCTATGGGGCGGAGCCCGTTTTTTATGACAGGCTGGAGGACAGAGTGCTGCTGCTCACCCTGATCCCCGGTATGGGGGCGGAGGCCCTCCGACTGCTGAAAGACAGCTATCAGGCGGTGATTCTCCAGTCCTTTGGAGTGGGGGGACTGCCCGGCGGAGGGAGCGGACCTCTGGCGCAGGCTATAGAGGAGTGGCTGTCCGCCGGAAAGACCATCGTGATGATGACCCAGGTGCCCTATGAGGGCAGCGATATGTCGGTGTATCAGGTGGGACAGCAGGTGAAGGAGCGGTTCCAGTTGATGGAGGCCTATAATATGACGCTGGAGGCCGCCACTGCCAAGCTGATGTGGGTACTGGGCCAGACCCGGGACCCGGGGCAGGTGCGGGAGTTGTTTTACCGCCCGGTGCAGTTTGATGTAATCCGATGACGTAGATAACGGAGGTATCCAGTGAAGCATTTTCGCCGTGTTTCCGCATGTTTGCTAGCAGTACTGCTGCTATGTTCCCTGCTGCCTGCCTTGGCGGCCGTTCAGGGGAGTCGTACCGCAACAGTACTCTTTACCCATGACCTCCACTCTCACTTCCTGCCCCAGTCCGACAGAGTCGGGGGTGAGTCGGGAGGTTACGCCCGGTTGAAAACTGCCCTGGACCGGGAGCGGGCTGCACATCCGGATGCCCTGACCGTGGACGGGGGAGATTTTTCCATCGGCTCGCTGATTCAGACCCTCTATACCACTCAGGGGGCGGAACTGCGCACGATGGGGGCGCTGGGCTACGATGCGGCCACGGCGGGCAACCACGAGTTTGACCACAAGGGGAGTGGCTTTGCCGCTATGCTCAACGCTGTGGCGGCCAGCGGCGACAGAGCCCCGGCCCTGCTGATGGCCAACTACAGGCCTGCGGCGGACAACCAGGATAGACTGGATATCCAGCGGGCTATGGCCACTTACGGAGTACAGGATTATATGCTGCTGGAGCGGGGCGGAATTACCTACGGTATTTTCGGCCTGATGGGGGTGGATTCCGATTCCTGCGCCCCCTCCTCCGGCTTTGTGTTGGGAGATATGGCGGAAGACGCCCGGCGATGTGTGGATGCCCTGAAGGAGGAGGGCGCTCAATTTATCATCTGCCTGTCCCACGCGGGGACCAATGAGAAAAAGAAGCTGTCTGAGGATGAACAGCTGGCGGAAAAGGTGGATGGGATTGACCTGATCGTCTCGGGGCACACCCACAGCACTCTGGCTGAGCCGATCCGGGTGAACGACACCTATATTGTTTCTGCCGGGCCCTACTGTGAAAATCTGGGCTCTATTACTTTTATGCTGGATGAGGGCGGCGGAAAGAAAATTTCCGATTACCACCTGACCCCAATTGATGAGACCCTCCCTGACAACCGGGAGATCAATCTGCTGGTGGACCAGTGGAAGCGGCAGGTGGGAGGGACCTATCTGGGCCGCTACGGCCTGACCTATGACCAGGCCCTTACCCGAACGGACTTCGCTCTGTCCGCCCCGGATTCCGGGGTCCAGAGCGGCAACGCCCTGGGGGAGCTGGTGGCCGACGCCTTCCTTTGGGCGGTATATAACCTGGAGGCGGACGCCCCCAACATAAATACTGTTGCCATTACCGCCGACGGTGTGCTGAGAGCCCCTCTGGCTACCGGGGAAATTACCACCTCCATGGCTTTCGATGTGCTGTCCATGGGGGTGGGGAACGACGGCACCTCCGGCTTTCCCCTGGTGGCGGTATACCTCACCGGCAGGGAGCTGAAGGCCGTAGCCGAGGTGGACGCCTCAGTGACCCCCCTGATGCCGGCGGCCCAGCTGTATATGTCGGGGATGTACTACTCCTTCAACACCCACCGGATGTTTTTCAACCGGGTGACGGAGGCCCTGCTGGTGGAGCCCAGCCTCGGCCAGGACTTGGGCGGCGGACTGTGGCCCATTGAGGACGATCGGCTCTACCGGGTGGTTACCGGCATGTACTCCGCCCAGATGCTGGGCACAGTGGAGTCAAAATCCTTCGGCCTGCTGTCCCTGGAGCCCAAAATGGCAGACGGCACTCCGGTCACCGACTTCGAGGCCTGCATCCTCCGGGACGAGAATGGCAACGAGATCAAGGAGTGGTACGCCCTGGCGGCCTATCTCCGGAGCTTTGGGGAGGACGGGGTGCCCAGCCGGTACTCCAGGCCCAATGGGGACGGCCGGAAGAGGGTCAGCCGAAGCTGGAACCCCATTGAGCTGGTAAAAAACCCAAATTGGATTACCCTGGCCGCCCTGCTGACGCTGGCCGCCGCGGTAATTCTGACGGCTTTCCTGCTGCGCTGGCTGCACTACGCCAGGAAGCGCAGGCGCTACGGGAAAAGGCGTAATCTGTGATCTGTGCGGCGGGGCCGCTGAATATATCCGATGGAAAAAGGAAGTACTCTGACAGGAGGAGAAACAGTGAAGAAGTACGAAATCGCAAAGAAAAAGGTGCTGACGCCTGAGATTTCCCAGATCTCGGTGTACGCGCCGCTGGTGGCCGCCAAGGCCCAAGCGGGCCAGTTCATCATCCTGCGAGTGGACGAGGAAGGAGAGCGGATTCCTCTGACCATCTCCAGCGCGGCGGACGGGCTGGTGACCGTCATTTATCAGAAGATCGGCGGCACCACTCTGGCCCTGGACCAGTTGAATGAGGGCGACTGCCTGCAGGACTTTGTGGGCCCTTTGGGTCTTCCCACCGAGGTGGAGAATATCGGCCGGGTGGCCGTTTTGGGCGGCGGCCTGGGTTGCGCCATTGCCCTGCCTGTGGCTCGTGCCTTGCATCAGGCCGGCAATCAGGTGGACCTGATCGGCGGCTTTAAGACCAAGGACATTGTCATCCTGGAGAAGGAGATGTCCGAGGCCTGCACCGATCTGCACATCTGCACCGACGACGGCACTTACGGCTATCACGGTTTTGTCACCGGCAAGCTGGAGGAGTTAATCAACAGCGGCGTGAAGTTCGACCGGGTGTTTGCCATCGGCCCCCTGCTGATGATGAAGTTTGCCTGCAAGCTTACCGAAAAATACAATATCCCCACCACTGTGAGCATGAACCCCATCATGATCGACGGCACGGGCATGTGCGGCTGCTGCCGCCTCACTGTAGACGGCGAGGTGAAGTTTGCCTGTGTGGACGGCCCCGACTTCGACGGCCACAAGGTGGATTTTGATGAAGTAATTGCCCGAAACGCAACCTATAAGGAGCATGAAGCCAAGGCGAAAGAGAAGCACCTCTGCCGCCTGGGAGGAGGTGCCATGAATGGCTAATATGCAGATGGAAAAGACCCCTATGCCTGAGCAGGAGGCCAATGTACGCAACGCCAACTTTAAAGAGGTGGCTCTGGGCTACACCCTGGAGCAGGCCCGGAACGAGGCCCAGCGGTGCCTGAATTGCAAGAACAAGCCCTGTGTCAGCGGCTGCCCAGTGGGCATCCCCATCCCCGAGTTTGTGGCCAAGGTGGCCGAGGGCGACCTGGCCGGGGCCTATCAGCTGTTGTCTGATGCTAACGCCCTGCCCGCTATCTCAGGCCGGGTCTGTCCCCAGGAGACCCAATGCGAAGGCAAGTGCGTCCGAGGCATCAAGGGTGAGCCGGTATCCATCGGCCGCATCGAGCGCTTTGTGGCCGACTGGGCCGCCGAAAACGGCATCGCCAATGTGGCCACCTCCCCCAAGAACGGACATAAGGTGGCCGTCATCGGCTCCGGACCCGCCGGACTGACCTGTGCCGGCGAGTTGGCCCGGATGGGCTACGCTGTGTCCGTGTTCGAGGCCTTCCACACCCCCGGTGGCGTGCTGAGCTACGGTATCCCTGAGTTCCGCCTCCCCAAAGCGATTGTCAAGCGTGAGGTGGCCAACCTGGAGAAGATGGGCGTGGACATCGAGCTGAACATGGTCATTGGCAAGGTGCTCACGATTACAGAGCTCTTCGAGCAGGGCTATGAGGCCGTGTTCATCGGTTCCGGCGCCGGCCTGCCCATGTTTATGAAGATTCCCGGCGAGTCTCTGGTAGGCGTGTACTCCGCCAACGAGTACCTGACCCGCATCAATTTGATGAAGGCCTACAAGGATGATTCCCCCACCCCCGTTCTTCACAACAAGAAGGTGGCTGTTGTGGGCGGCGGCAACGTGGCTATGGATGCTGCCCGCTGCGCCAAGCGCCTGGGGGCCGAGGTCCATATTGTCTACCGCCGCTCCGAGGCCGAGCTCCCCGCCCGTAAGGAGGAGGTCCACCACGCCAAGGAGGAGGGCATTATCTTCGACCTGCTTACAAATCCCGTGTCCATCGAGGGGGATGAGACCGGCCATGTCCAGTCCATGACCTGTGTGCAGATGGAGCTGGGAGAGCCGGATGCCTCCGGCCGCCGCCGCCCTGTGGTTAAGGAGGGCAGTGAGTTTAAGATGGAGGTGGATGCGGTAGTCATGTCCCTGGGCACCCAGCCCAACCCCATGAGCTACGATGGCACCCCCGGATTGGAAAAGACCCGAAAGGGCTGCGTCCAGGCGGACGAGGCCGGCTGCACCTCCTGCTCCAACATCTTTGCCGGCGGCGATGCCGCTACCGGCGCGGCTACGGTGATCCTGGCCATGGGTGCGGGCAAGTCTGCGGCCAAGTCCATCGACACATATATCAAGAGCAAGAACTGAGACAAAAGGGGCGGCCCGTGGGGGCCGCCCCTTTCTTAGGAGGAATCGCTATGACCTACCTGACTCGTTTTTCTCTTCCTGGCGAGGGCGCGGAACTGAACTTTCTTGCGGACGACTGTGAGAACAGACGCACCTGCTATACCAGCAGATATCCTTTTGGAGTGTTCCTGAGTCGTGCGGTGCCTGAACTGGAGCTGGAGCCTATCACTATTTTATGCGGCGGCAACGGCAGCGGAAAGACCACCATTTTGAACTTGATGGGGGAGAAACTGAATCTGCGCCGGGGGACGATGTTCAACCGTAGTTCTTTTTTCGAAAATTATTTAGAAATGTGTCGGGCAGAGACCGTCTCCGCCTTCCGAGAGGTCAGGGAGAACAGCAGGATTATCACCAGCGACGACGTGTTCGACTACATACTGGACCTGCGGTGCATGAACGAAAACATTGACCACCGGCGAAAGGAGCTGCTGGAGGAGTATACCAGCGCCCGGTATGCTAAATTTCAGGTGCGTTCCATGGAGGATGTGGAACGTCTGTGCCAGGTAGTGGATGCCCAGCGGCGCACCGGCTCCCGGTATATCCGGGACCGGATGATGAACGACGTGGTAGAGAAATCTAACGGGGAAAGCGCCTTCGCCTTTTTCACCAAGGAAATTCGAGAGGGGGGAGTGTACCTGCTGGACGAGCCGGAGAACAGCTTATCTCCACAGCTTCAGGAGGAACTGCGGACCTTTTTGGAGGACTCCGCCCGATTTTACCGCTGCCAGTTTGTGATTTCCACTCACTCGCCCTTTCTGCTGGCTATGAAAGGGGCTAAAATTTATGATTTGGATAGCGACCCTGTCCAACCCTGCCGCTGGATCGAACTGGGGCATATTCAGACCTACTGGAGGTTCTTTCAGAAACATGGGGAGGAACTTGAAAAGCCTTCGAAAGAATTTGAGGCTGAATGCTAAGGGCCGGAGCAAATGCCCGGCCCTAATGATTATTGAAATAGCACCTTCTACCGCAGGCGGAAGGCTCCGACCAGCTGTTTGAACAGGTTGGCCTGGGAGGACAGCTCTTCACTGGCGGCGGCGCACTCCTCGCTGGTGGCGGAGTTGGTCTGGACCACGGCGGAAATCTGGTCAATGCCCTCGGTGACCTGGGAGATAGCAGCGGTCTGGCTCTCCACGGACTCTACCACAATAGACATCTTTTTGGTCACACCACTGGCACTCTCGTTGGTGCGGGCCAGGGACTGGGTGACATTCTCCACCGCTTTGCTGCCTTCATTGACGGAGGCGATAGAGCTCTCAATTAGGTCCTTGGTGGCTTTGGCGGCCTCGTCGGATTTGTTGGCCAGGTTGCGAACCTCGTCAGCCACTACGGCAAAGCCCTTGCCGGCGGCTCCCGCCCTGGCGGCCTCTACAGCGGCGTTCAGAGCCAGAATGTTGGTCTGGAAGGCAATGTTCTCAATTGCGGCAATGATCTTGGAGATTTCCTCAGAGGAAGCAGAAATTTTTCCCATAGCCGTATTGAGCTGGTTGACATATTCCACACTGATGCCCAGCTGAGCGCCGGCCTGTTCCACATATTGACCGGCCTCACGGGTGGCCTGGGCGGTCTTTTTGGCGTTTTCAGAGATATCGCTGACGGTGGCGGACAGCTCCTCCACCGAACTGGCCTGCTCAGTAGCGCCTTGGGCCAAAGATTGAGCACTGTTGGATACCTGTTCGGAGCCGGAGGCTACCTGTTCGGCGCTTATTTTGATTTGACCCATAGTATCGTTCAGCTTATCTTCAATACCGTCCAGAGAGCGCTTAATGGATGCGAAATCGCCTACATAGTCCTGCTGAACGCTGTGGGTCAGATCGCCGCTGGCGATGGAATCCAGTACACTGGATATTTCGCCGATGTAAGACCGCAGGCGCTGAATGGTTTCCCGAAAAATCTGGGCCAGATCGCCCACCTCGTCGTTGGAGTGGACAGTAATATTGATTTCTTGTCCGCTGGTCAGCCCTAGGTCACCCTTCTCCAGTCGGCTGGCCACCTGGGTGATTTCGGCCAGCGGGGCGGAAACGGTTTTTTTCAGATAGGGGGTCATAATCATAATGCACACGATGATAACGCCAATGCTGACCAGAGAAGACATAATAACGGTTAAATAGGTCTGCCGGCTGGCCTCAGTGCTGGAAATGCCGGCGAAAATCAGGCCGTCAACTTTGCCTTGAGCGTCATATGTGGGAACATAGGAGCACAGATATTCCTCGTTCAAAATGGTGGCCTTGCCTACATAGGACTGTCCCTGTTGGAGTACGATGGAGGACAAATTGGAGGGCAGCTTGGTGCCTACTGCACGTTGCCCGTTCTGGATTACTGTGGTATAAGCCCGGGTGTCACCCTCAAAAATGGTAAACTCACAGCCCATGCGATCTTTCAGCGTGTCCAAAAGCTGGTTCATATCTGCGCTTTCGTCGGTCTGGCTGAGAGTGTAGGACAGCATGTTAGTGCCGTTGATGCAGCTTTCTTTCAGCATCTTATTTATCAGACTGCGAAACATGAAAACACACATTGTTACCGCAAAGATGACCGATACCACCTGCATGATGACCACCATATTGCCGACTTTCTTGCCGATGCGCCTGTATTTCCCGTTTTTGGTGTGCTGAATCTTTTTCATACTTATTGCTCCGTCCATTAAATTTTCGTGAGTGGGTATAAAACCCAACCTACCAATTGTAATGTGTACCGGGAATTTTTTCAAGACTATTTTTCATTTTTTATCGATTTATTTATCCAGCTGGAGGGGCGGTAAGCAAGGAGAAGGAAGCTGCCCCTTTTGCAGGAGAGGGCGGTTGGAGGAAAATTTCCTTTGAACAGCAGGGGGAAATGGGAAATCACCATTGACAAACTAGCGGTTTGGTTCATATAATATGATATGGCCTTGTACAGCTGTGCAGGGTGGAAAGCGCAGTTCAGTTATAAAAAAATTGAGGTGCAGAAGAAATGAAGATGAACAGTATCCGTAAAAAAATCACAGTCTGCCTGATGGCAACGGTCCTGATTGCGTTGATTGTGGTGGGGTCAACCAGCATTACGCTGAATTACAGAAGCACAATCGCGACAGTAGATCAGATGATGAGCGAAACTGCGGTTTTGGCGGCAGAGCGCATTGAGCAGGAGCTGACCGCATACAAGAACGTAGCTATGGACACAGGGTGCGTTCCTCAGTTGTCTGACAATGAGGTTCCGGTGGAGGAGAAGCGGGCCATTATTGACGAGCGCGTCAATATGCACGGGTTTTAGCGGGGCAATGTGATTGGTGCAAACGGCTTCAGCATCTTCGATGGAAAGGACTACTCTGACCGGGAGTATGTGCAACAGGCGATGCAGGGGAAGGTCTATGTCTCTGAGCCGCTGATCAGCAAAATCACAGGAGAGTTGTCCATTATGGTGGCTGCCCCCATCTATGCAGGGGGCAGTCAGGGCAGTCGAATTGTAGGTGTGGTCTATTTTGTGCCGCCGGAGACCTTTTTAAATAACATCGTCTCCTCCATCAAGGTCAGCGAGCATAGCCGGGCTTATATGATCAACAAGTCAGGCGATACCATTGCCGATATTACCCTGGACAACATTACCACTCAAAATGTGGAGCGGGAGGCCCAGAGTGACCCCTCATTAAAAGAGCTGGCTGTCATCCACGGGGATATGCGCCAGGGAGAGAATGGTTTTGGGAGCTTTAAGGATGCTGACGGCGCCCGGTTTGCGGCCTACGCTCCGGTGGGTGGGACTGACGGCTGGAGTGTGGCGGTTACTGCCCTGCAGACGGATTATCTGGCAGATACATATTTTGGTATGATTATCAATGTAGTGGTGATTATAGCCGCTATTCTGGTTTCCATTGTAGTGGCGATGAAACTGTCCAGCAACATCAGCGTACCCATGCGGGCCTGCGCTGAACGTATGAAGCTGCTGGTGCAGGGCGATCTGAAAACTCCTGTGCCCCAAGTTACGGGGCAGGACGAGACAGCGGAGCTGACCCGTTCCACAGACGAGCTGGTAACGGCTCTGAACACTATCATCAGCGATATCGGCTATCTGCTTACCGAGATGGCGAACAAAAATTTTGATATCAGATCTCCCCACAGGGATGCCTACGTGGGAGGATTTCAGAACATCCTCCTGTCCATGCGCACCTTAAAGATGGAGCTGAGCAGCACCATGCGCCAGATTGATGCCGCTGCCGGACAGGTATCTGCGGCCAGCAATCAGGTGTCCATGGGTGCGCAGACGCTGAGTCAGGGATCTATGGATCAGGCCAGCGCGGTGGAGGAACTGGCAGCTACGATTACCGATATCTCCGTCAGCGCAGATAAAACTGCCTCTGCCTCTAAGGAGGCGGGACGGTTTGTGAGCCAGGCCGGCGCTCAGTTGGGCGTCAGCGTGAAACACGTCAAGGAACTGAATACGGCCATGGAAAAGATATCTAATTCTTCGGAAGAGATATCCAAGATCATTGCCGCCATTGAAAACATTGCGTTCCAGACCAATATCCTGGCGCTGAATGCTGCGGTCGAGGCGGCCAGGGCAGGATCTGCGGGCAAGGGGTTTGCCGTGGTCGCCGACGAGGTGCGTAATCTGGCCTCCAAGTCGGATGAGGCCGCCAAAGCGACAAAGGAACTGATCGGGAGTTCGATCGAGGCTGTTGCGGAGGGCAGCGCAGCGGTGGGCAGGGTGACCGAGGCTCTGGAGCAGACTAATGAGAGCGCCGGCCATGTGACAGTGCAGATGGACATTGTGGTGAAGGCGGTGGAGGCACAGACCACGGCCATCGCTCAGGTCAATGAGGGAGTTGATCAGATCTCCGCAGTGGTGCAGACCAACAGCGCCACTGCTCAGGAGAGTGCCGCAGCCAGCGAGGAGTTGTCCGCCGAGGCCGCCAGCCTGAAGCAGTTGGTAGACCGCTTTACCCTGGCCAACGATTAATGAGATAATAAAACTCGCCTTAGGGCAACTTCCTTACGGAAGTTGCCCTAAGGCGAGAGCCGTAAATGGCAAGTTACCTATTTGGGCGGTGTAGCTTTGGTTACGCCGTCTTTTTGTATAAGGAAAAACCACAGGAAAAGCCAGTGGTTCAAAGAAGCCTATGGCGGAGGGGAATACAAAAAACTCTCAACAGAAAAGGGCTATGGCGAAAGCCATAGCCCTTGAGGAGATTATATCAAGTTCCGTTTTCCGCTTCCACAATTTTATAAGAACTGAAACATATAACAGCAAATAAGTCAGGCTGATTTTCGTATAGCCAAACGTTTTGTTCGGATTTGCATAAAAATTTAAAACTGTCAGGATACGTTTTTTACAGAACGGCCCGCATCCGGTAAAATAGAGGCAAGATTTTACCAGATAGGAGATTTAGTATGACAAGGTGTATTTTAAAGGAAGAGCAGTTGACGAGAT
>CANEFX010000004.1 GCA_947426945.1 uncultured Bacillota bacterium
GCTCCAGAAAATCCCGCAGCAGTTGGTTCTCCATCCGCAGTCTCTTAAGCTCTGCGGCTTCGCTTTGATGCGGCGGCTGGCCATCCTTGCGGGGGCGGCCCTTGGGCTTCGGCTGTATTCCCGCCGCCTGCTTTCTCTGCCTGCAGCGGAATCTCTCCAAACATTTTTTGACCTGGCTGCGCTCTAACCCAAAATATTCTGCTATCTCTCTGTGCGTTTTTCCTGCCCTATGCATTGATACGATCTCTGTTTCCAGTACTTGTATCTTTGTGTATTTTCGCTTCTCCATATTACGACCCCCTGTGTAGTCTTATTTTCCTACACAGGGGGCCTTTTGTCTATTGTCCGTTTTTACTGGGGCGGTTCACAGGTCGGGGAATTTTTTCTTTAATAGGTCAGCACCCGGTGAAGCATCTGCGCCATATCCACCCGGCTCAGGGGCTGGGTGGGGTCCAGCCGGCCGCTCCTGGTGGGCAAATATCCCTGCTGCACCGCGAAGGCCATGGCCCCTTGGGCGTAGCCGGCCACCCGGCCACTGTCGCTGTAGCCGCTCAGGTAGCCGGCGCTGCCGTCGTAGCCACCCATGCCCAGAGCCTGTATGGCCCGCTGGACCATGCACACTGCGTCCTGCCGGCTCAGGGTCCCGCCGGGGTTATAGCGTCCGCCGCCCACACCGCTGACGACGCCCATTGCCCGCAGGGTGTCCACCGCCTCGGCATAGTAGGCGCCGGAGGCCACATCCTGGAACGGCCTGCTGTTGTAACGGGGGCTCAGCTCCATGGCCTGATAGAGCATCAGTGCGAAATCCCCCCGCCGGATGGAGTTCTCCGGGCCAAACTGAGTGGAGGACATCCCCCGTGTGACGCCATTCTCCCGGCAGAAGTCCACGGCCGCCCGCTGGGCGTCGCTGTAGCCGCCCATATCGCTGAAATAGTCGGAATTGCGAGTGGGAGAGACCGTAATAACCGCTTCACCCTCAAAGGTGGTGCCGTTGGAGTTGGTACCGGTATAGGGCAGAACCACCGTCCCGGTATAGCCCGCCCTGGGAACAAAGGCCAGGTCGGAGATCAGGTTGCTTCCACTGGTGCGGTAAGAGGTCCTGGTATCCGCCTCCCGCTCATGGCGGAGGGGACTGGTATACCGGTAGTACAACCGGCCCTCATCCGCCGAGGGCATAGCGTTAAACCGGATGGAGGACAGGGTACGGGTCCCCTGCCGGAAGTCCCGGTCGTTAAACTGGACCGGGGCGCTCCGGGTGTAGTACTGGGCGCTTGTGTCCGCCTCACCGTGCTCCACTGCAATCTCCACCGTGCCCTGGAACACCTCGCCGTAGTCAGAGGTGGCAGTGAAATCGATATACACGGTTCCCGTATAATTCCGGGCGGGGACAAAGGCCACCTGATTCAGGCTGTTCCGGGAGACAGCGGCGCTGCTGGAGCTGAGGCGCTGCCCCATATTAGAGGAGGAGCGATACCCGGTGTAGAGATCACCCTGGCTGGTAGAAGGAATCTGGAAACGGACGGAGCGCACATTCTCTCTGGTATCCCACTGGGACAGGCTGTCGAAGTCGTCCCGGTTAAAGACCGCTGCCGAACCGCTGTCCGTCCGGTAATGAATGGTCCAGTCGGTCACACCGGTGGAGTCGATGGTGATTACTCCGTTAAAGGAATCGCCGTTGACGGCATAGCCTACAAAGGGGATATCCACCGAGCCGAAGAACCCGCTGGCTGCGCGGAAGGACAGACGGCTGATCCGGTTGCTGTTGCCATTGGTGTAGTGAGTGCCTATGGCGGCCCGGCTGGTAGAGTTGTAGTAGACAGAGCCCTCGCTGTAGCTGTCGGGCAGCCGCTGGAAAACAATATAGTTCAGAGTGCGGCCCGTCAGCTCCCGGCACAGACTGGTAAAATCACTGTTGACAAAGCTCACCGACCGGCCGGGGGAGCAGGTATAGCGGATGTCGCCGCTGCCGCTGCTGCCCCGGACGGCAATCTCCACCCGTCCGGAGAAGCGGCTGCCGTCCCTGTCCCAGGCGGTAAAGGGGATACGGACCATACCCGTGAAATCCTCTGCCGGGACAAAGGTGATCCGGTCCAGCCGGGGGGTGCGGCTGTTGTAGTAGTAGCTGCTCCCCACGCTGACGTAGGAGCCGGGACTGCCGGCGCTGCGGTAGTCGTAGTATAAGACACCCTGGGAGGGCCCGGGCAGGCTGTCAAATTGGATATGACTCAGGGTATTGCCGCTGGGAAGCACCTGCCAGCGGTAGCTTTCAAAGTCCCGGTCGTCAAAGGTGACGGGGCCGCCGCTGGCGGTAGCGTAAGAGGGGCCCCCCTCTTTAATGTCACTCCGCTCCCCCACCGTAACGGTTATGCTGCCGGAATAGACGCTGCCGGAGGCTCCCCGGCCCCGGCCGGTGTAGGAAATAGTCACCGGGCCGGTGACGCCGGCGGCAGGAACAAACCAGATGTCGTCCAGCTCTTTTCGGGTGTACAGCTTGCTGGTGGATACCACACTGCCGTAATCACCCGGACCGGCGTAGTCGGTGTACAGGGTCCCCTGGCGGCTGGAGGGCTGGACAAAGGTGACGGTATCCAGTCCCACCCCGTTGAACTCCTGGCAGATGCGGTCAAACTCCGCGCTGCTGAACTTGACCGGCGTGTCATAGGGGGTTGACATGGTCAGGACGGGCACGCTGCCTCTGGACTCCACATTGAGCAGGATGCGGCACTGGCGGTTTTCATAGGTGCCGGACACCGCGGTGTAGCTGATGGCCACCTCGCCGCCGGAAAAATTAAGCTTGGGGACAAAGGTGATGTCGGACAGTCCCCTCTGACCGGTAGACGGATGCAGGTAATAACTGCCCTCCTGGGCCACCCCCGAGCCGGGCTCGGCCTCGGAGTGATATTTATAGTACAGGGTGCCCTGGGCAGTGTCCACCCGCAGACCGGTGATGTGGGACAGGCCGTCCACCTGTCCGCCGATCTGGGCGGCGAGCGCGCCGAAGTTCAGCGTGTCGTTGACGCTCATGGGGTAGGCTCTCCGGTCAATCGTGGACTTGCCGGGCGTTACGTTCACGGTGACCTTCTCCGGATAGAGTCCGCCGCCCACACTGACCTCAAGGGTGGTTCTGCCGGGAGCCCGGCCGATCACCTGATAGCCGTTGATCTCCGCCACGCTGGGGTCCGCGGACATCCAGCTCACGGCCTTTCCGCCGGCCACGCCGAACAGCTCCGTCAGGGGCAGCTCCTTGCTCTGGTCCTCTTCCAGAGAGATGGAGGTCTCGCTCAGCCGGATGCCGCTCACCTCCACGGGTACCTGGGCGGAGTAGCGCACGCCCTCCACCTCGACATAGGCCGTGATCACCGTCCTGCCGGGGCTGAGGGCGTAGATCGTTCCGCGGCTGAAGCTGGCTACCGCCGGAGCAGAGTTTTCCCACTGTATCTCCGCGCCGGGCGCGTCGGTGGTGGCGGTAAGTCCGCGCTGGTCGCCCTTCTCCATGGTGATGGTGTCGGTGGCGCTCAGCTCGACCCAGTATTTCGGCGGATCGTCCGCAAGGACCGCCGGGGCCAGGGTCAGGCTCATGGCCAGGGTCAGCAGCAGGGCCAGCCAGCGCCGCCCAAGGGTCGTTTTCATGGTAAACCACTCCTTTTTTCGTCGGGGTTTGGAAAGGACCCGGCGGGAGCAGGCTCAGGGCCCGCTCCCGCTGGGGGATGCGTCAGCGCCGCCGGGATGAAGCCTGAGTTTCGGTCTTTTCAATCGGGGCTTTAAGATCGTCAGCGGTAACCTTTGCCCAGGCCCTGTTCAGCGCTGTCGGACCGGTAAGCACACCTGAGCCTCCATCGTCCAGCTTAACCTCAATTGTGATGTCCTTCTGCGCATGGGCCTTGCCGGTTGCGTCATACACCTCGATTCCCTTCAATACCGTAATGGTACTGCCTGTCTTGTCAATGCCGGAAACATTAAGCGTGTATTGGGAGGAGCCTGTTTTTGTTGCCTTAGCCACGGCCTTACCGCTTGCAGTCTTACAAGCGATATCGCTGATGACTTTCCCGCTCGCATCGCAAAGCGGCTTGCTGAAGTCAAGAACAATCTTCGCTGTACCATTGCCGCCGTCCAAATCGTTAATGACTGCATTTGTCAGCTTCGGCGGGATTACGGGCCGATCATCCTCCTTCTCTTCGATTGTCTTGCCATCAAAAAGAACGGTTATATGCCTTAGTATGACCGTACCTCCATCGCTTGTTTCCGCCTCTTCTCCCTTAACCCTGATGATAAGCTGCTTCATCGTATCTGATGTCTCGTCTTCATCAGCATATACCTTAGTATTTGCCAGCAGTTGGATGGCAGCATCCGTTGTTCCCGTTATGCCCGCTATCTTGATCCCATACATTGTGCCGGCGGGGGAATACGTCTGGGTAACTGTGAGACCTGTGCGCGTTATCCCGCTCTGATCCGAAGTTATATCGGAAATCTGAACTCCGCCGCTGTAAATCCATGTGCTGAAATCGAGATCAATCGTCGCCTCGCTGTGAGTACTACCCAAATTAATCGTTGCATTCCTCAGCTTCGGCGGGTCTATTGTCAGGCCCCCGTGTTCCAGTACACTCTCAAGTTCCTCAACTTCTGCGAAGCCGATAACCTCCTCCTTGCCCGGATTGTCCGAATCGTTTCCCTCGTAGGTAACTTCCCATCTGCCGATCCACCATTTCTCGGAGTTTCCTTCCTCATTCTTCCTCGTCTCAGGACGCACGGTAAATTTGATTCTAAGGGGACCACCCGGGCTGCTGGCGCCCTTGGCATAAAAACGGCCATTGGGCAAAATTGTATAGGTGTCGCCTCTTTCAAGTCCGCTAAAGTCAAGATCAAAGTCGGAGGGACCTCCCGACGCGCTTGTAAAGGGATGGCCGCTCTTCACATTGTACAGCAGACCGACCGTCGCATCATCTCCCGTTCCGTCCGGACCAGCGCTGCCGCCCTTTACTACGTACTGCTCATTGTTGTACGGCTTGCTCCCGGTCCAGGAAAGCGCCCGGGTAAGCTCAAAGCTGAGGCTGATATTTCCATCGAGCACAGGGCGGTTCGTTTTTTCATCCCAGCCGGTGAAATTAATATTACCATCCGCAAATCTCAGCTTGGGCGTACTCTTGTCGGCCATCTCAACCGGCGACACAGCGCGGAAGCTGCTTACGCTGACAATATCCGTGTCCTTGCTCTGAGCGTTGCGGCCCACGACCAGGATCAGATACTCCGTCAGGTCTACGTTATCCCCAAATTTATCCTTGGCAATATCATACCAGCTGCCCTTCCATACGTACAGCTCTTCCGCCTTATTTTCCTTCGTCGAAAGGCCTCTCTGGGTTACATACGGCTGCAGATTCAGTATCTCGTCATTTTTAAAGGGCTCATATACTTTGGTTTTGACGTCGGCGCCGGCCAGAACATCGAAAACGCTGAATCCGTCATAGGCTTTGCCGAACCTTCTGTTCTTTTCCGGGGTGCTTCCATAGAATGTATCCGAGTTAAAGCTCACCTTGAGGGCATCTTCCAGCGTGGTAACATTCGGATAGCTGGAAGGACCGCCGTTCGTCTCAACGCCTATCGTAAAGTTTTCCCCAAGCAGCCTCTGGGCAGTGGAGCGCTGGAGGATCATCCAGTCAAACTTGGTCTCCATGCCCTTTTCTTTTGAGTCCGCATCCTCAATCGTACTTCCGGTGGTGACCCGAAGGTCCTTCATCTCCTGCGTCGCCGAAATCTTGGGCTTGGGGGTGTCTCCGGTGGTGAACTCGTAGAGATAAACGGGGGAATCCTCCTTGGTGTCCGACCGAAGCACGATGTAAATGAAGTAGTCGCTGTTCTTCGCCCACTTCACGTCCTTGTCATTGAGCTTTATCGTAGCCTCATCATTTTTGGTCTTATAGGATTCATAGGATCTGGAGCTGGTAATGGCGTCCGCACTGGGGTTCAGCACCGAATAGTACTCCAGAGCATCGTCGGACTCCAGCTTTCCGCAGTCCTCTGCGGTCGTCTGTTTATATACCACGTCCCAGAGTATCCCCTGCCAGCCGTCGCCGTATCCAGCCGGGACCGTTATCCCGCTGTTGACGGTTGTATCATTTCCGATTGTGTAGGTTTTATCAACCTCAGCATTATTCTCCGTAACCTTATACTTAATTTCGACATCCTTCCTCGTCTTGATTTCCGTGCCCGAGAGGGGCTTATCCTTGGGCACGATCCGGTAATAGAGGGTACCGGTATTGTTCAGCTTGAAGGTCATCTGCTCCTTATACTCGCCGTCAAAATAGGGCTCGAATGAAGGGCCCTCCACAAACCTGGGCGCCTCCTTGACGTTGAAGCCAAAGTCAAGCGTGATAAAGTTCGGAGCGCTGACCACCTCAACTGTCTCGTTGCTCTTGATGTTGTCCGGCGTGTCCGCTGTACGCAGGGCGTCATCCAGGTTCTGCTCAATGCCGGCTACCACGCCTACCTGCACCTTATACTTTTCACCCCAGCTCTCATACTTATTGTCGGCGTCCGAGCGGTCTCCCACCCTGGTGGCGGAGACGGCGAACTCATACCGCATGCCCTGCTTCATCTCGTTCAGCTTCGGCAAAACGGCGGTATAGCCCGTCTTCTGGGCGTGCAGATGCGCCGCGGTGACGTCCCAGGTGCTGTCTCCCGACATCTTGCTCTTGATATTGCCCATGTAGATCCAGCCATTGGCGTCTGCGCCGTCTGCCGGACCCGTCAGCAGGTCCTTTGTATCGGGGTTCATAATCCGGTAGTACAGGTCGTAGTCCATCTTCTCCCCGGAAAACAGAGCGATGTCATAGCAGGTTGTATTCTTCACGCTCTGGGTGGAATCAGGGACGATAAAGAAGCTGCCGTCCACGCGGGCAAGGGGTATCTGTTTCGAATTTCCCTCCCCGTCCGTCTCTCCGCGCGTGCCGCCGCCCGCTTTACCCTGGGCATTGTTAACCCCGGCCAGCGTATTTTCCTGCCAGTCCGGCTGCTCTCTCTGCTCCTTCGCAATCTCGCCCAGGGTTATCGACGCCTCGGCCGTTGTGAACGTCCCCAGGACGTGATCTGTTTTCTTGCCCTCCAGCGCTTCGTACCACAGGTCGGGGTCGTACTCGTTCTCAAAGCCCTGGGGGTTGTTGCCCGTCATGTCCGTAACCTTCGACAGTCTGAAATAATACGTTCTGCCGCTGGCCAGCTTGATCGCCTTATTGGGGAGAAATACCACTTCAACGCAGCCTTCCTTGCCCTTTACCTGACGGACGGTCACCTGAGAGTAGTCCACCCAGACGCCATCTTCGTTGGCCTCTGTCTTGCTCTCCACCAGCTTGTGCTTGTTCAGGTCGAGTTCGTCTATGTAGTAGAGCTTGAAGTTGTTCTCCAGAGCCTCCTTCAGGTCCTTCGGCTTCATTTCCAGCAGGCTCACCGTGCTGGCGCCCACCTTGACCTCCTCGTTGAACTGCAGGATTATCTCATCGGCGATCCTGGGCGATGCAGGATTGTTCCCGGTCTCGGGATTTCGGAAGTACTGGGTGACCACGGGGCCCACGTTGTCTCTGGTCCGGATGGTAATCTTTTTCACCGCATCGGAGAAGTTGCCCGCCGTGTCCTCGGCCACGTAGTAAAAATCGTAGGCGGTGGCCGGTTTCAGGTTCTTCACATCAATGTCAACCTCAGTATCCGCCTTCGAAACCTTTACAGAGCCGTAGATGGATGCGCCCGTATGGTTTTTCACCGCGATCTTCGCGGTCTGGCTGGTCAGGCTGGCGACAAGGTTGCCGTTGGCGTCCGTCACATTCTCCTTGCTGTCCGGATCGGAAGCGGGAGGGGGATATATCTTGTCCTTGGCTACCGCCACCCAGTAGATAGTACCAGGCTCGTTCAGGCCGGCGGTCATCTTTACAGACTCATCCTCCTGAACGGCGTTTCTGGGATCGGGGTCCGGGTTGAACTTGGGCGGCGTCTTATCCACGGTCTTGAACTGCACCGGGACCACCGCGGAGCTGTTGACGCCGTCGGCGTCGCTGAGCCACAGATACAGGGTGTACTCCTTCAGCTCCTGCAGCCGGTTGCTTACGTTGACAACCCGCTCGGTATTCTTCACCACGTCCACAATACCGTAGCCCAGGTTGCCCGTGACGGATGCGGAGCGCATCTCCGCGGCCGTGGGGGCCGGCGCGCCCTTGAGCAGCACGGCGTAGTACATTTTGCAGGTCTTGGTTGGCATCACAGTGACCTGCGCCATGGTATTGGTGATAAGGGACATATAGGGGTAGCCCTGAGCAAAGGCGGGCTTGGAATTATCCGGTGTTGTAAAGGAAATTACCTTCACAGGGCTGCGCTCATCCCGGTCGTCCACCAGCACGGCGGACAGATAGTAGGAGCCGCCCACTGTCAGGCCGCTGATTTGGGTGCTGCCCACGGTGTCGCCCGCGGGCACGCCCACGGAGCCGCCGCGCACAGCCTTGGAGCCGTAGGAGGGCGGAGCGATCAGGTCCTCGGCTCCGATGGAGCCGTCGGCGATGTCGCTCACCGCCCAATAGATGGTGCCCTTCTTATTTCCGGCAAAATCCGCCCGGAAGCCGGTGGGGGCCACGTCGCTGGCCGCCGGGTAGCCGGACAGCAGCCGCGGGTCCAGGGAGGACTCTTCCGCGGCGGCGGAGTCCATCACCGTGCCGTTGACATTACCGGTAATGCCGGGCCGGATATAGATATCGTCGGGCAGCATAGTCACGGTGGAGCCTGGGGCGTTGATGTTCAGCTTGCCCACGTCGCCCTCGCCGTTGACGTTGGCGGCCACATCCAGATTCAACTCCTTTACTTCGGTGTTCCGGTTAATCTGGATGACTGAATTAGTGGCAGTCTCGTCCACGGTAATGCTCTGGACGGTGCCCTTGGCCACCTGGATAAAGGAGTCCGGCGTCTTGTCCAGCACCTTCTTGATGCGGCCGGCCAGGTCCAGACGGGTGCCCGATTTGCCCTCCAGGGTAATGTTCAGCAGACCCTTGTCGTCTGTGTTGTTATCCTCCAGATAGGCGTTTGTCCGCACGGTGGTCTTGGCAATCTCGGTGACGCCGTCCGCCCGGACGGTGACATATTTCTTGCGCATGTTGTCCACCAGCAGCTCCTCGGCATTGACATTGCGCATAATCACGCTGGCCGCGCCGCCCTCGCTCTCACCGGTGCCGCTGACGACAATCCGCCCCAGAACATTCACGTTTTCCAGCTTGACGCCGCCCAGCCCCACGCCGCCGGAGACATACAGGTCCCCGCTGATGGTGGTGTTGCGCAGGGTGACGTTGGGGGCGGTGATGGTGACGTTGCCGGACACGTCGCCCAGCTCATAGGCGCCGCTCCCGTTGACGGGGGTGCCCAGGCACTGGCTCACCAACACAGCCATCTGCCCCTTGGTAATATTGTCCTTGGGACGGAAGGTGTCGTCCGGATAGCCGGTGACAATATAGTTGTTCACGGCAGCCTTGACCATGCCCCGGGCCCAGCCGCTGATGGAGCGGCTGTCGGCAAAGGCCATATCCTCGCCTGGCATCTCCTTCAGCATCATGTTGCGGCCCAGAATGCATATCGCCTGCTCCCGGGTCAGCCGGGAATTGGGTGCAGCGGTCGTCTTGGAGGTACCCTTCATATAGCCGGCATTGTAAGCAATGGCCACGTCGTCATAGAACCAGTCGCTCTCCGACACGTCCTCAAAGGGCATGGGGCCTACCTCTGTGTAGCCGTAGGCCCGGTTAATGATCGCCATAAATTCGGCGCGGGTCAGCGGGGTGTCCGGATTGCTGATCTGGTCAGCCCGCATGACGCCCCAGTCCACCATCTGGTCCAGATAGGAGTCAGCCCAATGGGCGGAGGCAGGCAGCGTCAGCCCGGGCATGCTCCCCAGCAGCAGAACAGCGGTCAGAAACAGGGAAAAGGCCCGCCCCTTCCAGGTGCGGCGCCGGTTTCCGTCTTTGTGGAACATAGATGGTTCTCCTTTCTAAAGTAGCGCGGGACAGCGCAGAAGCGTGCAGTCTCAGCTGGCGGTACGAATTTGTATACTGAACACTGCCTTTCGGATCAGGGCTTCCTCATCGTGAATCAGATCCACAAATTTGGCGGCGTACAGCGGCAGCCGGGAGTCCTCGTCCGGCAGCACGCGCAGCACCTGGGTCTTGATCAGCAGCGGGGAGTCGGTAACAGGCAGGACCATCTCCACGATCTCCCTGTCCTCCAGGAAGATCGTGGACCAGAACGCAATACCGCCGCAGCTCAGGTCTTTGGCCTTTATGGCGCGCTGGCCGGTCCAGTGCCCCGAGACGGGGTACATTACACTCTCAAAGTCGGTGAGGATGCGCAGGTTCTCCCGGGCGGCGGGGCCCAAAGCCGCGGTGGGCTGGATCACCAGCTGGTCGCCCCGCTGGCGGACGATCACGCCCACCCGGTCAGGGGTGCTCTCCTCCACGCCAATCAGCTGCAGCTCCCGGTGCGCCGCCACCGCTTCCACCTTGTCATTGAGCACCCTTACCTGAAGCACTTCAGCGTTCAGCGGCGATTCCAGCACCGCGTTGGCAAGTGGGGTGCCCTGGCTGTCCAGGATTAAATAGAGCCGTTCTTCCATCAGGACTCTCCTTTCTCTTCAGGCGGCGGAACCTCCCGGGCCGCCAGCTCCGCCTGGGCCGCCAGCGCTTCCCGTTCCCGACGGGCCTTGTCCGGGTCGTTGGGATCAAAATTCAAAAAGTAGACGTATATCTCCACAATGGCCTGATATAGCGCGTCCGGAATCTCCTGGCCCAGGGCCAGCTGGGACAGCATGGTGGCCAGAGAGTTGTCCTCATAGATGGGCACGCCGCTCTCGGCGGCCACCTCAATCATCCGCTCGGCCAGATAGCCCATTCCGGACGCCACCACTACCGGCGCGCCCTCTCCCTCATACCGCAGGGCTACGGCGCGATTCGTGGCCCGGTTATCATATCTTGACATTTATGCTGTTCTCCCCCTCAAAGATCCGGGGAAATACCCCGGATATAGTCAGCGGCCGGTCCATGCGCTGGACCTGGACCGCGCCGGCAGACAGTCCGTTTTCGCTCAAAATACGCTGCAGCTCCCCCTGAACCAGCTGGGTAAAGGGGGCCACCTTCTCCGGGCAGAACACCTGGACGTCCACCCGCTCGCCCTGACAGGCCATCACCATGTCAAAGAAACCCAGGCCCTGGATGTCAATCTTGAACAGAAACCGCAGGGTGTTGGGACGCTCTCCCCGGCCTCTTTTCAGGTTTTCCTCCGTGTCCGGGTCCACCCACATCTCGGAAAAAACCATCTTCCCGTCCCACTCCAGGGGAAGCAGGACGTGGTTCAGCGGCATGTGGACGCTCTCGTTGACCAGGAAGGCGGAGATGATGTTCCGGAAGGCCTCCTGTACTTCGTTCTTCGCCCCTCCCTGGAGGGCCTGCTGGGCGGCCTTTGCCAGCTGAGAGGCAAACTGGTCTCCTTCGGAGGCCTTGGCGAAGCTGGTGCTGTCCAAAAGCCTCAGCAGTCCTTCATCGCTCAGCCCTCCCAGCTTCTCTCGAAGTCCCGGGCTGCTGTTGAGCTGATGGAAGGCCTGGAGCACACTCTCCTCACTGCCGTTCTCATAGCGGGAGATATCCAGTGCCAGCATGGAGATCAGCGTTCGGGACAGGCCCATGTCGTTGGTTTTGCTGGTGTAGCCTGACAGGAAGGGAAGGATGGAACCCTGGAGCAGCTTCAGCGCTCCCGCCCTGTCTCCGGCGTTCAGCTTTCCCTCCAGCTCAGACACCATGGGCAGCAGCTGGCTGCCCCAACTGGCCGGAATGGCCCGGGTCAGCTTGGTCAGAGTGCGCAGCAGGTTGCCCTGTATGTGGGGAGTAGAGGAGTAATCCCCATACTTTTTCAAAAACTGGAGGATATTGCTGCGCACCGCCTCGGAGCTGCTGGAGGCGTACGCGCCCCGGAGCAGATCAAACAGGGCGCCGCCGAAGCGGGTGCCGTTGGCCATCTGGGAAAACAGGAATTTCCCCAACTGTCCCTCGTCCATCTTCAGCATGTTGAGCAGCGCACCCATCTCGCCGGCGAGCCCCTCCTCGATTCCGGAGGAGACCACCTTTCCCTCGTACATGGCGAAGAGGGTGCGCAGGCTCTCGCCCATCCCGGGCGTGCCCGCCAGGCGCTGCAGGAAAGCGGCAAAATTGGAATCATAGCGCAGCCCCTGGCTGGAGCCGGCAGAATCGCCGGTATCCTGCCGCTCTGTCCGGTTATCCGGACGGCTGACCCGGGAGGGGTCGGGGGCGTTCTGGATCCGGGTATCGTTGGGCGAAACAGGGATATTTCGGTTTACGTTGCTGTTATCATGGCCCGGTACCGGGTTTGTCACACCAAGCAGATCTGGCATTGGCGACACTCCATTTCAGTAAAACTTTGTTTTTTTTCTGAGAATCTTAATTTTCTAATTGACAGTGCCGATATAATGAGTATGATTATAGATAGGCAGGTGTACTACGCCCTTCCGGGCTGGACCCTCGTCAAGCAAACTAAGATAAAGGTGGCGTTTTTATGGGCGACAGTATCCTGGATATGTACCTGTATGAGACCAACACTCTGCTGGAGCAACTGGACGGTATTCTGTTGACTGCGGAGCAGGCAGATACGTTCTCTGAGGACAGCGTCAATGAGATTTTCCGTATTATGCATACCATCAAAGGCTCCTCCGCCATGATGGAATTCAGTTCTCTGATGACGGTGGCCCACCGGATTGAGGACATGTTCTTCATCGTCCGGGAGAAAGGCATGGATGTGGTTCCTGAGCAGACCAAGCCCGAACTGTTCGATATGCTGTTCCAGGCCGTAGACTTTTTCCGGGGGGAAATTGAAAAAGTAGAAAACGGAGACCCCCTCTCTCAGTCTATCGACCACATCGTAAATAAAATTAATAGTCTGATCGATAAAATTCAAGGCAATCCCGCCGCCCCCGCAGCCAACGCTTCCGCTCCAGCTGAAAACGCCTCCGCCCCTGCTGCGGCTGAGGCTTCCGCCCCTGCCATCAGCGCCGTAAATCAGGACTATCCTTTCGGTATCCATGTCTTTTTTGACGAGGGCAGCGGCATGGAGAATCTGCGTGCCTTTATGCTGGTCAACAGCGTAAAGGATTATTGCGGCGATTTTATTACTTACCCCGACAATGTGGAGACCGATCCCTCCACCTCCGATATCATCGCCGACCAAGGCTTCCTGCTGTGGTTCCGCACGGCGGAGGAGCGGGACAACGCCACCCACGCTATGAACGGTGCCGGGTCCGTCCGGGAGTATCAGCCGGTGGACGCGGCCAGGCCCGCCCCCGCTCCCACCCAGGCTCCCAAGGATGAGACCCCTGCCCCCGCGGCTCAGGCTCCCAAGGCAGAGGCTCCCGCGGCCAAGCCCGCTCCCGCTCCCGCTCCGGCCGCCGGACAGCAGCATGCCAAGGAAAGCCTCATCAGCGTTAACCTGTCCAAGCTGGACCAACTGCTGGCGGTAGTCAGCGAGATCGTCATCACTGAGTCCATGGTCACCGCCTCCCCCGACCTGAAAGGGCTGCGGCTGGACAATTTCACCAAGTCCGCCCGGGATCTGCGCAAGCTCACCGACGACCTTCAGGACGTGTCCATGTCTCTTCGCATGGTGCCCGTGTCCGGCACCTTCCAGAAGATGAACCGCATCGTTCGTGATATGAGCAAGAAGCTGGGGAAACGCGCCAAGCTCACCCTCATTGGCGAGGACACCGAGGTAGACAAGACTATTGTGGACGCCATCGGCGACCCCATCATGCATATCGTCCGCAACTCCATGGACCACGGCCTGGAGGAGAAGGAGTCCGACCGCGTCGCCGCCGGCAAGGACCCGGTCGGCGAGGTCATCCTTGCCGCCCGACATACCGGCAGCGAGGTCATCATTGAAATTAAGGACGACGGCCAGGGGGTCGATCTCCAGGCCGTGCTCAATAAGGCCATCCGTCAGGGCCTGGCCCAACAGGATCACGAGTACAGCCAGAAGGAGATTCTCAACTTCCTGATGATGCCCGGCTTCTCCACCAACACCGAGGTAACGGAGTACTCCGGCCGCGGCGTGGGCATGGATGTGGTCAAAAAGAACGTGGCCGACGTAGGCGGCACCGTGTCCATCACCAGCGAGTGGGGCAAGGGCATGACCACCACCCTGAAGATCCCTCTGACCATGGCCATCATGGACGGCATGGAGGTCTCGGTGGGCGGCTCCATGTTCACCATTCCCATCAACAGCATCCAGTCCTCTCTGAAGGTGGCTGCCAAGGACGTAATCCACGATCCCGCCCGGGGCGAAATGGTCAAGATTCGGGACAATTTCTATCCCATCATCCGGGCCAAGGAGCTCTTCCAGATGGATAAGGGCTACGAAAACATTGAGGACGGCATCCTCATGTGGGTGGAATCCGGCGAGCACTCCTACTGCCTGTTTGTTGACGAACTGCTGGGTGAGCAGCAGATTGTGGTAAAGCCGCTGCCCAACTATGTGAACAGCTTCGGCGTGAAGAACTATGGCATCACCGGCTGCAGCATTCTGGGCGATGGCAGCATCAGCATTATTCTGGATGTCATCAATGTATACACCGCCGCCCACAACATCTTTTGACCGGACCAACAGAAGGGAGAGCTAACTATGGCACAAATGTTACAGTCTGAAGAGGTATTGTTTGCGACCGAGAGCGATGTGGACGACTACAACGACCAGCTGCCCGAGATTGCAACTGAAAAATATCTGATTTTTTCCTCCGATGGCCTGATGTACGGCATCAAGGCCGAACAGGTGAAGGATATCATCACCGACTACACCATCACTTACCTCCCCCGGGTCCCCGACTATGTGCGGGGCGTCATCAATCTCCGGGGCCAGATTATCCCTGTGGTGGACATCCGCCTACGCCTGGGCAAACCGGAACAGGACAATTTCTGCGGCATTGTAGTGGATGTGGACGGCAGTATGGTAGGCATTCTGGTGGATATGGTGGAGCAGATGGTAGATGTCCCCCTGGACTCTATCCTGCCCGTTCCCACCAGTACCAGCCAGGCTATGGTCTCCGGCATGTGCACGCTGCACGACGGCAATACCATGCTGGAGCTGGACTGTGGGTTGTTGCTCCACGACTGACTCTGATTATACCGCCGAAAGCGAGGGAATTCTGAGATGATACAGCCCATCTCTGATGAAGATTTTCGCCGTCTGACTTCTTTTATCAAGAGCCAGTACGGAATTACGCTGCAGGAAAAACGCCAGCTGGTCACCAGCCGCCTGTCCTCTCTGCTGGCAGAGCAGGGCTACACCGATTTTTCCCAATTCGTCACCCAGCTTCTGAAGGAGCAAAACCCCCAAAAGATCGAGCTGGTGCTCAACCGCCTTACCACCAATTACACCTTCTTCATGCGGGAAACGGAACACTTTGATTTTTTCACCAAGGTGGTCCTGCCCGAGTTGACACGCAAATATCAGAAAAAGAAATCCATTGCTATCTGGAGCGCCGGCTGTTCCAGCGGAGAGGAACCTTACAACCTTTCCATGTACATCAAGGATTTTTTAGGTATGCAGGCCAGCCAGTGGGACACCCGCATCCTGGCCACCGACATCTCTCAAAAGGCTCTGGCCAAGGCCAAGCAGGGCGTCTACGAGGTGCCTGACACCGTACCCGAGTCCTCGCGCAGAAAATATTTCAAAAAGATTGAGGGCAGTCGGTACGCTGTCTCTCCCGAGATTCGCAATAATGTCATTTTCCAGACCTTCAATCTGATGGACCCCATTAAATTCCGGACAAAGTTTGACGTGATTTTCTGCCGCAACGTGATGATTTATTTCGACCAGCCCACCAAGGACGCTTTGGTGCGCCGTTTTTACGACGCCACCAACCCCGGCGGCTATCTGATGATCAGCCATTCGGAGAACTTGAGCAAGAACGCCCCCTATGCCACGGTGGCCCCGTCCACCTTCCAGAAGAGGTAATCTGCCTGTTAAAGGAGGTAGTTTTCATATGTGGCCATCCAATAAGAAAATACGCGTCATGGTGGTAGACGATTCCGTCTTAGCCCGTACCATGATCTCCAACGGCCTGAACGCCTCCCCCCGCATTGAGGTTGTGGCTACCAGCTTCAACGCCCAGGACGCTCGGAGCAAAATTGATCAGGTCAAGCCCGACGTGATGACCCTGGACGTGGAGATGCCCGGGATGAATGGCATCGACTTTTTAAAGCAGCTGCTCCCCGTCGTTCCTCTGCCGGTCATTCTGGTGTCCTCTCTGGACCTGCGGGTCTTTGACGCTCTATCTGCCGGAGCGGTGGATTTTGTCCGCAAGCCGGAACCCGGCAAGAATGATGCTTTTATCCAAGCCCTCACCGGCAAGGTAATCGCCGCCGCCGGCGCCCACGTCCGTCCCCGCCCCGGCGCTCCAACGCTGGCCCCCAAGCCCGTCTCCGGGGCTGCCGCCGCTCCCGGCGCGGTCCGCCTGCCCATCACCGGCACCAAGCCGGCCCTTCCCGCGCCTCCGCTGCTGGGAAACCGGCCCGCTCTGGACAGCGTCATCATCGGCCTGGGCGCTTCTACCGGCGGGACAGAGGCTACACTGGAGGTCATGAAGCGGCTGCCTGCCGATATTCCCGGCATGCTTATCGTCCAGCACATGCCGCCGGGCTTTACCCAGATGTACGCCGACCGCCTCAACCGCCTGTGCCATATGGAGGTGCGTGAGGCCAAAAACGGCGACGAGATTCACAGGGGGCTGGCCCTGCTTGCCCCCGCTGATTTTCAGATGCGGGTGGTCCGCTCCGGCTCCCGCTACACCGTGTCCTGCCAGCCCGGCGAAAAGGTCAGCGGGCACCGCCCCTCGGTGGATGCCCTGTTCTTCTCCATGGCCGAGCAGGTAAAGTGCAGGATGACCGGCGTCATTATGACCGGGATGGGCCGGGACGGCGCCGACGGTCTGCTGAAAATGCGTCAGGCCGGGGCCTACACCATCGGCCAGGACAAGGAGTCCTCCGTGGTGTATGGTATGCCCATGGTGGCCTACAACATTGGGGCCGTCCAGATTCAGGGCTCCTGCGAAGATATCGCCGGCATCCTGCTGCGTCACCTGCAAAAGCTGTAATACCACTCCCCCGTTTAGATAATTATTTCCCCGTCTTTTGGACGGGGAAATAATTATCTATGCTTCCAATCTCTCCATGCGTACGGCCCTCCCTTCCAACGGGCAGAGAACGCAGATATGCAAAAGATCACCCCGCCGGTGACGGGGTGATCTTTTACTGCTCTTTTGGCGGAAAGACAATGCCGCCCACGCTGATATTGACGGCAGCAACCTCCAGGCCGCTCATAGACTCGATGGCGTTCTTCACCGCCTCCTGCACAGCTTTGCCCACCTCTGGAATGGTGTGGCCATAGGTCATCAGGACCGACATGGCCACCACTACCTTCTCCTCCTCCAACTTGATATGGATGCCCCGGGTGGAGTTTTTCTTGTTCGGGCTGGTCAGGCTGCTGACTCCCTCCACCTCCAGGGCAGCGGCGGCGGAGATAGCCGCCAGGACTTCTTCTGAGATATGAATATTGCCCAGTTCGTCAGAGCGGGAGACGTAATCCTTGCTGTCACTCATACGATATCACTCCTGTTCCCAGTTTTCAAACGACTGCCATTATTTTACCACACTTTTTCCCGTTTGACAACCGCGCAGGAGAAAAACTTTACTCCACCTCAATAATGCTGATCTGGTCGGCGGTAAATCCGGCAGTCCGGTTTACCACGTCCACGATCCGGGCTGTGTCCGCCTCGGTCAGTCCCCCTTCCGGGGCGGACACGGCCAGCGAGAGAGTATCCTCCCCGATGAAGGCCACACAGTCGGCATAGCCCTTGGCCACTACCAGATTTTCGATCTGGGCCTCGGTAACAGTGTAGTCGGCCATGGTCTGAATGTTGTCGTTGAGCTGATTTTTCACCGTTTCATCCGCATCTTCCCGGGCGGCGGCATCCTGGAGCAGGGACAAGGCGCTGTCTCTGGCCTGCTGCCGGTTCAGCCGTGCGGTGGCAAAGTAGGCGCTGCCGCCCGACTCCCCGGAGGTCTGGGTCTCCCCGTTGGTCTGGGCATCTCCGGCAGTGGAGGAGTCTTCACCTGCAGCGCTACCCGCCGCTGCAGAGCTGTTTCCACCCAGCAGGGGGTCCTGGGTCCTGCCCCCCACCATGGCGGATTGACCCAGGGTTTTTCCTGCGTCGGTGTCGCTCTCCCTGCCATAATTCCAGTTCAGATACACCGCCGCACATACGAACAAGGCAATGGCGGCCACCACCGCATTTCGCTTCCACAGCTGGCTCCAGCCATTTTTTTTCGTCCTCATGATAATTCCTCCTCATTTAGATTTTTCCGTTTAAGGACCCCCTGCCAAGGTGGTTTTTACCCGCTGGCACACACGGCGATCCGGTCGCTGCCCAATCCGGTGACAGCAGACACCGCCTCAATGAGCTTCAGCCGCACTTGGGCGCTGCCCCCACCTGGACAGACCACCAGAGCCCCCCGGAACTGAGGGGCCACCGTCTGGATAGGGACTGCCTCCTGCTGTCCGGAGCCCTTTCCCACCGTGACTACCGTGTTAGAGCCTCCCCCTTCACCGTCCCGGTCCTGATTGCGGGCCAGCACTTGGCGGCTGCCTCCGTCCAGAGTGAGAACCACCTTTGCCTCTCCCGCGCCCTCGATTTGGGACAAGGTCCGCTCCAGCTTGTTCTCAAAGGCCTCCAGGTCAAAGGCCGAACCCTCCTCCCGGGCCGGGGCCTCCTCCTCAGGGCTGTCCCGCCCTCCGGCGGGCAGCAGCAGAAGAACCGCTCCCACGGCGATAATCAAAAGCACATATTGATATTTTTTCAGCGCCTCCCTCCATTTCTGGGCCGCCTCTATCCATTTTCCCTTCACGGCACGTCCTCCTCCGCAATGTACATCTGTTCCGGCTCCGGGACGCCCAAATCCTCCGCGACGATCCGCGCAAGCTCGGTCCGCTCCCGTTCCGTAAGCGCGCCGGACACCCTAACTCGGGCAGGAAGACACAACCCTTCCTCCGACAGGCCGCACTCCACCCGTGCAGAGCAGCTTATGCCCAACTGCGCCGCCTTGTCCACAATATATGCGGCATACTCCTGTTCTATGATGACTTTCATCTGACTGTTCACTGTCTCCGCCAGCTCCACTTCCCGTTCATCCAGAGAGGCGAGACAGTCCTCTACCCACTGCCGGCCGCCGGATATGTCCAACTCTGCCAGCGGCGACAGGATAGCGGCCAGCAGCACCAAGCCGCACACCAGCCGCCCCACCCGGCGCACCGCTCCCTGGGGCATCAGTGCATCTGCCAGGGCACAGATAAGGCTGGCCGCAATGACGGCCAGCAGCCAGCCGCGCACCGCCCCCATCATGGCGCCACCGCCGCCACGGCGGACACCAGGCTCACCAGCAGCACCAGCGCCCCTGCCCCCGTCATTCCCAATATCAGACCGAAAGCAGAACCGATATCGTCGATCAGGGCGGCCAGCCGGGGCTGAGCTACCGCGGCGCACAGGGCAGCCGCTCCCTTATACACCAGATACTGCAGGGCCAAACGGAGGAAGGGTGTCAGACAGATAGCCAGCACCACAAGCAGACCCGCCGCCCCCACCGTCCCCCGGAGAGCTCCCGCCCCGGCCAGCACCGTCTCGGAGGCGTCGGCCAGAATTCCCCCCACCACCGGAATGGCCCGGGAGATGGCCAGTTTGGCCGCTTTGACTGCGGCGGCGTCCACGCTGCCCGCGATGGCCCCGCTGGCGGTAAGATAGCCCACAAAGGCCAGTAGAAGAGCGGTCAGCACAAAGGTGATTGTCCCTTTCAGCAGTCCCGCCGTCCTCTTCAGACCCGGATTGCCCACGGCGGCGCAGGCGCAGCTTACTGCCACAAAGGCGTAAACCAGGGGGACCAGCAGCCGGTCCATAACTGCAATCAGCAGTTGAGAGAATAGCACTGTCGCCCCCTGACGAGCAGCAGCGGCAGTTATTCCTCCTGTCGCCGCGGTCAATACGGATATCACTGGCAGAAGCAAGCCGGAAAAGTCCTCCATCTTCCCCAGGGTGTCTCGTCCCAGGCCGATCATCACAGCCATATCCGTCATGGTCAGGGCGGTAATAGCCAGCGCCCCGGCGATAGAGACCGGCTGAAGGCCGCTCTCTTCCTCCTCCCTGACACTCTGGGCCAGGGAGCACAGCAGCACCACCGCCGTCAGCTTCGCCGCCGTGGACAGGCTGGCCCGAAGGAGAGCGCCCGCCTGCTCCAGTGCGTCGGAAAACAGATTGGACAGGCCCTGGTCCAGCGTGGCCTCTTGGGTGACCCCATATTCCTCCGCCTCCTCCCACACCCGGTCCAGCCCGGGAACGGCCAGCTCTGCCCCGCAGGCGGGGACAGCGCACAAGAGGGCCAGAATGCAAAAAATGACCGTCTTTTTCATACCAGCAGCTCCCCCATCAGCTGAGCCACCGCCCGGACCAGAGGCAGAGCGGCCAGCAGGGCCAGAGCGGCCCCCGCCGTCTCCACAAAGGCGGCCACGCTCCCTTCCCCCGCCGACCGGCAGATCTCCGCCGTCAGCCTGGTGAGAATGGACAGCGCTACCGTTTTGATTACCGGCTCCAGCAGCACCTCAGACAGACCAGCCTGCCGGGCCAGCTCCCCCATCAGCGCCACCGCCGCCCCCAGGCCGTCAGCAGCCTGGGCCAGCATCCACAGCCCGGCGGCCAGGGCCAGCAGCAGCGCCAGCTCGGGGGTGTTTTTTTTCAGCACCGCGCTGAGCACCACCGCCGTCACCCCCACGGCGGCCAGCTTTGCCATCGCCTCCATCACAGCCTGAAGAGATTTTTTACCAGATCAAACAGGCTTGCAATTTCCTGAACCACCATCATCAACACTACCACCAGCCCCGCCAGGGTGGTCATCATGGCCTGCTCGTCCCGGCCCGCCCGGCTGAGCACCTGGTTCAGCACCGCCACCAAAATACCGATGGCCGCAATTTTAAAGATCAGATCAACTTCCACATGGATTACCCGCTTTCTTTCGTGGTCTTTCGTCCCCCGCAGGGTCAAAACTTTTCTGGCAAGTGGGCCTTTTCTCTCCGCCTACAGCAGCAGGATCACCAGAAACGCCCCGCCGGACAGGCCTAATGCCTGATATACCCGTCCCTGTCTCCGGCTGTCCGCCTCCAGGCGGGCTGCCAACTCCGCCAGCCGCCGGCTGGCGGCGGCTAGGGCCTCCCGCTGGCGCTCTCCATCGTACCTCCCCAGAGTATCTCCCAGGGGAAGCAGGACGGCCTGTCCCTCAGGGCCCAGTCCACCGCAGCCGGACACCTGCCGCCGCCACAGAGCGGAAAAATCCTCCCGGTCCAGGTTGTCCAGCCCCAGCAGGCATCCCTGGAACAGTGCCTTTGCCGGTCCCCGCCCCCGGGCGGTTCCACACGCCAGCAGCCGGGACAGGGGCGGGGCGTTCAGCTCCAGCTCCCGCTCCAGCAGGGCAAGCCCCTCAGACGCCTCCTCCAGGGCCCGCACCTGGCCGCGCAGCCCTGCCGCCGCTTGAAGCCCCAGAAAGCCGCATCCTGCCGCCACCAGGACGGCTCCAACAAGACGCACCATTTATTTCAGCTCCTCCACGGTATAAACTCGCCGCTCCCCTACCCGGCGGATACGGACTAAAAATTGAAACAGCCCCTCCTCCAACAGAGGGCGGTACAGAGGCCGGCGCTCCAGGCCGGCCCACTCCTCCCCGTGGGCGGTGGCCAGCAGGGTAACGCCGCACCCCGCCGCCGTAATAAGGGCTTTTACATCCTCCGGCGCGGTAATCTCATCCGCCGCCAGCACCTGAGGGTTCATGGCCCGAAGGAGAAGCATCAGTCCCTGGGCCTTGGGACAGCCCTCCGCCACATCGGTGCGCCGGCCCACCTCCAGCTGGGGCAGGCCGTTGTACATGGCGGCCACCTCCCCCCGCTCATCGGCCAGGGCCACCCGCAGAGGGAGGCACCCCTCCCCCTCGGACACCGCCCGGAGCAGATCCCGGAGTAGTGTGGTCTTGCCCAGGCCGGGCGGGGCCAGGATCAGGGTATCCGCCAGCCGTCCGCCGGGGCACAGCCTGTCCAGCACCGGGCCGGCCGCTCCCCGCACCTGCCGGGCAATCCGCAGATTGGCGGAGGAGACAGCCCGCAGGCTGTGTATCTCCCCCTCCCGGAGAACCGTCGTGCCGCACAGACCGATACGGTGCCCGCCTGCAAAGGTGAGATAGCCCCGGCGCATCTGGTCCAGCACCGTGTGGCGGGAGGCCCCGCTGGCAATCTCCACCAGCCGCTCCAGCTCCGCCCCCTCCACCGGGGGGCCGCCCAGGGGGCGCTCCGCCCCGCAGATCAGCGCTGTCATGGGCCAGCCTGCCCGCAGGCGCAGCTCTTCGACCCGGGCCCGGTCTCCCTCCGGCAGGGTGAGTGCCTCCTCCCGCAGCCGCAGAGGCAGCGCCTGAACGGCCTGTACAAAGCTTTCCGCCGCTGTCATTGGTTTCATGTCATCCACCAGCCTTTGCCCTATCCTATGAGGACAAGCCGGGGGTTATGACAAATAAAAAACAGCGCGGACCGCCCAATGGCAGTCCGTGCTGTTCTCAGCAGCATATCAGGTTTTAAGGGATCTATATCAGAGCTTCCTTAATGATTCAGCACCCGGACCCGGACCATGTTGGGAATGGCCCGCAGTTCCTCAGCCACTTCCTCAGTAATGCGGGAGTTCACATCCACCATGGTATAGGCGTAGTCCTTTTTCGACTTGTTTGTCAGATTCTCCACGTTGATGTGGTCGTCAGACAGGACTCCCATGATCTGGGTCAGCATACCGGGAAGATTTTTGTGGATCAGGCAGATGCGGGCAATGCCGCTCCAATCCTGCACCACGTTGGGCAGGTTGACCGAGTTTGTGACGTTGCCGTTAAGCAGATAGTCCTGAAGCTGGCGGGCGGCCATAACGGCGCAGTTCTCCTCGCTCTCCGGGGTGGAGGCCCCCAGGTGGGGCAGGGCGATCACGTTCTTCACCGTGGTGATCCGGTCGTCCGGGAAGTCGGTGACATATTTGGCTACCCGGCCCGACTCCAGGGCCGCGATCATGTCGTCGTCGTTGACCAGCCCGCCCCGGGCCAGATTGAGCACCCGCACCTGCCCCTTCATTTTGCCGATCGCCTCGGCGTTGATAAAGTCCTTTGTGGAGCTGTTGTACGGCACATGGATGGTAACGTAATCCGAGGCCCTGTACAGCTCGTCCACGTCCTTTACCACGTGGACGTGGCGGTCCAGGCGCAGGGCGGCATCCACCGACAGGAAGGGGTCGTAGCCGTACACATCCATCCCCAGGTCCAGCGCAACATTGCACACCAGGGCTCCGATGGCCCCCAGGCCGATCACGCCCAGGGTCTTTCTGTACAGCTCCGGACCGGCGAAGGCGGACTTCCCTTTCTCCACCGCGGCGGCCACGTCAACCTTGGGGGTGTGGGCCTGCTCCTGCACCCAGTCGGCCCCTCCCAGAATATCCCGGGAAGCCACCAGCATGGCGGCGATGACCAGCTCCTTCACCGCGTTGGCGTTGGCCCCGGGGGTGTTGAACACCACAATGCCGCTCTCAGAACAACGGTCAATGGGGATATTGTTGGTCCCCGCCCCCGCCCGGGCAATGGCCCGGAGGGAGTCGGGAAAGACATAGTCGTGCATGGGGGCGGAGCGGACCAGGATGCCGTCCTCGTTCTCCAGATCGTTCCCCACCTGAAAACGGCTGCGGTCCAGCCGGGACAGGCCCACAGAGGATATTTTGTTCAGGGTTTTGATACGGTACATGTGTATTACCTCAAATCAGTTATGGATTACCCGCTCTTTCAGCTTCACTCCGTCCAGAGCGGGAGCGACGGCCAGGAACAGCGCGCCGCTGCCGATCCCCTGGGCCAGGGTACCCACAAACTGGGGGACAAAGGCGGCCATGGTGCCGGCCATAGCGCATCCGGCCAGGGCATAGGCGGCGGGGGAAAACAGTCCGGCAAGGATCACGGCGGCGCAGCTGCGGCGGCACAGGATGCGCTCTGTCCTGCTGGAGAAGAACAGCACGATCACCGCCTTGATGACCAGGGTGGGCAGCGCCCACATGGGGGCGGTGAGCAGATCGGCCAGCCCCGCGCCGATGGCCGCCGCCGCCACCGCATAGGGGGCGGGCAGCAGACAGGCCGCCAGGTAAATCAGGGTATCCCCCAGGTGGACGTACCCTCCGGTGGGAATGGGGATATGGAGCATGTAAGCGGTCACTACCGTGATTGCCGCGGCAAACAGGGCGGTCGTAGCCAGCAGGTGCAGGTCCTCTTTACGGGACATAGGATCGTCTTCTTTCAAAATTTAATTTTGTTTGTCAAAGGCCCGGATAAAGTCGCACAGCTTCTCCACGCCCTCCACGGGCATGGCGTTATAGATGCTGGCCCGCATCCCCCCGGTCAGACGGTGGCCCTTCAGGTTGACAAAACCGGCCTGGGCCGCCTCCTTCACAAATTTGGCGTCCAGCTCCTCGTCCCCCGTGCGGAAGGTGACGTTCATCCCGGAGCGGGAGCCCTTGTCCGCGTGGCAGGTGAACAGCCGGGAGGCGTCCAGCACGTCGTAGAGCATGCCGGCCCGCTGCCATTTCAGCTTCTCCATTCCCTCCGGACCGCCGTTTTCCGCCACCCAGTCCAGGGTGAGCCCCAGCATGTAGATGCACCAGCAGGGGGGGGTATTGTACATGGAGTCCTTGTCGATCATGGTCCGGTAGTTCATCATGAGGGGGGTAAAGGGCAGCTCATGGCCGGCCAGACTGTCTTTGATGATGACCACCGTCAGCCCGGCGGGGGCCATATTCTTTTGCGCTCCGGCGTAGATAATGCCGAATCTGGACACATCCACCGGCATAGACAGGATATTGGAGGACATGTCGCAAATCAGGGGGACCTCTCCTGTCTCGGGCACGTAGTCCCACTCGGTACCGTAGATGGTATTGTTGGCGCAGTAGTAGAAATAACTGGCCTCGTTGTCCAGCTTCAGCTCCTCCTGTCTGGGAATATAGCTGTGATTCCGGCCGCCGGTGTCGCAGGCCAGGCTGATCTGACCGTACTTTTTGGCCTCCTTGCAGGCCAGGCCGGAAAAATTGCCGGTAACGGCATAGTCCGCCTTTCCTGTTTTGCCGATCAGATTCAGCGGGATCATGGAGAACTGGCCGGAGGCTCCGGTCTGGAGAAACAGGATGCGGTAGTCCTCCGGAATGTTCATCAGCCGGCGCAGCTTGTCCCGGGTCTCCTGAAAGATGTCCATAAACACCTTGGATCGGTGGCTCATCTCCATCACGGACATGCCGCTGCCCCGGTAGTTGGTAATCTCCGACCCGGCGCGCTCCAGCACAGACAGCGGAAGCACGGAGGGCCCGGCGGCAAAATTATAGACGCGGGAGTTGGTCATAAGAGAGAGCCCCTTTCTGTAATAAAATAAAAACTGCCGCACCACGGGGGCGTGGCAGTTTTTTATTATAGCCCCAGGTAAAGTGAGTGTCAATGGGCAAATGGGAGAAGGAGGTGTCCACAGAGAAGATATATTGACGTGTTTCCCCCGCCTCCGGCGGGGGGAAACACAGCTAAAATCTCCCCGTTTGGGACACTTCCATAGGAGAACAGCTCATCACCTGCTGCGTTTAAGCAGCTCGCAGGTCAGCTTATACACCAGTCCGGTGGAGGCCACGCTCAGCTTCTCCGCAGTGGAGTGGACGTCGTGGAGCTCCGGGCCAAAGGATACCGCGTCCAGGCCGGGAATCTTTTCAATGAACAGTCCGCACTCCAGGCCGCCGTGGGTGGCCTCGATCTTTCCTTCACGGCCGCTTACCGTTTTCCAGGCCGCCAGTACATCTTCCCGCAGCCTGGACTGCCGGGCATACTGCCAGCCGGGATAATTGCTCCGCTCAGAGACCGTCCCGCCCCCCATCTCCAGAATGGCCCGCAGCCGCTGGACCATCATGGCCTTCTGGGAGGCAATGCAGGAGCGCACAGAGATGCTGAAATGCAGGCCGTCCGCTTCCATCCCCATGATGCCCAGGTTCAAAGAGGTTTGTACCAGGCCGGGGAAGTCCACATTCATGGCCTGGACCCCCTGGGGAATGGCCAGCAGCGTGCGCAGAATATTGGCGGTGTCCTCCCGGGACAGAGCTCCGTCCAGTACTGTCCGCTCACAGCGCAGGGAGACGCCGCTGTCACAGCCGGCGTACTCGTTTTTCAGCACTCCGTCAAATTCCCGGATAAAGGCCTCGAAGGTCTCCTCTCCGCCGGCGGGAACAGCCGCCCGGGCCTGATTGGAGGAGCAGATCACGTTGTCAAATTTTCCTCCCCGGACGTCGCTCAGCCTCAGACCCGGAACGCGCTCCATGGCGCTGTACAGCACCCGGCCCATCACCTGGTTGGCGGAGGCCCGGCCCCTGTGAATGTCGCCTCCGGAGTGGCCTCCCAGCAAGCCGTCCAGCGTGACGGTATAGCCCGTCTCTCCGGCCAGAGGCTCCTGCTTCCCGGCCAGGAAGCAGTCCAGCCGCACCCCTCCGGCACAGGAGACGGTAAATACCCCCTCCTCCTCCGAGTCCAGATTGACCAGTTTCTTTCCCTTCAGATCGGAGCAGTCCAGGGCAAAGGCCCCGTCCATCCCCACCTCCTCATCCACGGTGAACACCGCCTCCAGGGGGGGATGGGGCAGGCTGTCGTCAGCCAGAATGGCCAGGATCATGGCCACGGCAATGCCGTTATCCCCGCCCAGGGAGGTCTTGTCCGCCCAGACCCACTCCCCGTCGGTGACCAGATCCAGCCCCTCCCTGGCCATATCCTTGCCGCAGTCCTCTGTTTTGACGCACACCATGTCGATGTGTCCCTGAAGAATGACGGGAGCGGCCTCTTCATAGCCAGGGGAGGCATCCTTCCAGATAACCACGTTGTTGACCGCATCCTGCCTGTATTTCAGGCCCAGCTCCCGGGCAAAGGACATGCACAGATCGCTGATCTGTTTGGTGTTGTGGCTGCCGTGGGGAACGGCACACAGCTTTTCAAAGTATTCGAATACCTTCCTGGGCTCCAGCCCGGACAGAACTGCCATATCGTTTCCTCCTTTTTCAATGAAAGACCGTCCCGCCTTGGGCGGGGCGGCCTTTTTTCGCATTGTATTTCAGTTCAGGCGATCACGTCGCCCTCCAGACCCAAGTCCTCGCCGATGCCGAACTCGTCGCCGGCGCCGGGCTCCTCTTCATCCGGCTCCTCGGGCTCGGGGGCGGGAATAAACTCGCTCATCCAGGCCTCCTCCGGCAAACCGGCCAGATAGGCGGGCAGGTTGACAATGATGCCGTCCAGATTATAGGGCAGCTTCATGGTAATCTCCCGGGTTTCGGGCTGGCCGCCCTTCTCCTGGGTGATCTCCAGCGTCATTCTGAAGGTCTGCCCGATGCACAGGGACATACCCCGCTCCCGGGGCCCCAGCTTTGTGAGCTCCTCGCCGTCAACGGTGATGACGATCCGGTGGGCGGCCTTGTAGGTCTGTCCCTGATAGTCCTCCAGGGTCTTGTTGTCCAGATAGATCGTGTGGCCACGGCCGATGACCATCATCACCGCGCCCAGCGCGATGCACAGGGCCACGGCGGCCAGACGGATTAGAAGCTTCTTCCCTTTCACGACTGGACGCCCCCTTCCTTCTGGGCCAGCGCCAGCAGCGCGCCGCCCTGGCTCCTGGCCCGGCGCTTCTTGGTCTCATACATAATGAGGGCCAGCGTGATAACGCCGTAGGAGACGAACACCCGGAAATACTCGCCGATCATGGCATTGCCGGTGATAGCGGCGCCCGCCCTGGGGGCCATGATAAACATGGTGTGGAACAGGATTACACCCAGGAATACGTTGCCGATGGAGGCCTTCTCCACGCTGGCCCCGCCCACCAGCAAGGCAGCGATACAGAACATACCGATCTGGGTGTGGGCGGTGCAGGTGGGGAAGTTGCCGATGTTCTGCAGGTAGATGATCTGCCCAAAGCCGGCAAAGACGGTGGACATGATGATAGCAATAATACGGGTGCGCTCCACCTTGATGCCAGCGGCCCGGGCCACCTCCATGTCCTGTCCCACCGCCCGCATATCCTGGCCCAGCTTGGTGCGGCGGAACCAGAGGATAAACAGGCACAGCGCGCCGATGATGATAAAGGTCAGAACGGGAATCTTGACTCCCTGAACGCGGATAGCGAACTGGTTATCCAGACACTGGCGCAGATTGGTCAGGTTCACAGTGGTGCGCAGGCCATAACCTCTGGGCAGCCGGATGGAGGCATGCTTGATGGGGATGATAGGGCCCATCATATACAGCACCACCAGCTGGTAGAGACCGCCGACAAAATAGTTCATCATATAGCCCAGGATCATCTCCCGGCCCTTTACCATGTTCATCAGCTTGCCGCACATCAGGCCCATAAGCGCAGAGAGCGGAATGGACAGCAGCATAGCCAGCACTACGCCGGGAATGCCCCAGATCTGCCAGTCGGTGACAAAAATCAGGGCGATCTGTCCCGCCATAGCGCCCAGGGTCATACCAAAGTTCAGGCCCATGCCGGCCATAATGGGGATCAGCAGGCTGAGAATCAGGAAGATATTCCGGCCCATACGGGTGACAATCTCATTGATCAGATAGCTGGGGGAAAACCCGGCAAGAGGGTAGCAGACAATGCAGATGGCGATAAACATGATGGGTACCAGGTTGTTCTGGAGGAAGTTGGAGGTCTGGCCTCTCAAATCCTTTTTCATCTTCATTTCCCCCCCTCCGTCTTTCTGGTCAGGGCATAGACAATCATGCCGTTGGAAACGATAATGCGGACGACCTCGCTGATGTCGATGTGGATCAGGGCGTTCATCACGGTTGGAGTCATAGTCACAAGGCCCTGGAACAGAATGGTACCGACAATGACATTGCCCACAGACGCCTTGTTCACCGACGCACCACCGATGAGGATAGCCGCCACTGCCGGCATTGCCATATAGAAGGGGGCCGTGTAGAGCTGGACAAAGCCGAAGCCCTGCTGATAGATCAGGATACCCACGGCGCCCAGCCACGTGGACAGAATGACCGACAGCATCCGAATCCGGTCCACGTTGATGCCGGCGGCCTTGGCAAAGGTGGGATTGGAGCCCACAGCCGTCATGGCGGTGCCCGTCTTGGTGTGGAGGAAGGCCCACATTCCAAAGGCCAGCAGGGCAAAGAAGAGCAGAGACCCTGTCGGGATAACCAGATTGATACCGATAGGATTCAGGTCAATTTTCAGGAAATCAGACAGGACATTGGCATAAAAGTTCTCAAGAGAAAACACGTTGCGCAGGCCCACGCCGGTATATGCCATAACTATGGAAGGATTCTTATAGGGGATCATCAGCCACATAATGCACATGAAGGACACCGAGGAGAATCCCACATAGGTGGCCACCATCATCTCGCCTCCCTTGATCCGGTTCAGCAGCAGTCCGTAGCCGCCGCCGAAGAGGAGGGCGAAGGGAGTGGAAATCAAAATGGCCATCACAAAGCTGAGCGCCCCGGTAAAGCCCATCTCAATGGACAGGGTAGCGCCCAGCAGTCCGGCCAAAATCCCAAGGGGAATGCCAAAGTTCAGGCCGCAGCCCGAGTGTACCATGGGCACCATAGCCAGCACCAAAACAGCGTTCCAGCTGAAGCGGTTGAACACATTGGTGATCTGGGTGGGCAGGTCGGCCCCGGCGATGGGGGCAACGATAAAGAGGAAAAGCAAAAATCCGGCAATAATCAGTCTTGGCAGGCCAAAGGTATTGACAAGCTGGCTCAGCCGGGTCTGCTGAAGTCGTTCTGATTTATCCATATCACATATCCCCCCTTACACAACCTGGCTGACCATCAGCGCACCGAAGGACTCGGAGGAGTCGGCGGCCGGACGTATGCCCGCCACCCGGCCGCCAGAGACAATGGCGATCCGGTCACAGGTCTGCCGGAGCTCCTCCAGCTCAGAGGAGATCATCACTACGGTGACGCCGCTCTCCCGGTTGAACTGCCGCAGCGCATCCAGCACCAGGGCCTTTGCGCCCACGTCGATGCCCCGGGTGGGCTCGGACACAAAGAGGAACTTGGGCTCCAGGGCAAAGGCCTTGGCCAGACAAATCTTCTGCTGATTGCCGCCCGACAGCTCCCTGGCCTTCTGCGTGGTGCTGGTGCACTTGATCTGGAGCTGATCCACATATTTCTGGGTTACCTGATGGATAGCCCTCTCGTCCCGCCACTTAATCAGGCCGCCCAGCAGCTTTTTCAAAAACTTGTCCTGGATCTGCATGGCGGGAAAAGCCACGTTCCACTCCAGGCTCTCGTCCAGCAGCAGACCTACCTCCCGCCGGTCCTCCGACACAAAGGCCAGGGAGGAATCCAGGCACTTTCTTGGACTGTTCAGGGGAATCTCCCGGCCGTCAAACACCACGGTGCCGCCCGCCTCATACAGACCCATGACGCCGTTGGGAATACCCAGCTTACCCTGGCCGGCCAGTCCGCCAATGCCCAGGATTTCGCCCTCTCGCACATCCAGGGATACGTCGCGCACCGTCTCGCCAGGCATATCCACCCACAGATTTTTGATGGACATGATAATCTTTGCGTCGGCGGCCTCCGCCTTTGTCTCAATGGAAGCGGCAGTGCTCTGCACGTCCCGGCCCACCATCCAGCGGGTGATATCGTCCACACTGGTCTGGCCGGCGGGCACATCCCGGACCACGTGGCCGTCCCGCATGACCACTACCTTGTCACAGACCGCCAGAATCTCATGCAGGCGGTGCGTAATGAAAATGACGGAGATACCCTGGGCGGCCATGCCCCGGATGGAGTCCAGCAGGGCCTCGGCCTCCTTTTCCGTCAGCACGGCGGTAGGCTCGTCCAGAATCAGCAGCTTCAGCTGGTCCTTGCTCAGCTCCCGGGCAATCTCGGTAAACTGCTTGTGGCCCACAGGCATGCTGCTGATTATCATTTTGGCGTCGATCTCCACGCCCATCTTTTCGATGGCCGCGGCGGCCCGCCGATCCATCTCTTTATAATCCAGAGTATTCAGCCGGTCGCCGAACACCTCTGAAATAACATTCTTCTTTTGGGGCTCCCGATTCAGGAGAATATTTTCCGTGGCGGTGAAGCCGGGGATCAGAGAAAATTCCTGATGCACCATGCCGATGCCCGCCGCCAGCGCGTCGAAGGGGGTGTTGAACGCCGCCTTCTCGCCGTTGATAAGGATGTCGCCGCTGTAGCCGCCGGTCTCCCGGATGACGTCCATGCCGAACAAAATTTTCATCAGCGTGGACTTGCCTGCGCCGTTCTCCCCGCACAGACCCAGGACCTGGCCTGCTTCCAGGGTGAAATTAATATCGGTGAGGACCTGATTTCCGAAAAAGTCTTTTTTGATGCCTCGCATCTCCAGCAGAGGAGCAGTTGAACTATCTATCGTAATCACACCCTTTTATCTAAGGAAACAGGGGAGAGGATGAACCTCACCCCTGTTTCCATCATCGGTTTCCTGTAAAATACGCAGTTTGGATTACTTCACGGTGTAGTACTTCTCAGGCACCTCAACATCGGTGGCGCCCATGAACTTGCCGGGATTGCCCATGATATAGGTATCCTGGTAGATCAGGAACACATTGTCCTCCTTGACGCCGGTGTCGGCATTGGTGTAGCCGGAGCCATTCCAGGCGGCCTTGGGGGAGTACTCCTGCAGGGCGGCGGCCACATCGTCCATGTCAGTGATCTCGCTCTTGCCCTCAATCACATTGATGGCGTGCTGAGCCAGACCGGCGGACAGGCAGTAACCGTAGGAATAAGCCCAGGTGCCGAAGCGGCCCTCGCCGCCGGCATCCACGACAGCCTTCTCCACCTTGGCCAGGATAGCGTCAAAGTCGCCGGCCTCGGCAGTCAGATCCAGATCGCCCAGGGCGTTGGGATAGCCCATCAGAGGGGAGGGCAGGTCGGCCTCGATGAAGTAGCCGCCCAGCTCCAGCAGGCGCTGCAGCAGAGGAGCGGTGTGAGCGTCGTTGGTGCAGAAGTAGGCGGAATTCTGGCCGTACTTCTGGATCCACTCGGGGGCCTTCTCCAGCACATAGGCCTGAGCGCCGGTAACGCCTACGTCGGTGGTGGGGTCGGGAGCGGTCTCAAGCACGAACTGCATGCCGAACTCCTTGCAGGCTTCGGTCATGACAGCCACACGGCGGCTCATGGTCTCGTAGGACATGTGCCGGGGGAAGGAGATGTGCACGAAGGTATCGCAGCCCAGCTCATGGGCAGTGCGGATAATCAGGTATCCGCGGGAGACGAAGTCGTTGTTGCAGACCAGGTCGGCGGAGGCGCCCACTACAGGCAGATCCTCATGGGCCTCGCCGGCGATGCACAGGATGTCAGGGCGGCGCTCCTTAATCTGGGTAAAGGCCTCGGCGGTGCCGGGGACAGACTGGTTGACGATGATAGCCTTCATCTGGGGGTCGTCAGACATGTTGACGATGGTCTGGATAGTGGTCTCCAGCTCCTCAGTGAAGTTGTCGGGATAGGTGGCCAGTTTGACCTTGTCCGCGCCGTACTTGGCCTGGATGGCCTCGGCGCCGCGCAGGTCGTCCTCAGACTGAGAGACGGTACCGGTGATGATGCCAATGTGCCAGTCCTCCGCCGCGTCGCCGCCTGCGTTGGACTGATTGGCGCTGCTGTTGCTCTGGCTGCCGGGATTGTTCTGGCTGCCGGTATTGCTGGGAGTATTGGGCTTGCCGCCGCAGCTCACCAGGGTGAGCATCATGGCAGCAGCCAGCAGCATGCTGATCCTCTTTTTCATTGTATACCTCCTAAAAAAGTACCTTGTGTCTTGGGGCTGTACGACATCCATTTTCCTTTCCGCTTTGCATCCGCAAAGCGGAAAAAAGGCGTACGCCTTTTTCGACTACCTAATTATTTTAACAAAAATCGCCGGTTTGTCAACCTCAAATTGTCCTCCGGCCGCTATTTTCCGTGTATTTTCTCAATAAAATTCCCTCAATTTTCCCGTTTTCTTCTGTGTCTTTTGATGAAATCCGCCCGCCGCGTCCCGGCATCTCCGGCAGAGCGGCGTCCCGTTCCTCCTGAAATTCGGTCATCATGGCCCAGTAGCGTTTGGGCATGTGGGTCATGCGGCACCGGGGATTGTACCGCCCCTCAATGGCAATGGTGTCGTAAAAGGTCCGCCACAGCTTCCGATAGGCCAGTTCCTCCTCTCCAGCCGGACCCGGGGAAAAGTCCTCTACGGACAAAATGGCCCAGCCCCCGGGGCCTGGCCGGTGAAACAGCGCCTCAGCGTGGGTGCGGTCATGCAGGACAAATCGCTCCTGGGGATACCGGGAGCAGAAGTGGGGCCGCAGCAGGGGGAGCACCCGGTTCTTGGGCTCGATCTCCCCCACCAGTATCTCCTCCTGCTGAGAAAACCGTGCAAAGCCCTTGTACTGATGGGCCTCGTGCTCCAGGTGCCACACCGCTTTGCGCACCTTGTCCACAACCGGATCGGTGAGATTCCGGCTCACCCCGGCTCCCTGCTCATAGCCCAGCCGGAGGAACCGCCACAGCCACAGCTCTCTCTCAGGCAGACAGGTGAGAAAGCATCGGACGGCCAGCTCCCGGCCCTCCCGACCGAACTTATCAAAGGAGCGGTATACCCGCCGGGCGTGCTCCATATCGGTCTCCACCGTCCGCAGGGGGTAGAGAGAGCAGCACATGTCGTCGGGCGTGCGGAACTCCGCCGGTTCCTCCCGGTTGACCCAACAGTCAAACACACAGGAGAGAAATCCGGGGTAGGTGCCGTCGTACTGGCAGGAAATTTGTGCCCAGGACATGAAAAGACCTCCCTTCCTGCCCCCCGCCTTCCGTTGGAAAAGACTCCTCAAGGCAAAGGGGCCTTACGAAAACTCTCCTATACAGCATCCCCGAACAGTGACAGCTGTTCCGGCATGGGAGCCGCCAGGGCGGGGGCCTCCAATGAGATCAGGTGGCGCAGCAGACCGTCCTCACTGACACGCAGTCCGGTCATCATCCGCCCGGAGCAGGTGAGGAAGTACTGGGCCCGCTTGAGAACCACCCCCAGCCGCTTCAGTCCCTCAAAGCTGAGAGGACCCACCCGCCGGGCTCTCAGGATACGCCGGGCCGACCGCACCCCCAGGCCCGGCACCCGAAGTAAAACCTCGTAGTCCGCCCGGTTGACCTCCACCGGGAAAAACTCCAGGTGGCGCAGGGCCCAGCAGCACTTTGGATCCATCCGCGGGTCCAGGTTGGGCCTGGACTCGTCCAAAATCTCCTCTGCCCGAAAGTGGTAGTACCGCAACAGCCAGTCGGCCTGATACAGCCGGTGCTCCCGGAGCAGAGGGGGCTGGTAGTCCTCGGACACGGGAACCAGGGGGCTGACGGGCATATAAGCGGAGTAGAACACCCGCTTGAGCTGATAGCGGTCGTAGAGGGCCTGGGTGAGGGTGAGGATATGCCGGTCGCTCTCCGGGGTGGCTCCCACGATCATCTGGGTGGACTGCCCCGCCGGGGCGAATCGAGGGGCGTGACGGTACACCGCAATCTCCTGTTTGGATTGGGAAATTCCATCCCTGATTTGCCCCATAGGGGCAAGAATGGCCTCCTTCTTCTTATCCGGGGCCAGCAGGGCCAGGCTGGGCGAAGACGGCAGCTCAATGTTCACGCTCAGCCGATCGGCCAGCAGGCCCAGCCGCCGGGTAAGAAGAGGGTCGGCTCCCGGGATGGCCTTGGCGTGTATATAGCCGCCGAAACGGTGCTTCTCCCGCAGAATGCGCAGGGTGCGGATCATCAGCTCGGTAGTGTAATCCGGACTCTTGATCACCGCCGAGGACAGAAACAGCCCTTCAATGTAATTGCGGCGGTAGAAGCCCATAGTCAGCTCGCACAGCTCCTCCGGGGTAAAGGCCGCCCGGGGCACGTCGTTGGACCTGCGGTTGACACAGTATTGGCAGTCATAGATACAGACGTTGGTCTGAAGCACCTTCAGCAGAGAGATGCATCGACCGTCGGCGGAGAAGGAGTGGCAGCAGCCGGCCATCGTCGTGTTTCCGATGGTCCCCGGCCGGCCCGAGCGGTCCAGCCCGCTGGAGGTACAGGCGGCGTCGTACTTGGCTGCGTCGGCCAGAATATTCAGCTTGTCCAGCAGCTCCACAGGGCTCCCTCCTTGAGAAAATATGTTCGATAGAACTGTTGTACTATCATTATAGCGCAAAAAGATCCCGTGTCAAGGGGGAATTTTCCGGAAAAAGAATATATTGACCGTTCCCCAACAAATGAGTAAAATGAGAATGTTGTATTTGATGAGGAGGCAACCATTATGGAGAAACGAGAAACATTTTCCTCCCGCCTGGGCTTTGTGCTCATTTCGGCGGGTTGCGCCATCGGCCTGGGCAACGTGTGGCGCTTTCCCTATATCACGGGGCAGTACGGCGGGGCGGCCTTTGTGCTGCTGTACCTGCTGTTCCTGGTGATTCTGGGCCTGCCCGTCATGGTGATGGAGCTGGCCGTAGGCCGGGCCAGCCAGCGGAGCATCGCCCTGTCCTTCCAGCGGCTGGAGCCCAAGGGGAGCAAGTGGCACTGGTACAGCTATGCCGGCTTCGCGGGCAACTACCTGCTGATGATGTTCTACACCGTCATCGCCGGGTGGCTTCTGTACTACTTTGTGGAAACCCTTCGGGGCAGCTTTGCAGGGCTGGACGCGGGCGCGGTGGCCGGCAAATTCAGCGACCTGCTCAGCCGTCCGGGAACTATGACGGCCTATATGGCAGTTGTGGTCTCCGTCGGCATGCTGGTATGCGTCCAGGGGCTGCGCAACGGCGTGGAACGGGTGAACAAAGTGATGATGGTCTGCCTGCTGGCCCTGATGGCGGTGCTGGCAGTGAACTCCGTCCTGTTGGAGGGGGCTGGCGAGGGCCTGCGGTTCTACCTCCAGCCCAATTTCCACAATCTAATGTACGACGCCGATGGAAATTGGATTCTGGGCGAGGCAATCTTTGCCGCCATGGGTCAAGCCTTTTTTACCCTCTCCCTGGGCATCGGGGCCATCGCCATCTTCGGCAGCTATATCGGCAAGGAACACCGGCTGGCCGGAGAGGCCCTGCGCATCGGCGTGCTGGACACCTGCGTGGCCTTTGTGGCGGGCCTGATTATCTTCCCCGCCTGCTCTGCTTTCGGCGTGTCCACCGGGGAGGGTCCCGCCCTGGTGTTTATCACCCTGCCCAACATCTTCAACCATATGCCCATGGGGAACCTGTGGGGGGCCGCCTTCTTCCTGTTTCTGTCCTGCGCCGCCCTGTCCACCGTAATAGCCGTTTTTGAGAACATCATCTCCTTTACCATGGACCGGTGGTGGATGAGTCGAAAAAAAGCGGTGCTGGTCAACCTGATCGGGGTATTTCTGCTGTCTATGCCCTGTGTGCTGGGGTCCAATCTGTGGTCCGGCTTCACCGTGCTGGGTATGGACATCTCCGGCCTGGAAGATTTTCTGGTCTCCCAAAATATTCTGCCCCTGGGCTCGCTGGTCTATGTGCTGTTCTGCACCCATAGGCGGGGCTGGGGCTGGAATCGCTTCCTGGCTGAGGCCAACCAGGGCGACGGCCCGGCCTTCCCTGAGGGCGTACGGTTCTATGTCAGCTATATCCTGCCCCTGATCGTTTTTTTCATCTTTATCATGGGCTACTGGAATCAGTTTGGCTCCAAATAAAAAAATCCCCGCGCCGCCCCGTCGGGGCGGCGCGGAGTCATTTTACGGCATGGCGTCCCTCAGTCTTGTCAGCAGCCGGCACAGCGGCCTTTCCAGGGCCAGGGTCAGGCCGAAATTCCCGGCACAGTGGAGCAGATCAAATGGAATTCCCGCCATCCAATAGGAAAAGGCGGCCCAAGGCCCCCCCGCAAAATAGGGCAGGGCGCACAGCGCCCCAAAGCCAAGGCCAAAGGCTCCGCTGGCCGCGGCCCACGCCAGGGGGGACAGCTCCCTCTTCCGTCCGATCAGCAGGACGGCCAGGGCCCACAGGCTCCAGATATACAGATAGGTCACCCACCACAGGTGAAAGCCGTAGAGCAGCCCCTCCAGCAGCGCAAATGTATAGATGATATAGAACACCTGCCGGCCAAGGACCAAAGTATATATCAGAATCAGCAGCGACACCGGCTCGATGTTGGGCAGAGGCGACATGGCCGCCTGCAGGGCGGTCGTCACGGCGGCCAGCATGGCGCACAGCACCACCTGACGGCTCTTTGTCTGCCAGCTTCTTCCGTTCATGGCAGCCGGCCTCAGTAGGTGGACATGGTCAGCTCAAAATGGTCGCCGTCCGCAACGGGGGTCGCATCCGCTCCTGTGTCCACTCTGCCGCCGTCTTTGGTGATACACCACCACTGCCGCAGGCTGTCCTGGGCCGTCTCCCCGTCCACTGCGGTAATAAACAGGCCGTAAGCGCTCTGTTCCCCCTCTGCCAGCTTTTCCTCCAGAAGCAGCTGGCCTAAATACTCCGCGTCAGTATGGTAAGTAAACTCCCGGCTGCTCTCGTCGGCGTGAATCACCTGGACCACAACGGTCTTGTCCCCTGGCTGGATCTGGGGCCTGGAAAAATACCACAACCCCAGCATCAGGGCCGCTGCCAGGGCCAGCGCGGCCACGGCAAACAGTGTCTTTTTGCTTCCTTTCATGGTAAAAACCTCCCTGCTGTCTCTCGCAGCATGTGTGTTATGTCTCCAGGCAGGTCTTCTGACTTGAGGCTCCACACCCGGCTCCGCCTTCCCGATTTCTCAGTGGCATTCTGAAGCCCGGCTCCCCTCTCACAGCGGCGGGACCGTACCTTTCTTCCCTATTCTTCCGGATTTGTCCATCCGGACACCTGGAGCGGGGTTATCATACCACAGTCCGGCAAAAAAAGGAAGTCCCATACTAGGGGCTCTGGTGGGAAACCTCCCAAATACAGCGCTTTTACCTGCGTTTCCTCTGCCTTCGGCGGAAAAATATGCAGACAAATTCTCTCAGCGGACATTTCCGCTTCGGCGTTTTTACTTGACACACACCGCGTAAGATGCTAGTATACTATATTGTCAGCGCGAGGAACGGAAAAGTAGCAGCCCGTCCAGCGGTCAGAGAGAGCCCCTCACCGGCTGAAAGGGGGCTTACGGCGGAGGGTTGTGAAGTGCGTCCGGGAGCGCGGCGGGTAATGCCGCCCGGCCTGGCCCCGATAGCGGCCAATCGAGTGAAAATGAGAGTGGAACCGCGAGAAGATCGCCTCTTATGCCCTTGTGGGCATAGGAGGTTCTTTGTTTATCCCCGTATGTATTTTGCCGTATGGGCCGCCCAGGGCGGCCCATACAGAAAGGTGATTAGCTCCATGTTTAAAGCCTTAAACGAGACCCTGGAGGCTTACCAGCGTCGGGACCCGGCGGCCCGGTCCAAGCTGGAGATCCTCCTGCTGTACCAGGGAGTCCACGCCACCCTGTATCACCGGCTGGCCCACTGGCTATACTGTCACAAGTGCAAGTTCCTGGCCCGGGTTATCTCCCAGTGGTCCCGGTTCTGGACGGGCATCGAGATCCACCCCGGAGCCAGGATCGGCCGGCGGTTCGTCATCGACCACGGCATGGGCATCGTCATCGGCGAGACCGCCGAGGTGGGAGACGATGTGCTTATCTACCACGGCGTCACCCTGGGGGGCACTGGCAAGGACCAGGGCAAGCGCCACCCCACCATCGGCAATAATGTGCTCATTTCCTGCGGGGCCAAGGTGCTGGGGCCCTTCAAGGTGGGGGACAACGCCCGCATCGCCGCCAATGCCGTGGTTCTGTCCGAGGTGCCGGAGAACGCCACCGCCGTGGGCATCCCCGCCCAGATCGTCCGCATCGCCGGCCGCTCCACCCGCTACGCCGACGACGTGGACCAGATCAGCGTCAACAACCCCACACTGGAGAAGCTGGCCGCCCTCTCCGCCCGGCTGGAGCTGGTGGAAAAACTGCTGGATGAGAAATTTTTGGAGGAGAAAGCTCGGGAAAGCGTAAGGAGGGATCGTGATGCTGTTTGAGCGGATGCACCACGTGGCTGTCATCGTCTCGGACTACGAGAAGGCCAAGGAGTTCTATGTGGAGAAGCTGGGCTTTCCCGTCCTCCGGGAGAACTACCGGCCCGACCGGGGGGACTGGAAGCTGGACCTGAAATTCGGGGACAGCGAGCTGGAGATCTTTTCCATCCCCAACGCGCCGCCCCGGCTCAGCTACCCGGAGGCCCGGGGCCTGCGTCACCTGGCCTTCCGGGTGGAGGATATTGAGAGGGCAATCCGGGAACTGGAGGAGAAGGGCATCCCCTGCGAGCCTGTCCGCCGGGACCCGTACACCCAGCGCCGCATGACCTTTTTCCACGACCCGGACGGCCTGCCCCTGGAACTCCACGAATAAACCCATATGATACGGTCCGGCAATCCCGCCGCACCGCAGACAATCAAAAACGGCGTGCCCGCTGGGCGCGCCCCGCAAAACGGAGGATGAAAGAAAATGCTGCTATACAATTCCGCCACCCACAAGAAAGAAACGTTCACCACCCACATTCCCGGCCATGTGGAGATGTACACCTGCGGCCCCACGGTGTACCACTTCGCCCACATCGGCAACCTGCGCTCCTACATCATGGAGGACGTGCTGGAGAAGTTCCTGCGGTACGACGGCTACGACGTAAACCGGGTGATGAACATCACCGACGTGGGCCACCTGTCCAGCGACGCCGACACCGGCGAGGACAAGATGCTCAAGGGGGCCAAGCGGGAGCACAAGACGGTGATGGAGATCGCCCAGTACTACACCGACGCCTTCTTTGACGACTGCCACAAGCTGAACATCAAAACCCCCGATGTGGTCCAGCCCGCCACTGGCCTCATCGACGACTTTATTAGAATTGTTTCCGGTCTCATCGACAAGGGCTACGCCTACGTGGCCGGGGGAAATGTGTACTTCGACACCTCCAAGCTGGATCGGTACTATGTCTTTAACGACCACGACGAGGAGGACCTGGCAGTGGGCGTCCGGGAAGGAGTGGAGGAGGACCAGAACAAGCGAAACAAGAACGACTTCGTCCTCTGGTTCACCAAGAGCAAGTTTGAGGACCAGGCCCTGAAATGGGACTCCCCCTGGGGGGTGGGCTACCCCGGCTGGCATATCGAGTGCTCCGGCATCTCCCTGAAATACAACGGCGAGTACCTGGACCTCCACTGCGGCGGCATCGACAACGCCTTCCCCCACCATACCAACGAGATCGCCCAGTCTGAGAGCTACATCGGCCACCCCTGGTGCAAACAGTGGTTCCATGTCCACCACCTGAACACCAACTCCGGCAAGATGTCCAAGTCCAAGGGGGAGTTCCTCACCGTCTCCCTGCTGGAGGAGAAGGGCTACGACCCCATCGTTTACCGCTTCTTCTGTCTCCAGAGCCACTACCGCAAGGGGCTGGTGTTCTCCTGGGAGAACCTGGACAACGCCGCCGGGGCTTTCCAGAAGCTCATCGCCAAAATCGCCGCCCTGGACCCTGCGGACGGCCCTGTAGACGAGGCCGCAGTGTCTGAATATAAGGAAAAATTCCGGACCCAGGTGGGCAACGACCTGAACACCGCCCTGGGGATCACCGCCCTGTACGACGCCCTCAAGTCCAAGACCAACGGCGCCACCCGGCTGGCCGTGCTGGACAGCTTTGACCAGGTGCTGTCCCTGTCCCTGCTGGACAAGGCCGCCAAGGTGCGGGAGGAGCAGAAGAAGCAGAAAACCGCCTCCCAGGGGGGCTATACCATCACCGGCGAGGGCGACCCGGCCGTGGACGCCCTGGTCCTTCAGCGGTATGAGGCCAAGAAGGCCAAAAACTTTGCCGAGGCCGACCGCATCCGGGATGCGCTGAAGGCCCAGGGCATTGAGGTCACCGACCTGCCCGGCGGGGCCAGCTGGAAGAGGATATAAAAAAGAGAGGTCTCCCACCGGGAGACCTCTGCCATTATAAATCAGTCCTGCTTTTCCTCGGGCTGCTCGGGAGCTTCTTCCGTGTGTACAGGGGGCTCCTCGGGCTGTGCCTCAACCTCTACGGCCACGGCTTCCACCTCCACCTTGACCTCAGACTCGGGATCACCGGGCTGCTTCAGCTCTGCAATCCGCTCGTTGTTGGTTTCAATGACAGCCTTGGAAGCGGTGATCCGCTCACAGGCGGCAGCAAAGGCCCCGTCCGGGGCGGCGCCCTGCTCGGCATAATAGAGCTTGCCAATCTCAATATATGCCTTCTTGATGGTGTCCTCCTCGGCCATATTGGCGGTTTTCAGCCTGGCAATCTCGGCCAGCCGCTTGGACTGGGCCACACCCGCCTGGGCCAGATCGGTGGCTTTATCCTTCAAGGTCTCAAAGGTGCTCTTAAAATCCATGGTAGTAACCTCCTTAAATTACGGTCTCCCGCTTGATGCCTCTATTCTATCCAATTTCTCTCCCGGGCGCAAGAGGCTTTCCCCTTATTTAATGATTTTTTCATCAGAAGTATATTTGCCTTTCAGATTGAAACGGGCTCCCGGCACAATCGGGAGCCCGTCTGACTCTTAATAGCGCCCAAAGTCGCCGGAGCGCCCCTGGGTCACGTCGGAACCAAATTCGTAGTCCTTGCCGGGCAGAATCGCGTTGAGCGCGATGCCGGCGATGGCGGCAATGGCCAGGGAGGTCAGGGTAATGGAAGTGCCGCCCACGCTGAAGGTGAGGCCGGAGAACTCGTTGCTGAAGCCCCAGATCTTGAAGCCCAGGCCGCACACCATGATAACGGCAGCGATAATCAGGTTCCGGGAGTTGGTAAAGTCTACCCGGTTCTCCACCACGTTGCGCACGCCGATGGCGGAGATCATGCCGTAGAGGATGAAGGACACGCCCCCGATGATAGCGGTGGGGATGGAATTGATGACGGCGGCAAACTTGGGGGAGAAGGACAGCACCACCGCATAGACAGCGGCCAGCCGGACCACCTTGGGGTCAAAGACCCGGGACAGCTCCAGCACGCCGGTATTCTCGCCATAGGTGGTATTGGCGGGGCCGCCGAACATGCCGGCCAGAGAGGTGGCAATGCCATCGCCGATCAGGGTGCGGTGCAGGCCGGGGTCCTCAATGAAATTCTCCTCCACGGTGGCAGAGATGGCAGACATGTCGCCGATGTGCTCCATCATGGCGGCAATGGCGATGGGGGCCATGACCAGGATGGAGGTCAGGTCAAACTTGGCCAGCACGAAGGGCTGGATACCCACGGCGTTGGCGGCGGCCACCCCGGAGAAGTCCACCTGTCTGGTGACCAGAGCCACCGCATAGGGAATCAGCACGCCCAGCAGGATGGGAATGATCTTAATCATGCCCTTACCCCAGATATTCGCCGCCACAATGACAGCGATAGACAAAATGGCCAGCCACCAGTTGGTGGATGCGTTGTTGATGGCGCTGGGGGCCAGGGACAGACCGATAAGAATGATGATGGGTCCGGTAACCACAGGGGGCAGGAAGCGCATCACCTTATGGACGCCTACCGCCTTGATCAGCCCGGCCAGCGCCAGATACAGCAGGCCGGCCACCACGATGCCGCCCAAGGCGTAGGGCAGCTTCTCCTCACCGGACATGCCGGCGTAGATGCCGGAGTTCAGCTCCGCCACAGCGGCGAAGCCGCCCAGGTAGGCGAAGGAGGAGCCCAGGAAAGCGGGCACCTTAAACTTGGTGCAGACATGGAAAAACAGGGTGCCGACACCGGCAAAGAACAAGGTGGTCTGGATGCTGAGGGGCAGACCGTAGCCCTGGACCAGGATGGGCACCAGGACGGTCGCGCCAAACATGGCAAACATGTGCTGCAGGCCCAGAATCAGCATCTTGGGCAGGCCCAGCTGCCGGGCATCGCGGATGGGTTGGTTTTCGTTCATACTGTTCTCCTTTCTCTAACGCACAAAAAAACGACCACCAATGCGGCCGTCAACAAAAAATAGAAACAGAAAAACTGTCAAACATCAAGCTTAAACCCTTCAGCATGGCAATCCCTCCTTTTCTATCCGGGGTATTATAGCAGAAACAGCCCGGTTCCGCAAGAGAAGTCGGGCTGTTTTTTCAGTTTTAGCAGTTTTCACAAATTTTAATCCGTTTTCCTTCTTTTTCCTGCCCACAGATCGGCCCCGACGAGGACTCCGCACCAGACCAGCAGCAGGGCCAAAATCAGGACGGCACAGTTGCGAAAAAAGTCCTGGGGCAGAAAGAGGATGATAGGGTCGGTCTGCCAGTCGAAGATCCAATTGTCCTTCCCTGGGAAAAAAACACTGTGAAAGATGACAAAGGCCCGATCGAAATCCAGGGCGGCCAAGCCGCCCACGATGAGGCATGAGGCCCCCAGCCCCGCCGCCGCCCAGAAGCCGGGGCCCCAGCCCAGAAAGGGGTGGGGACGGACCTTTCTCATCTTGCACACGGCCAGCGCCGCCGCCAGCAGGGCCAGGGCGGCCGTCAGCACCCGCAGGTCCAGCAGGAACAGCCCCCGCACGTCGGCGAAATGGTTTGCCCCCGACTGTGAGAAGGCCAGCACCCCGGCGGAAAATTTCTCCCGCCTGCCCAGACAGAAGTCCATCATCTCGTCATAGGCGGTTTTGATTTCCTCCCGGGACAGGCCATATTCCTCCAGGCGCATGGGCCCGATGTGGGCGTAGTAAAAGCTCCGGCACAGCAGAGGCACGGCAATGGAGCCCGCCAGCACAACCAGGGCGATTAGGATGGACAGGAGCACGGACAGGACTTTGCTGGTTTTCATTAGGATCACCTTCCGATCTCAGCTCTTTCGTCTCCCCGCAGGGACAAGGCTCCTCTCCTCTTCCCCGCAAGTCCCCTCCATCATACCACACATCCCCGCCCCGTGCAATCAGAAAGCGGGTCCGGAATACCGGACCCGCTTTTTGCTCTGTTTGGATGGAACAGGGTAGTTTAGGCCTTCTTCTTGCCCTTACCAAAGATGGTCATGCAGCCCTCGACGGCCAGCACGATGGCCAGGATGAAGAGCAGGGCGCCCAGGATGGCCTGAGCGTAAGTGCCCCAGTCCACCTTGGCCAGCACCTCGGGATTGTCGCTGGTAATCTGACCGATGCGGCTGGTGACGGTCTGGAACAGGGAGGTCAGGGTGACGATAAGCATAAAGCCCATGGGGAAGTAGAACATCTTGTTGTTCCGGCCGATGTTGCCCAGCCAGGCGCAGACGGTGAGCAGGGCCAGAGCGGCCAGCAGCTGGTTGGCGGCGCCGAACAGGGGCCAGATCTTACCGTAGCCGGTCATGCCCAGGCCAACGCCCAGCACCACGGTGATGGCGGTAGCCACAAAGGGGTTGCACAGGGTGGCCTTGACACCGGTGACATCCTTATAGGTCTCACCGGGCTTGAGCCAGAACTCCTGGAACATGTACCGGGCCAGACGGGTGGCGGTGTCCAGAGAGGTGAGGCAGAAGGCGGAGACGGTGAGCACCAGCAGGGAGGCAACGGTGGTCTGGGTGGCCTCCAGGCCGGGGATGGAAGCGACCATCCGGGAGATACCGGTGGCAAAGACCTGGGTGGGAACGCGGATGTCGCCGGCCACGTACTCCTGCCAGATGAAGGAGACAGCGGCCAGGGAGATCAGAGCCAGGGCGCACTCGATGAGCATACCGCCGTAGGCGATGGGTTTGGCGTCCTTCTCATGGTCCAGCTGCTTGGCGGTGGTGCCGGAGCCCACCAGGGAGTGGAATCCGGAGATAGCGCCGCAGGCGATGGTGACGAACAGAGCGGGGAACATGGTGCCCAGAGTGGTGATGGGGTCCTTCCAGGCGGTGAAGGCGGGCATGTCCATGTGGGCGGCATCCGCGCCGGTGAGGCCTGCGCCGATGACGCCCACGGCGGCGATGATCATCATGCCGTAGAGCAGGAAGGAGCTGAGATAGTCACGGGGCTGGAGCAGAATCCACACCGGAGCTACCGAGGCAATGAGGATGTACACAGCGATGATCCACATCCAGGCAGTATTGGACAGGTAAATGGGGTGGAAGTTCAGGCCGATGACCAGGCAGACCAGAATACCCACTACACCGGCGACGGTGGCCACGGACAGGGGCGCACCCCGGCGATAGACCAGGACGCCGAAAATAATGGCCATCAGGATAAACAGAATGGAGATCATGGCCACGGAGGCGTTGGTGGCGGAGGCGGCCATATCCACAGCGCCGGCCTCGGTGTACTTGGCCTCAAAGGTGCCGGCCACGATGGAGGCGAAGGCGGCCACCACCAGCACCAGGGTCAGGTAAGAGAATACCAGGAAAAGCTTCTTGGCCCGCTCGCCGATATTGACAGCTACCACCTCGCCCAGGGACTGGCCCTTGTGGCGGATGGAGGCGAACAGGGCGCCGTAGTCGTGGACGGCTCCGAAGAAGATACCGCCGATGAGGACCCACAGCACCACAGGCACCCAGCCGAAAACAGCCGCCTGAATGGGGCCGTTGATGGGGCCGGCGCCAGCGATGGAGGAAAAGTGGTGGCCCATCAGGACAGGGGCCTTGGCAGGGACGTAGTCCATGCCATCCTCCAGCTCATGAGCTGGAGTGACCTTGGTATCGTCCACGCCCCACTGCTTGGCAAGCCAGCCGCCGTAGAAGATGTAGCCTACGACCAGGATGGCAATGCCAACGATGACAACTAACATTGCATTCATTGGGTTTTCTCCTCTCCTATTTGATTTGCAGAGATAATGCGGTCCGTCAGCCGTTTCAGGTCCTTTGCCAGGGCTTTCCCGGCCCGGTTGACGGTGATTTCGCCGGTGGACAGGTCCACGGCGGCTATTCTGAACTCCATCCATCCATGGAGCGATAGCTTAAATTCCCGGCGCTTCTTCAGTTTTTTCAACTGCTCCAGGGCGTCCGGTTGGGCGCTGTCGTACAGCGCCACGGCAGTAAGGTAGGTATACATGTGCTGGGAATGGGGACGCACCCGGGGTTCGCCGTCGGCCAGGGTACGGCGGAAAATATCCCCCACCGCGCCGGTGTCCAGACGGCCCGTGTCCCACAGGTAGAGGTACTCGTGGCACTCCGCCGCCCAAAGCTCCGCTTTCTTTACCAGCACATACTGACTGTCCCGCATGTGGTAGCTGCACCGAACCTTCAGGGCGGTGCCGTCGTCGATCTCCTCAACGTCAAAATAAGCGGTGTAGGCCTTCTTCAGCCCTTCCAGGACCTGTTCGCTGAGCTGGGACACTCCCGTTCCTCGCTTTCCCTCCCGCCCTCCGGCGGGACTTTGTGAATAAATTGTGAAGCAGAGTTATCATATCAGATTTAACCACTTTTTTCAAGAAAATTCTTTGGTGTATATGCACAAAATACGCATAATTGCACATTGCTTTTTCGCGCTAATGCACAGTACGGTGAAAGTGCCGGCCGTTGACAACCGCGGAGCAATCCAGTACAATACTCCAAGAGTACAGGGCGGCTGCCGGCCGTCCGGCGCACACGGAGGTGAACCCCCTTGGACATCGCAAAACCCACCTTTTGGACAAAATGGCGGCAGCTGGCCGCCCCTTCCCTCTTTTTTCTGGGGGTCATCTGCTATGAGGAGCTGTTTTTAAAGCTCTACTGCTTCCGCTCCCTGACGGTGGCGGGGGTATTTTTCACCTGTCTGTTTACCCTTCCTGCAGCCATGCTGCTGGGCCTGCTCTGCGGCGGCGTATCCCCCCGCCTGGGACGGATTCTGCTGCCGGCATGCACCGGACTGGTCTCCCTGTGGATCGGCTCCCAGCTGGTTTATTACCATCTGTTCAAAACCTTTCTCTCCATCTTTTCCCTCACCAAGATGGTCATGGTGGCCAAGTCCTTCGGCGAGATGGCGGTGGGCAACGTGCTGGCCAGCTGGTTCCCCATTCTGGCGATGTGCGTGCCCACCATTTTGTCCATTGTACTCCGGACACGGCTCATTCCTGACCGGGACGGGGGCGTGCCGCAGGAGGGACACCCCCTCCTGCGCTGGGCGGCCATGGCCGCCGCCGCCCAGCTGATCTCTATGGGCCTGGTTCTGCTGTGCGGCGGCGGGACCCTCTCCCTGCGGTATATCTACTACCGGGCCGCCACCCCGGAGCTGGAGGTGCAGAACTTCGGCGTATTCACCCAGACCCGGCTGGAGCTGTCCCGCGTCCTGTTCGGCATCAAGCCGGACTCCCCCGACCTGAGCGGGGAGCCCGCGCCCGACAAGGCGCCCCCTGACCTGGAGCCTACGCTGCCCCCCGATGACGACCCGCCCCCCGGCGGCAGCGTATTCCGGCCCGAGACCATACCTGGCTACCACACTCTGCCCATCAGCTTCGACGCCCTGATCGACAGCGAGGAGGACGAGGGGCTGAAACAGGCCCACCAGTGGTTTTCCCAGCGTATTCCCGCCCCGGAAAATCTGTGGACGGGCTACTTTGAGGGCAAAAACCTGATTTGGATCGTGGCCGAGGGCTTCTCCACCCTGGCTATGGACCCTCAGCGCACCCCCACACTGTGGAAGCTGTCCCATCAGGGCTTTGTCTTTGACAACTTTTACACCCCCTTGTGGGGGGTATCCACCTCCGACGGGGAGTACGTCACCACCACCGGCCTGATCCCCAAGTCCGGAGTCTGGAGCTACTCCCTGTCCTCGGAAAATTATATGCCCTTCGCTCTGGGCAATCAATTCCGGAAGGAGGGCTATTCCACTTTCGCTTTCCACGATTATCTCTATAATTATTATGACCGGGACAAGTCCCACCCCAACATGGGCTACGATTACTACGCCTTGGGCCAGGGCCTGGAGCTGGAGGAGGTCTGGCCCCCCTCCGACCTGGAAATGATGGAGAAAATTGTCCCCATGTTCATCCATGAGGATCGCTTTCTGGTCTACTGCCTCACCGTCAGCGGCCACCTGACCTATACCCTGGACTCCAACGCCATGTCCGCCCGCCACTGGGATACGGTGGCCGACCTGCCCTACAGCGAGGAGGTGCGGTGCTATCTGGCCTGTCAGATGGAGCTGGAACTGGCCATGGAGAGCCTGCTCAGCCAGCTGGAATCGGCAGGCAGGCTGAAGGACACTGTGATCGTCCTGTCCGCCGACCACTACCCATACGGCCTAACTGACGAGCAGTACAGCGAGCTGGCCGGCCACACGGTGGACCCGGTATTTGAGATTTTCAAAAACACCCTGATTCTCTGGAGCGGCGACATGGAGGGGGCCGCCGTCCACGTGGACAAATACTGCTCCAGCCTGGATGTAATGCCCACCCTGTCCAACCTCTTCGGCCTGGATTACGACTCCCGGCTTATCATGGGTTCGGACATCCTGTCCGGTGACGAGCCCCTGGTCATCTTCGCCAACTACAGCTTTATCAACGGATCGGGCTATTACAACTCCACTCTGGACCAGTTCACCCGCTGGGACGGGGAGGAGTCCAGCCCGGAGGAGGTGGCCGCTATGGTGGCCGAGGTGCAGAACCGGGTGGCCTACTCCGCCACCATTCTGGACACCGACTACTACCGCCTGATTCTGGATTGGGCCGGAATGATCGGTCCCTGAGCAAACCACCGCCCGCCGGGATGCCGGCGGGCGGTGGTTTGTCCCAAAACCGGCAGAGCCCCCGAAAATCCGGAGGCTCTGCCCAAAAAGAGAGGGGAGGAAATATGAGAACCCATCCGCAGACGGGGTGTTTTTGGTCTGCCGCGCCGGGGCCCGAAGCCGCGGGGCGGCAGTGGAGCGCATGCCTTGCGCAAGGGACTCTGAGAAACCGGATATGTCCGGAGTTCACGCGTTCTTCCGGACCGTGGAGCCGCTTTTGCCGCCCCGGGAAAAATCGGATCAGTTCCTTGAGCTGTTTTCAGGATACCACAAACACCTTATCTATTCTTCACCAGACTTGGAACTTTTTGTGAAGAATGTGTGAAGAGAACCGGGACGGCGGGGGCCGTCCCGGTTATTTTTACATATCGTGCCCTTCTCGCCTCATCCGCATCTCCAGGGGATCGGCCATGGGGTCCTGGGCGTTGGTGGCAGTGTCGGTGCGATTCTGGCCGGCGATGGGGGCGGAGCCCCGCAGATCTCGGCCGGTGCGGGGATCGCGGCTCTTCTGATTTTTCGGCTTGCTCATGGGTAAGACCTCCTTGTTTTAGATGGTCTCAGTATGCCCCAAAATCCCAAAAGCATTCCCGGCTTACCGGGAGGCCACCGCTTCGGCCACCCGGATACCGTCTACGGCCGCTGAGACAATGCCGCCCGCGTATCCCGCCCCTTCTCCGCAGGGGTACAGCCCCCGTAACAACGATTGATAATTTTCATCCCGAAGAATACGAATCGGAGAGGACGACCGGGTCTCCACCCCCGTGAGCACCCCGTCAGGGGCGGCAAAACCCCGCAGCTTTCGATCCATCAGGGGCAGCGCCTGCCGCAGGGTATCGGTGACATAGCCGGGCAGACAGGGAGACAGGTCCGTCCAGGCCACGCCGGGGCAGTAGGTAGGCAGAACGGAGCCGGGGCCCTCCGAGGGCCGGCCCCGGAGAAAGTCCCCCACCCGCTGGGCGGGGGCCCGGAACCCGCCGCCTCCCAGGCGAAACGCCGCCGCCTCCCATTGCTCCTGAAAGCGGACCCCGGAGAGCACGTCTCCCTCCGGAAAGTCCTCCGGCCCCACCCCCACCAACAGGCCGCCGTTGATATTCTCTCCGTCCCGGGCCCGGCGGCTCATTCCGTTGGTTACCACGCCCCTCTGCTGAGAGGCTGCGGCCACCACCTGTCCCCCGGGGCAGACGCAGAAGGTGAAAGCGGACCGGCCAGAGGGCAGGTGACAGGACAGCTTGTAGTCGGGGGGAGGAAGCTTCTCCCAGGCAGAGCCGTACTGACTCAGGCTGATTTCCCTCTGGCTGTGCTCAATGCGCACGCCGACGGCAAATCTCTTCCGCTCCATAGGCACCCCGGCTTCCCGGAGCATGGCAAAGGTATCCCGGGCGGAGTGGCCGGGGGCCAGGATTACCGTATCGGCCGCCAGGATACGGCGGCCCTCCGGTCCCTCCGCCTCCACCCCCGTCACAGTTCCTCCGCTGACTGTCAGGCCGGTAAGCTTATGGCCGAAGCGCACATCGCAGCCCAGGGCGATCAGCTCCTTCCGGATGGCCCTCACCACCTCCCTCAGCACGTCGGTGCCGATGTGGGGCTTGTGGGAGTATCTGATATCGACGGGGGCCCCCGCCTCTGCCAGGGCGTCCAGCACGGCGGAGATGCGCCTGTCATGGGTGCCGGTGGTCAGCTTTCCATCGGAGAAAGCGCCCGCTCCCCCCTCGCCAAACTGGACGTTGGAGCTCTCGTCCAGCGCCCCGGCGCTCCAGAAGTTCTCCACATCCCGGGTGCGCCTGTCCACGTCCTGTCCACGCTCCAGGATGATACAGGGCAGGCCGTTCCGGGCCAGAAACAGAGCGGCGAACAGCCCCGCCGGGCCCATCCCAACCACCACCGGCGGGAGGGAGGACCTTCGGGAGACTTTGGGGAATACGTAGGGGGTTCGCTCCGTCAGCGTGACACTCCGCCCCGGCGCGTTTTTGACCAGGGCGGCCTCGTTGGGCATGGACAGCTCCACGGTGTAAATATAGCGGATGTCATTTTTCTTCCTGGCGTCGATGGACTGGCGGACGATCGTCAGTTCTTCCAGCGCACCGGGGCGCACTCCCAGGGCCCGGGCGGTCCGTCTGCGCAGCAACTCCATATCCCCGTCCGGTGGCAGGGACAGATTTCCAACTCGCAGCATGGCGGCTTCATCTCCTCTCCGGGCCGCAGCCCGAACTTTTTTGTATTTTACCACAAACCGGGCCGCCCTGAAACCCCCCTTCACTGTAAGCGTGTCCGAAGAAAGCACCTGCTGTGTTTCTCTGCCGGAAGCATGGGAAACACAGATAAAACCTCTGTATTGGAGCCCTCTTTTTCCCCATTTGCCCCGTCAATTTTACTTTTTCAGCCATTTTTGGCAAATTTTCTTGTCCCTGCCGCCTGCATGCCCCATATTCTTTATTCAGGGTAAATTTTCCTTAAACAGGGAAAAATACCTCATAAATTAAAGATATGGAGGTCAATCACTATGGCAAGAAAGACTGTGGAACGCAATATATCCTATGACGACGTTCGGAGGATCTACTACGTCAGCATGGACCTGGGCAGGGACAAGGAGGGCAGGCGGGTCAAACGGTATCAGACCTACCGCACCCTTCACGCAGCCCGCATGGGGCTGCGCAGCTTCCTGACCCACCGGGAGGAGGAAATCAACACCCCAAAGCACAGCCTGACCCTGGCCGACTGGCTGGAGGGTTGGATGGACAACATTGTCCGGCCCACCCGGGCGGAAACCACGGCGTACGGCTATCAGAAGATCATCGACAACCACATTCTCCCCGCTCTGGGACACATCCCCCTGCTCAAGCTCACTCCCATGGACATCCAGCAGTATTATATCCAGGTCCGGCAGAGCGCCAACCTGTCCTCCAACACCCTGCGCAGGCACCACGACCTGCTGTCTTCCTCCCTGCGCTCTGCGGTGCGGCAGGACAAGCTGCTGGTCTCCCCCATGGACAAGGTAGAGCCCCCTCGGGCCAAGCAGAAGGAGGCCTCCTACTACCGCCCGGAGGAGTTGAAGCGGCTGTACACCCTGGTGGAAGGGCACCCCCTGGAGCTGTGCGTCAAGCTGGCGGGCAGCCTTGGCATGCGCAGGGAAGAAATCTGCGGGCTGAAATGGGAGTGCATCGATTACCAGCGGCAGCTGCTCTTCATCCGGGAGGCCCGCACCGCCTACGGCGCCACTGTCGTTCAGAAGGAGACCAAGACCCGATCTTCGGTACGTACCCTGTTCCTCCCCGACGATGTGGCCCGCCTGCTGCACGTGGAGCAGGCCCGGCAGGCAGACCAGCTGCGGGAGGGTCTGCTGTCCGAACCCAGCCAGTTTGTGGTGCTGGACCACAAATGCCAGCCCTACTCCCCCAACGCCCTGTCTGTGGCCTTCACCCGGTTCGTGCGGAAAAACGGTCTGCCCCGGGTCACCCTTCACGGTCTGCGCCATTCCTTCGCCACCGTGGCCTCCTTCCAGGGGGTGCCCCTCTTTGACATCGGCAAGGCTCTGGGCCACGCCACCCCTGCCACCACCGGCAGGATCTACACCCACCTGGTGGATCACACCCATGAGGACACTCTGCTCAAGGTGTCCGATGCGCTGAAATGACAGGCAAAACCGGGGACTGTGCGGCAGTCCCCGGTTTTACAGCTTTTCCCGCTCCAGGAGCGGTCTTATCCCTTTTTCGCCACGGTCAGGGCGCGGTACACGTCCAAAATACGGCCAAACAGGGCGTTCTCAGGCTTCAGGCCGGTGTACTCTGCCAGGGCCTTTTCCACGCCCTCGGTCTCAAGCTTCTTCATCAGCTCCACGCTCTGCTCGTCCTCGGGGCAGTTGAAATGGAGGGCGGCGGCCGCGCCGAAAATCAGGTGATCCACGTTCAGGCCGTAGCTGCAGGCGGTGGTCAGCGGCTTGATGAGCCGGTCGGTGGGAGCCAGCTTGCGGATGGGCTCCCGGGCCACCCGCTGGGTCTCGTCGGCCAGGAAGGGGTTCTGGAAACGGGCAAAGATACGCTCAATATAGGCGTGGTGGGCGTCGGGGTCAAAGTTAAACTTTTTAATCAGACCTTCGCCGCTTTCCCACATGGCCTGGTGGACCAAGTCGTGAATGGCGGGGTCGGCAATGCTCTCCACAATGGTTTTATAGCCCTTCAACGCGCCCAGGTAGGCACAGATGGCGTGGCCGCTGTTCAGAGTGAACAGCTTGCGCTCCAGGTAGGCGTCCAGGTTGTCCACCCAGCCCAGGCCCTGGATTTCAGGCAGCTCGCCTTTCCAGCCGCCCTTCTCCACGTCCCACTCGGTGTACTGCTCCACCGCCACGTCCAGGGGATTCTCAAAGGAGGCCTTGGGGACGATGCGGTCCACGGCGCAGTCGGCAAAGCCCACATACTCCTTGGCGTAGGCCAGCTCCTCCTCATTCAGGTGAGAGTAAACGGCATCCCGCAGCTGACTGGTGCCCCGGATGGCGTTCTCACATGCCACGATATTGAGGATCTGGGTGCTGCCCGCCGCTTTCCGGGCCCGGATGCCGGCGGCAATGGGCTTGGCCACAATGGGCAGGATGCGCAGACCCACGGCAGTGGTGATGAGCTCGCAATCCCCTCCGATGGCATCCACCAGCTCCGGACCGGCGGAGGAGATGCCGCTGATGTTGGTGACGGTCCACTCCGCGCATTCCTTATCCTGGATGTGGACGGTGTAGCGCTTCCTCTCGTTTATGGCGGAGATAAGATTTTCCGCCACATCGGCGAAGATGACGTGATAACCGCTCTTCTCCAGCAGGGCCCCAATAAAACCCCGACCGATGTTGCCTGCGCCAACCATAATTGCCTGTTTCATATTACTTTCCACTCCTTTTATTGTTTTTTATGTGTTTCCAGGTCTCGTTGCCTACAGTATAGCATCCCCTCCCCATCTTCGCAAGACGGGAAAATACCGAAAATTTCCGGTAAAAATCAGTCAATATCCGTCAAATGAGCGATTCTGACTGTTTTCGCCGTCTAACTGCTTTTTATTTATGCTCCAGAGTGTGTAAAAGGTACCGTCTTTTTAATTATTTTTCTTTCCTTTTTGATTTTATACGGATTATACAAAAATTGTTTCGGCTTTTTGGTTATAAAATAAATAAAAATTGGATTGACAACCCCTTTGGTCCGTGGTAATATTTTGTCAGTCAAAATCAATCACAGCTTCAAAATCAATCAAACAGGAGGTGAATCATTATGCTGGCTGAGCAGCGCGCCAGAGCTATCCTGCAGCAGCTCGCCCAGCGTCAGACTGTCAGCGTGGCCGACCTGTGCCAGTCCACCGGGGCCTCGGAGGCCACCATTCGCCGGGACCTGAACGCCCTGGCCCGCCAGGGCCGCCTTGTGAAGATCCATGGCGGGGCTACCAGCCTGGAAGAGGAGGAGTTCCTGGCCCGGGAACCCGACCTGGCCACCAAGCAGCGCTACTCCCGGGAGAAAGAACGCATTGCCCGCTACGCCGCAGGCCTGGTAGGGGAGGACGATGTGGTCTTTCTGGATACGGGCACCACGGTGCTCCATATTGCCGAACATCTGAAGGGCTCTAAAGCCCTGTTCGTCACCAGCAGCATTGACCTGGCCGGCCGTCTTACCGGGCTCAGCCTTCATGTCTATGTCCTGGGTGGAACGCTGAAGACGGGCACGGTGGACATCGTGGGGGCGGAGGCGTTAGACGCCCTGCGGCGCTACAACTTTACCAAGGCCTTTCTGGGCACCAGCGGCGTCAGTGTCAGCCAGGGCTTTACCACCCCGGACCCGGAAGCGGCAGCGCTGAAGATTCTGGCAGCCTCCAAGGCCCAGGCGGTGTATATGCTGGCCGATTCCAGCAAATTCGGCCGGGTCACCGCCGCCACCATCCTGCCTCTTGAGGAGGCTCGGATCATCACCGACCGTCAGCCCGACCGGAAGTATCTGGACTGCACAGAGGTCACCGCAGTACCCGCCTGATCCCGCAGCAAATTATTAAGAAAGGACGATTCCCTGTGAAAGAACACGTACAAAAATTCGGCCGCTTTCTCAGCGGCATGGTGATGCCCAACATAGGGGCATTCATCGCCTGGGGCCTCATCGCCGCCCTGTTTATCGAGGCCGGCTGGTTCCCCAACGCCACCATCGCCCAAATGGTAGGTCCCATGCTCCAGTACCTGCTCCCCATTCTGATCGGCTACACCGGCGGCAAGGCCGTGGGCGGCCAGAAGGGAGCTGTGGCCGGCGCTCTGGCCACCCTGGGCGCAATCGCCTCCACCTCCAGCACCATGTTTATCGGGGCCATGATCTGCGGCCCGCTGGGCGGCTGGTGCATCAAGAAGTTTGACGAGAAGATGGAGGGACACATCCCCGCCGGCTTCGAGATGGTGGTCAACAACTTCTCTGTGGGCATCATCGGCGGCATTCTGGCCGTGCTGGCCATCTTCGCCATCGGTCCTGCCTGTGTTGTCCTTACCGACGTGCTGGGCAAGGGCGTGGGCTGGCTGGTGGACCACAGCCTGCTGCCCCTCACCGCCATACTGGTGGAGCCCGCCAAGGTCCTCTTCCTGAATAACGCCATCAACCACGGCGTCTTTACCCCCATCGGCACTGAACAGGTGGAGGCCCTCCGGGCCGCAGGGGAGATTGGCAAATCCATTCTTTACATGATCGAGTCCAACCCCGGCCCCGGCTTAGGGCTTCTGCTGGCCTACTGCGTGGCCGGCAAGGGTGAAACCCGCTCTTCCGCCGGCGCCGCCGCCGTCATCCAGTTCGTGGGCGGTATCCACGAGATCTACTTCCCCTATGTGCTGATGAATCCCATCGTCATCCTGGGGCCCATGGTGGGCAACATGGCCGGCATCTTCACCCTTAGCGTTTTGGGCGGCGGTCTGTCCGGCCCTGCCTCCCCCGGCAGCATTATCGCTGAAATGATGATGACACCCAAGGGTGTTTACTTCGCCAACATTGCCGGCATCGCCGTGGCCGGGGCAGTCAGCTTCGCCATCTCCGTGTTCCTGCTGAAGTTCTTCGGCAAGGACGCCAGCCTGGCTGAGGCCCAGGCTCAGGTGGCCGCCTCCAAGGCCGCTTCCAAGGGTCAGGCCGTGAACACTGACGCCCCCGCCGGCGCCAACGTGGACATCAAGTCCGTGAAGAAGATTGTTTTCGCCTGCGACGCTGGCATGGGCTCCTCCGCCATGGGCGCCACCATGCTGCGCAACAAGCTGAAGGACGCGGGCATCACCGATATCGAAGTCATTCACCACCCCGTGTCCGAGATTCCCTCCGACTGTCAGATTGTCGTCACCCATCACGAGCTGGCCCACCGGGCTGTGGCCAGCAACCCCAATGCCCGGGTGATTCCCATCCAGAACTTCATGGGCGCCCCCGAGTACGCCATGCTGGTAGACGAGCTGGTGGCCGCCCGCAGCGGCAAGGCCGCTCCCGCCCCCGCCGCCAAGCCCGCCGAGGCCCCCGCCGCCGCTCCCGGCGCCATCCTGCTGGAGAAGAAAAACATCATTTTGGGCTGCGAGTCTGTCACCCCTGAGGAGGCTATTCGGGCCTGCGGCAGATTGATGGTAGACAGCGGATACTGCACCGAGGGTTACGTACAGGGCATGATTGAGCGCAACGCGGGCTTCCCTGTAGCCATTGGCAGTCATGTTGCCATCCCCCATGGCACCAACGAGTCCCGGGAGTTTATCAAAAAGACCGGCCTTGTGGTTATGACCTACCCCAAGGGCATTGTCTGGGGCGAGGATGAAGAGCTGGTCCGTCTGGTGATCGGCATCGCCTCTCAGGGCGAGGAGCACCTGGATATCCTCAACCGCATCGTAGAGGTGGCCGAGACCGAGGAGGACACCGACGCGCTGGTGGACAACGCCACTGTGGAAGAGCTGTATAAAAAGCTGAACGGCCTGAACTGAGTACAAATCATCCGTAAAAATTGCCCCGCCGCAGGTATCTACCTCGCAGCGGGGCGTTCTTTTGCTTTAAACCCGCCATAAACCACTTGCCTTTCCCTCCGGCGTCCAGTATAATGAGTAGCATCTCACAAGCCCCGCCGACAGTTAGAAGGAGGTAAGTTATGAAACAGTATCAGGAAATGACCAGGGAGGAGCTGCTGACCCAGAAGGAACAGCTGACCCAGACCTATTCCCGGCTCCAGGCCAAGGGACTCAAGCTGAACATGGCCAGGGGCAAGCCGGGGGCCGATCAGCTGGAGCTGTCCCTGCCCATGCTGGACGTGCTCAGCTCCAAAAGCAGCTGCGTCACCGAAAGCGGTTTGGACTGCCGCAACTACGGCGAGCTGCTGGGCATTCCGGAGGCCCGGAAGCTCTTTGGGGAATACATGGGCGTAACGCCTGAGGAGACTATCGTGGTGGGCTCTGCCTCCCTCACCTTCATGTACGACTGCATGGCCCGAGCCATGCTGCTGGGCGTGCTGGGAGGAGAAAAACCCTGGTGCAGGTACGACAAGGTAAAATTCCTCTGCCCCGTCCCCGGCTACGACCGCCACTTTACCATCTGCGAGACCCTGGGCGTTGAGATGATCCCCATCTCCCTCTCCGAGTGGGGCCCGGACATGGACCTGGTGGAAAAACTGGTGTCTGAGGATGAGACCGTCAAGGGCATATGGTGCGTGCCCAAGTACACCAACCCCCTGGGCGGCTCCTACTCCGATGAGGCGGTGCGCCGCCTGGCCGCCCTCAAACCCGCGGCCAAAGACTTCCGCATCTTCTGGGACAACGCCTATGCGGCTCACTACGTCTATGAGGACACCCCGGTGCTCAACATCCTGGAGGAGTGCAAAAAGGCCGGGAATCCCGACATGGTATACATGTTCGGCTCCACCTCCAAAATTACCTTCCCGGGGGCGGGGGTAGCCTTCTTTGCCGCCTCTAAAGCCAACGTGGATTTTACCGCCAAACAGCTGGATGCCCAGGCCATCAGCTGGGACAAGATGAATATGCTGCGCCATGTGCGCTACTTCAAGGATGTAGACGGCATCCGGGCCCAGATGGACAAGCACGCCGCCATCCTCCGGCCCAAGTTCGACGCAGTGCTCTCCACTCTGGAGGCCGAGCTAGGCGGCACCGGAGCGGGCTCCTGGGTAAAGCCCAAGGGGGGCTATTTTGTCACCTATATGTCCATGCCCGGCTGCGCCAAGCGGATCGTCTCCCTGTGCAAGGACGCAGGCGTGGTCCTCACCGGGGCGGGGGCCACCCATCCCTACCACAGGGACCCGGAGGACAGCTATATCCGGCTGGCTCCCTCCTTCCCCTCCCCTGCCGAGCTGGCCCAGGCGATGGAGGTTTTCTGCGCCGCCGCCAAGCTGGCCGCCGTGGAAAAGCTGCTGGCCTGATTGACCGAGCGGCCGGCTTTGGGACTCCAAAGCCGGCCGTATTTTGGGGAAAATTTCATAAAATCTTAATGTCCCGGGGCGCAGCCCTGTGATATACTATTCATGCGGCTGAAATGCCGCTCTGTTCTGCCCCCTCCGGGGCCGGAAAGGATGGACACCAGTGAAAAAACAGTACGATGTCCTGGCGGTGGGGGCCGGCTACGCCGGCGCAGTGTCCGCCCGGGCTCTGGCAGAAAAGGGAAAAAAGGTGCTGGTGCTGGAGCGCCGGGACCACATCGGCGGCAACGCTTACGACTGCCTGGACGAGCACGGGGTGCTCATCCACAAATACGGCCCCCATATCTTCCACACCAACGACAAAAGGGTGTTCGACTTTCTGTCCCGCTTCACGGAATGGCGGGACTATCAGCACCGGGTGGTTGCCAGCATCCCCGACCCCGAGCACCCTGACCGGCGTGGCTGGCGCCTGCAATATCCCGTCCCCTTCAACCTCACCTCAATGGAGGAGGCCTTCGGTCCCGAGGAGGGCAAGGCCCTGGGGGACAAGCTCATCGCCGCCTACGGGGCCGAGAAAAAGGTCACCATTCTGGAGCTGCGCCAGAACCCAGATCCCGAAATTTCCGCCCTGGCCGACTATGTGTACGAACATGTCTTTGTCCACTACACCATGAAGCAGTGGGGCCAGAGGCCGGAGGAGATTGACCCCAGCACCACTGCCCGGGTGCCCGTGTTCCTCTCCCGGGACGACCGCTATTTTCAGGATAAATACCAGGGGATGCCGGCCGAGGGTTACACCAGAATGTTTGAGAAGATGCTGGACCACCCCAACATCGAGGTGCGCCTGGGGGTGGACGCCCGCCCCCTGCTGAAGGAGGCCGGCGGCCCCGTTATCTACACCGGTCAGGCCGACGAGCTCTTCGACTTCCAGTTCGGCCCCCTGCCCTACCGGACGCTAGATTTCCGGTTTGAGACCTGGCAGGAGCGGGACTACAGCGCCCCCGGTATGCCCTACCCTGACCCGGACCACCCCCTGCGGGGCGGCAATTTCTTCCAGACCCATGCCACGGTGAACTACACCATGGACGAGGACTACACCCGCATCACCGAATTTAAGCGCCTCACCGGCCAGGACCTGCCCGGCGTAACCACTATTGTCAAGGAGTATTCCAAAGCCTATACCGGCGCGGGCGGGGAAATCCCCTACTACGCTATCATCAACCCCGAGAACAACGCCCTCTACGCCAAATACAAGGCGGAGGCGGAGAAATACCCCGGCCTCCACCTGCTGGGCCGGCTGGCCGAGTACAAATACTACAACATGGACGCCATCGCCGCGAGAGCTTTGGAATTGGCAGATAGGCTGTAAAGGAGAGAACAACCAATGGAGAAGCTGATTACCTTCGCCGTCCCCTGCTACAACTCGGCGGCCTACATGGAGCACTGTGTGGATACCCTGCTCCAGGGGGGGGACGACATTGAGATCATTCTGGTGGACGACGGCTCCACCAGGGACGACACTCCCGCCATCTGCGATCGCTACGCGGAGCAGTATCCCAACATTGTCCGGGCCATCCACCAGGAGAACGGCGGCCACGGCGAGGGGGTAAACCAGGGCATTCGGAACGCGTCCGGCATCTACTACAAGGTGGTGGACTCCGACGACTGGCTGGATGTGGAGGCTCTTCACCAGGTGCTGGACAAGCTGCGTCAGTTTATCCGGGACGGCAAGCCGGTGGACCTGATGATCGCCAACTACGTCTATGAGCACGTGGAGGACCACACCCAGCGGCCGGTAAACTACCGCAACGTGTTCCCGGTTGGGAGGGTTTTTAACTGGAGACACATCGGCCGCTTTAAACCCTCTCAGTATCTGCTGATGCACAGCGTGATTTACCGCACACAGATCTTGCGGGACTGCGGGTTAGAACTGCCCAAACACACCTTCTACGTGGACAACATTTTCGTGTATGAGCCCCTGCCCCATGTGCGCAACATCTACTATATGGATGTAGACCTGTACCGCTACTTCATCGGCCGGGCAGATCAGAGCGTTAACGAGAGCGTGATGATGGGCCGGGTGGATCAGCAACTGCGGGTAAATTATCACATGATCGACGCCATCAACCTGCGTGAGGTGGCCCGGAAGGACAAAAAGCTGGCCAAGTATATGTACAATTACCTGGCCATGATGATGGCTATCTCCTCCATTTTCCTGACCATGGAGGGCAGTCCCGAATCCCTGGGCAAGCGGACCCGGCTGTGGGAGTACCTGCGGACAGTGGATTCCGGGCTTTATGGCAGAATGCGCTATTTCGCCGTCTCTGCCGCCACCAACCTGCCCACCGCCCCGGGACGAAAGCTTTCCATTGCCCTGTACCGGCTGGCCCGGAAGATTTATAAGTTTAACTGACCGGAACCGCGGCGCAGCATTGGTAGCGCCGCGGGTTTTTTCCTTTTAAAAAATTTGAGGACAATATTGTTTCCACTCTTGATTTGCCGGTCTCCCGGTGCTAAACTAAGGCTGAAAACGGCTGCGCACACAGCCGGGAAAAGGATGTTATTTCAAAAGGAGCGTGTGGGGAATGGACCAGGGTAGCAAGGGCGGTTTTCACTTGAAATGGCCTTGGAACTGGGTGGTCTGCGGAGTGTTTGTCGCGGCGGCCGGATATTTTATCGGCTACCTGTGGAGCGCTCTGCTGGCCGCTCTGTTTTTATGGTGGCAGAAAAAACGGCACCCGGACGCGATTCCCCAGGGGGGCTACTGCCTGGACCGGACCCGGAAGCGGCTGGGGCGGCTTCTGTGGTCGGTGCTGTATCTCCTCCTGGCTGCCGGCTGCGGCGTGGTCTTCTTTATGGGATTCGGGGAGGAGAAAACGGAGATTTCCGACTGGGCCGTCTGGATCGTAAGCGGCGGCGGTTTCTTCCTCTTTACTGCCTGCTGCCTGTATGAGACCTACACCGATCTGCGGGACGCCCTGTTCCCCGCCAAGAGCCGCCTTGCCAGCTCCATCCGCTCTCAGCTGCCCTATCCCGACGAGGCCCCTCCTGTAGAAGAGCTGTTCGCCATGGTGGACAAGGACATTCAGGCCAACGGCCAGTGGTTTGACCGGGTAGCCATCGGCAAAGAGTGGGTCCTGGGGGACGACGTCTCCTCCATCTCCCGCATCCGGGGTGTCTTTTCCCGGGATGAGATCAAGGTCCATTACTCTGGCGGACGCCGGCAGAGCGCCCGCATTATCGAGCTGTACATCGTGGATGACCGGCGGCAGATCCAGTCCACCGGTCTGCGCAAGCCCGCCGAGCTCCAAGCGGCGGTAAGCTGCCTGCGTCTGCGGGCGCCCGAGGCGTTTTTTGACGACTATAAAAACATGTCCGACTTTACCGGCCAGTCCGATGAAGAATGGGAGGCTGTCAACCGCTCCTGTCTCCGCCGCCGGGACCAGCGGCTGGCCGGTCAGGCGGACCAGGACCGGCACACCGCTGGCAGCAGCCCGGACTTTGTCCTCATCGACCTCCAGGGCCGGCGCACCTCTCGTTTCGACCGAAAAGCGGTGGAGGACCAGCTTACCGGCCTGAACGGTCAGGGCAGCCACTTTGCCCTGGAGCCGGTGGAGCTCATCCCCATTCCGGGGCTGAACGGGGTATCTCTCTCCCGGCTGGAGTGCGGCCTCACCAGCACGGGGCTGACCCTTATCGCCGTACAGAAGATGGCCGGAGGGCTCTTTCAGGCCTTTGCCCGACCGGTGAGCGAGAAAGAGGCCTGGGAGGCCTTCGCCAACCTCCTGGAGCGAAAGCAGCTGCCCGATTTTTCCAATCTTTCCCTGTGGCAGCCTCTTCGGGGTACGGAACAGCCCCGGTCCCAGGCTCGAGCCCGTCTGTCCCTCAGCGACCGCACCGGCGCCACCCGGGATTACGACTCCTTTACCCGCCGAGACGTGGAGCTGGCCGGGACTGGCCTGGCTGAGGGGAAGTATACGGTAGCGGCCCTGTTCGCCGGCCCCAGATATCTGTATTTAAAGGCGGGGGACAAGTCGGACGGCCGGATCACCGTCAACGCCAGCCGCCCCGATCCCGATAAGCTGCGGGTATTTGAGACCAAATGTACCCACCGCCAGGCTCAGGAGTGGCTGATTCAGATGTTCGAGGGTATTTTTGACCCCGATTTTTCCCAGTGGAAGGATATCACCAAGCAGCTGGAGAAGTCGAAAAAATAGAAAATGAAGGAGCGGATCACAATGGGCAAGTATTTCAGCGACGCGGTAGACAGCGCCATTGAGGCCATCTACTACACCTACGACCGAGAGAAGGCGGCGGCCGCCGTGCAGCCCCTGGCCGACGCAGCCAACGCCGGCGACGGCGACGCGGCCTATATCCTGTCCCGGTGCACCTCCGGGCCTCAGTACAGCTGGGACTACCACCCCTTCAAGGAGGACGACGAGGTTACCGAACAGTTGATTCGGCAGAGCATTGTCAACGGCAGCGCCATGGGCGTACTGGGCGCCATGCGGTGCGGGATGCTCACCCCGGAGATGGAGGAGGCCATGAAGGCCCACTACCCCAGTCTCAGAGACGTGTGGAACACGGTTTATGAAAAAGCCCAGGCGGGCTGTCTGTTCGCCATGAACATGATCGGGAACACCTATTTCTGGCTGGATATCGTGCGCATTGAGAACAAAGGCCCCGAGGATTTTCCCAGCAAGGCGGCCTTTGGCCAGTGGCTGCGGGAGAATGAGCTGAAATGCCTGCCCTGGTTCGAGCGGGCCTTTGAAGGCGGCATGGGCTTCGCCGGTCGGAATATGTATAACCTGTACAACGATGGAGAAGAGGGCGTGATGGAGGCCGACAAGTCCAAGGCCGAGGCCATCGCCCGGCTGGGAGCCGAGAAGGGCTACCCCGACTGGCAGGAGCGGTACGCCGGCTTCCTGCTTAATCGGGAGGGTCGGACCCAGGAGGCCCTGGACCTGTACTTTGCCGCCGCCAAGCAGGGCCAGCTGTCCAGCTGGTTCTACATCGGCAAGACCTTCCAGGAGGGCAAGCTGGTGCCCAAGGACTGCGTACAGGCCATGAAGTGCTATGAGCTGGGCCTCCAGGACCCGGATCAGGTGGGCTGTGCCAACCGGGCCGGTGAGCTGCTCTTCCTGGGCCAGGACGGCATTCCCCAGGACTACGCCCGGGCTGTTCAGCTTTTTGAACAGGCCCACGACCACAACAACAAGTGGGGCAACGACATGCTGGGCACCTGCTACCTTTTCGGCTACGGCTGTCAGAAGGACCCCGCCCGGGCCCTCCAGCTCTTCCAGGAGGCGGACTACACCTCCGATCTGAAGAAGTACGGATTGGGCGTCATCTACACCGAGGGTCTGGGCGTCCCCGCCGACATCAAGAAGGGCGTGGAGTATCTCCAAAAGGCCCCCAATTACGCCCCCGCTCAGGAGGCGCTCCTGAAATTCAAAAAGACCCTCTTCGGCAAGTGGGTGCGCCGCTAACATGAAAAAGCGCTCCGGTTTCTGTGAACCGGAGCGCTTTTATCTTACAGCAGGGGGGCCGCCAGCAGGAAAAAGTCTCCGTGGGTAAGCGGCTGGGGGACCGCCTCAGGCGCTTTTCCCAGTCGGGCGGAGAGAACCCCTCTCACGTCCTCTCCGGTAACCGGGGTATCGGCAGCGGCCTTGTCCCCCTGGAGGCACCCGGCCCGACAGGCCAGCAGCAGCGGGGCGGCGTAGGGGTGGCCGGGCTTGAGGTCGGACCAGGGGAGCCTCTCCTCCCCCCGGATCAGGGCAATGCGGGTATCGACGGCCTCCCAGCCGAAGGCCATCATGGCCAGTTCTCCCCGGGTGAGGGGATTGTCCGGCCGCAGGGAGTTGTCCCGGTAGGCGGGGCACCAGCCCGCCTCCAGCAGCGCTTTCGCCGCCGCGCCCCGGGGGTCGCTCTGAGAAACATCCAGAAAGGGGGACATCTCCATCAGCCGGGACACGGTGACCACCCTGTATCCCTGGGCCGTGAGCAGCTCCAGCTGCTTCTCCAGACCGTGGGCGATGGGAGACCGGCGGGCCATGTTGTAGCCGTCCTTCTGAAAGATAATCTGGCCGCAGAAATAGTTCGGGTCCTCCTCCAGCTTCCGGGCGACGGGCCCCCAGGTGGCCTCCACCTCCGCCTCATAGCCGGCCAGAGGCAGCCAGCCGGCCCCGTCAAAGCTGGCCGCCATGTATTGATAACCCATTTTGGCATAAGCGTCGTAGCTGCTGAAGCCTCCAGCAATGCCGTCCACATAGTGGGGCGGGCGGGAGAGGCGTATCTCATAGCCGTGGCGGTCTTTCACCAGGGCGTGGAGCTTCTCCAGATCGGCCGCCACCTCATCCAATCCGCTCAGGGTATGCCGCTTTCCGTAGACAAGGCTCTTTTTCCCAAAGAGAACGTGGGAATAGGTGTGGCTGGTGAGCTCGTGCCCTCCCTGGAGCAGCCGGTCCACCAGCTCCGGGCAGTGGAGCACGCCGCCGTCGGCATCCTTTCCAAAGTCGGGATAGTGGTCGTAGGCAATCCCGCCCCAGGAGGCGGAGCCGTGTTTGCCCGGCTCATCGGGGTAATTGCCCGAGGTATCCCCTACCACATCAAAGGTGCCCCGGGCCCCGTACTTCTCCAGAATTTCCGCCAGCACCAGGGTGAGAGGCTTTCCGCCAAATCCGTCCGGATTGGCGGGCAGACGGCAGGGCCCGTCGTCAAAGGTCATGGCGCAGACCCGCTCCGGCAGCGCCACCCGCTCAATGCGGCGGACGGGGGAGAGATACACCGGAGTGCGCTCCCGGATCTGATCCTGAAAACGGTGTTTTACTTTTTTGGCCGTACCGATGGCCTTTGTCATCAGGGACATAGCAGATACTCCTTTTTGTACAGAGACGGCCATCAGCCGCCCATTTTTTAACGGCGGAGCAGGTCCAGCCCCGCGCAGTAGACCACATAGGCCCAGCTCACCGCCCGGTTTTTCAGCCCTCCCCGGCGGCGCGCCTGGGCAAACTGGGACAGGCCCTTGCGCAGATGGGGGGTATTTTTCACCAAAACAGGGACGCACCGGCCGGCCAGGAGGGCTCTTCTCAGCTCCGGCAGGGTGAGGGCGGAGACCTCCGCCCGGGTGTAGGCGTTTCCCACCTCATGGCGGGAGTGGGCGTCGCTCCCCCCTACCGCGGGCAGTTTCCACCGGCCGGCCAGGGCGGCAGCCCTTTCGTTGGCCTGCTTCACCTTGAAGGCGGCCCGGGCGTTGACCCCCTCCACCGCGTCGGGCCGAAACTCGAACTCCTCCGGGGCGGCGCTTCGGGACTGATAGGGGTGGGCCAGGACGGCGATCCCGCCATGGCGGTGAATCTCCGCCACCGCGGCCGCCCCGTCGGGGAGGCCGTTCTTTCTCAGGGCCTCCAGGTCCAGAGGCCCATTCAGAAACAGGCCGGTGATATGGCCCTGCCCGGTGGACACCTCGCAACCCGGGATGAGGAGCACCCCGTTCATCTCCCGGGGGACTGGGGTGCAGAGGTTGTGGTCGGTAATTGCGATTGCATCCAGTTCCGCCGCCTTTGCCGCCGCCGTCAGCTCCTCCAGGGAGGACAGCCCGTCCGGCGAGGCGGCGGTGTGGACGTGGAGGTCTATCTTACAGGTCATGGCTTCTCCTTTTTCAGCAGGGAGCGGTAATACATCAGCCCCGGCTTCGGGTCGCTCCACTCCCACAGGCCGTCTCTGACGGCGGGATTGAGCAGGTCGGCCAGCGCCCCCAGGGCCTTTCCCGGCCGGCCCCGCTTCAAATAGCCCACTGCGCTCATCAGATCGGAGGCCCCGAACTGCATTTTCCGGGGCCGGAAGGGGGACACAGGGGGCAGGGGGCGGGCCCTGTCCGGATTGCCCCGGTTCCAGCTGAGGGTGTGCCACAGCAGGGGCAGCCCGCTGCCCGATATCCGGGTCAGGGGGAAGGTACCCCACACCCGGGGGTTGACCTCCAGCAGCCGGGGCGCGCCGTCGGCCCCCTCCTTGAACTCAAACATAGCCAGGCCGGTGTAGCCTGTCTCTCTGACCATCCGGGCGGCGCAGTCCTCCAGATCAGGCCGGTCAATGCGGACACAGCAGGAGGAGGGCCCCCCCGACACCGGATATTCCCGTACCCTCCGGTGGCACAGGGCGGCGTACACCCTGCCCTCCTCCGCCGCCACCGAACATCCCAGCCCTCCTCCAGGCAGGTACTCCTGCACCATAGGGGGGGCGTTGGTGATGCTTTGGAATCGCACAAAGGCCTCCGTCCCCTGTCCCGGGGTGCGGGCAATCACGTACCGCCGGGCGGCGGACAGACCGAACTTTTCTCCGCACAGCGGCTTCACCACGCAGGGCAGGGGCAGGCGTGCAAAAAAGGCGGCGGGGTCCTCCCCCTCTTGGGGGGAAAAGCGCCGGGGGACGGGAATGTCCAGCTTCTCCCCCAGCCGGGCCACGGTCTCCTTGCTGTTGAAGTCGTCCAGCTGTTCGGGCGCGGGGATGCACAGGCCGCACACCCGGCCGAAGCGCTCCCGCTCCTCCGCCAGGGCAGCCAAGGTGGCGGCCCCCACCGGAAGCAGGGCGGGGCGCGCTCCCTCCTTCTCCGCCAAACGGGCGCACAGATTCCAAAGCGCGTCCGGCCCCTCCTTCCCGGGCAGGAGGGCGGTCTCGTCCGCATATTTGGAGGCAAAGCCCAGCGGGGCGGGAACCCCCTCCCATTCGCAGCACACCGTCCGGACCCCGGCCTGGGCCAGATCCCGGATCAGCGCCAGCGACATGCGGTAGTGTACGTCGGTGATTACGGCAGTCACCATTCTCCCCCCTTTGCGGTACAAATATAGCATGTTTTTCCACAGATTGCAACGGGAAGAAAAATCTTGACATACCTAGACTATCCAGGTATAATATACTTAGAGCATCGAGGTAATATCCAGGACGGCCACAGACCGTCCCGGCAGCAAAAAGGGGAATGTCCGCAACGAGGATTTATTCCTGTGTTTTCTCCGCCTTCGGCGGAAAAAACACACGTATAAACTCCGCGCTCAGGACACTCCTGGCAGAAAGGATGGTCAATATGAAATTCGACAAGGGCCTGATGGCGGGCAGCGGCACCATGCTGATCCTGTCCCTGCTGGAGGGGAGCGACATGTACGGCTACCAGATGATTGAGGAGCTCTCCCGGCGGTCCAGCGACCTGTTCCAGATGAAGGAGGGGACCCTGTACCCCATTCTCCACGCTCTGGAGAAGGACAAGTGCCTGTCCTCCTACCAGCAGGAGGCCCCCACGGGGCGGGTGCGGAAGTACTACAAACTCACCCGGAGGGGGAGGAAGCTGCTGGACGACAAGCGGGCGGAGTGGGCGGCGTTCCACCAGGGGGTGGAACAGGTGCTGTCGGGCGGTGCCAGCGCCCTGGCGTGAGGATTTGACCATGAGAGATATTATGGGGATGTACTCCTGGCTAAACATCGCCACCTCCGGCATCCGATTCGGCCCGGACCAGGACGCGGTGAAGGCGGAGCTGCGGCAGCACATCGAGGACAAAGCCGCCGATCTGATGCGGATTTTCCCCGACATGGAGGAAAAGGAGGCGGGGAAGCGTGCCCTGGCCGCCATGGGGGACGCCTGGGAGCTGAAAAAGGAGCTGGCCCGGGTCCATACCCCCTGGCTGGGCTGGCTGTGGACGGCCAGCCGGATTCTGCTGTGGGCGGTTCTGGCCTGTACTCTGGTATCGGCTCTGAGCGGCACAATGAGCACGGACTCGCTGCGGCACCGGTGGGAGGTGGCACAGGAGAGGCAGCAGATGCAGGCGGTGGGCCGGGCCCTGTATGGGGACGGTACCCCCGGCTGGGAGGGAGAACAGGCGGCCGTCCTCCAGGTGGACGGGGAGGCCCGGCTGGGCCGGAGTGTGATCTCGGTGTCCAGGGCCGCCCGGTGGCGGGAGCCGGAGGGGGACTGCCTCTATCTCCGGCTGCGCGTCACCTGGGACCGTCCCTGGGAGACCAACCATATGGCCATCAACTACCTGTGGGCGGAGGACAACCTGGGCAACACCTATGAACTGGGCCCTGCCCGGAGCTTTACCAACGGCTGGAACTGGTATCAGCGGGACCTGGCTGTGGACGGCTTCCCCCCGGAGGCGAAGGAGCTGCGCATCCACCACAAGCTGCGGGAGGAGCTGGACCTGGCGGTGGATCTGACGAGGGAGGTGCTCCCATGAGAATGCCGGATTTTGTGGAGAAGCGGTGGGACCGGATGAGAAATTGGTGGGACCGCCTGCCCAAGCTGCCCCGGAAATGGCGGATTGTCCGCAATCTGGCGGTGACGGCCCTGGCGGCGGCCCTTATCCCTCCGCTGCTGGAGTGGCCCTGCCTGGACCCCTACCGGGCCTTTCAGCGGCTGGAGGGAGCCTATCTCCTCACCCCCTCCCGGCCGGTCCTCCAGGTGGAGAGCGGCTGGTGCACCGGCTTCCTCTCCGAGGGGGACAGCTGGATTACGGTGGGCAGCGTGTCCGAATTTAAAAGCACGGACAGACCCCTGAATCTGGACCGCAACTACGCTCTGCTGCACCAGATCCTGCCCAAGAAGGGGATTGCAGTCGTACTCCTGCCGGCGAAAAATGAGGACGACGGCGCGGTGATAGCCGTGTGGGGCGGCCCGGAGGAGGCCGTCTCCGGGACGCTGGAGCTGGACCTGAAGGGCATCAGCGACCCCTTTAACAGAGGGGTCATCCCGGCACTGGAGACCTTCTCCGCCCAGGCCCGGCGCAGAGAGGACGGCTGGTTCGTCTTCCAGTTTGTCCCCCACGACAACCACCTGAAGGGCACCAGCTGCGCCATGGAAATGCTGCTGTGGGGCGGGCCGGTGTTTCTGTCAAAGGAGACATGGCAGCAGCCCTACCGCCTCACTCTGACGGACGGCCATGGGAACAAAGTCGCGGAGCAGTCCGGGACCCTGCCTCCGGACCAGAGGCTGCAAAGATGGTGAAAGGAGAAGGGCATGGATCAGGAAAACTGGCTGGACACGGCGGTGTCCGGCATCCGCTTCGGCCCAGATCGGAGGGCGGTTCGGGAAGAGCTGGAGGGCCATATTGAGGACAAGGCCACCGATCTGATGCGCATCTTTCCCGATATTCCCGACGGTGAGGCCCGGGAGAGGGCGCTGGCCGGCATGGGAGACCCGGAAGCGCTGAAAATTTCGCTGGCCCGAGTGCACAAGCCCTGGCTGGGGCGGCTGTGGGTGCTGTCCTGCCTGACGCTGGTCCCCGCAGCCGCCGTGGCGCTGGTTATGGTGGTCGCGCTGCTCGTCTCCCTTCCGGACTGGGAGGCGCGGGAGGTCATCTTCGGCCGCCGGGACACCGCCTGGAGCCGGGAGGTTCTGAACAGGAGCCGGCCCGCAACCCCGGACCCCAATACGGTCCGGGTGGACGACTGCCTGCTGACCATGGAGCGGGCCTGGCTGGTAGAGGGAGACAGCCAGGGGGAGGGCGATACCCTGCAGGTGGAACTGCGCCTGCTCAGTCCCCGCATCTGGGTGGAGGGGCACTATTTCTACACCCGGGTGTCCGCAGTGGACAGTCTGGGAAACCGCTACGCGGCTGAGGAAGCCTGGGATTGGATAAACCGCCCGAAGCACTGGGTGTCCGGGAGCGGCTCTCCCCCCGCCCGGTCCGTCCTGCCCCGTCTCTTCACAGAGCGGTACATTCTGCGCGTCGGTGGAGTAGACCGGCAGACGGAGTGGGTGCGGCTGGAGTATGACTGGATGGGCCGCAGCTTTTCCATGACAGTGGATTTAAAGGAGGCGGGGATATGAAAAAGCGGAAACGGCCCCGTCTGCGCCGGGGCTGGAAAGTTGTTCTGAATTTCACCCTGGCGGCGGTCTTGTTCGTGCTGTTCTGGGGAGTGCTGGACTACCCCCTGAACAGCAAGGTGTGCAACTTCCGACGGGCGGAGCGCATGGACTGGGTGGGGCCGTCGGAAATCCAGCGGATCGGCGGCGGCCACTTCGGCGTCGTGGGCACCTATCTGGACCAGGTGGTAATCCAGACAGGGCGGGATAATCTGGACTACTGGCCCCGGAATCCGGATTCCCCCACCCTGACACCGCTGGACGGGGATATTCTGGCGGTGGACGTGCCGGAAGGGAACGTCCGGGCGGAGTTGACCCTGGAGCTGAGCTTTTATTATTATCCCGCCCTGGCCGGTCCCGAGGATGTGGGCCCTACGTATCCCAGCCTGGAGCGGGCCGCGCAGGATTATGACGGGAAATACCGGGCCGAGTTTTGGCAGAACACCTATACGGTGCAGGGGGAATGCCTGGAAGAGGGCGGCGTGATTTTCCCGGTGTCCGGCCAGGCCGGCCGGGACCGGAGGCCGCTGCACGAGGCCGCTTCCCGGGAGGGCTATCTGAACCCCGACCTGCTGTGGGCCCAGGCCCGGATGTCGGCCGTATTTTACGGAGAGAATGGCCAGGAGCTGGGCCGGGCGGAGCTGTCCACTCCGGAAGAGACCGGGAATGCCGCAGGATAATATTTTAAAGAAGGGGACGCCGGACAGACCGGCGTCCCCTTTGCGTCAGACGATGGATATCTTACGCCGGGCACTGCCGGCCGGTGTGGTCGATGGTGTATGCCCCGGTGAGAATGATCTGGGAGATGGGCACGAAGGTATACCCCTCCTGAAGCAGCGTTTGAATAATGGTGGGCAGAGCCTCCGGGGTGTGGAGGGCGGCGTTGTGGAACAGAACGATGGAGCCGGGCTGGACCTTGCCTGTCACCCGTTTGGTAATCTCGCCCGCGGACAGGTCTTTCCAGTCCAGACTGTCACTGAACGTAACAGAGGAAAGCGGCGGTGTTTCCTGCGGGCACACGAATCCGGGAGGAGAGCAGCCGGGCTGGCCGAAATGCCGGCAACGGCCGGTAATTCGGCCTGTGCCTCACATCTGTTTACTGCTGCAGCAGATCGATCGTATGCTGGATATGGGCCAGCATAATTGCTTTGGCTTTTTCCCCGTCCCGCGCCCGAAGCGCCCGGATAATTTCCCCATGGTCCAAAATACTGTCATGTATGGTATGGCTGTAAAGCACATCCTGAAACGTCACGCTCATCAGCTCAAGGGTCGTATTGAACGCGATATTTGTAAGCTGCTCCAGAAACGCATTTTTAGACTTCTGCGTATAAAGCCGGTGCATCTCAAATTCTCCTCCGGTACTGCCTCTCTCCTGAAATTTCCTGCACATCTCCCGATAGGCGTTTTCCAGCTCCTCCAGGTCCTGATCGGAGGCGTTTATCGCAGCCAGCTCTACCGCTTTACACTCCAGGGACTGTCTAGTTTGATAAATTTCCACCAAAGAATAGCGCTCCAGGTTTTTGGACAACCGTTCATTGCGGGAGAAATCGACCTGATTAGGCATCGCCCGCAAAAACCGCCCCTTTCCCTGGCGTGCGTTTATCAGCCCGCGCTCTTCCAGTACGTGAAACGCCTCCCGCAGTACGCTTTTGCTGATATTCCACCGCTCTACCAGTTCCCGTTCCGAGGGAAATTGCTGCCCAACCTTAACCTCCTGCCGGTCTATGATGCCGTATAGTTCGTTCACGACCTCTTCATACAGCAATTTTTTCCTGATTGTTGTAGGCATACAATTCCTCCCTGCTCAGTTTGATTACAAAAAGCCTGCCGAGCCCCTAACAAAACGATTATATTATGTTTCGGCTAAATTTGCAACCGTTTCCCCCGTTTACCACCATTTCCGCTGAGAATGATTCAGATTTTCAAAGCCCGTACGGGTGACCAGAATCTCATCTTCGATCCGACAGCCCCCCACTCCGGTTTGATAGAGTCCAGGCTCCACCGTAATTACCATTCCAGGAACCAGCGGCGTTTTATCGTATTTTGCCAGAACAGGCGGTTCATCTGTCCCCAATCCAATGGCATGCCCCAGATAGGTGGCAGGACCGTTATAAGCCCGGGTGTGGTTGCTGGTAAAACCCCTGGCGCAGGCAATCTCCCCGGTAATCTGCTCCAGGCTTTCCGCCGTAACGCCCGGACGCATCGCCGCGACAGACTTCTCAAACATTTCCAGCGCGGTGTCCAAAATCTCGATCTGACGCCTGGATGCTGTGCCGGCCACCGTAGAGCGGCAGATATCGATCATATAACCCTGGTATTTTCCGTTGATCTCCATATGCACCATGTCGCCGTCTTCAATCACTTTGTCTGACGCAGGTTCCAGATCGTACGCCGTTTCCGACCTCCATCCGGATTGACAGGTCGCAAAGGCTCCGCTCACGCCCCGCCTGGTCAACTCCGATGTAATAAACTGATAGACCTGCCGTTCCGTGAGACCGGGACGGAGGTAATCCCTGAGCATATCGGATACCTCATCCCCGATTCCGGCTCCTCTTCTTAAAAGCTCCAGCTCATACGGGCTTTTTGACGCGCGAAGATTCATGACAATGTCGTCCGCGCGGTAAAATCTGGCCTGATAGAGCTCCGCTTTCAAATCCTCATACAGCTCCACAGACAGGATATCCATACCGACAATGCCGATATCGCGCTGCGCCAGGCCGTATCGCCTCACCGCGCGTCCGATTTCCTCCGGTACGTTGTCATGGTAAGTCACGTCCGACACATAGAGCTCCCGCTCGTAAAACGGCGTGCTGGTGACCAGGCAGGGGTCCTGGTCCACAGGCAGCACCATAGCGGAATATCCCCTGCCCCGAAATCCGAATCTTCTGGGGTGCCCCGGCATCATGGGCTGATGCCCGGTCAGATACAGCAGGTCGCCCACCCTTCTCGGGGCCAGCGCAAAAATAATCAGGCAGGAGTAGCCCCTTCCCGCCGCCTCCAGCTGAGCGCGGCGGATTCTGTTTTCATATTCCTGCATCAAGCGTTGATCCATATTTCTTTTTACCCCCGTTCCGTCTCGTAAGCAGTTCCATCTTTCATTACAAAGCAGCAGTCCATCAGCGCGTCCGGGTCGGCAAGCAAATCCCGACCCCACGCTGCGACATCTGCCCTCATCCCGGGCTGAATGGCGCCAATATCATGCCTTCCCAGAATCTCCGCATTGACCGAAGTGGCGGCCCGCAGCGCCTGGAACGGCGCAAACCCGCTGCGCAGCCAGGAGGCGTATTCCCGGCCGCACTCATAGCAGGGGTATGTCTCGCACATGTCTGTCCCATATCCCAACCGCAGGCGGCTCTCCCGGATAACCTCCCGGCCGGCCCTCAGCTGGGGGCCGTAGGCGCGCAGCTTCTCCCGAAATTCCGCCGGCTCCCGCCGTTGAAGCGCCTCCTCGTCCATCAGAATGATTTCGTCGTACTGCATCATCGTAGGGACCAGATAGACGTCGTGCGCTTTCATTTCCTCGGCCGTTTTTTCATCCATAAGGGAGCCGTGTTCGATCCCGTCTATCCCCATGGACACCAGTTTTTGAATGGTCTCCGGCGTGTAGGCGTGGGCTGTTACCGGGATACGCATCTGGTGGGCCGCCGCAATCACAGAAGCGTACTCCTCATCGGTCAGCTGAACGTCTCCCGGGCCGCCGTACGGATTCATGAAACCGCCGTTGGCCATCAGTTTGATAAAGTCAGCCCCCATTTTGGCCTGCTCTCTCACCGACGCGATAAAGAAGTCCTTTCCCGTTCCAATCCCCGGGTAGTCCTCGGCCAGAGCTGAAGCCAGATCGGGATTACCGGACAGCGCTCTGGTAAAATCTGCCATTCCGCCCACGCAGCCGGTATAGAACGGTGCGACCGACAGCGATGCGCCGGGGAAATAGCCCTGGTCGATAGCTCGTTTTGCATCAATAGAGGCATAGCCGTCGTTGCAGTGGCAGCCCACCACACGCAGTGTGGTAAACCCCCTGCGCAGCGCCCGTTCGGCATTGTAGAGCACAGCCATCCCCTTCCAGGCCTTTGAGGTGTAGACGCTCTCCCAGCCGCGCCGCCTCCAGTCAAAGGTACTCAGATGGACATGGGCGTCAATCAGGCCGGGCGTAACTGTGTCGCCAGACAGATCTATCCGTTGGGCCTGCCTTGGACGCGGTATGTCTTTTCCCACCTTTTGAATTCTGCCGTCCTCTATCAGGATGTCCATACCCGTGAAAAAGTCCTCGTGGATTCCGTCGAACAATTTTCCGCATGTTATAATGGTCTGGCCCATGTCCCCGTCTCCTCTCTCAAAGCTCGCTCCAGCGGCAGCAGGCCGCCATATGCCCCGGAGCCACCTCCAGCAACTCCACCGGGCCCTGCGTGCATCTCTCGGTACAATGCCGGCACCGGAGTGCAAAGCGGCAGCCGGGCGCCGGATCAATCGGGCTGACGACCTCCCCTTTCAGAACCTCTCTCTTCTTGCCGCGGCAGCTCAGGTCAGGAACAGGGATGGCGGACAAAAGAGCTTTTGTGTAAGGGTGGTATGGATGGGAAAACAGCTCCTGACTGGGCGCTCTCTCCACGCATTTCCCCAGATACATCACGGCGATCTCATCGCTGATCATTTTTACAACAGAGAGGTCGTGAGTGACAAACATGTAAGTCAGCCCAAGCTCCTCCTGCAGGTCCAGCATCAGATTCAATATCTGGGCCTGAATCGATACGTCCAGCGCGCTGACCGGCTCGTCGCATACGATAAACTCCGGCTCCAGCGCCAGTGCCTTGGCAATTCCGATTCTCTGCCTCCGGCCTCCGTCCAGCTCGTGGGGATACGCATTGCTCAGCCGGGCAGCCAGACCCACGGTCTCCATCAGCTGCCCCACCTTTTTTTCAATCTCCCGCCGGTCGGTCATGGTTTTGTTGATATATATCGGCTCAGAAATGATTTCTCTCACTGTCATGCGGGGATCCAGCGAGGCGTACGGATCCTGAAAAATCATCTGCATGTGCTGTCTCATCCGTTTGGTGTCCCGCCTTCCGTAGCCTGCAATGTCAGTTCCCTTGTACAGAATTTCTCCGGAAGTGGGCTCCAGCAGTTTCAGGATGGTGCGTCCCAGCGTACTCTTGCCGCAGCCGGACTCCCCCACAACGCCAAGTGTCTTTCCCCGGCGAAACTGAAGATTCACGTCGTCCACTGCGTGCAAAAGCCCCCTCGGCGTCTGAAAATACTTTTTCAGCTGTCTTGTCTCCAGCAATATTTCATTCATCTGCTTCCCATCTCCTCCTCACCCTGTGCATACAAAAAGCACTTGATCATATGAGACTGGCTGATCTGCACTGGCTCAGGCTCCCGCTCCCGGCAAATCGGTTTGCAGCGGGGACATCTCGGGTGAAATTTGCAGCCTGCCGGAAGATCCGTCGGATCTGGCATCAGTCCCTCAATGGATTTCAGCCGCCTTTCCGTGCTGACCAGGCTGGGCAGCGCGTCAAAAAGCCCTTTGGTATAGGGGTGGTGCGCCTCTCCGCTGAATATATCCTCCACTGTGCCGAATTCAATGATTTCTCCCGCATATACCGTAGCCACTGTGTCGCATTTCTCCGCCACAATGCCCAAGTCGTGGGTAATGAGTATCATGGTCATGCCAAGCCGCTCCCGCAGCTGGCTCATCATATCCAGCACCTGCGCCTGAATGGTAACGTCCAGCGCCGTAGTCGGCTCGTCCGCAATCAGCAGCTTGGGGCTGCACGCCAAGGCCATCGCGATAACGACCCGTTGTTTCATTCCGCCGGAAAACTGGTGTGGGTATTCATGATACCGGGCGGCCGGGATTCCCACCAGCTCCAGCATTTCATGGACGCGGGCAATCAGCTCCTCCCGGGACTTCTTCTCCTCATTGTGCAGCTCCAGCCCCTCCAATATCTGCTCTCCGATTGTCAGCACAGGATTCAGGCTGGTCATGGGATCCTGAAAGATCATTGATATCTTCTCCCCGCGGATCGCCTGCATCTCTTTTTTCTTACATTGCAGCAGGTCTCGCCCCTCAAATATGATTTCTCCTGACTCGATCCTGCTGGTCCGTTCCGGCAGCAGACCCATGACAGACAGCGCCACCGTAGTTTTTCCGGCGCCCGTTTCGCCCACCAGGCCCAGGCACTCTCCCTCCTGCACCCCGAAGCTGAGGCCATTGACCGCCTGTACCCGCTCCCCGCTCCCCGCGTAGGCCACACGGAGATCCTTCACTTCCAGAATGGTATGAATTTTACTCATCTCCTCTCCTCAGTCCTTCAAGCGCGGGTCCAGCGCATCACGAAGGCCGTCCCCCAGCAAATTCAGCGCCAGCACGGTCAGCGCCAGAAAAATACCGGGAATGATAATCAGGTGGGGCGCCGACTGGATAAATTCACGGGCCTCCGAAAGCATGTTGCCCCACTCGGGCCTGGGCGCCTGAACGCCTAACCCGATATAGCTCAAGCCGGCCGCATTCAGAATGGAGCTTCCGATTCCCAGGGTGCACTGTACAATGATCGGCCCCAGCACATTGGGGATAATGTGCCGCGCCAACACATGGGCGGTACCGGCCCCTACCGCGTTGGCCGCCTCAATATAGTCCGCGTTGCGGATTGTCAGTACCGAGGACCGCACAACTCTGGCATAATTGGGAATGTCGGCCACTGCAATGGCAATCATCAGGTTAAAGATACCCCCTCCCAGGGCCGCTACCACGGCCAGTGCCAGGATGGTGGAGGGGATCGCCATGATAATATCCATGCATCGCATCACGATGTTGTCATACCGGCCGCCGTAAAAGCCGGCCGTCGCGCCGATGGCGCCCCCGAAAACCAGGGATACCAGCACTGCGCCAAATCCAATGATAAGTGAGACGCGGGCCCCGTGGGCTATCCTGGCCAGCACATCCCGGCCGTAGTGGTCGGTGCCGAAAAGTCCCTTCTTCATAGGCGCCATCAGTCGGTTGGCAATATCCATTTTGGTGGCTACCTCGTTGTAATCCCCAATCAAATCGGCAAAAATTGCCATCAGAATGATGATGATTAAAATAACCAGACCTGCCATCGCCGTCCGATTTTTCTTCATCCGGCGCCATACGGCAGAAAATTTTCCCTGCTTCAGCCCCTGCTGACGGTCTCTTTTCACAGCTGTGCCACCTCCCTCATTTTGCGAACTGCGCCCGTATCCTTGGATCGATCACCGCATACAGCAGGTCGATTACCAGATTGATTACGGTAAAGATGATGGCCAGTACTATCACCGATCCCATAATCAAGGGCGTGTCGCTGCTTCGAATCGCCGTTACCAGCAGGCTGCCCAGACCGGGCATGGCAAACACGGACTCAACCAGAACCGCCCCGCCGATCAGCTTGCTGAACTGTATCGCAACAATGGTTAAAACCGGGATCATCCCGTTTTTCAAACAGTGCTTCATGACGACCCGCCCTTCACCGGCCCCTTTTGCCCGGGCGGTGCGTACATAATCCTGGCGGATCACTTCCAGCATGGTGGAGCGGGTCATTCTGGTGACCACCGCCAGATTGACCGCCGCCAGCGTCAGGCAGGGCAGGATGTAATTGATCCAGGAGTCCGCCCCCGTAGGCGGAAGCAGCTGCAGCTGCACCGAAAAGAGGAGCATCAGCATCAGGCCGATCCAGAAGGAGGGCATGGAAGCCAAAACCAGTGCCAGGACTACACTGACCATGTCGATCACAGAATACTGCCTGATCGCGGAGATGATCCCGATGGGTATGCCGATTATGCACACCAAAAGAATGGAGAATGCCGCCAGTCTCAGCGTAACCGGGAATCGGGCGGCAATTTCGGCTGAAACACTGTTTCCGTTGCGGTAGGAGCTGCCCAGATCCCCCCGTATCAGTCCCTTCATATAGTTAAAATACTGCACAAAAAACGGTTCATTCAGCCCCATTTCCTCACTGAGCTGATCGATTGCCTCCTGTGTCGCTTCCGACCCCAATATGAGTTGCGCCGGGTTTCCCGGCTTTAAATACATAATTGAGAAAATGATAAAGCTGACGCCGAGCACGATGGGGATCAGCCACAAGATTCGTTTCGCGATATACTTTCCCATATATCCTCCCTTTTGGGCTTAGCGCTTGTATCCATAGCCGGGAGACGCCAGACAGCGTTTCCGGATTGTGACTACAGGCTCTTAGTATTGCAATACGCCGGAGAGCAATTTCTCTCCAGCGTATTGCGCTACAGAATCACTCTGTTACCAGCTCAGTTCACAGACCCTGATAAATCCTCTGGGATCCGTATGATATCCCTGAATCCCCGCATTCGCCGCATTAATCACCGTAGTAAAGCACAGCGGGACAGTAGGCGCTTTCTGCCACAGATAGTCATTGATCTCTAAATACATCTGGGTCCGCCTGCCGGGGTCGGGGCACACTCTGGCATCCTCCAGCATGGTATCCAGCTTGCTGTCGCTGTATTTGGAGAAATTATATACCTGTGAGGACTCAAACCGGGTGTACAGACTGAGGTCCGGGTCCGGGACCATCGCCACGATCCTGAGGATCGTCATGTCATAACCGCCGGACTCCACCATCGAAAGCAGAGTAGACCACTCATACACCTCAATGGTCAGATCGATGTTGACCTGCTGCAGGTAAGCTTTCAGCACCTGCGCAATCTTCTCCTGTACGCCGCTGGTAACCAGAATATTACAGCTGAATCCATCGGCGTAGCCGGCCTCCTGAAGCAGCTGCTTGGCCTTCTCCACCGAATACTCATAGGAGCCGTCCCCGGGGTCCTCAGACAGAGACAGCTTCGGAATAAACGATCCCATCTTCGCGGCGCCAACACCCTCGAAGCAGGCATCAATGATCGCCTGGGTATCCACTGCGTGATTCACCGCCTGCCGTACCTTTTCATTGTCAAGGGGCGACTTTGTGCAGTTCAGATGGAGATGATAGGCGATCAGGGAATCCCCGGTATAGACCGCAACATTGTTGTCCGCCTCCAGAGACGCCATATCGGAGGTGGAGACGTCCAAAACCACATCCACCTGGCCGCTTTGCAGCGCAATTGCGGCCGTATTGCTGTCTGTATAGACCTTGAAAACCACATTATCAATGGCGGGTTTCCCGGCCCAGTAATCCTCAAAGGCTTTCAGCGTAACCTTGTCGCCGGAATCCCAGCTTACGACCTGGTAAGGGCCATAGGCCACAGGGGCACGTCCGAACGCCTCATTTCCCATCTCCTCACAGGCGCGCTTATTCACGATCCCGGTGCTGGGTGAGGAGAGATAAGCCAACTGAATTGGCGAAGCGTAGCTCAGGTGAAAAATTACAGTGCTCTCATTCGGGCACTCCACCCGATCGATCGCCGCAAACGCCTTGGCCACCAAGGTGGATGCCTTTCCCCGTTCCACGGTGTAGGCCACATCCTCAGAGGTCAGGGTATCCCCATTGTGAGCCTTTACGCCCTGTCTTAAATAGAACGTGTATGTCAATCCGTCCTCGGCAATTTCCCACTTCTCTGCCAGGCCCTCAACGTAGTTCATATTCTCGTCTACATTGATCAGCGTATCGGATATCTGCATGACGACCCTCTGTGTGGTGGTATCCTCTCCATACTGCGGATCCAGGCTGGTGGGCTCCGCAGAGGTGGATACCACAATCGTGTCCTTGACGCTCGGGCCCGCAGGGGGCTGGCTCCCCGCAGAGCCGGGGGTGTTCTCGGTCTGCTTGCCACAGGCCGAGAGGGTCCCGGCCAGAAGGGCAAAAATCAGCAGAATATTGATCCTACGCATCCATCTTGTCATTTTTACGACCTCCTTTTGTCTATTTCACTAAAACCAGCTTGGTCAGCCGGGTCAGTGCACTGATTTGATATAGCGCGTCGTTAATCCTGTTTTTATTTCTTACAAGCTGCGTCTGAATCAGTCCATACGCAAGGCTGTCCGGGTCCAGCTCGTCCAACCGCTCTAAATCGGCCAGCAGCGGGATCGGACAGGACAGTTTTCCGTAGCCATAACTGTCCTGCGCATATTTGTCCGCATACGTCAGCGTTACATTGGTAATACAGCGGGAAACCCCCTTGACATATTCGTTGTATACGTCTGCCCACTTTCCTCTGCACCGGTCTTTCATACTCTGAACTGACATAACTCCCTGTGCCGTTTCGTCCAGATTTGTCAGAAGATCGGAAAAATCCATATGCGCCCCGAAGCGCTCCCCCAGTTCACCGGCCTTCCGGCGCAGTTCCGCCAGCTTTTCCGTAAAGTCATAGGGTAAAATTTCTATCGTGGCAAGGTCGTACAGCACCTGCAGGGTCGCCTGTGTGTCCAGCTCCAGAATGTCCTGGTCGCATTTGTCCAGGCCATCTTCTTTCGTGTGGTTCCACCAGCCCAGCGTGGCTCCGTGGGCATGCTCCATATATTCCCTGGTAAAGGACATCCTCTGGGTAATAGATGGGATACCGATCCCCATAAAGCTCTGGTCTCCGATTTTTTTCAGGGACATGGTCCGCAGCTCACGCCCGGGCAGCATCCGCTGGGCATTATCCGCCGCGAAACCCAACAGCTCCTCCGAAGCCTTGATCTCAAACAGCTGGGTATCCCGGACTCCGGTGGAGTCGATATGCATATAGCCCACGCACCGCTTATTGAGCTGATCCCAATGGTTGTCTACAAACCATGTAGAGCCGGCCGCTTCCGCAATCTCATGGCCATTCCAGAAAACAAAGTAGACGTCCCGGTCCAGTTTCTCTCGGTTTTCCGCCAGAATCCGGCAGACCTCCAGCGTTGTCGCGTTGCCGGTAGCGTTGCAGGTCACGCCCGGCTGCCAGGCGTCCAGATGGGAGCACACCAGCAAAAATTCGTCTCTGTGGCCGTTTCCCCGTAGTATCCCCAGGGGCTGGAGCAGTCGGCTCCACTTTCGGTTGGCGACAGCGGTTACCTTTACCGTTACACGCTGGCCGGACTGGCACAGGGTTTTCAATTTCAGCCCCGCTCCTCTTGTCACGCCAACCCCGATGATATCCGGAATTTTAGGGAAGGTCTCCTCCGTAGGGTTGCCCCACACCCCCTTCAAGCCTCTGTGGCAGATGACTTCTTCATCATTTCCCCAGTTCATGCATATCATTCCGGCAGCCCCCATTTCCGCCGCGATGCGGGCTTTTTCCGGCACCGGAGGAGCATAGGACACCTCGGTCAGAACCATTTTATTTGAGACGTTCAAGTCCTTGTACGCCTCATATGAGCCGCTGCCCACATATACCAGCTCCAGCTCCAATCCCTCCGGCGGGGTCGCGCGGATATGTGCGCAGGGCAGGCTGTCCAGCTTTTCAGATATGGGGGATATGATTTCCAGATTGGAGCATATTGGTTCGCTGTTATAGGCAAAAAAGCTCTCGTTTGCCACCTCCAAACCATATTGCTCCATTCGCTGCGCGATATACTGTGCAGCCTTTTCCTGACAATGGCTTCCGGCAAGACGGTAGGGGGTTTCTTCCGTCAGCCATTGAATCGTTTTCCAAAGTTCCTGTCTGCTTACCCGGCAGGCCAGTGTCGTCTGCGTATTCAATTGGATTCCCTCCGTTTAATTCTTTTCTCCCAGCTAAATATATTCTAAGTCACTTGGTCACCCACATGTCTGTAAATAGTATAGCTTTCAACCCATCTCATGTCAATCATACTTTTTAATATAATTCCCTCATAGATTTTGTCTATTATGACAGTTTTTACGCAAATCAATTTTGCCGCTCTCCCAGGCAGGCTGACACTTGACAGGCCAATTTCAAATGAGATAAAATAAGAAAAAATAGTGAAAAGGAGCAGGTCATGAAGAGTCAATCAGGTATTACGCGCCCTCTTTTGTATCAGGAGGTCATAACTGCCTTATATCGGATCATCGACCAGGATCAGATTTGCCCCGGTATGAAGCTTCCCTCTGAACGCGAACTTATGGAGCGCCTTGGCGTCAGCCGCAACGTACTGCGGGAGGCTTTTCATGTTTTGGAGCTGCGCGGCGTCATTATCTCCCGCCAGGGTAAAGGACGTTTTTTGCGCTCCTTGCCCCAGGGCTCGTCTCTGGACGGCCGTGAGACGCAGATTGCCAAATCCTTGGAGCAGCGTTCCCTCCTGGAGGCTTATGAAGTGAGACAGGTCCTGGAGGTCAAAGCGGTGGAGCTGATTGTCCGCAATGCATCTTCAAAGGATCTGGAAGATTTGGAAGCGGCCTATCAGAAAATGCTGGAGCGATTTGTGCAAACAGGGATAACGGCCGGAGAATTCGAACTGCACCGTCTCTACGCCCAAAAGACCGGCAGTCTTTTTATGGAGCAGACCTTAAACTCCGTCTTGTCCTCTATTTTGGACATGATGCATACAACCTTTTACGACATTATGACGACCCATCAGACAGAGCGGGAGGCCCGGCAGCACCGGGCAATCCTGGACGCAATCCAGGCCAGAGATGCGGCTCAGGCAAAACAGGCTATGCATGATCACATACAGGAGAGCATCGACCTTCTTTGATTTTTGAAAACCAGTAAAATTGCAGTTGACTTTTATCGGTTTTTCTATATAATCAAGATATGGTTAAATGGGTGACCAAGTAGTTAACCAGTCATTTGATTTGAACAAGGAGGAACTTTATATGGCCCAGGTACAAACCATTAGCGAAGCAGTCAAAAGCATGTCGGTCCTGATGGCTAACATGTACTATTATCTGACAAAGGCGGTCATAGAGGATTTTGGCGAGAGCGCAAAGGAATCTTTTCGCCGGGGTATTATCGAATTTGGCCGTGAGCGAGGACGAAAAATTGCTCAGGAAGTTCTGGCCGCCGGGCTTCCGTTGACTCTGGAGAATCTGGATCAGTTTTATGACATGCCCATCGCTGAGGGCTGGGATCTGCACCGGTCCTATGAAAACGACATGAAGATGAATATTACGGACAGCTGCACATTTGCCTCTGTCTGGCTGGAAAAAAACTGGGCCGAGGTGGGCCATATTTATTGCCTGGTAGATACCGCGATCCGGGAGGGCTACAGCTCTAACGTGAAATTCTGTCCTGTAAAAAACATCTTGGAGGGGGACCCCCACTGTCAGTCGCTGACCGTATACCGGGACATCGCAAAAAAGGGCCAATAGCCGGCCTTTCAGGTTGTGGAGGCTGAACAGATGAATCAAATTGGATACTGTTTGGATTTACTGCGGCAGTTGGTGGCAATTCCCAGCGTTTCGCAAAATGAGGAACAAATTGCCTGTTTCCTGCGGGATTTTCTGCGGGATGAGCTGTGTATGAGCGCCGAAATACAGCACGCCGGAAACAAAAGCTATAATGTCAGGGGACAGAAGCTTCGGGAAGGGGCGGTCCGGCGCCTGATGCTGGGAGGTCATATTGACACAGTGCCCCCCACAGACCGCTGGACTACCGACCCTTACCGCCTGGAAATCAGCGGCGATCATATCTGCGGTTTGGGCGCCGGCGACATGAAAGGAGGCCTGGCTGCTCAGCTGACCGTGCTCCGCATGCTGCGCGCTGAAGGAATCGCTCTGGACTGCGATATAGAATTTCTCGGACTGGCGGATGAGGAACGCCATTCTATCGGCGCCAACGCCTATGTGGAAGAACGGAAAAAGGAAGGTTCCTCCTTCCAGGATACCTTTTTTATCATGGCAGAGCCTCACTATGACAATATCGTAATTGGCGCAACAGGAAAGGTCCTCTATCGTGTGGATATTTATGGAGCGGGGGGACACGCCTCCACCCCTGAGCAGGGCATCAACGCAATCGACTGCATGGCGGAGTTTTTAACGCACGTGAACCGAATCCTTACCCCCCGCTATACACACGGCACATGCGCCTCTCACTGCTGTCTGCGCGTTGAAAGCAGCTATCAGGGCTACAGCCTGAATATCCCGGAACACTGCTTCTGCCTGCTCAACAAGCAGCTCAACCCTGCGGAAAACGCCGACCTGTTTGGCGATGAGCTGAAGCAGCTGTATCAGAAACACGTTAACCGCGGCAGCATCGCTGTGACCCGGCAGATTCCCAGTTACCCCTCATACCAGCTTGCTTCGGATCAAAAGGATGTGGCCGGGCTGACCGGTTTTTTAAAGCAGAAATTTAATCATACCCCTGAACTGCGAATTAATCAAAGTGTCAGCGACGGCAATATTTTATACAGCAGCCTTCATATCCCCACCATATTGTACGGCCCTCAGGGAGTAGATTTTCATACGGAGCGGGAGCATCTTCTCAAACCCTCCTTAATCTCTTACATAGAGCAGCTCTATCAATATTTAATTACAAGATATTCTGAGTAGGCTCATTTCCCCGCCCTGTCACGATATGCTCTCCCGCAATAAGACTCCCATCCGGTAAAATGATACCCTCATTTTACCGGATGGGAGTCTTTGTCTGGCGTCAGCCCGCCTGCATCCTTCTTGCCCTGCGCTTTTCCCTGCCTCCTTCTTACCTTTTCTCAAATGTGTCGACTATAAAAAAGCTTCTTCCGCATGGCGTATCAATTCCTGCCGGAAATCCGGATGAGCAATCTGAATCATCGCCTCCGCACGCTGTCTCAGCGTCTTGCCGCTCAGGCAGGCAATCCCGTACTCTGTCGCTACATATTGAATCATGGTGCGTGGTCCACTGACTGCGCTCCCGCCGGCAATGAAGGGCACAATATTGCTCTGCAGGGTTCCGTCCTTCTTTCGGTGCGTGGACGCCAGGCAGATAAAGCCCTTGCCTCCCTTTGACCGAAAGGCCCCTTCCAGAAAGTCAAGCTGGCCTCCGATCCCGCTCAACTGCCGGGTCCCCGCTGTTTCGGCGTTCTCCTGTCCCATCAGATCTACCTGAACGCCGCCGTTGACGCTGATAAAATTCGTATACTGTCCCATCCGATAAGGGTTGTGAACATGATCCAGATCCGCCGGATAAAACAACTCAGGCTCGGCGCGCAGCCAGTCGTACATCTCCTGGCTTCCCATGCAGAGATTCCAGGTGCTGCGTCCGGTATCCAGCTCCTTCCTCCGGTTGGTTAATTTCCCCGCCCTGTGCATCGCCAAATAGGCGTCGCTGATTGTCCCGGTGTGGCAGCCTAAATCCTTCAGGTCACTCTGCGCAACCATATTCGCCACAGTAAAGGGGACGCCTCCTACCCCCAGGCTCAGGCAGGCTCCGTCCGGAATCTCGGCAACCACATTCCTCGCAATCTGAATCTCTGTGGGGGAGGGCTCCCGATATGTCCGGACAGGCAGCGGTTCATGTTCCCCTTCCACGATGTAATCCGCTTCAGACAGGTGGACCCGGTGGCTGCCATCCACTCCGTGCAGCATGGGCAGTTGTTCATTGATCTCAAAAATGACGGTCCGGGCGGCCTCAAAAATGGTACGCCACGCGTAATTTGATATCCCCAGCCCGCAATACCCCCTTTCATCCGGACGGGACACGGGCACAAAGGCCACATCCACGCGGATATGTCCGCTTCGGTAGAGGACCGGCAGGCTGCGCAGGATTACCGGCATGAATCTGACCAAGCCGCGGGCCTGAAGCTTGCGTTCATAATCTCCGATATGCCAGCTGTAATATTGAAACGCACGCTGTTCCGGGTCCCGCTCCACCACCTCAATCCGGGGGCGGATCACGAGGCCGCCCCGGATCTTAACATCCCGCAGCTCGTCTTTCCGGTCTGCCAGCGCCCGGTCCATCAGCTCCGGAAAACCGCCGCCAAACCCGTAATCCACCCAGTCCCCCGGCCTTACCTCCCGCGCGGCCCGCTCCGGGGTCACAAACCTGCTTTTATAATCGCCTGCCATAAAAATGCCTCCTCCGCTGTCATAACGCCCGCTCTGTGTCTTTTCCCGTCAATCCAGGGAAAATCCCGCATTCAACGCCTGAAGGTTAATCCCTATCACCTTCGGCTTGGCGGCAAAATACTCCGAAACGGAGGCTTCCAGACTGCTCCGTTTCAATATATTCGTCCTTTTAGCTATTACTCCCAGCGCAATCGTATTGGCAACGGCCGCGTTGCCCATCTCAATCCCCATCTGCTTAAAGGGGTAACCGACATGGACTCCCCTGGCGCTTTCGGAAGGTCTGACCAGTTCAGTATCATAGAAAACCATGGTTTTATCGTGGAACGTGTCTATGTAACGGTCGTAGGCCACCTGCGCCAGGCACAGAATTATATCGGGTTCATCCACATTCGGATAACTGATGGGCTCATCGCTTACGATCACCTCGGACTTTGTAAAGGTTCCCCGTGTCTCTGATCCATAGGAGGCTGCCAAAGTCGCATAGACGTTTTCATGGATGGACGCCGCTTCCCCAATCATCTCTCCGGTTGAAACCAGTCCCTGCCCTCCTACGCCGCTTAACACAATCTGCATTTTCATAAAAAGCTTTTCCTTTCCACCGCAGCCCAAAAAGCAGATGCGTCCTCCGGCTCCTTCAGCTGCTTTTTATTTTACGCCAATTTTACACCTGTGTCAATTCAGCTCTTCTCCGGGGAGTGTCCGCAGAAAAGATATATTGCGTGTTTCCCCCGCCCTCAGGCGGGGGAAACACAGATAAAATCTACGCGCTTGGGACACTCCCCTTCTCCGTGCTCAGCCGGTCGATGATCCGTTTATATCTGGTATAATAGTCCTCTCTGGGCCTGTCCGTCAAAACGCCTGTGACGATTCTGCCCTCCAGCTCCTCCCCGCTCATAGAGGAAGCCTTCTCCACTGGAACCGTCATATTGTTCAGCTTCTCCAGCATTGGGCCGGCGTCTCCAAATTTATTCAGCCGCCCATAGTGGGTGGGACAGGTATCCATTACCTCAATCAGGGCAAAGCCTCTGGTCTGCATCCCCCGTTTGATTAAATTTCGGATCTGCATGGGATTATACGGGGTGGTCCTGGCAACAAAGGGGGCTCCGGCGGCTTCGGCCAGCTTGCAGATGTCAAACCCGGGCTCTACATGGCCGTACGGAGAGGTAGCGGTAATACTCCCCGCCGGCGTGGTGCCGGAATACTGCCCGCCGGTCTGGCCGTAGTTATAGTTATTGGCAATGACGGCCGTCAGATTGATGTTTCTGCGGGCGCAGTGGATCAGATGGTTGCCGCCAATGGTAGCGCCGTCCCCATCCCCCATCGTCACCAGCACATGAAGCTCGGGATTTGCCAGGGCAATGCCAGTGGCGGCGGGCAGAGCGCGTCCATGGGTCACATGCATGCAATTGATGTCCAGATAGTCATCCACACGACCGAAGCAGCCGATTCCACTAACCAGGGCAATATCATGCTTATCCAGTCCCTGCATGGCGAAGGCGTCCGCAATGGCCTGAAGAATGATCCCGTGGCCGCAGCCGGCGCACCATGTATGGGGAAGCTTTTCAAAAAGCATATAATCCTTATAATTCGCCATGCTGTTCCGCCTCCTTCCACACACGGATAATTTGCTCGGGTGAGATGAGAATTCCATCCACCCTGTTGGCCTGGACTACCTTACAGCCATAGTCGTTAAATTTACGTATTTCGCCGGCTGCCTGGCCCAGGTTCAGCTCCGGGACCACGACGGTCTTGACAGAGGAGAGCACACTTCGAATCTCCTTCTCCGGCATGGGCCAGACGGTCTGGAGCTGGAGCATGCCCACCTTCTCACCCCGGGCACGCAGCTGCTCCATGGCCCCCAGCGCGCTGCGGGTAGCGCAGCCCCAGGTTATAAACGCCGTCTCGGCATCATCCAGATACCAGCCCTTCGTCATGCAGATATCCTCCGCATTCTTTTCAATCTTATCGGTAAGATAGTGGGTAACCCGGTGAATATTTTCCGGGACGGGCCGGAACTCCCCTTTCTCATCGTGGGTAGAGCCGGTCGTACGGGACAGATATCGATCAGAGCCAAAGGGCGGCATCGCCTCCGGCATAATGCCGTCATAGCGGTAGGGCCGAAAATCTTCGGGCCCAACATCCTCCGCGGGCTGTTTGCGGCTCACAATCTCGTCCGGCTCCAGCTCCCGGATGGTAACGGTCTCCCTCAGATGTCCAATGGTCTCATCCGCCAGGAGATAAACAGGCGTGCGGTACTTTTCCGCCAGGTTAAACGCGCAGACTGTCAGGTCAAAGCACTCCTGTACAGAGGCCGGGGAGAGGGCGATGATACTGTGATCCCCGTGGGCCCCCCAGCGGGCCTGCATCAAATCGCCCTGCGCCGGCTTTGTCGCCGCCCCGGTGGAGGGTCCGCTGCGCTGCACGTCGATAATCACAGCGGGGATCTCAGACATGATGCCAAGACCCAGATTTTCCTGCATCAGAGACACACCCGGACCACTGGTGGCAGTATACGCCTTTTTCCCCGCAACGGAGGCCCCCAGCAGAGCGGCCATGGAGCTGATCTCATCCTCCATCTGTATGTAGAGACCGCCTACCCTGGGCAGCAGCCGGGCGGAATACTCTGCAATCTCTGAGCTGGGTGAGATCGGGTAACCGGCATAAAATCGGGCCCCGGCAGCAATCGCCCCCTCCACAATGGCAATATTACCCTCAATAAACCTCTTCTCACCTCTCATTCCTGAACAACCTCCACTCCAATCGCAAAATCCGGGCAGCGCATCTCGCAGAGCCGGCAGCCTATACAGGCCTCGGGGCGGACGGCTTCGGGGTAGCCGCCCACCTTCTGCTCCAACACCTCTTTGGGGCATAAATAGGAACAAATCCCACATTGCTTACAGTTTTTTGTGTTGATGGAAATGTTGAATTTCTTTGCCATCGCCATGCAATACCTCCCTTTCCCATAATTAAAATAGAGAACAGCCCTTGGCGGCCGCGCAGACGGCTATCTCGTCAAATGTACCGCGAATCCTCCAATCTCCAAATCCAGGTACGCAAATATAATCTTTCCCAGCTCATCTCTGCGCACGGTATGTTCCTGCACCGAAATCCCCTTCTCGCGGAAATAAGCCGCCGCTTTCTCCACATCCTCTGTCTGCAGCGCAATATGTCCGTGGGTCCCGATCTGTTCATGTTTCATAACCTCAAACAGGCTGCCGGCAAAAATGTGGGTGCCGTTTTCATCCCCCCGCTGGAGGCTAAACAGCTCACACAATTCACAGGTCAGTTTTTCCGCGGCTGCGCCGTCAGGCGTATTGATTCCAATGTGCTTCAATTGAAACTGCGGAGGCCTCATTGAACATCTCTCCTTTCAAGGAGGCAGAAAACATGGGCAGTCCCCTGTTTTCTGCCTTTTCCTGCGCCACAGGTAATTCTAATTGAACAGCAGCAGCCGGCCGCCGCTGTCAAAGGGAACGGGAGCGTAGTCCGACACCCGCTCCAGCCGGCCGGGATCCGGGGCGGATTCAAAGGCCGCCCGGGACATATAGACCTCCTCCAGATACTTGGTGTTTCGCACAAAGACCAGCTTGAGCTTTTCCGTCTCAATCTGGGCGCTGGCCCGAATGCAGCCCTGCACCACCAGCTTTTCCGTCTCCAGCGTGATGGGAATTTTGGCCAGCATGGGGATCATGCCGGTGGTCGCGTTGATCTGCATAAATTCTTCCTTCATCTGGTCCCGCATCCCTTGGGAAATAAAGTCTGCCATACCGCAGCCGCAGGCATTTCCGCCGGAGACCTCCGTCAGACGCAGCACACCCAGCGCCTCCACCTCCGTACCCGTGTTGGGCAGCTTGTTAATCGGCCGCCCGACCACGCTGGGATCCATGCCGGTCCCGCTGATATCCTTACCCTGTTCCAGCACCACCAGCGCGTCAATCTCGGGCAGGAGGATCGTGGGCACCATGGCCCGCGCCCGTTTGAGGATTTTCTTCTCCTCCTCGATCAGACGCTCCGCGCTTACAACATACACATCCGCCAAATGGTTGTAGCCGTTTTCAATGGTGGCCACGCCGCAAATGATATTCAGCTTTTTCAGCGCCACCCGGCCCACCCGGATAATATTGGCGCCCAGATTTCTGACACCCAGGCTGTGGGTCATGGCCGCACCTTTATGCTTGGCCAGCCCGATTGCGCACATTTTGACCAATCCGCTCTCGTTTTCGGCCCGGATGGAGGTATGGGTTTTTACCCGGTTAAATAAAATAATTCCGTCCGCCTCATAGGCGTTTTTGTCGATATAGACCGGCAGTCCAAGCTCTGTCCGGCCGATCTCCATCACCTCCATGGAGGAGATAATGGGAGCGCCGACCTTTTGTTCGGTAATCCCCAAATGCTCCAGCATCTCTGTCTGACCCTGGGCCGTCGCCCCGCCGTGGCTTCCCATGGCGGGGACAATAAACGGCTCCCCGCCTTTGGCGCGGACAAAATCCACAATGGTTTTCATCAGCAGCTGATAGCCGGCGATTCCCCGGCTGCCGCCGGTGATTGCGATCCGGTCCCCGGGGCGGATGGACAGCTGTTTTTCCTCCAGCCGCTGCCACAGGGTCCGGGCGGGGTCATCCAGCTGCGTGTGGTCAAATTTTTGTATCACCCTGGCTACGTGCGGAATCTGATATCCCCCAAGCATCTCCCCCAGTTTAGACATGGCCGTCGATCTCCGAGATCCGGACCGCCCGCTTTTCCGCCACGCTCCGCTCAATGGCCAGCGCAATCTTCAGCGCCATCAGGCCGTCCTGATAGCCCACCGGCGGCTCGCCGTCATGGAGTACCGCGTCCACAAAGCCCTTAATGCATTGGTAGTTTCCGTTGATATAGAAGTTGTTTTGGGTCAGCTTGCCGATATTGCTGTAGTTGGGCCTGGTGATCTCCACCGGGACCGCCTCCTCGGCAATCGCCTGGGTATTCTGGCTGGAGGCGCCCTCCGCATAGGAATTCAGAATTTTAGCCGGCTTCTGCCAGGTAAAGTCTCGGCCGTTATCTGCCCAGACCATATTCCGGTCGCCCCGGACCTCTACCCCCTCCATGCCGAAGCCGCAGGCCCAGGAGCCCATAGAGCCCATGACCATGGAACCCACGCACCCGTTTTCAAACTGGGCGGTGACGGAGAAGATGTGCTGGCCGGGCGCTTTTTCATACTTGTAGGCGTAGAGCTCATCCAGCTCCCCGATGAGATGCCGGCCCAGGTCGAAGAAGTGACAGGAGCCCGTCCGCAGCAAATCGGTGGGCGTGGAGCGGTAGCCTCCAATAAATTTGGCGATGTACGCCGACGGACTGCCAAATCCTTCGGATGTGATCGCCCGCTTCATATCCTGATAGGCCAAAGCATACCGCTTGTTAAAGGATACGCCGATTTTTTTATTCATCCGCCGGGCGCTCTCCCCCAGGGCGTAGATGTCCTCCAGCTCGGTGCCCAGAGGCTTTTCCGTATACACGTGCAGGCCGGCCTCCACACATCTGCGGGCAATCTGCGCCTGAAGCCTGGGAATCATCACCACAAAGGCAGCCTGTGCCTCCACCTCCCGGAACATCTCGTCCATATCCTGGTAGGAGCGGTCAAGTCCAAATCTCCTGGCGGCAAAGTCCGCCCGCTCCTGATTCAGGTCGCATACCGCCACGACCTCCACAGAGTCCATATAGGCAATGGCGTCGTGAATCAGGTTGGTTGCCTGCTCCCCGCAGCCAATCAGCACTGATTTCAGCTTTTTCTCGGACAGCTCCAGTCCCGGAAACAGCTCTTTTGACATGTTCGCTCCCTCCTTATTGCCGGAAAGAGGAAATAACCGCCTGAAGTTCCTCTTCCGTCAAATAGTAGTAGTTGTCCTTCTCCTTCTCCACAATATCCCAATATTTCTTTACATAGAAGAGGTCAAACCCCTTCTCTTCCGTCTGCCAGCCCTCCGCGGCCCGGCGGATTACTACATCGGGATTATACTTCCAGCAGATATCAAACACCTCTTCCGGATGTCCCAGAAGAAAGATGATTTTTCCCGTGTAGACCTTCTTCACCTCATAGACGCTGGGAACCGCCCGCTCCACCGTCCAGCCCATTTTAGCCAGGGCCTCGCGGGCAAAGAGCTCCAGAATCTTGGGGTCAAACCCAATTTCCACGTTCATATGGCAGTGGACAATTTTCTCATCCAGAACGTGTTCAATACACTCCTTCCACTGCTTGCCCTGGAAAAACTTCCGGATGTACGCATCCTCAGAGGGACCGACCACCTTAAACTGGTGTCCTTTATTCTTCAAGAACTCATTTTGATAGTCCCGCCCCCAGCTCAACGCGTTATAGCCCTGCTCTGCATGGGGGTCCTCCGCCGGCATCTCGGACAGAACCACCTCCGGATTGTAGCGCATGAAGAAGTCAAAGGCGGGCCGGTCGGTGGGCGTTACACTGTGCATGGCAATTACATCCGGCTTGGGAGATATGGGGTCCATCCGGCGAACCAGGGGAAGGCCCTGCGCCTCCCAGTAGGCCGCCATCAGCGTCCTGAGCGAGCCGGGATCCACGCAGGTATCCACATAGATATGCGCGTGGTATACATCGTCGTTTTCGTGGACCAGATGTCTTGTGATAAAGTTGGTCCAATGAGGGCCCTTAAAATAATCGATAATTCCCTGTACTTCTCTCTGGCTCATTTTTACTTCCTCCTATTTTTTCATTTTGGGCTTTGCGCACAGCGCGCTCAGCCTGCTGAACACACCCAGCTGATGCAAAATGGTAAGCAGGATACACAGCAGCAGCACAATGCAGATGGGTCTGCTTACCAGGGGAAGCAGGCTTCCACTGGAGGCCTTCAGCATCCTCCGGCCGTACTCGTCGGCCAAAGAACCCAGAATCAGTCCCAGCACAATGGGCGCGGCGGGAATCTGCACCCGGTCAAACAGATAGCCGACCAGGCCAAAAAACAGCATGATTTTCACGTCAAAGACGTTGATATTCAAGGCATAGGACCCGATACAGCACAGGACGCACACAATGGGCATCAAGATATGAACCGGCGTCTTTAAAATCTTGGGCGCGACATGGCACGCCGCCAGCGCACACACCCGCATACACACTGCGCACAGGACCAGCACGGCCACGACATAGTAGACAAAGGTGGGGTTGTTAAAGGAGAGCATCGGCCCCGGGTTCACCCCGTGAAGCCGGAATGCCCCCAGCAGTACCGCAGTACCGGCGCTGCCCGGCACCGCCAGGGTAAGCAGGGGGATCATTGCGCCGCCAATAGCGGCGTTGTTCGCACATTCCGCCGCCAGCACCCCTTCGATATTTCCCTTCCCAAAGGTCTCCGGCTGCTTGCTGGACTTTTTTGCAAAGTCGTAGGAGATCCACGCAGCTACATCCTCGCCCACGCCGGGAATCGCACCGATAAAGGTTCCGATCAGACCGGAGCGGACAATATTTACCTTGTTGCGCAGCAGGATGGGCATTATTTTCTCGTCAGCGCCGGACAATTCCGCCGCCGCCGCGTCGGCCCCCTCCTGCTTTCTGGCAGAGAGCGTATTGAGCACACAGGGGATCCCGAACAGCCCAATCATAGCGGGAACCATGGGAATCCCGTTGTAGAGGCTTACATTGCCGAAGCAAAAGCGCGGATAAGCATACATAATCTCCATACCTACACAGGAGAGGATCAGCCCAAATACGCCGCCGATCCAGCCCTTGATGGCATGCCCCTGAGAGGCCAGGGAGCCGCAGATCAGCACCCCGAAAATGGCCATCAGCAGATACTCGGGGGCCGTAAATTTCAGGGCAATTTTCATCAGCTGGCCGGTGATGCCGGCCAGAAGCAGCAGCCCCACAATCGTCCCCACAAAAGAGGCCATGGTCGCCGCGCTCAGGGCCAGTTTCGCCCTGCCCTGTCTGGCCATGGGGTTTCCGTCCAGAACGGTGGCCGCGGCCGATCCCGTGCCGGGTATGCCGATCAGCACCGCCGTGATCGAGCCGCCGTAGATGGCGCCTACATAGATGCCCATCAGCACCACCACGGCCATGTCCATCTCCATCGTATAAGTCAGACCTGTCAGCAGCGCCACGCCCATGGTGGCAGACAAGCCCGGCATCGCACCGATGAGAATGCCCAGCATGGTGCTGCCCAGCAGCAGCCCGACATTGACTGGAGTAATGATTTTGATGAATTCCTGAAAAAAGATCATGAAAGATTCCAGCATAGTTTTCCTCCCCGCCATCAGGGCAGCGGAATTTTTGCCAAGCCCTCAAAGGCGTATGCAACTAACAGTGTGGTCAACAGCGCGGCCGTCAGGTCAATGGCGATGTGCTTCCAGCTGTGCTTTGGGTCGTAGAGCAGCATAGAAACCGCCAAAAATACGAATGTTAAAACGCGGTAGTAAATAATCCCCAGCAAAAACACATAGGCGCACAGCAGAATACTGATAACCAGCAGGTCGACAACCCGTCGGGCCGTCCAGACGCCGCCTTTCTGCTTTGCCCGGCCCTTGGACCGGCTGAGACGCCGGCCGGTAATCAGCCCCTGCACCAGGGAGAGCAGGCACATCAATATCCCCAGAAACGCCGGGAACACGCCCGGCGCCACATACCAGATCCCCCCGGACAGCGTCTGGGAGGGCATATTGACAGAGGTGATAAACACATAAACCCCAAACGCGAACAGCAGCCCAGCGGCCACCAGTTCTCCCGCCTGGCTGACGTCCTGTTCACCCGCGTTTTTGACCTTTTCCTCCCAGTTGTCCCCGACGGATTCCTTTTGGACTGCGCCTGAGTCTTTCGTTACATCGTTCATTCCGTAATCCTTTCTCTTCGCGGCAGCGCCGCCGTCCGCCTTCGTTCTCCGGCCGGGATGTCCCGGCCGGAGAACGAAAATTTGTTACCGCTCCATCCCAAACTCGGCAGGATCGTGGGCGGCCAGCCCCAAATCCCACAGCCCGTAAGAGAAAGCCGCGTCCAACCCCTTGCACAGCTCCGAAGCCTCCTCGCCCAGATAGCCGTAGGCGCTGATATTCTGGGCCGCGATAAACTCCTGAACGGGAGCGGACTTCATAACCTCAGGCCATGCGCCGCGGTAGGCCTGGACCACCTCATCCGGGCAGTCGGCGGGCAGGATAATACCCCACCACTGCATCAGCTGCTGGTAATCGGCATACTCGGGGTAGTAGTCACAGATGGAGGGGATCGTCCCAACCACAGGGTCCTCCACCGGGGAGGTGCTCATCGCCACCAGCGGTACAAAGTCGCCGGACGCAATGTAATCAATCTGCTCGGAGTAATTGGTGATGATAAACTCTGTCTCATTGGACAGCAGGCCCACGTTGGTCGGATTGGAGCCCTCATAAGACAGGAAATTGAAGGTAATGCCGTCTTCCTTTACCAGATTCTCCAGCTGGGCATAGGAGAGGCCAAGCACAGAGGTGGGCGTAGAGGCTCCCGCGTTCAATTCCTTCGTGGCGGCGTATTCCAAAAAGGCCTTGAAATCCTGAATTCCGGAGCTCTTATTCACCGACAGGACAGGGGTGGAGCCGGCACACATATAGATATCCCACACCTCGGAGGTCTCGGCAAAGCAGTCCGTTACGGCCAGGGGGTGCATGCCCTCATGTATCCCGCACAGGGTGTAGCCGTCATGCTTCGCGTCCCAGACCTGCTGCATAGCGATGCCTCCCCCGCCGCCGGGTGCGTTCACCACCTGGAAGGTAACGCCAAAGTACTGCTCATAGGCCTGTGCGATGGCGCGCACCATCAGATCAGTACCTCCGCCGGCGCCGGCGCCCACATATATGGTGACTGTCGATCCGGGCTTCCAGCTCAAAGGCGCGGAAATATCGGCGCTTCCGCCGCTCGTTCCGCCGATGCCGGAGGAATTGCCCTGCGTGCCTGGAGATGTGCCGCCGCCGCTCTTGCAGCCTGCAATTCCCAACGCAATTACCAGAGCCAGGGCCGACGCTAACAACCTTTTTTTCAACATTTTACTTAATCCTCCTATCTGTGAAAACAAATTGTCCGGTTCCATTTCGGATCATAACAAATATCTTTTTCCAAATCTCAAAGCGGTATGCGAAGAGGGCATTTTAAGCGCTCCGGTTCCTCCTGCCCTTCTTCCCAAATGTCTGCCCGCAAATAATGTATCTCCCCCCTTTTGCCGAACGGTGATCACGATTTCTGTCTGTTCCTCGTTGTTTTCGCATTCATCCATCCTATTTTTTCATCCTCTGGGCAGTTCTATTTCCTTCTTACAGCGTCACCCCATCTCTCAGCAGTGCGATCTGATAAAAGCCGGCTCGCTCGTTGCTCGCCGCATACCGGCCCTCGGCAGTGGCAATCACCATATCATATAATTCCCGCTCCAGCTCCTCCAGCCTTTCTCCCTCCAGCAGCCGTCCCGCATTAAAGTCCATCCAGGCGCGCTTTTTTTCAAACAGGGCGGAGTTCGTAGCCACCTTTAAGGTTGGCGCGGCATAGGCCACCGGAGTGCCGCGGCCGGTGATGAACAGCACCAGATTCGCTCCGGCTGCGATCTGGCCGGTCACACCCACCAAATCGCTTCCCGGCCCCCAAATCAGCTGAAACCCGGGTTCCGCTGCTCGGCCGCCATAGGGCAGCACATCCATTACGGCGCACCGCCCTCCTTTCTGGATACAGCCCAGCGCCTTGTCCTCAATCGTACTGATGCCGCCTTTTCGATTGCCATAGGAGGGGTTTCCGCTGGCGCTGGCCCCATATCTCTCGATGTAGCGTTTAAATCCCTGAATCAGGTCCACAATCTTTGCAAAAACCGCCTCGTCTTTTGCCCGGTTCATCAAAATATGTTCTGCGCCAAACATCTCCGGAACTTCGGTGATATTCACCCTGGTCCCATGCTCCTTGACAAAATGCTCCGTCAGCCGTCCTACCAGGCGGTTGCCGGTAATGCCGGAGAATCCGTCGCTCCCGCCGCAGTTTTCCGCGATGTGCAGCTTGCTCAGAGAACAGGGGGTGCGCCGGTCCCTGTTGACCAGGCGGTACAGTTTTTCCAATTGATCCATGGCGGCGGCGTATTCATCCTGCGTATCCTGCATCCGGATTAGGGCAAACCGCTCCTCGTCCATCCGCTCCATAAAGGGCCGAATGGTTTCAAAGTATATGTTTTCACACCCCAGCTCTACGAAGAGAATGCCGCCAAAGTTGGGGTTCTGCATCAGAGAGGCCAGCACTCGCCGGACATTTTCCACATCCCGGCCCATCTGACCGCAGCCGCATTCGTGCGTCAGGGGAAGAAAGCCGTCGAAGTGTTCCGTGTTGGGGAATCTCTCTCCGGCCAACTTTCCAAAATCCCGAATGTGTGTGTTTGTGCAGAAGGAACCGGACAGAATCGCGATGTAATTCCGGGTCCCTACTTCGCCGCTCCTGCGCTGATATCCCAGAAACGTCTGGCTGCTCCTGCCGGGAGCGATTGCGCCTGGATCCGGCGTATAGCAGTACTCCCGGCGTGAGTCGCCCTGAGACAGGATATTGTGGTCATGAAGCCACCCTCCCTGGGGAGCTTCCTCTCCCATTACTCCAATCACGTTTCCATACTTGATGACCTCCTGACCTTTTTTCAGAGGAGTCAATGCAACCTTGTGTCCCTTGGGGATTGCCTCCTTTGCGACAAACGAAATACTGCCGCAGCTCACAGACTCTCCTTCCGCGACCTCATCCAGGGCTACCGCTACATTGTCCATTTCATGAATCCGGTACAGCATGTTACCTCTCCCATTCTATATAATCTATATCTTATAAATTATATCTTATAATTTTTTGGGTAAGAAGAACTGTTACCAGTCCGTCCTGTCCATCATTGCCAACACTTCTGCCTTTACACGATCAAGGTGGGTCGTCATAGCGGCCTTTGCCCCTTGAAAGTCGTCTCCTTCAATGGCGGCCAATATAGCCTTATGTTCCCGTACCGGAAGCATAAGGTCCTCCTCAATCCCCATATCCTTTTTGTACTGCGGGATCGGCGCTCTCACCATGGCAATTCTATCAATCAACCCATTAATTTCCTGTCGGAGATACCGGTTATTGGCCCTCTGAATCAAAATATTGTGAAACTCCCAATTGCAGCGGATAATTGCCTCTTCGTCAAAGACCTCATAAGCCCGCTGATATTTCTCCTGAGCCAGCCTCAGCCCCCGCTTATCCTCTTCACTTAAAAGCGGAAGGGCCTTTTCCAGCGCCCATATCTCCAGGCACTCCCGGATGTCAAACAAATCCTCCGCATCCCGCCTGTTAAAGCTGACAATGGACGAGGATTGATAGGAATCCCCTACAATCAATCCCGCCTGACGCAGCATATTGATCGCTTCACGCACAGGAGTCACGCTGCAGTTAAAGCGCTTCGCAATCGCCGCTTCATTAATTTTTTCCCCCATCTGGAAGCCAGGGGTTTTCTGCAGGATAATGATTTCCTTTAAAAGGTGATAGATCTGTTTGGAAAGCGATTCTCTATTCAGCATACTACTTCACCCGTGTCAATTCTTATTTATTATAATAGCAAAAATATTCCCCGGTGTAAATTGACATTTTGTTCAAAAATGTATCTTATAATTTATAAGATATAACATTCTCTTTTTGCCCTCCAGGGCGAACAGCAGCCGGAAACCGCTCTGTCCAAACGCCTTTATCCGCCGAGCGTTTCTCCTTCTGTTCAGATATTCCATATGATTTCTGCACTGTCCTCCGCAATTTCAATCCGCCGAATAAACTGTGCGGCAACTGTTTTTTTCTCCTCAAAATTGAGCGTGGAAAAGTCGATTGCCGTCGGAAGGGCGGGACGCCGGTGTTCGCGGCGCTGCGCCTCCAGAACTGTCTGGCGCTCCTGCTCCAGGCGGGCCAGCGACCGCTGGAGATAGGCCGGGGGGAGGTCGGCGCTCTCAGAAAAGGCGTCGATCAGCCGGTCCGCCTTGCGGTCGATCTCCTCCAACTGCCTGGCGAAGGAGCCATTTTCCCGCAACTCCGGTACTTCCTCCGGGCACTCTGCCAGCATCCGCACAATCTCGGCTGATACGATCTCCTCCAGCTCACCGAGTTTGACATGGATGCTTGCGTCGCAGTGAGACAGGTTATAGCGCCCGCTGCAGGCCAGCCAGCGGTGGGTCTTGTCCGTGATTACCTTGAGACTGTAGCCGCACTTCGCACATTTCAGCAGTCCGGAAAGCCAGGTATGGGTCCCTTTCCCGCTGTTGCCTACCTGATGGTTGTGGTCCAGCTTGGCCTGACAGCGCAGCCAGAGGCTGGCCGGGATAAACCCCAGGCTGTTCATGACAGAGGCGACGTGGTCTTTCAGATCGGTATATTTTCGGTTAGAGGCCTTTCGTTTGCCCACCAGAAGTACGCTATGCGCCCCGTCGAACTGCTCCGGAGGCGAGGTAATGTGCGCGCCCCGGCCCATCAGGTAGAGCCGGACCTGCTCGTCGGCCATCACATAGGCCGGGTTGTGCAGGATGCGGGAGAGGGTGACGTTGTCCCAGGTGCCGCGCTTCGCGCCGGGAATCTCCTCCACAGTCAACCGGCGGGCCAGCAGACCTAAGGACATTCCCTCCGTGGCATACTCCTCATAAATACGGCGGACGGTCTCCGCGTTTTTGTTGGCGGTCAGCGCTGGGACTGCGCGTCCGTCGGTACTGCGGATTCGCCCGATGTCAAACCCGTAGGGGGCCGGGCCGCCGGGCCAGGAGCCCAGCGAGGCCCGGCGATAGTAGTTATCCCGTACCCGTTCGGCGGTGGTCTCCCGCTCCAATTGGGCGAATACCATGATGATGTGGAGCATAGCCCGCCCCATGGGAGTGGTGGTGTCAAAGTTTTCGTTGACTGAGACAAACTCCACGTTGTGCTCCTGGAGAATTTCCCACAGCCGTCCGAAATCGGCGACGGAACGGGAAAAACGGTCCAGGCGGTACACATAGAGCTTTCTAATTTTATCCGCCTTGATATCCCGGAGCAGGCGCTCAAAGTCGGGCCGCTTTGTGTTTTTCCCGGAGTAGCCGGCGTCCTGATAGACTGTCAATTTCCCACCGGCCGCCTTTCGGCACAGATCCAGCTGACCGGAGATGGACAGGCTGTCCTTCCGCAGGAGGGATTGCCGGGCGTAGGCTGCGTCGTATTTCATCTCCGGTATTATGCGTCCTGCTTATCAGAGGCTTCTTTGGCTGAACGGAGTGCGGCGGTACAGGTTTTCTTGACGTCCAGAATCGCCTGTCGGCGCTGTTCCGGAGTATCATAAGCAGGGTGGGTATGTTTAATCTTCATGGCGACCCCTCCTTGGCCTATCTTATGAGCGGCCACAGGCGGAAATGTCTGAGCTTTGGGAAACAAAACAATTTCAGGAATTATTTTCGTGCTCTAAAATTCCCTGTGCCCCAAGGGGTTTCCTATGTTGCACTCGTTTCCACATCCCACTGGATCGGCTCCATTCCAATGGAGCGCACAGCATTGATGGATTTATCGTCGTAATCGCCGTAGGGCAGCCGGACCAAAGTAGGCCGCACCCCGGTGACCGCCTCGATCTTGTCGTTGCAGGCGTTCAGATCGGCGGTCACCTCATCTGCAGACAACTGAGGATAGTGGGCATGCGTATTGGAATGGTTCATCACCTCATGGCCCGCGTCGTGGAGGGCCTTTACCGATTCGGGATATTTGTCCACCCACTCTCCCACCACAAAGAAGGTGGCCGGGACCTTGTACTGTTCCAGGATGTCGATCAACTGCTGGGTATCCTCATTACCCCAGGCGGCATCAAAGCTGATGGCTACCAGCTTCTGGTCCCGCTGAACACAGTAAATCGGCAGCTGTCGGGTAGAGGCCGAGGCTCCTATGGCCGCGGGGTAGTTGACCACATAAAACATTACCGCTGCCAGACACAGACAGGCACACACCGACCACCACCGTCTCCCGATAAACCATATTCTTACTTTTTCCCGTCTTTTTCCCATTCCGCAACACTCCCGTTTTCAAATCACCGTCCCCCATGAAGAGGACCTTGGCTTTACTGAACTATATGTGCGCGCCCGGCGGAACATGAACCGCCGACGGAAAAGCGTACTGTCCCGTGGAAACGCTCCACAAGTGGAAAAGCCCTTGCTTTCCAGCCGGTAGTGCCTTATAATGAAGCAACAATACTTTTTTATGGAGGAAACTATGACGGAACGGGAAAAAATGCTGGCGGGACAGCTCTACGACTGCGGCGACGCCGAATTGTTGGCACGCTGGCATAAGGCAAAGGACCTGGTGCGGGATTACAATCACGTCGATTCCGCAAATACCGAAGAAAAAGAGAGAATACTGAATGAACTGCTGGGCGGAAAAGGCAGGAACCTTTGGATAACAGCACCGTTTTTCGTCGATTACGGCAATAATATTTACTTCGGAAATAACTGCGAGGTAAATATGAACTGCATATTCCTAGACGACAACATCATCCGTATCGGAGACAATGCCCTGATCGCCCCAAATGTGCAGATATATACGGCCTTTCATCCGGTAAACGCCTTGGAGCGGTTCGGAGTCCCAAAGGCGGACGGCTCGTTTGCATTCTGTAAAACCCGGACGGCGCCGGTTACAATAGGAAACAGCGTGTGGATCGGCGGCGGCGTCATTATCATGCCCGGCGTCACGATCGGAGATAATGTCGTAATCGGAGCAGGCAGCGTCGTTACAAAGGATATTCCGGACAATACCATTGCCTACGGGAATCCCTGCCGGGCAGTCAGAGAAAACAAACCATAGACCCTGTTTGAAAATGGCTTAATCACGGACGCTTTTTCTCCAATGGGCCAGGGCGGGCCAAAATGGCCTGCCCTGGCCTTAATTCTTGCTTTTCCTTTACGGTTCTCCCCTTTTGTGATACAATAAAGGATATATTCAAAAGGAGGGAACCGCTCATGGCACAAGCTCCGCTTCCCCGCTCCATCCATCTGGTCCCCCTGGACCGCATCGCCGGCTTCGACGTCCGGCCCGGCTTTTACGATATCAACGGCGCCACAGCCATTCCTGGCGGGGTGAACTTCACCGTCCACTCCAGAGGGGCCAGCTCCATCGAACTGCTTCTTTTCCACCGCACCGAGAAGGAGCCCTTCGCCGTGCTCCCCTTTCCCCCGCACTACCGCATCGGCAACGTGTACTCCATGATCGTGTTCAAGCTGAACATTGAGGAGTTTGAGTACGCTTACCGGGTGGACGGCCCCTATGATCCCGGGAAGGGGCTGATTTTCGACCGGACAAAGTACCTGCTGGACCCCTATGCCAAGGCGGTCACCGGCCAGAGTCAGTGGGGAGCCACCTCCCCCCGGGGCCAGCACTACAAGGCCCGGGTGGTAAAGGACGACTTTGACTGGGGGGACATGGCTCAGCCCCTTATCCCCATGGAGGACCTGATTATCTACGAGCTCCACGTCCGGGGCTTCACCAAAGACGGCTCCTCCGGAGTTGCCAATCCCGGCACCTTCGCCGGCCTGATGGAAAAGCTGGACTACCTGGAGGAGCTGGGGATCAACGCCATCGAACTGATGCCCATTTTTGAGTTCGACGAGATGCAGGACTACCGTCAGGCGGACGGCAATTCTCTGTGCAACTACTGGGGCTACAGCACCGTCAGCTTTTTCGCCCCCAATACCAGCTACACCGCATCTACCGAGTACAATCGGGAGGGCAATGAGCTCAAGCGGCTGATCCAGGCCTGCAAGCAGCGGGGAATCGAGGTCTATCTGGACGTGGTATTCAACCACACCGCCGAGGGTAACGAGAAGGGGCCCTTTTTCTCCTTCAAAGGCTTTGACAACAACATCTACTACCTCCTCACCCCGGAAGGACAGTATTACAACTTCTCCGGCTGCGGCAATACTATGAACTGCAACCATCCCATCGTCCGGCAGATGATCCTGGACTGCCTGCGCTACTGGGTGACCACCTACCGGGTGGACGGTTTCCGCTTCGATCTGGCCTCCATCCTGGGCCGCAGTGAGGACGGCTCTCCCATGGGAGCCCCCCCCCTGCTTCAGGCTCTGGCCTTCGACCCCATCTTAGGCAATGTGAAGCTCATTGCCGAGGCCTGGGACGCCGGCGGACTGTATCAGGTGGGCGCCTTCCCCGCCTGGAACCGGTGGGCGGAGTGGAACGGACGCTACCGGGACGACCTGCGCCGCTACCTCAAGGGGGACGAGGGCTTTGCCCAGGGAGCCGCCCTGCGCATGGCCGGTTCCCCGGATCTGTACGCAAGCCAGGGGCGGAATAACGCCTCGGTAAACTTCATCACCTGCCATGACGGCTTCCCCCTGTGGGACCTGTACTGCTACAACGACAAGCACAACCTGGCCAACGGCTGGAACAATACCGACGGGTCCAACGACAACAACAGCTGGAACTGCGGCATGGAGGGCGAATCGGAGGACCCTGCCGTCAACGCCCTGCGCCGACGGATGTGCCGCAACGCCTTCGCCCTGCTCATGTGCTCCCGGGGCACCCCCATGTTCCTGGCCGGGGATGAGTTCTGCAACACCCAGTTCGGCAACAACAACGCCTACTGCCAGGACAACATCATCTCCTGGCTGGACTGGACCCGCCTGGAGCACAACCGGGATATGTTCAATTTCTTTCGCTATATGATCCGCTTCCGCAGAGAGCACCGGGTTCTGCGGGCCGAAACCGGGGACGGCGCCTGCGGCTTCCCGGACGTCAGCTTCCACGGGGTCTCCCCCTGGCGGGACCGCCCCTTTGACCGTCACGACCGGTATATAGGTGTCATGTTCTCCGGCTGGGAGCGGGACCGGGGGCCCCAGGTGATCTATGTGGCCTCCAATGCTTGGTGGGAGGACCTCACTGTCACCCTGCCCCAGCTGCCTGCCTCCATGTACTGGGTCAGGGCGGTAGACACCTGGCAGGCGGAACAGCAGGAGGCCCCTGTCCCCGGGCTCCAGGTCACCGTCCGGGGCCGGAGCGTGATGGTATTTTCAGCCCGGTAATTCACAGGGCGCAGCAGTGCGGAAGCGCTCCGGGCTGTCCGGGGCGCTTCCGCACTATCCCTCATATCCGCCCCGCAGCCTCACCGGACCACATTGCGCAAAGGCTCTCCCGCCATATAGCGGCGAAGGTTTTCCAGCGCCATCTCCACGCAATTCCGCCTGGTGATCTCCAGGCGCATTCCTCCAGCCACATGGGGCGTGAGGAGCAGTCTGGGCGCGTCCCACAGAGAGCTGTCTTCTGGCAGGGGCTCCGGGTCGGTGACGTCCAGGGCCGCACCCCACAGCTTTCCAGCCTCCAGGGCCTTTACCAGCGCGTCCTGATCCAGCACCGACCCCCGCCCGGCGTTGAGCAGAATCGCGTCCTCCTTCATCAGGGCAATGCGCGCCCCGTCTATCAGCCCCGCCGTCTCAGGGGAGTGGGGCAGGACCAGGGCCACCACGTCGGCCTGTGGCAGCAGGTGATCCAGCTCCTCCATGGGACGGACCTGGTCAAACCCCTCTACGGGACCGTTTACCGTTCGCTTCACTCCGACGGTTTTTGCCCCCAGCCCCTGACAAAGCCTGGCGAAGTCAGACCCCACATGGCCCGCCCCCGCCACCAAAACGGTGGCTCCCAAAATGGTTTTCATACGGCCCTCGTCCTTCCAGACATGGGCGCGCTGGCTGTCCAGATAGACAGGCAGGCGGCGGCAGAGGGCCAGCAGCAAAGTGAGCATATGTTCGGCCACACTGCGGCTGTTGGAGCCGCTGGAGGAGGTAAACTGCACCCCGGGAGGCAGTGTGCCGTCGTATTCCTCGGTACCCGCCCACATGGTCTGAAACCATTTGAGACTGGTGGCCCCCCTCATCATCTCCGGGCGGGGCCACCCGAACACAACGGTGGCGGCGGCAATCTGTGCTTGCGTGACGGTGCTGCTGCGGGCGTATACATGGACGGCACCGGGTGCGGCAGCTTCAAATTCCTCCCGTTCTCTCCCCTTCAGGGGAAGAAGATTCAAAATATATTCAGACATGGACATTCTCCTTTCGGACGGCCGCCGGCCGCCCTTCCATTATACCGGGCCGCCGGTCTTGTGACAAGCCCCATTCTTCACCTTTACTCCCCTGTCAACCTGTGATAAAATAAAATATATCTTTCCGAGGAAGGAGGTCTCCCCATGCCCGTCATCCGCGGCACCCCGCTCACTGGCTTTCCCGGCGTGGGGGAGGCCCGCGCCAAGAAGCTGGAAAAGCTGGGCCTGACCACCGCCGGCGATCTGCTGGCCTGGTACCCCCGGGACTATGAGGACCGAAGGCAGGTATACTCCATCCGGGACGCTCCTCTGGAGGGCCGGGTGTGCATCTCCGCCATGGCGGCCGAGCACCCCCGGCTGTCCCGCATCCGGAAAGGTCTGGAGCTGGTCCAGGTCAAGGCAGTTGACAACACCGGCGCACTTCACCTCACTTTTTTCAATCAGAGCTATGTGGAGCGGGCCGTCAAAGCCGGTGAGGAGTACATTTTTTATGGTTCGGTGGAGCTGCAGGGGCGGCGACGGACGATGGTAAATCCAATTTTCGAGCGGGCTGACAGGCAGTCCTTTACCGGATGCATCATGCCGGTCTACCGGCTGACCGCCGGGATTTCCAACCATCTGCTGGCCTCCCTCACCCGGCAGGCCCTTCCCTGCGCCGAGACTCTGCCCGAAACCCTTCCCCAGTCCGTCCGGCAGGAGCACAGCCTGGCGGCAATGGAGTTTTCCGTTAAAAACATCCACTTTCCGGAGGATGAAAAGGCCCTGGAGCTGGCCCGGAGACGGCTGGCCTTCGAGGAGCTTTTTTACCTGGCCGTAGGTCTGTTCTTTCTAAAGGACCGCCGGGACAGTGAGGGAGCCGGGCGGGCGGTTCCTGCCCGGCCCAAAGCGGAATTTCTCTCCCTCCTCCCCTTCTCTCCCACTCCGGCCCAGAGCCGGGTAATGGACGAGGTGGCCGGCGACATGGCCGGCCGCCGGCCCATGAATCGGCTGGTCCAGGGAGACGTAGGCTCGGGCAAGACCGCCGTGGCCGCCTTTGCCGGCTGGCTGTGCGCAAAAGGGGGCTGTCAGACCGCCCTCATGGCCCCCACCGAGGTGCTGGCCGAACAGCATTTTAAATCCCTGTCCGCCCTGCTCGCCCCCGCCGGAGTACGGGTGGGCCTGCTCACCGGCTCCATGAAGCCGGCGGAAAAAAAGAGAACAAAAACTGCTTTGGCTGCGGGAGAGATAGACTTTGTGGTGGGCACCCACGCCCTTATCTCCGCCGGGGTGGAGTTTGCCCGGCTGGCTCTCATTGTAGCCGACGAACAGCACCGGTTCGGGGTTGCTCAGCGGGCCGCCCTGGCCGCCAAAAGCGGCGGTGAAATCTCACCCCACGTGCTGGTCATGTCCGCCACCCCCATTCCCCGTACCCTTGCCCTCATCATCTACGGCGATCTGGACGTATCTGTCATCGACCAGCTTCCCCCGGGCCGCACTCCCGTCGCCACCTACGTGGTCCGGGAGGACAAGCGGCAGCGGATGTACGGCTTTGTCCGCAGGCAGGTGCAGGAGGGGCGGCAGGCCTATATCATCTGCCCCGCCGTGGAGGAGAATCCGGACGCCGCTCTTCCCGGAGAGGAACGCCCCGCCCTCAACCTGAAAGCGGTAAAAACCTATGCGGAAAAGCTGCAGCGGGAGGTCTTTCCCGATCTGCGGGTGGGCCTGCTCCACGGGAAGATGAAGCCCCGGGAGAAGGAGGAGGCCATGTCTGCCTTCGCCTCGGGCCGAACCCAGGTGCTTGTAGCCACCACTGTAGTGGAGGTGGGCGTGGATGTGCCAAACGCCTCTCTTATTATCATTGAGAACGCCGACCGCTTCGGCCTCAGCCAGCTCCACCAGCTCCGGGGACGGGTGGGCCGGGGGCCGCACCAGTCTCACTGCGTTCTGATTACCGGTACCCGCAGCCTGGAGGCTATGGAGCGGCTGCACACCCTGGCCTCCACCACCGACGGCTTCAAAATCTCTGAGGAGGACTTAAAAGCCCGGGGGCCCGGGGACTTCTTCGGCAGCCGCCAGCACGGCCTGCCCCAGACCAGACTGGCCGACCTGGCCGGGGATATGCGCCTGCTCAGCGAGGCTCAGGAGGCCGCCCGGAATCTGCTGGCCCGGGATCCCCGGCTGGCCCGGCCGGAGAACCGCCCTGTCTGGGAGCAAGTACGCCGGCTCTTTGCCGACACCCCGGATATTTTTAACTGACAGTCTCAAAACATTTTAACAGACAGGAGAATGCATCATGACACATTTGGAAAAAGCCCGGGAGCTCCGCTCCCGCACCGATGTACACTTTAACTGCTGCCAGTCCGTTCTGGTTGCCTTCGCCGAAGAGATGGGCCTCACGGAACAGCAGGCCTATGATCTGGGTGCCAATTTCGGCTCCGGAATGCGCTGTGGCTCGGTCTGCGGCGCCCTCACCGGAGCACTTATGGCGCTGGGCATGACCGGCTATCCCCCCGAGGAGTCAGACAGCTTCCGGCGCAAGTTTTTGGAGGACCATGGGGAGATTAACTGCGCTGCCCTGCTGAAGAAATCCCACGAGGCAGGCATCCCCCGGAAGGAGCACTGCGACGGCCTGGTTTTTGAGGTCGTACAGATGCTGGAATGAGGAAGCGAACAGGGGCGGCCACGTATCCCGCAGATAAACCCAGGGATACCCGGATCCGTTTCCCCCAGACAAAGCCACACAGGGGCGCCCCTACGGGGCGCCCCTGTGTGGTGATCTGGAAGGATGGATGAAAAAGGAATGATGGAGTCAAAGCTCAAAAACCTCTGGGAACCCCGGCAAGAGCGGCAGCCGGGACCTCGTTAAATTTTTAACCTTTGCTCTGTTCAAGACTTTATCACTCCTGCCGGAAAAATACCATCCCCAAATCCATTATATATTATATTAGTATTTTGCTATGATTTTGTTCAATCGGCAATCAGTTGAAATTGGTACTGAAAAGTTGTATGATATGGTGAACCACGCTGGAAAACGTATTCCGCCGACCTGATTTTTGCGGAGAGGAGAATTTCTTTGGACGAACTGCAACAGCTGCCCATCCCCCTGCTGATCTGGTACCGGGAAAACGCCCGGACCCTCCCCTGGCGGAGCGACCCAACTCCTTACCATGTGTGGATATCTGAAATCATGCTCCAGCAGACCCGTGTAGCGGCGGTACTGGACTACTACGGCCGCCTTCTGGCGGCGGCTCCCGACATCTCCGCCCTGGCCGCCCTGCCCGAGGACCGACTGATGAAGCTGTGGCAGGGTCTGGGCTACTACAGCAGGGCCAGAAACCTGCAAAAGGCGGCCAAACAGATCATGTCCAATTTCAACGGGGTATTTCCAAATACTTATGAAGATATCCGAAGCTTGGCCGGGGTGGGAGATTATACCGCCGGTGCCGTCGCCTCCATTGCCTTTGGCCTGCCCGTCCCGGCGGTGGACGGCAACGTCCTTCGGGTGACAGCCCGCGTCACCGGGAACAGCGGCGATATCACTACCTCCGCTACGAAGAAAAAAGTGACGGCAGCCCTGGCCGAGGTAATCCCCCTGGAGGCCCCCGGGGATTTTAATCAGGCTCTGATGGAGCTGGGAGCCACAATTTGCCTGCCCAACGGCGCGCCTCTGTGCCATCGGTGCCCCGCGGCCCGCTTCTGCCGGGCCTTTCAGGAGGGGCGGACAGAACAGCTGCCCGTCAAAGCGGCAAAAAAGGAGCGCCGGGTTGAGAAGCGTACCGTCTACCTCCTGTTTCACGGAGACTGCGTGGCTCTGCGCCGCCGTCCCGCCCGGGGCCTGCTGGCCGGGTTGTGGGAATACCCCAGCGAGCCGTCCGGCGGAGAGGACTGGCCGGCACGGTGGGGACTGTCCGCTCCGGCGCTGGAGCGCGCAGGGACGGGCAGGCACATTTTTACTCATATCGAATGGAGCATGACCGCCCTGGCCGGAGAACTGGAGGACTCTGCTCTGCCCGAAGGCTGGGTCTGGGCCAGCCGGACGGACCTCCGGGACGTCTACGCCGTCCCCAACGCATTTCAGAGCTTCCGCCGGCCGGTCATGGACAGGCTGGGGCATTTTTGAGGAAACCGCTATGCGCATTTTTGAAGTAACGGACCACAAAGAACAATACCTCCCCCTGCTCCTTCTTGCTGACGAGCAGGAGAACATGATTTACCGGTACCTGGACCGGGGAACCATGTTCGCTCTGGAGGAGGACGGCATAAACGCAGTCTGTGTCGTCACAGATGAGGGGAATGGCGTGCTGGAGCTGAAAAACATTGCCGTCGCCCCCTGCCGCCGGCGCATGGGCTATGGCAGGGAGCTGATGGAATTTCTCCTGTCCCTCTTTGCCAATCGTTTTCAGATCCTGCGGGTGGGAACCGGAGACAGCCCGCTCACCATCCCTTTTTATGAGTCCTGCGGCTTTCACCGCGCATATGTGGTCAAAAACTTCTTTACGGACAACTACGACCACCCCATCATTGAGTGCGGCCGCCGCCTGACCGATATGGTCTATCTGGAGCGGCCCTTTCCGCCGGAGGTATCCCTATGATCTGCCGTCTCTGTCCGCGAAACTGCGGCGCTCTGCGCACCGAAACTTCCGGGCGCGGTTACTGCCGGACGCCCTTCGTCCCCGTCCTGGCCCGGGCCGCCCTCCACCACTGGGAGGAACCCCCTGTCTCAGGCGTCCGGGGCTCCGGGACAATCTTTTTTTCCGGGTGCTCTCTGGGCTGTGTGTTCTGCCAGAATGAAAAAATCAGCCATCAGGATTTCGGAAGGGCTGTCACCCTGGACCGCCTGCGGGAGATCTGCCGGGATTTGATTGCCCAGGGAGCCCACAACCTGAATTTTGTCAATCCCACCCACTACGCCCACGTCATCGCCGCCCTGCTGGAGGACTGGCGGCCCCCTGTCCCCGTTGTATTCAACACCGGAGGATATGACAAGGTGGATACCCTCCAAGGTCTGGAGGGAAAGGTGGATATTTATCTCCCCGATTTGAAATATCTGGATGGGGAGACCGCCCGGCGGTACTCCTCCGCCCCAAACTACCCGGAAATTGCCCAAGAGGCTATCCGGGAGATGGTCCGTCAGACCGGCTCCTGCCGGTTCGATAATAATGGATTGTTATTAAGAGGTGTGATTATACGCCACCTTATCCTCCCTGGCCAGGTAAATCAGGCTAAAGCAGTGATGGACTGGGTAAGTCGGGAATTTGAACCGGGGACGGTGCGGTTCTCCCTTATGAGTCAGTATACCCCCTGGGGGGATCTGTCCGCCTGCCCGGAGCTGGACCGCCGCCTGCGCCCCGGAGAGATTCGGGCGGCTCAGGATTATATGGCGAACCTGGGTCTGGAGGGCTTCACCCAGGAGCGGACCAGCGCCAGGGAGGAGTACACGCCGCCCTTTGATTTGACGGGGATTTGAGGTGAAACCGACGCTTGCAACCGATAGTTGCCGGATAGTTGGTAGCTCTTTATGAAAAAACTGATACACTGGTCCCAGAGGTGATTCAAATGACATTAGGGGAAAAGATCAAAGAGCAGCGGACTGCCCACAGCCTGTCCCAGGAGACGCTGGCGGAGCAGATGGGCGTCAGCCGTCAGGCGGTGACAAAATGGGAGGCGGATCAGTCCACCCCCAGTTCGGAAAAGCTCATTGCTCTGGCCAAGCTGTTCCAAATCCCACTGGATGAGCTGATTTCCAATGATGTGACCCGCAGCGAGGCCCCACAGGGCAAAAAGCCCAACCCCATCCTGCGGGCCAACCTGACGCGGATCGCGATCATATGCCACCTTGGAGTTGGTTTTTCCACCGCACAGCACTATTACAATTACAGAGTCCATGAGCCTGACCCTGGCATATTCATAGCATTCGTTCTCTCTCTTGTCATTCTGTTTTTATGTTCGATCTGGATGGCGTTCAATCATCGCTTTGAAGCAGATATTCAGCAGAGAAAGAAAAATACCCAAATTGAATTGCTGTACTGTCTGGTCCAGCTGGGGATTGCGTTCCTCGTTATCTACGCTGGTATAGGACTTGTAGGCGCTCTGCTGATGCTGATTGTGGGAATGGTCTATATTCTGGTCATTAACCCCAAATATATGAACCGAAAGCTGACAAAATAAAGCAAGAGCCTGACGGCACGCCGTCAGGCTTCTTCATCGACGTATTCTGCCACCCTGCACGGTGACGGTTTCTGTCTTTTGATAAAAATCTAGCTTAGAAAGGTCAAACCGCCAACGCTGGGCGATTCCCTTACACAATTGTAACATACCACATTTTTGCGGGTATGTCAAGTTGTGGGACGGCTCCTCCCTTTTACCTTTTGTGTTGCTGACTTATAACTCCGGCGATTTTACGAACTGCCGCTTGAAATTCTAAATGAGGCATGGTATGGTTTGAATGAAGATTTTCAGCGGATGGAGGAAAGTAAATGTTTGAAAAAACATATATAACGCCATTAGGTACGATTCATTATTGGATTCATATGATTGATACTGATATTGTAACACTGGTGTTTCTGCCAGGATTGACAGCGGACCATAGATTATTTGAAAAGCAAATTGAATATTTTATGAGTAAATACAATGTTTTTATTTGGGACGCGCCTGCTCATGCGGCCTCGTGGCCATTTAAGTTTGACTTTGATCTTTTCGATAAGGCAAAGTGGTTAAATGGAATTTTCATACAGGAGAACATAACAAAACCTGTTATTGTGGGCCAATCCATGGGCGGTTACGTCGGGCAGGTGTATGCCGAATTATATCCCGAGCATTTAAAAGGATTTGTTTCCATTGATTCGGCCCCATTGCAGCGAAAATACGTAACGGGAATGGAAATTTGGTTATTAAAACGGATGGAACCTGTTTATTTTTATTATCCTTGGAAACTTCTATTAAAGTCGGGGACAAACGGGGTTGCAGTATCTGAATACGGAAGAACACTAATGTATGAAATCATGATGGTATACGATGGAGACAAAAAGCGATATTCCCAGATAGCTGGTCATGGGTTTAAAATCCTTGCAAATGCAATGGAAACGGATTTGCCATATGAAATCAAATGTCCTGCATTACTAATCTGCGGAGAACAGGACCATGCGGGTTCGTGTATTCGATATAATAAGGCATGGCATAAAAATACAGGTATTCCACTGGAATGGATTAAGGATGCTGGACACAATTCAAACACCGATCAACCGGAAATAGTTAACCGGATGATTGAAGGGATAGCTATACAAGTAAGATAACAGACTGTCAAATTTATATCTGTTGTATAAAGTATCGCTTATTTTGGCACTTCGACAAAGAATGTTGAAAATCAATCATTAGCAACACGAAAGGTAAAAGGGACGACGGCTCCGTTTCCAATTTTGGGAACGGGGCCGTTTTTATTTGTGATAGCTGGACCCCTCGTTGATTTTAAACGCCCGGTAAATCTGCTCCAGGAGCATGACCCGGGCCAAATGGTGTGGGAAGGTCATGGGGGACATGGACAGCTGGATATTGGCTTCCGCTTTGATGGAGGGATGGAGACCGTAGCTGCCGCCGATGACAAAAACCATATGCTTGTCCGGACTGCTCCCAACCATGGGAAACATCTGGGCCATCTCCTCACTGGAGCGCATCCGTCCCTCTACGCACAGAGCCGCCATCCGGGAACTGGGAGGAATCTTACCCCGGATGGCCTCCCCTTCCCTGGCCAGGGCGTTGGTGATCTCCCCCAGCGTGGGGTCCTTGGACAGCTTGACCTCGGGAATCTCAATAACAGTCAGTTTACAGTAGGGGGACAGCCGTTTCACATACTCGGCGCAGGCATCCTTGTAAAACTTCTCCTTCAGCTTGCCCACACAGATGAGATAGACGCTCAGCATACCAGCACCCCCTCTGGGCTCCAAGTAATCCCCATAGCATCCCTGGGGGCCACAGAAAGGGAGATATCCCGCTCCGGATCGCAGTCCATAGCCATCAGCCGCAGCCTGACTGCCTCATAAGCCCGGGCGGGGGTGTTGTTCGTCTGGGACAGGTGGGCCAGAATCACCGACCGGGCGCCTGACTGGACCGCAAATGCGGCCAACTCCGCTCCCGCTTCGTTGGACAGGTGGCCGTACTTCCCCAGAATACGCTGCTTTAAGTAATAGGGGTAGGGCCCGGTACGGACCCAGTCTACATCATGGTTGGCCTCGCACACCAGCAGGTCACAGCCCTCCACAGCCCGGCGGACCTGCGCGGTGATATGGCCCAGATCGGTAGCCAGCACGATGCGGCTCCCCTCGCCGGCGATAGAGTATCCCACACTGCCCGCCGCGTCGTGGGGGGTGGAAAAGGACTCCACCCACAAAGGACCAATCTGCACCCCTGTGCCCGCCTCCTGCTCCCGAAACAGATCCCTTACCTCGTCGCACCGGTTTTTCCTATACCACTCCTGGCAGGTGGCCCAGGTGGCATAGATGGGGGCCCCTGCCTTTTTAGTCAGCACCCGCAGTCCGGACACATGGTCGCTGTGCTCGTGAGTAAGGAAAATGGCGGTCAACTGGCGGGGTTCGAGTCCCAGCGCTGCCAGTCCGCCGGCAATCCGCTTGGCGGAGATGCCAGCGTCCAGCAGGACATGGGTATCTCCGCAGGATACCAGGGCCGCGTTTCCCAGGGAGCCGCTGGCAAAAGTGGTAAAAGTCAGCAAGCCGTTCTCTCCTTTAGAAAACGGGCGGCCACACAGCCGCCCGTCCATGCATTAGTTATCCTACCTGCGCCTGACCTTCCTCATCGGGGACGCTGATAATCCGGATATCGGCGCCCACGGCGGCCAGCTTTTCCACGATGGTCTCATAGCCCCGCTCGATGTGGTGAATGCCGTCGATTTCGGTGGTCCCCTGGGCGGCCAGTCCGGCAATTACCATGGCGGCCCCGGCCCGCAGGTCACAGGCGTGTACGGGGGCCCCTGTCAGATGGTCCACTCCCTCAATGACGGCTACCTTGCCATCCACCTGGATATGGGCCCCCATGCGGCGGAACTCGTCCACATAGCGGTACCGGTTGTCCCAGACGCCCTCGGTGAGAACGCTGGTGCCCTGGGCCACGCACAGAGCGGCGGCAATCTGGGGCTGCATATCAGTAGGAAAGCCGGGATAGGGCATGGTCTTTACATTCACCCGGCCGACAGGACCAACCCTGCGCAGGAGGAGCGCGTCGTCCTGCTCCTCCACTTCCACCCCCATCTCCACCAGCTTTGCGGTGATGCAGTCCAAGTGCTTGGGAATAACATTTTTGATGAGCACCTCGCCCCCAGCGGCGGCCACGGCGGCCATATAGGTGCCCGCCTCGATCTGATCGGGAATGATGGAGTAGGAGCCGCCCCGCAGGCGGTTCACCCCCCGGACCTTGATGACGTCAGTGCCCGCCCCCCGGATGTCGGCTCCCATGGAGTTGAGGAAGTTGGCCAGATCCACAATATGGGGTTCTTTGGCGGCGTTTTCAATCACGGTGAGGCCGCTGGCCAGGGTAGCGGCCAGCATAATGTTCATGGTCGCCCCCACGGAGACAATATCCAGATAGACCTGTCCCCCGGCCAGGCGGGAACCGTTGGGCACGCGGGCATAAATCAGGCCGTTGCGCACGTCCACCTCGGCCCCCATGGCCACAAAGCCCTTGATGTGCTGGTCCACAGGCCTGCCGCCCAGATCACATCCCCCGGGCAGGGGAACCTCCGCCCAGCCGAAGCGGCTGAGCAGCGCGCCCACAAGGTAGTAGCTGGCGCGGATCTTCCGGGCCAGCTCATAGGGTACCTGTCGGTTGCGGATATGGGAGCAGTCCACCTCAACGGTGGTCCGGTTTACAGTGCGGACCTCCGCGCCCAGCTCCTGTAAAATTTGAAGAATCAGCGTCACATCGCTGATTTGAGGAACGTTTTCAATACGGCACGCCCCATCTACCAGCAGGGCGGCGGGAATAATGGCAACAGCGGCATTTTTTGCTCCGCTGATCTGGATGGTTCCATGGAGGGGGTTCCCCCCGTGAATCAAATACTTCGTCAAACGAAAGCACCCTCTTTTCCAAGTCTTGGAATCTATGAAAATATGGCTGAACTGCCATATGTAATATCAAAATAAGAACCTGTCCTAGGGCAGGGCATAACAAACCGGATATATTATAGCACTATTATATCCCGCTTGCAACAAAAATTGCGGGGCTGTGAACGAATTGTTAAAAAAGACGGACAGCGGAGGGAAAACTTTCCTCCCGCTGTCTGATGCTCAAAATTTATTTGTCATTTATTGTAAAAATATATGCAGTGACTTCCATTCAGGGGCGGCCTGCGGCCGCCTCTACAAATTTTTTCCCTGATACCGGGCCTGAGCCCGAGGCAGCAGACTGGACAGCCGGACCTTCTCCTGCCGCTCCAGCAGGTCGCCGATAAGTCGGTTGGACACCAGAAACCCTTTCGGCGTCAAGCGCCAGCGGCCCTGGGCCGTCTTTTCCGCCCAGCCCCGGGCCTCAAACTCCTCCAGTCGGGCCTCAATAGGGGCAAAGTCCATAAAATACCGTCCCCGGTACTCCCACTCCTCAACGCCCCGGCCGGTACGCAGGCCCAGCATGAGATATTCGCAGCCCCGCTCCTCCTCCGGAATCAAGTCCTGACTGTCCAGCAGGGCTCCTTCATCCAGAACCCCTGTGATATAACCCTCCAGGTCCCGGACCCAGGAATACCGCCGGCCGCCGAAATCGGAGTGCGCCCCCGGGCCGAAGCCGATGTAGGGCCGCAGAAGCCAGTAGCGCAGATTGTGCCGGGAGGCAAATCCCGGACGGGCGAAATTGGATATCTCATACTGCTCATATCCCGCCTGGGACAGCCGCTCCACCGCCCACAGGTACATGTCCGCCTGGGCGTCGTCGTCGGGCAGGACCTCTCCGGCGGCCGCCCGGGCAGCCAGGGGGGTGCCCTCCTCCACCTTCAGCCCGTAGCAGGACAGATGCTCCGGCTCCAGCGTCAGAATGTGCTCCACCGTCTCATGCCACGACTGTTCCGTCTGGCCGGGCAGCCCATAAATCAGATCCAGGGACAGATTCTTCAGTTTGGCCTTTCTGGCTGCGGCCACAGCCCCGTCTCCCTGCTCCACCGTGTGCGGACGGTTCACCTCCGCCAGCTCCTTGGGGCGGGCCGACTGATAGCCGAAGGACACCCGATTGAAGCCTGCCCGGCGCAGGGCCCGCAGAGATTTAAAGTCCGTGCTGTCCGGGTTGGCCTCAAAGGTAATCTCCGCCTCCTTCTCCACCCGGTAAAGCTTTTTCACCGCCGAGAGCAGCTCCCGCAGCCGCCTGGCCCCGTACCAGCTGGGGGTGCCGCCGCCAAAATAGATCGTATCGACCGGGAAGCTCCGGGCTATGGGGGCGGTCTCCTTCAGGTGGGCCAGCAGGGCCTTTTGAAAGCGGTCCATCCGCCCCTCCTGCCCCGCCAGGGAGTAGAAATCGCAGTAGTCGCATTTGCTGCGGCAAAAGGGAATGTGGATATAAATCCCCAGCTTCTCCCCGCCGTCCGCCTGTCTGTCTCTCATCGCCAAGCTCCTCGCTCTGTAATATTGCCCCTTATTATAACAAAGATCTCCTCCGCTGCACAGTGGAATTTTCCCGAATCCCGGCGCGGAAAATTTTTCTCGCAAAAAATGTAAAGCCCCCTTGACATAAAATGTAAAGCGTGCTATACTTCCAAATAGTAAAGCACACTTTACATTGTCAAGAAGGAGGTGGTCCGGTGACCAACCGAATTGCTGAGCTGCGCAAGGCCGGAAAAATCTCCCAGGCGGAGCTGGCCGACGGGGTGGACGTCACCCGGCAAACCATCATCTCCCTGGAGAACGGCCGGTACAACGCCTCCCTGCTGCTGGCCCACAAGATTGCAAAGTATTTCGGGCTGACCATCGAGGAAGTATTCTTGTTTGAGGAGGAGACGCTATGAATGCAAAGACAGTAAATCCCCTGTTTGACGACTTTCTTCACCTGGTAATCCTTCTGGCCCTTGGTCTGAACTACCCCTTTGTGCCAGGCTGGCTGCGCTCTTGTTCCCTCCCGCTGCTGCTGATTGTCCTTGCGGTTTCGATATTTACGGAGTGGAAGCGGAAGCACCTGTCTCAGGAGGAGAAGCGGGATATGGAACGGGCAGAGACCGACGAACGCAATCTGATGGTGCGGGAGAAAGCCGCCCGGTTCTGCCAGCAGGTGGAGTTCTGGCTGATGTTAGGGGCCTTCTGGTTCTCCGGCGCTATTCTGCGCCGCCATGACATTGCCTATGTATTTTATTGGCTGATGATTATCCACTGGTTCCTCATGCTCGCCGCCCGGTGGTGGATGAACCGGAAATATTAAGACTGTGAGGTTTTTGCAATGAGAGATAAACTGAAAAAAGTATTCCCCTATGTAATGTTTGCGGCGGCCTGGGCTCTGATTCTTGCCGCGCTTCTACTGGGGGAACGGGCCCCGAAACCGGCTGTCCTGGCCCTGTACACCCTGGGCGGTATGCTGATGGGCTCCGGGGCGGTGGGCATCGCCCTGAGCCGCATCCGGAGGTCCCCGGAGCAGCAGAAGGAGTATGAGCTGGGCGAGCACGACGAGCGCAACGTGGCCATCCGGGAGAAGGCGGCCATGTCCTCCTGGTACTGGACGCTGTACATGCTGTGGGCGGCGTTCATGGTCATCCAGATTTTTGTTGGGGGACTGTGGGGCGTGGCCGTCTCGGTGGTCATCGTGCTCCACTGCACCTTCTATATGATTAACATTCATCGGTGGAATAAGAAGATGTAGGGGGCGGCCTCCGCGCCGCCCCGCAGAGAAAGGAAAACCGGGGCGGCACAGAGGCCGCCCCCTGCAGAAAATCAAAGGAGAGGATTTTCCATGTTGATAAAAGCAATGCTGACAGGAGGCGGGGATTACAATAAATCCCTGCGCCAGCGCCGTTGGGCGGCAATTGGGATGCTGTGCATCGGACTGGTAGGCTTTGTGTGTTACTTTTGGCTGGTGCCGGACAGCAGTCTGTCCGAATACGCCCAGGGCTTCTATCTGGGAGGGGCCAGCGGGATTTCCGCCGGGGCGCTGGTGCTGCTGATTCGCACACAGTATTTGATTGCTCACCCCCAGGCCCGGCGGAAGGCCCAAATCAAGGAGACCGACGAGCGGGAGCTGAAAATCGTCCACACCGCCTTTGAGACAGCGGGCGGGGTGACTTTCTTTACTACGGCCGCGGCGCTGTTTGTGGTACTGCCCCTGAGCATGGCGGCCTTTCAAGCTTTGATGGGTGTTATGATTCTTTACAGCCTTGTGTTCCTCACCGCCAATTTCTGGCTGTCCAAAAAGCTGTGAGCCGGCGGCTGGAGCTGACCGTCACGCCGGAGCTGGCAGGTGTAAAGGTAGATACCTTGCTTAAGCGGCATCTGCACCTGTCCGGGACAGTGGTAAGGCGGATCAAGTGGCTGGAGGACGGCATCCTGGTGGACGGCGTACGCGTCCATACCGATTTCCAGCCGGAGGCAGGGCAGGTGCTGTCGGCGCGGCTGTCCGACCCCCAGCGCAACAGCGGCATCGTCCCCGCCCCCGGCCCGCTGGATATTGTATACGAGGATGAGGACATCATTGTCCTGAACAAGGCCCCGGGGGTGTCCGTCCACCCGGGGCCGGGGCACTTCGACGATACATTAGGTAATTTTTTGGTATATTATTACGAAAGGTCGAGGCAGGAGGCGGATTTTCACCCCGTCCACCGGCTGGATCGGGGGACCTCCGGCCTGCTGGTCGCCGCCAAGCACCCCCACGCCCAGGAGATGCTGAAGCGGCAGCTCCACACCCCGGACTTCCGCAGGGTCTACCTGGCGGTGTGCGAGGGGACGCCGGAGCCGCCCGACGGCCTCATTGACGCCCCCCTGGGGCCCAGACCGGGCTCTCTGATGGAGCAGATGGTCCGGCCCGACGGCAAGCCCGCCCGGACGCGTTACAAGACCCTGGAGGTCTGGAACGGACGCGCCCTCCTCCGCCTGGAGCTGGAGACGGGCCGCACCCACCAGATTCGGGTCCACATGGCCCACATCGGCCATCCCCTTACCGGGGATTTCCTCTACGGGACAGAGGATAAGACTCTCATTCCCCGCCCCGCCCTCCACTCTGGGTCACTGGCTCTCCGCCACCCGATCACGGGAACATCACTGCAATTTTCTGTCCCTCTGCCGGAGGATATGGCCCGTCTGCGTCTGTAAATTCCGACAAAAAATATCTGGAAATCCCGTTCCTCCTGTGGTACAATGATAATTGTAAAAATTTAGCCGCAGGAGGTAATGTTATTATGTCCTATCGTGATACTTATGAGGCCTGGCTGGCCAGTTCCGCCCTGTCCGAGACCGAAAAGGCCGAGCTGGAGGCCATCAAATCCGACGAGAAGGAGATCGAATCCCGCTTCTTCTCCCAGCTGGAGTTCGGCACCGCCGGTCTCCGGGGCACCATGGGGATGGGCACCTACCGAATGAACGTCCATGTTATCCGCCACGCCACTCAGGCCTTCGCGGAAGTCATCCTGGCCGAGGGCCCCGAGGCTGTGGCCCGGGGTGTGGCAATCTGCTTCGACTGCCGCAACAACTCCGATATCTTTGCCCGTGAGGCCGCCTGTGTCATGGCGGGCAACGGCATCCCTGTCCGCCTGTTTGAGTCCCTGCGCCCCACCCCCGAGCTGTCCTTCGCCATTCGGGAGTACGGCTGCATTGCCGGCATCAACGTCACCGCCAGCCACAACCCCAAGGAGTACAACGGCTATAAGGTCTACTGGGAGGACGGCGCCCAGCTGCCCCCCAAGCACGCCGACGAGGTGG